>NZ_JAASAE010000013.1 GCF_012726205.1 Rhodococcus sp. HNM0569 | reverse complement strand
ACCATCACCACACAAAGCAGATCCGGGGCAACCGTTCCAACTTATCCCATCCGGGCCAGACTCGCAACTAGGCGAATCCTGTCTTGCTCGGAGTCGGAGCAACCACTCTACACGAGATCGGATCTCCGGGGAACCGCCAGGCGCCTTCGTCCAACCTCGTTGCTCACCGGCGGGGCCGGGAGTCGGTGTCCGTGTCGCTCTGACTTGCAATAAGTTACGGGAGGTTTCCGCGGATTCCAAATCCGCAGGTCATCGCGTCGCGGTGCCACGAAGCTACAGGTCATCGCGGTGTAAACAGACGACGCGACCGCAGAATGCGGTCGCGTCGCGTCTGTGATGCCGGTCACCGACTCAGCTGGCGGTGCCGACCCGTTCGATCTGTCCACCGAGGCCCTGCAGGTTCTCGACGAACCGGGGATACCCGCGGTCGATGTGGTAGACGTCGTGCACCTCGGTGACCCCTTCGGCGCACAGGCCTGCGAGGACCAGGCCCGCGCCGGCGCGGATGTCCGACGACCAGACGGGCGCGCTGGACAGTCGGGGGATTCCTCGCACCACGGCGTGATGGCCGTCGGTGCGGGCGTCGGCGCCCAGCCGAATCATCTCTTCGACGAATCGGAAGCGCGCCTCGAACACGTTTTCCGTGATCATCGACGTGCCGTCGGCCACCGCGGCAAGACCGATCGCCATCGGCTGCAGGTCCGTGGGAAAGCCGGGGAACGGCAGGGTCGCGAAGTTGACGGCCTGCGGACGCTCCCGCTGCAGTACCCGGAACCCGTTCGGCTCCGGCGTGACTTCGGCACCCGCGGCCCGCAGTTTGTCGAGTACCAGTCCGAGATGCTTCGGATTGACACCTTCGACCCGGACATCGCCCCGCGTCATGGATGCTGCGATCCCCCATGTCGCGGCGACGATGCGGTCGCCGATCACGCGGTGGGTAGTGGGCTGCAGTCGTTCGACGCCCTCGATGGTGAGCGTCGAGGTGCCCGCGCCGTCGATATGCGCGCCCATCCGGACGAGCATGTTGCACAGATCGACGATCTCGGGTTCGCGCGCCGCGTTGTCGATGACCGTCTCGCCCTTGGCGAGGACCGCGGCCATCAGAATGTTCTCGGTGGCGCCCACCGACGGAAAGGCCAACCGGATGTTGGCACCGTTGAGGTCCTCGGCGCGTGCCACGACGCACCCGTGCTCGATCGTGCTGTCGGCACCGAGGAGTTGGAGTCCGGATTGGTGCATGTCGAGCGGGCGCGACCCGATCGCATCGCCGCCCGGCAGCGCGACGACGGCCTGGCGGCACCGCGCGACGAGCGGGCCGAGCACACACACCGACGCGCGGAACTGCCGTACCGCCGCGAAGTCGGCGTGGTACTTCGGTTCGGCAGGAGTCGTGATCGCCACCGACGAATCGGTCAGTTCGACTTCGCAGCCCAGGCCGCGCAGGACGTCCGCCATCAGCGGGACGTCCAGGATGTCGGGGCAGTTGGTCACCACGGTCGTGCCCTCGGCGAGGAGGGCCGCCGCCATCAGCTTCAGCACGCTGTTCTTGGCGCCGCCGACCCCCACTACTCCTTCGAGCCGGCTACCGCCGGTGACCAGAAAGCGCTCGCTCACGGTTCACAGCCTAGAACCCCTTGGGGCCTTCGTGCCGAGCGGTACCGTGACGGCATGGCAGTGCACTTGACAAAGATCTACACCCGGACCGGCGACGACGGTACGACCGGGCTCAGCGACTTCTCGCGCGTGTCCAAGAACGATCCGCGGCTGGCAGCGTACGCGGACTGCGACGAGGCGAATGCGGCGATCGGCATCGCCCTCGCGACGACAGACGTGCCGGAACGGATGTACTCGGTGCTGCGCCAGGTCCAAAACGATCTCTTCGACGCGGGCGCAGATCTGTCGACCCCGGTGGTGGCCGACCCCAAGTACCCACCGCTGCGCATCACACAGTCGTACATCGACCGGTTGGAGACCTGGTGCGACGAGTTCAATGCGGAACTCGAGCCGCTCAATTCGTTCATCCTGCCCGGCGGCACTCCCCTCGCGGCGCACCTGCACGTGGCGCGCACGGTCGCCCGGCGTGCCGAACGGTCCGCGTGGGCTGCGGTCGACGCACGACCAGACGACACGAACGCATTGCCGGCGAAGTACCTGAACCGGCTGTCGGATCTGTTGTTCGTGCTGGGCCGGATCGCGAATCCCGAGGGGGACGTCCTCTGGGAGCCCGGAGCGGGACGCGACTAGAAAACGCAAGGGCGGGACGCGACTGGAAAACGCAGCGCGGGACGCGACTGGAGAATGCAGCGCGGAAGTGGCGGCCGTCAGAACCGTTTGCGACGCATCGAGCGTCCTGACGGCCGCGCTTCGACCCACGACAGGAATGCGGTGAGCGCTCCCCCGTCGAGAGCGAACTCGTAGTTCTGGACGCCGTCGGACACTTCGAGGATCGCGATGTCCTCGGTCATGATGTCGAACTCGTTGCCCTTCGGGGCGCGTCGAGCGCCGAGTTCGATGTCCCGGCGAGCGAATTTGGTGTCGGGCCCCGGCTTGAGGCTCGACAGCTTGTAGAAGACCAGTGCGCTCTCGCCGTAGCACATGATCCCGTGACGCCAACCTGCTCCGGGAGCGGCAGGCAAGGTCCGTACGATCGCCGCGGTGCCACCGCGGTGCAGAACGCGCAGACGATACAGAAACGCCGCGACGGCGGCCGCGAGCAGCACAACCAGAATGATCAGCAGAATCATTCCGATCGTCACTGCTCGTCGGCCTCCGTCGCGGCGTTCTCTGACTAACCGCGCTCTACCGCGCGAAGGCGACCCTTGGCGGCGGCGAGCGCCTCCTCGTCGTCTCCGCCACGTGCGAGCACCGCTTTGGCTTCCTCGACGTCGATGTCGGACGCGAGCTCCGCCGATTCGGCGAGCACCGTGACGCTGTTCGCGGTGACGGAGAGAAACCCTCCGTGCACGGCGGCAACGATGCGCTCGCCTTCGTCGGACGTGATCGCAACGACGCCCGCTTCGACCAGCTGACCGAGCACGGGCTCGTGACCGGGCATGATGCCGATCTCGCCCTCGGTGGTCTGAGCGCTGACGAGTGTCGCCTTGCCCGACCACAGCCGCTGCTCGACAGCGACGAGGTCTACGGTCATCTCAGCCATGGTCGACTACTTTCCGGCGATCTTCTTGGCCGCGGCCTCGACGTCGTCGAGTCCGCCGAGGCTGTTGAACGCCTGCTCGGGGAAGTGGTCGAACTCGCCCTTGCATACGCGGTCGAAGGCCTCGATCGTGTCGCGCAGCGGCACGACCGAACCGGGCTGGCCGGTGAACTTCTCGGCGACGATGAAGTTCTGGCCGAGGAAGCGCTGCAGACGGCGGGCGCGACCGACGAGGACCTTGTCCTCCTCGGAGAGCTCGTCCATGCCGAGGATGGCGATGATGTCCTGCAGTTCCTTGTACTTCTGCAGGATCCGCTTGACCTCGTTCGCGACACGGAAGTGCTCGTCGCCCACGATGCCCGGCTCGAGGATGCGCGACGTCGACGTCAGCGGGTCGACGGCGGGGTAGATACCCATCTGCGAGATCGGACGCGAGAGCTCGGTGGTGGCATCGAGGTGCGCGAAGGTGGTCGCAGGCGCCGGGTCGGTGTAGTCGTCGGCGGGGACGTAGATCGCCTGCAGCGAGGTGATCGAACGGCCACGGGTCGAGGTGATGCGTTCCTGGAGCTCACCCATCTCGTCCGCCAGCGTGGGCTGGTAACCGACGGCCGAAGGCATACGACCCAGCAGGGTCGAGACCTCGGAGCCCGCCTGCGTGAAGCGGAAGATGTTGTCGATGAACAGCAGGACGTCCTGGCCCTGGACATCGCGGAAGTACTCCGCCATGGTCAGCGCGGACAGGGCGACGCGCATACGCGTTCCCGGCGGCTCGTCCATCTGACCGAAGACGAGGGCCGTGTCCTGGAGGACGCCCATCTCTTCCATCTCGAGGTGGAGGTCGGTGCCCTCACGCGTGCGCTCGCCGACGCCGGCGAACACCGACGTGCCGGAGAACTCACGGGCGATACGGGTGATCATCTCCTGGATCAGAACGGTCTTGCCGACACCGGCACCACCGAACAGACCGATCTTGCCGCCCTTGACGTACGGGGTCAGCAGGTCGATGACCTTGATGCCGGTCTCGAGGATCTCGGTCTTGCCCTCGAGCTGGTCGAAGGCCGGCGGCTTGCGGTGGATGCCCCACTGCTCGCCGTCGCGACCGGTGCCCGGAGCGTCGAGGCAGTCGCCAAGCGCGTTGAACACGTGGCCCTTGACGACGTCGCCGACGGGGACCGAGATCGGCCTGCCGCTGTCGACGACGCTGGCGCCACGCACGAGACCGTCGGTCGGCTGCATCGAGATCGTGCGCACGAGGTTGTCGCCCAGGTGCTGCGCGACCTCGAGCGTCAGTGTCTTGGCCACGGACGCGAGGGTGACCTCTGCGCTGAGGGCGTTGAAGAGCTCGGGCACGGCCCCGCGCGGGAATTCAACGTCCACGACGGGACCGATCACCCGCACGACGCGGCCGGCGAGCGTGCCCGCTCCCGCCGCGTTGTTTTCGGTTACTGCTGCGGTCATTGTCTAGTCACTTCCTGCGCTCGAGGCCAGCGCGTTCGCGCCGCCGACGATCTCGCTGATTTCCTGGGTGATCTGGGCCTGGCGAGCCTGGTTGGCCTGTCGACTCAACGTGTTCACCAGTTCGTTTGCGTTGTCCGTCGCGGCCTTCATAGCGGTACGACGGGCCGCGTGCTCGGACGCTGCGGCGTCGAGGAGCGACGAGTAGATGCGCGTGTTGACGTACTTCGGAAGCAGCGCACCGAGCAGCTTGTCGGCCTCGGGCTCGAAGTTGTAGTCCGCGACCGGTCCGCTGTCGGGCTTGGCGACCGCATCGGTGAGCATGTCGTCGAGCTCGATGTTCTCGACCTCGACCGAGACCTCGAGGGGTGCCATCCGGCGAACCTCGGGGCGCTGGGTGAGCATCGAGACGAACCGTGTGTAGACGATGTGCAGCTCGTCGACGCCTTCGATCGTGCCCTCGCCGTTCGGCGCGGGAACCTCCGCGCCGGAACCGGCCATGAACAGCTCGACCAGGTGACTCGCCGCTTTCGCCGCGTCCGCGTAGCGCGGCTCCTGCGAGAAGCCCGTCCACGCGCCGCCGAGAGGACGGCTGCGGAACGTGTAGTAACCCAGCCCCTTGTTGCCGAGGACGTAGGGCACCGGTTCCTTGCCCTCGCTGCGGAGCAGCTGGTACAGCTCCTCGGCTTCCTTCAGCACGTTCGCGTTGTACGCGCCGCACTGGCCGCTGTCGCTGGTGACGACCAGCACCGCAGCGCGCTTGGGGTGAGGGCGCTCGTTGAGCAGCGGGTGATCGAGAGCCGACGACGCACTCGCGAGCTCGGTGAGGACCTTCGTGATCTCCTCGGCGTACGGCTTGGACGCCGCCACACGGGCCTGGGCCTTGGTGATGCGGGACGCCGCGATCAGTTCCTGCGCCTTGGTGATCTTCTTGGTCGAGTTGACCGACTTGATGCGCGATCGCAGTTCACGAATGCTGGCCATCGATCGATCACTCTCCCTTCGTCTGTCGCAGTGTCAGGACCCGGTGGCTCACTTGTTGACGGTCTTCCGCTTGACGGTGACCTGCTCCTGGCCGACCTCGTCGGCGTTCAGGGCGTCGGCCTCCGCCTCGTTGACCACGCGCGAACCGTCGGACGCGAGGAAGCCCTGCTTGAACTTCTCGGTCGCCTCGGTGAGCGCCTTCTGGTTCTCCTCGTCGAGGACCTTGCCGCCCGCGATCGAGTCGAACACACCCGACGCATTGCGGTGCAGGTCGTCGAGGAGCTCGGCCTCGAAGCGGCGGACGTCGCCCACCGGAACCGAGTCGAAGACGCCCTGGCCTGCGAGCCAGATCGACACGATCTGGTCCTCGACGGGCACCGGTGAGAACTGGTCCTGCTTGAGCAGCTCGGTGAGGCGTGCGCCGCGGTCGAGCTGAGCCTTCGAGGCAGCATCGAGGTCGGACGCGAACGCGGAGAACGCTTCGAGCTCACGGAACTGGGCCAGTTCGAGACGCAGCGAACCGGAGACCTTCTTCATGCCCTTGGTCTGCGCGGCACCACCGACACGGGAGACCGAGATACCGACGTTGATGGCCGGGCGGACACCCTGGTTGAACAGATCGGACTCGAGGAAGACCTGGCCGTCGGTGATCGAGATGACGTTGGTCGGGATGTACGCCGAGACGTCGTTGGCCTTGGTCTCGATGATCGGCAGACCGGTCATCGAACCCGCGCCGAGCTCGTCGGACAGCTTCGCGCAACGCTCGAGCAGACGCGAGTGCAGGTAGAAGACGTCGCCGGGGTATGCCTCGCGGCCCGGCGGACGGCGCAGCAGCAGCGAGATGGCGCGGTACGCCTCGGCCTGCTTGGTGAGGTCGTCGAACACGATCAGGACATGCTTGCCCTGGTACATCCAGTGCTGGCCGATGGCGGAACCCGTGTAGGGAGCGAGCCACTTGAAGCCCGCGGAATCCGAGGCAGGCGCCGCGACAATGGTGGTGTACTCGAGCGCGCCCGCTTCTTCGAGGGACTGCTTGACGCCCGCGATGGTCGAACCCTTCTGACCGATCGCGACGTAGATGCAGCGCACCTGCTTGGTGGGGTCGCCCGATTCCCAGTTCGCCTTCTGGTTCAGGATCGTGTCGATGCACACGGCCGTCTTGCCGGTCTTGCGGTCGCCGATGACGAGCTGACGCTGGCCACGACCGATCGGGGTCATCGCGTCGATGGCCTTGATACCGGTCTGCATCGGCTCCTCGACGGGCTGGCGCTCGAGCACCGAGGCCGCCTGCAGCTCGAGAGCGCGGGTCTCGTCGGACTCGATGTCGCCCAGGCCGTCGATCGGCTGACCGAGCGGGTTGACGACGCGGCCCAGGAAGCCGTCGCCGACCGGGACGGACAGGACGTCGCCGGTGCGCTTGACTTCCTGACCCTCTGCGATGGTCTCGTAGTCACCCAGGATCACGGTGCCGATCTCGGTGGCCTCGAGGTTGAGCGCCACACCGAGGACGCCACCCGGGAACTCGAGCAGCTCGTTGGCCATTGCCGAAGGCAGGCCACTGACATGCGCGATGCCGTCACTGGTGTCGGTCACCACGCCGACCTCCTCGCGGGAGGCCTCCGGTGAGTAGCTCGAGGTGTAATTGTCGATCGCGCTACGGATCTCGTCGGAGGAGATCGTCAGCTCCGCCATGTTCTTCCTGCTCTCGGGTCTGGTCTTCGAAAAGATCTGGGGAATATGTACTGTGCGGACTACTTGAGCGTCTTCCGCAGTGCCGCAAGCCTTCCGGCGGCGCTGCCGTCGATCACCTCGTCGCCCACCCGGACGACCATGCCGCCGAGGAGCTCGCGATCCACTTCCACGTGGACCGTGACCGACTTGCGGTAGAGGCTGGTGAGCTTCGCCGCCAGCCGCTCCTTCTGCTCCGATGTCAGCGCGGACGCGCTCGTCACCTTCGCCACGACGCTTTCGCGCCGTTCCGCTGCGAGGTTCGACAGTTCGTCGAACGCATCGGCGGGGGCCGTCTTCTTCAGCCGGCCGACGGCCTGCACGGCGAGAGCCTCGGTAACGGCGGTGACCTTGCCGTACAGGAGCGACGTGAGCAGCTCCCGCTTGCGACGCTCGGACGCGGCACGATCGGAGAGCGCCTGCTCGAGTTCCGGGTTGCCTGCCGCGATCCGTCCGAGCCGGAACAGCTCGTCCTCGACGGTGTCGAGCTGTTCCTGGTCGGCGGCCGCCCTCAACAGCGATTCCCGGCCGAGGAGCACGAGCGAGTCGAGCAGGTCGCGAGGCGCGGACCAGTCCTGGCCCGCCGCTGCGGTGACGGTGGCGAGTGCCTGGTCGGAGACCTTGTCACCGAACACCTGCTGGGCCAGCCCGGTGCGGGCTGCCTCGGGCGTCGAGTTGTCGGCCAGCGCGGCACGCAGGCCGCGCTCGGAGTCGAGCGTGTCGACGATCGAGAACAGGTCCGCCCCTGTCTGTGCAGCCGCAGCCGTGGCCGCGCCTGCCGAGACGGATTCCATGGCCGACGCCAACGCAGCACGAGTCTGCGTCAGCGCCTCACGGCTCGCTGCGTACATGGGCCTCACTTCCCTGCGGATGTCTTGGCGTCGACGGAGTCGAGCTCGTCGAGGAAGCGGTCGATCGAGCCTGCACGCTTCACGTCGTCGGAGAGGGACTCGCCGATGACCTTCTCGGCGAGGTCGACCGCGGTGCGGCCGAGATCGCTCCGCAGCTCGGTGACGATCTGCTGACGCTGGGCGGCGAGCTGGGTGTGACCTGCGGTCACGATCCGGTCGCTCTCCTCCTGCGCCTGTGCCTTCATCTCGTTGATGATCTGCTGCCCCTGGTTGCGCGCGTCCTCGCGGATCTGCGCAGCCTCGGTGCGAGCCTCAGCGAGTTGGGCGCGGTACTGCTCGAGTGCCGCCTGGGCCTCGGCCTGGGCCTCTTCGGCCCGCTTGATTCCGCCGTCGATCTGCTCGGTGCGCTCGGCGAGAACCTTCTGCGCCATCGGAAGCACGAACTTCCAGAAGACGAAGCCGACGATGACCAGGCAGACGATCGACCAGACGATGTCGTATGTCTCGGGGATCAGAGGATTGTGGGTTTCTCCACCTTCCTCTGCCGCGAGAAGTGCGATGTTTGCTGCCATGTCGATGATCTCTTAGAAAATGAAGCCGGCGACGAGGCCGATGAGGGCGAGTGCCTCGGTGAACGCGATACCGAGGAACATCGTCGTGCGGACCTGACCGGCCATCTCGGGCTGGCGGACCATGCCTTCGATCGCCTTACCGACGACGATACCGATACCGACGCCCGGACCGATCGCAGCGAGGCCGTAGCCGATCGCGCCGTAACCCTTGGCAGTGGTCTCCACCGCTTCCTGTGCCAGGTATGCGAGGCTCATGGTTTATTCCCTTTCTGTTGACCCCTGCCGGCGATCGGCGCGAGGTGCAGTTCTTGGTGTTGCTGGTCGGAAAGACGTTCGGTCAGTGCGAGTCCGCGTGCAGTGCGGTGTCGATGTACACGCACGTCAGCAACGCGAACACGTACGCCTGCAGGAAGATCACCAGCAGTTCGAAGAACGTGAAGGCGACACCCGCGAGGAGCGACGCAGCACCGAACACAGCGGTGAAGTTGCCTGCGTCGAAGAAGAAGTACCAGGTGGCACTGAAGAACAGCACCAGCAGGATGTGACCGGCGAGCATGTTGGCCATGAGTCGGACCATGAGCGTGAACGGCCGGAGCACGAACGTGGAGATGAACTCGATCGGCACGAGCAGGAAGTGCATCGGGAGCGGGACACCCGGCACGACGACGCTGCTCTTGACGTACTTGAAGAAGCCGTACTTCTTGATGCCGACGTAGTTGAACACGATGTACGCGAGCGCTGCGAGCACGAGCGGCATCGCGATACGTCCATTGGACGAGATGTTCAGGAACGGGATGATGCCCGAGATGTTCGTCGCGAGGACAACGAAGAAGATCGTCGCGATGACCGGGAGGAATCGACGGCCCTGTTCCTTGCCGAGGGTTTCCTCGGCGATGTTGACGCGCACGAAGTCGATCGCCATCTCGCCGGCGTTCTGCAGGCCGCGTGGCACGATCTTCGGGCTCCGCATCGCAACGACGAAGAACAGCGTCACGACGGCGCACATCAGGATGCGGATCAGGACGAGCCGATCGAGCTCGAAGGCAGTTCCCTCGAACAGCACCGCGGGTGGATAGAAATCGTCTAGTGACGGCGGATGGAACTCCGCGGCCATGGTGGTGACGCTCAGCGGTCTCTCCCGTAGTCGGTCCGCGTGGGAACCCCGCGCGGTTCGATCGGACATTGACGATCAACAAGCCGACAAGATCGACTCGCGTATTCGTCAGCGCTGAAGACCAGTGGAACGGCCCGGGCAACTCGCCCAGCGTCTGTCGGTGTCGGCGACTCTCGTCGACTCGGCGGCTCCGTGGAGCCACCTGCGATTCACTTCCGCGGCGGCCTGACCAGGCCTACCGCACAGTCGTGTTCGCTTGGCCCAGACCCTATCAAGACATCTACGACATTGTGTAGACGGGGTCTGGTGAACAGCGGTTTACCTGCGTCGTCGGTGCTACTTTCCGTCGGGGTCGGCGTCGCCGGTGGTGGCGCCCGGCTCGACATAGGGAGCCTTCGTGCCGAGCACACCGTACGTCTCGGCACCGAGCACGAGCACGAGCGCTGCGATGACGACGCCGACCAGCATGCCGCGGCTGTAGAAGGTGAGCGGGTCGAGCAGGGCGAGCACCGCGATCGCGAGGATCATCTTGAGCAACCACGTGCCGAGCAGTACCGCGCCCGCGGTGAGCGCGGGCAGCTTGGCGGTGAGCAGGACACCGAGCGCCGTGAAGAGGATGAAGCCGCCACCGACGGCGGCGCCGAGCAGCGCGCCCCACACCCCTGCGAGGCCCGCCACGAGTGCGCCGATCGCCGAACCGACGACCGCGAGCGCCACGAGTCCGAGCGCGCCGTAGCGCACCGCGGCACGCATCGCCGCTGTGGGGTCGACGAGGGACGCGGCGGGCTGATTCGGTGAAGTCACGATGCCCAAGGGTAGCCGATGTCCGATTCGGTCCCCGTCAGCGCTGGTCAGCGTCACCACACCGGTCGGGCACCCGTTCAGTTCCGGTCCTGCTTGCCCGCGTCGGCGTCCGGGTCCGGCCGCAGCGACGGCACCGCGGTGACCACGAGCGCGAAGACGAGACCGCCGGCGAGTAGCAGCACGACCGCACGCCGGTCGAACAATGCCGTGCCGACGGCACCGAACGCGAGGATGCCGACCCACAGGTAGATCAGCAGGACCACGCGGCGGTGCGAGTGCCCGATCTGGAGCAAACGATGGTGTAGATGCATCTTGTCCGGGCTGAATGGGCTCACGCCTGCGCGCGTACGCCGCACGATCGCGAGCAACAGGTCGAGTATCGGCACGAACATGACCGCGCCGACGAGCAGCAGCGGTGACACGAGACCGAGGAGGTCCCGGCTGCCGTACGCGGTGAGTGGGATACGGCCCGACGCACTCGTCGAAATGGCCGCGAGCATCAGACCGATCAGCATCGAGCCCGAATCGCCCATGAAGATCTTCGCCGGCTGGAAGTTGTGCGGGAGAAAACCGAGGCACGCGCCGGCGAGTGCCGCCGCGAGCAGCGCGGGCGGGTACACGCCGACATCGCCGCCCTGATCGTGGAGCAGACCCGCGGAGAACACGCAGATCGCGAGCGACGCGATGAGCCCGAGGCCCGCCGCGAGACCGTCGAGGCCGTCGACGAAGTTCATAGCGTTGATCATCACGACGGAGACCGCGATGGTCATGAGCCCGGCCTGTAGCTGGTCGAGCACGAGTGTCGTGCCACCGTTGCCGATCGGCAGGTAGATGATGAACCAGCTCACGCCCATCACGACGAGAATGCCGGCGGCGGTGACCTGCCCGACGAACTTGGTGAGGGCGTCGAGGCCCCAACGATCGTCGACGATGCCGACGAGCACGATCACGAAGCCCGCCACGAGCGCGGCGGGGATGTCGTTCGTGAACTCGAAACCGCGCGTGAGTGCAGGCAATTGGGTCGCGAACAGCAATGCGACCAGCATGCCCAGGTACATGCCGGTGCCGCCGAGCCGCGGTGTGGGCGCGACGTGGACGTCGCGATCACGCGGTACCGCCACCGCACCGAACCGAATCGCNGCGACCAGCATGCCCAGGTACATGCCGGTGCCGCCGAGCCGCGGTGTGGGCGCGACGTGGACGTCGCGATCACGCGGTACCGCCACCGCACCGAACCGAATCGCGAGCGTGCGCACCGCGCCCGTCGCGAGATAGGTGACGACCGCGGCGGTGAACAGGACGAGCAGCAGCTCGCGGATCGGAACCCCTGCTCCCCCACCGCTCGTGGTGGCCTGCGCGTAGAGCGAGACAGCGGTCGGGAGCGCCTCGGGGGTGCTCGGGTACGCCGCCATCACCTCGCTGACGCTACCCCGGCCCGCACCCGATCACGATGTCGCGACGCGGGGGTCATGGCGCGTTCTCGCCCAGCAGGTCGGCGGGCGAGGTGCCCAGGACGTCGGCGACGTCCTCGGTCGCGACCGCGCCCGCTCGAAGGATGCGCGGCGTGGGCGACGTGAGATCGACGATCGTCGAGGCCTGCCCCTTGGTGGCCGGACCGCCGTCGAGGTAGACGGACACCGAGCCGCCGAGTTGCTCGCGGGCTTGGGAGGCTGTGGTCGCGGGCGGCTGCCCGGACACATTGGCGCTCGAGACCGCCATCGGCCCGACCTCCCGCAGCAGTTCGAGCGCGACGGGGTGCAACGGCATGCGCAACATGACCGATCCCCGTGTGTCGCCGAGATCCCATGCGAGCGACGGTGCCTGCTCGACGACGATGCTCAGGCCGCCCGGCCAGAACGCGCGGATGAGGTCGCGGGCCTGCGGCCGGACGCTGTACACGAGACCGTCGATCGTGTTCCACGACCCGACGAGCACCGGCACCGGCATGTCGCGTCCGCGGCCCTTGGCGCGCAGGAGGCTCGCGACGGCTTCACCGTCGAAGGCGTCGGCGCCGAGGCCGTACACGGTGTCGGTGGGCAGCACCACGAGCCTGCCCGCCTTGAGCGCGTTCTTCGCCGACGCCATGCCCGCTTCCCGGGTCTCGGGGGTGCCGCAGTCGTACACAGTGCTCACGACTTCATCCTTCCATCTCGCGCGGCCGGCGCGGTACCGCGGGCCGCGAGGCGCTGGGCCTCGACCGCGGTCGCGACGCGGTGCGCCACGACGAAACGATCTCGACCTGCCAGGTCCTTGTGTTCGGCGACGTCTCCGAAGACCCGCCGCGCGGCGAACAGTGCGGCCACGCCGTCGCCGTTCGAGTCGTCGTGTTCGACCCCCGCCGCGCCACCGATCCGCAGCCATCGCGCGATGTTCGAGATCATCGGCTTCACTACGGAGAGGCCGTCCGGTCCGCCGAAGAGCGCGAGATGCGGGTCGTGGTCGCTCACCTCCGGCTCGAGCTCGACGCCTTCGGGAATGTAGGGCGGATTCGCGACGACGAGATCGACCTCGCCTTCGAGCGCCGGCAGCAACGCCCGGTCGGTGACGTCGCCGTGGTGCAACCGGATCGGGGTGTCCCCCGCTGCTTCGCGGGTGCGCGCGTTGCGACGGGCCCACACGAGCGCGTCGTTGTCGAGTTCGACGGCGTGGACCTCGGCATCGGGGCGCGCCGCGGCGATCGCGAGCGCGAGCGCACCCGAACCGGTGCACAGGTCGAGGACCACGGGCGCGTGCCGTGGGTAGCTTTCGAGGAAGGCGAGCGCCCACGCGAGGAGGAACTCGGTTTCCGGCCTCGGCACGAAGACGCCGGGGCCGACCGCGATCTCGATCTCGCCCATGTACGCGGAGCCGAGGATGTGTTGCAGCGGCTCGCGCTTCGCACGACGCTCGACGAGGCCGCGAAAATCGTCGATCACGTCGTCGTCGACGAGCGGGACGAGTGCGAGGCGTGTGCGCTCGATGCCGAGCAGGTGTGCCGCGAGGAACTCCGCGTCGGCGCGAGGTGCCGACACACCTGCCGCCGCGAGAGTCGACGTCGCCTCGGCCAGTGCCAGACGAAGCGCTTGCCTGCCCACCGTTACTCCGCCGCCAGCCGCGCTTCGCGGTCCGCCTTGCCCAGCGCGTCGAGCAGCGGGTCCAGCTCCCCGTCGAGCACGGCATCGAGGTTGTGCGCCTTGAATCCGATGCGATGGTCGGTGATCCGGTTCTCCGGAAAGTTGTAGGTGCGAATCCGCTCGGAACGGTCGACCGTGCGGACCTGGCTCGCGCGGTCCGCCGACGCCTCGGCTTCCGCAGCCTCCTCGGCCGCCGCCTGCAAGCGTGCCGCGAGCACCTGCATCGCACGTGCCTTGTTCTGCAGCTGCGAGCGTTCGTTCTGGCACGTCACGACGATGCCGGTCGGCAGATGGGTGATGCGCACCGCCGAGTCGGTGGTGTTGACACCCTGGCCGCCTTTGCCCGACGAGCGGTATACGTCGATCCGGAGGTCGTTCTCGTCGACCTCGACCGCCTCGATCTCCTCGGGCTCGGGGTAGACGAACACGCCCGCGGCGGAGGTGTGGACACGCCCCTGCGACTCGGTGACCGGAACACGCTGGACGCGGTGGACGCCACCCTCGAACTTCAGGCGCGACCACACGCCGTCGCGCGCGTCGCCGCGCGCGGTGACCGCGAGCGTCGCGTCCTTGTAGCCGCCGAGATCGGAGACCGTTGCACCCAGCACCTCGACACGCCAGCCTTGGCGTTCGGCGTAGCGCGTGTACATGCGGACGAGGTCGGAGGCGAACAGCGCCGACTCCTCACCGCCTTCGCCCGACTTCACCTCGAGCACGATGTCGTCGCCGTCGTGCGGGTCCCGGGGAGCCAGCAGGTCGGCAAGTGCCGCGTCGAGTTCCTCCACGGTCGCCTCGAGCGAGCGCGCCTCCGCGGCGAAACTCACGTCGTCCTCGGCGAGTTCGCGGGCTGTCGCGAGATCGTCGCGGGCAGCGGTGAGCTTGGCGTGAGTAGCCATCACGGGAGCGAGCTCGGCGAAGCGTTTGCCGACGCGACGCGCCGCCGCGGGGTCGTCGTGCAGCGTCGGGTCGGCGAGCTGCTGCTCGAGACCCGCGTGCTCGGCGAGGACGTCGTCGATCGCCGACGGCTGCGTGTTTGCTGCCATGATTGCTCCACTCGTACGCGATGACCGATGCCTGCCGGCCCGGAACCGGACCCCGATCCGAAAAACCTACAGGCAGGTGCGGACACGCCGTCCGCACAAAAAAGCCGACGCCCGACCTACACGTGTAGGACGGGCGTCGGCGAAGCAGCTAGGAGTTCGTCGACTCCGCGCTGTCGGCCTTCTCGGCGCCCTTGCGGCCGCCGCGCTTGCCGTAGCGAGCCTCGAACCGAGCGACGCGTCCGCCGGTGTCGAGAATCTTCTGCTTGCCCGTGTAGAACGGGTGGCACTGCGAGCAGACCTCGACGTTGATGCGGCCGCCCTCGGCGGTGCTGCGGGTCTCGAACGTGTTTCCGCAACCACACACGACGGTCGTCGTGCCGTAGTCGGGGTGAATACCTGACTTCATGGTGTCCCTTTCGATGGCCGCCGGGTCGCCTTCGACCGTCGAAGACGTGAACCGGAACCGGACTCAGCAGTTCAGTATGCCATTCGCGCTGCGGGCGCCGGAAATCGCATACCGGTCGATCACACGCGATGCAACGGCGCGTGGCCCGGGATTGTTCCCGGTCCACGCGCCGCGCCGCGATCAGTCGTCGAGCGCGCCCGGCGCGGTCTTGGAGACCTGCATCAGGAACTCGACGTTGCTCTTGCTCTTCTTGAGTCGATCGACGAGGAGGTCGATCGCCTGGTGCGAATCGAGCCCCGACAGCACACGGCGAAGCTTGTGCACCACTGCGAACTCGTCGCCACTCATGAGCAGCTCGTCCTTGCGCGTGCTGGACGCGTTGACGTCGACGGCCGGGAAGACGCGCCGCTCGGCGATCTTGCGATCGAGCTTGAGCTCGGCGTTGCCGGTGCCCTTGAACTCCTCGAAGATGACCGTGTCGCCCGTCGAGCCCGTCTCGACCAGCGCGGACGCGATGATCGTGAGCGAACCACCGTTCTCGATGTTGCGGGCGGCGCCCAGGAATCGCTTGGGCGGGTACAGCGCGGTCGAGTCGACACCACCCGACAGGATGCGGCCGGACGCGGGCGAGCTGTTGTTGTATGCACGGCCGAGTCGAGTGATCGAGTCGAGCAGAACCACGACGTCCTGACCCGCCTCGACGAGTCGCTTCGCCCGCTCGATCGCGAGCTCGGCGACCGCCGTGTGGTCTGACGGCGGGCGGTCGAACGTGGACGCGATGACCTCGCCGTGCACCGAGCGCTGCATGTCGGTGACTTCCTCGGGCCGTTCGTCGACGAGGACGACCATGAGGTGGCACTCGGGGTTGTTGCGCGCGATCGCATTCGCAATGTCCTGAAGGACCGTCGTCTTGCCTGCCTTGGGCGGGCTGACGATCAGCGCACGCTGCCCCTTGCCGATCGGCATCACCAGGTCGATGACCCGCGTCGTGAGACGGTTGGGCTCGGTCTCGAGACGCAGTCGCTGGTTGGGGTACAGCGGGGTGAGCTTGTTGAACTCGGGTCGACGCTTGGCCGCGTCGACGTCGCCGCCGTTGACGGTGTCGATGCGCACGAGCGGGTTGAACTTCTGGCGCTGGTTGCCGCCGCCCTCACCTTCGCGCGGGACGCGCACGGCGCCGGTGATCGCGTCGCCGCGCCGCAGCCCGTTCTTGCGGATCAGGTTCATCGACACGTACACGTCGTTCGGACCAGGAAGGTAACCCGAGGTGCGCACGAACGCGTAGTTGTCGAGCACGTCCAGGATGCCGGCGACGGGCTGCAGGACGTCGTCCTCGCGGATCTCGACGTCGCCACCGCCGCCACCGTCGCGGTCGCGGCCACGGCGGCGCTCGCGAACCCGACGTCCGCGACGTCCGCGGCCACCGCCGCCGCCGTCGTCGTCGTGCCGCGAGTTGCCGCCGTGGCCACCCTGCTCGCCGTCGTTCTTCTGGCCGTCGTTCTTCTGGCCCTGACCGTCGCCCTGGTTCTGGCCGCCCTGGTTCTGGCCCTGGTTGTTCTGGTTGCGGCCTCGCCTGCCGCCATCGCGGCCCTCGCCGCGTGCATTTCGGCCGTCGCGCTTGCCGTCCTGCTTGTCGCCGTCGTTCTGCCTGCCCTCGTTCTGCTCAGGCTTCGCACTGTCGGGCTTCACACTGTCGGGCTTCGCGGTATCGGCCTTCCCGCCTGCGGCGTTCGAGGTCTCCGCATCACGATTCGCGCCGCGGCGCCCACGGCGGCGACCCTGTGCGCCGTCGTTCGACTGCGCCGGGTCGGGTGCCTGCGTCTGTGTCGGCGCGTCGGGTGCGGGCGCACTCGCGACCGGGGCCTCGGCGGCGGGGGCTGCGCTGGTCGCCTCGGTCTTCGACGCGCGGGTCCGTCGGGCAGGCGCGGCCTCCGCGGATCCGCCGCCGCCCTGACGCTCCTTGATCGCGGCGATCAGGTCGCCCTTGCGCATGCCGGACGTGCCCTTGATGCCCAGTTCGCCTGCGAGTGCGCGAAGCTCGGCGAGCACCATGCCGGACAGGCCACCACTGCGTCGCGCCTCGGCGCGCTTGGTGGCCGCGGTCACGGCTTTGGCAGAAGTCTGTGCGAGACCAGCGTCGTCGGCATTCGCAGAAGCCGCGTCCACTGGGCTGGTGATGAGTTCCGTATCGGTCACGGAGGTCCTTTCCTTCCCTCGCTGACCCGAGTGATGGGCCGAGGGTTCGTCCCGTAATCCGGTGGGGATTCCGGATCCGGATGTGCCGTACGTGTTTGCATTCGAGAAACTGTCGGCTGCCCGCCACACCACCCGAGAAGGTGGGTGTTCGAAATTCGGCACGGATCGAGTGCGGAAATTTCATGCCAGGAGCTGGAGAACCCCGCTCGTACTGGAGTAATGGCCCTGGTGAAGCACCGGCGTCTGATGCGCACGATGTACGGACATGGCCCAGAATAGCGACCCGAACGAAAACGGGCAAGGAGTGGTACGCGGGCGCGTCGTGCACGCCGGGGTCGGTCGAGACGAACTTGCCGCCGGCCTCCCCACGTCGGAACCCGTACGGTCAGGACACGTATACGCCGTCGCTGACCGCGAGGTCGAGGACGCGCAGCCCCTCTGCCTGCGCCGCAGCACGAAGTTCGTCCGGGAATGCGCCCGTGCACAGTGCGAGCACCGTCGGCCCCGCGCCGGACACAGTGGCCGCGATGCCTGCGGACCGCAGTCGGGCGATCCAGCGGGTGGTGAGCGGAAGCGCGGGCGCGCGCTGCGCTTGGTGCAGCAGGTCCTCCGTGGCAGGCATCAGCAGGTCGGGACGCTGTGTGAGCGCCACCACGAGCAATGCACTGCGGCTCGCGTTGAATGCCGCGTCGCCGTGCGGAACGGTCGCAGGCAACAGCCCCCGCGTGTGCGCCGTGGCCGAGCGGTCCTCCGGCACGAGCGCCACCGCGCGGATCGACGGGTGCACGCCGATGCGCACGGCGCGGAACTCCCGCGCGGACGCGGACGGCTCACCCGGCTCGGGAGTGACGCTCCACGACACGACCGCACCGCCGAGCACACTCGCCGACGCGTTGTCGGGATGCCCTTCGAACTCCGACGACAGCTGCACGAGTTGTTCGTCGGTGAGTCCGGCGAATCCGTCGAGCTTGCGTACCAGTCCGTTCGCCGCGGCGAGTCCGCCGACTGCGGCGGACGCCGACGACCCGAGGCCACGCGAATGCGGGATCACGTTGCGGCACAACACGTCGAGACCCGCCGCCCACACGCCCGCCGCTTCGAGGCCACGCTCGACGGCGCGCACCACGAGGTGCGACGGATTGCACGGGACGTCGTCGGCCCCCTCCCCCTCGACGGTGACGGTGAGCCCTGAAGCCGTTGTCGTCACGGTGATCTCGTCGTACAAACCGAGCGCGAGGCCGAGCGAGTCGAAACCCGGGCCCAGGTTGGCGCTCGACGCGGGAACGCGGGCGGTGACGGTGAGGCCGGTCGGCAGGGTGGTGGTCATCGGAGGCTGCTCGTGTGTTGCCGCAGAGCGTGGCACTATGCCAGCTCGAGTGCCGACGCGACCGCGACCGGGTCGACCGGAATCGGTTCGACGTGGGGCATTCCCGCGAGCGCGGTGTCCGGATCCTTGAGCCCGTTACCGGTGACCGTGCACACCACTGTGAGGCCCGAATCGAGCCAGCCCTCCTTGCGCGCCGCGAGCAGACCGGCGACACTCGCAGCCGACGCGGGCTCGACGAAAACGCCTTCGGTGGCGGCGATCAGCCGGTACGCCTCGAGGATCTCGTCGTCGGTGGCAGCACGGAATGCGCCGCCCGATTCCTCCTTCGCGTCGACTGCGCCGTGCCACGACGCGGGCGAACCGATGCGGATCGCGGTGGCGACGGTCTCGGGGTCCTTGACGGGGGCGCCGTGCACGAGCGGTGCGGCACCCGCGGCCTGCACGCCGAGCATGCGGGGCTTGACCGTGGTGACTCCGTCCGCGAAGTACTCGGAGTAGCCACGCCAGTAGGCGGTGATGTTGCCGGCATTGCCGACCGGGAGTGCGTGGACGTCGGGGGCCTTGCCGAGGGCGTCGCAGATCTCGAACGCCGCCGTCTTCTGCCCCTCGATGCGCACCGGATTGACCGAGTTGACGAGGGCGATCGTCGGGAACTCGGCGGTGGTCTTGCGTGCGAGCTCGAGGCAGTCGTCGAAGTTGCCCTCGACCTGGATGATCTTGGCGCCGTGCATGACCGCCTGCGCGAGCTTGCCCATCGCGATCTTGCCCTGCGGCACCAGCACCGCGCACGTCATACCCGCGCGCGCCGCGTACGCGGCCGCCGACGCGGACGTGTTGCCGGTGGACGCGCACAGCACGGCGCGCTGGCCGCGCGCGAGCGCGTCGGTGACGGCCATCGTCATGCCGCGATCCTTGAACGACCCGGTGGGATTGAGGCCCTCGACCTTGAGATGGACGTCGCAGCCCGTGAGTTCGGACAGGTGCGCCGCCGGGATGAGCGGCGTGCCACCCTCACGCAAGGTGACGGGCTTCCAGTCCGGGCCGATGGCCAGCCGGTCCCGATACGCTTCGATGAGCCCGGGCCAGGGAGTGTGGACGGCGGACGAGGTGCCGGTCATTGTTGGGTGCCTTCCAATCGCAGCACGCTGGTGACTGCAGTGACGAATTCGAGTTTGCCGAGAGCTTCCACGGTGTCGGAGAGAGCCGCGTCGGTGGCAGTGTGCGTGACTACGACGAGCCGGGCGCCGTCGCCTGCACCCTCCTGGCGCACCGTCGAAATGCTAACCCCATGCGCCGCGAACTCCGCAGCCACCGCCGACAGTACGCCCGCCTTGTCGGTGACCTGCATGTTGACGAAGTAGCGCGTCGTGATGTCGCGCATGGGCGCGACCTCGAGGTTCGCGTACCGCGATTCGCGCGGCCCGCGACCGCCGTTGACCTTGTTGCGTGCGGCCATCACGAGATCGCCCATCACGGCCGACGCGGTGGGGGCGCCGCCCGCACCCTGCCCGTAGAACATCAGCCGTCCTGCGTTCTCCGCCTCGACGACGACCGCGTTGAACGCGCCGCCCACCGAGGCGAGCGGATGCGACAGCGGCACCAGCGCGGGGTACACGCGCGCCGACACCCGCTCCCTGCCGTCGGCCGAACGGACCCGCTCGCAGATCGACAGCAGCTTGATCGTGCAGTCGAGTGCGCGCGCCGACTCGAAGTCGGCGGGCGTGATGGTCGAGATGCCCTCGCGGTGGACGTCCGCGGCGGTGACGCGGCTGTGGAAGGCGATCGACGCGAGGATCGCGGCCTTGGCCGCGGCGTCGTAGCCTTCGACGTCCGCGGTGGGATCGGCTTCGGCGTACCCGAGCCGCCCCGCCTCCGCAAGCGTCTCGGCGTAGTCCGCACCCGTGTCGTCCATGGCCGACAGAATGAAATTCGTTGTGCCGTTGACGATTCCGGCAACCTGGTTCACGCGGTCGCCTGCGAGCGACTGCGTGAGAGGCCGGATGACCGGGATCGCGCCCGCCACCGACGCCTCGAAGTACAGGTCGACGTTCTTCGATTCGGCCGCTTCGGCGAGCTCGCCCGTGTGCTCGGCGAGCAGCGCCTTGTTGGCCGTGACGACCGACTTGCCCGACCCGAGGGCCGACAGGATCAGCCGTCGCGCGTAGTCGATACCACCGATCACCTCGACGACGATGTCGACGTCCTCGCGGGCGACGAGCGCTTCGGCATCGGACGTGAACAGTGCCGGATCGAGACCGCGATCCCTCGAGGTGTCCCGTACCGCGATGCCCCGCAGCTCGAGTCGCGCGCCCACGCGCTGCTCGAGATCCGCGGCCTGGTCACGGATGATGCGCACCACCTCGCTGCCGACATTGCCGAACCCGAGAACGGCGACACCGATTGCCCGGTGCTCCCGCGCATTCACCACTACGACACCTCCAAAGCGATCAGATCGTCCAGTGTTTCGCGTCGCAGCACGACACGCGAATGGCCGTCGCGGACCGCGACGACCGCAGGCCTGCCGAGCATGTTGTAGCGGCTCGACATCGAATAGCAGTATGCACCGGTGGCAGCGACCGCCAGCAGGTCGCCGGGTACGACATCGCCCGGCATCCACATGTCGCGGATCACGATGTCGCCGCTCTCGCAGTGCTTGCCGACGACACGCGCGACGACGGGTGCCGATTCGCTCGCCCTCGACACGAGCTTGCACTCGTACTCGGCCTGGTAGAGGGCGGTGCGGATGTTGTCGCTCATGCCGCCGTCGACGCTGACGTACCGGCGCGACGCGTGCGCGTCGACCTGCACGTCCTTGATCGTGCCGACCTCGTAGAGAGTAACGGTGCCCGGTCCGGCGATCGCGCGACCGGGTTCGACGGCGAGCACCGGTTCGGGCAGACCCGCGAGCGCGGACTCGTGGCGCACGATGTCGCGCAGCTTGGCGGCGAGTTCGGCGATCGGCGGCGGGTCGTCGGACGGGATGTACGAGATGCCCATGCCGCCGCCCAGGTCGATCAGCGAGATCTGGCTCGTCTTCTCGACGCCGAACTCGGCGACGACGTCGCGCAGCAGGCCGATGACGCGGTGCGCCGCCGCTTCGAAGCCGTCGACGTCGAAGATCTGCGAGCCGATGTGGCTGTGCAGACCCACCAGCCGCAGGTTCTCGGCCGCGAACACCTGTCGTACGGCGGCCATCGCGTCGCCGCCTGCGAGGGAGAAGCCGAACTTCTGGTCCTCGTGCGCGGTCGAGATGAACTCGTGTGTGTGGGCTTCGACGCCGACCGTGACCCGGATCAGGACGTCCTGTACGACTCCTGCGTCGCGCGCGACCACGTCGAGGCGATCGATCTCCCAGGTCGAGTCGAGCACGACGTGTCCGACGCCCGCCTCGACCCCCGCCCGAAGCTCGGCCACCGACTTGTTGTTGCCGTGCATCGCGATCCGCTCGGCGGGAAAGCCCGCGTGCAGCGCGACGGCGAGCTCGCCGCCCGACGCGACATCGAGAGAGAGCCCCTCCTGCGCCACCCAGCGGGCAATCTCGCTGCACAGGAACGCCTTCGACGCGTAGTGCACGCGTGCGTCCGGGCCGAACGCCGAGACCATGTCGCGGCAGCGCGACCGGAAGTCGTCCTCGTCGATCACGAACAGCGGCGTGCCGTACTCGGCCGCGAGGGCCGTGACGGGCACACCCGCGATCCGCATCTCGCCGTCGTCGCCGCGTTCGGCGCCGCGCGGCCAGACCGCGGGTGCGAGCGCGTTCATCTCGCCGGCGTCGGCCGGTCGTTCGGGCAGCCCGGGCGCGTGCACGAGTTCCGCGTGCTTGGGCCCGGCGGGGTGCGCGTTCACATCTGCTCCGGTGCGCTGACGCCGAGCAGGCCGAGGCCGTTCGCGAGAACCTGACGGCTCGCCCGGCACAGTGCGAGACGCGCCGTGTGGATCGGTGCCGGATCCTCGTCGCCCTGCGGCAGCACCCGGTTGGCGCCGTAGAAGCGGTGATAGGCACCTGCGAGCTCTTCGAGGTAACGCGCGATGCGGTGCGGTTCGCGCAGGCTCGCCGCGCTCGCGACGACACGCGGGTACTCGCCGAGCGTGCGGATCAGGTCACCCTCCTGGTCCGACGTGAGCAACGCGAAGTCGGGATCGGCGGTGGGCACCGCGAGATCGCGGGCCGAACGCAGGATGGACGAGAGGCGTGCGTGCGCGTACTGCACGTAGTACACGGGATTCTCGTTGCCTTCGCTCGCCCACAGTTCGAGATCGATGTCGATGCTCGTGTCGACGGACGAACGCACGAGCGAGTAGCGCGCGGCGTCGACACCGATCATCTCGACGAGGTCGTCGAGGGTGACGACGGTGCCCGCCCGCTTGCTCATCTTGACGGCCTTGCCGTCGCGCACGAGGTTGACCATCTGCCCGATCAGCACCTCGACGGTGTCGGGGTCGTCGTCGAATGCTGCCGCGGCCGCCTTGAGCCGGCCGATGTAGCCGTGGTGGTCGGCACCGAGCATGTAGATGTTGAGGTCGAACCCGCGACCACGCTTGTCCTGGAAGTACGCGATGTCACCCGCGATGTACGCGGCGTTGCCGTCGCTCTTGATGACGACGCGGTCCTTGTCGTCGCCGAAGCGGGTGCTCTCGAGCCACCACGCGCCGTCCTTCGGGTACAGATTGCCGGACGCCTTGAGCGTCTCGACAGCGCGTTCGACGGCGCCCGACTCGAACAGCGAGTTCTCGTGGAAGTACACGTCGAAGTCGACGCCGAACTCGTGCAGGGTGCGCTTGATGTGCGCGAACATCAGGTCGACGCCGATCGACCGGAACACCTCCTGGCGTTCGGCTGCGGGCAGCGTGAGCACGTCGGGACGGCGTTCGATCACCTGGTTCGCGATCTCGACGATGTAGGCCCCCGCGTAGCCGTTCTCGGGCGTGGGTTCGCCGAGCGCGGACGCCACCAGCGAGCGTGCGAACCGGTCGATCTGCTCGCCGTGGTCGTTGAAGTAGTACTCGCGGGTGACCTCGGCGCCCTGCGTCGTGAGAATGCGGCCGAGCGCGTCGCCGACGGCCGCCCAGCGGGTGCCGCCGAGGTGGATCGGGCCGGTGGGATTGGCCGACACGAATTCGAGGTTGATGCGCGTGCCCGCGAGCGTGCCCGCGTTGCCGTAGGCCGTGCCCCCGGCGAGGACGTCGGCGACGATCTGCCCCTGCGCGTCCGCGGCGAGCCGGATGTTGAGAAAGCCCGGTCCGGCGACGTCGGCACTGTCGATGCCGTCGGTTTCGGCGAGGGCCGTCGCGAGCCAGCCCGCGAGATCCCGAGGAGCGGTGCCCGCCTTCTTCGCCACCTGCATCGCGACATTCGTGGCGTAGTCGCCGTGCTCGGGATTGCGCGGGCGCTCGACGGTGAGCGTCTCGGGCAGCACGGACGCGTCGAGGCCGCGCTCCGCGAGCACCTTCGCGGTGGTCGCGTGCAGCAGTTCGGCAAGATCAGCGGGAGTCACAGGTATCCATCCTATTGGTTCGCCGACAGCAGGCGTGACCGGACTTCGCCAGGGCGGGCGTGACCGGACCCGGACGGCGATCACCGCAGATGAACGCCCGTCGCGGCAACGTGACGCGGCGCACCCGCACCGGTGCCCTCTCCCAGCCCTTCCTCAGGTCGGGAACGTAGAGTGGGGTCGGCCCGAGACCGGGTCGCACCGCGGTGTGCCCTGCACACGGGGTCGGCGTGCGCGCGACACCCTCGCGAGTGGACACCTGGCTCGGGGCGAGTACCCCGGTCCCCGACAGCGAAAGTACTGACTTCATGCCCAGCGGTTCGGTCGGCCCCGGCAAGTCCGGCGCCAAATCGTCGAAGGCCATCAAAGCTGCCCAGAAGCAGGCTGCGAAAAAGAACGGTGGCGGCCAGCGCGGCGGCTCCGCGACGCGCGGTCCCCGCAACATTCCGTGGCTCACGATCGGCGCGGGTGCCGTCGTGGTGGCCCTCATCGCGGTACTCGCGATCAACCTGGTGCCCAAGTACCAGGCGAAGCAGGAGGCCGAGCGCTACGCGCCGACCGCCGAGAATCCCGACCCGTCGGATTCGATCGACGGTGTCGTCAAGGTCGACTACCCGGCAGGTATCCACGTGACGGCGGACCAGCGTGTCGCGTACGACCAGACCCCGCCGTTCGGCGGCCCGCACGACGGCGTGTGGGCGACCTGCACCGGCGTCGTCTACTCGGACGCGATCCGCACCGAGAACGCCGTGCACTCGCTCGAACACGGCGCCATCTGGATCACCTACAACCCGGACGCGCTGTCGCAGGAGGACGTCGACACGCTCGCGTCGAAGGTCGAGGGCAAGACGTACATGATGATGTCGCCGTACCCGGGCCTCGACTCGCCCGTCTCGCTGCAGTCGTGGGGCCACCAGCTCAAGCTGGACGGCGCGGACGACGAGCGAATCGACCAGTTCGTCACCGCTCTGCGCACCAACCAGAACACCTATCCCGAGGTGGGCGCGAGCTGCTCGAGCGTCCCGGGTTCGGGCTTCGACCCCGACAACCCGCCTGCGTTCGACGCGTCGGCACCCGGACCGGACGCCGTCCCCATGGACGGCGGCGGCATCACCCCGGACGCGTCGGAGACCTCGGGCGGCATGCAGTTGCCCGCCGGCGCCCAGCTGCCGGCGGATGCCCAACTGCCCGCCGACCTCCAGGCACCGGCCGGCCAGTAACACGACAGGAGCAGTGATGACCGACGACGCCGACGCCTCGAACGACACACCGACCGCCACCGGGCGGCGCAGTCAGCGCCCGGCGCTGCTCGTGATCGGCGCGATCGGCCTCCTCGTTCTCGGCGCGGCCGTCGGTCTGCTGCTCGCGCTGCCACTGCGCGACGACGCTCCCGCGACGCCTGCGGCGGACTCGGTCGACGTCGGTTTCGCACAGGACATGAGCGTGCACCACAGCCAGGCGGTCGAGATGTCGGCCATCGCGCTCACCGGCACGTCCGATCCGGGTGTGCGCTCGCTCGCGTACGACATCCTCACGACGCAGCAGGAGCAGCTGGGCCGCATGCAGGCGTGGCTGTCGCTGTGGGGCCAGCCGGGTATGCCCTCGGGCGGTTACATGGCGTGGATGACCGAGCCGTCCGGCGACGCCCATTCGGGTCACGGTGACGCGCACGACTCCGGCGACATGCACCACTCGGGACCGACCGACTCGATGCCGGGCATGGCATCGTCGGCGGACATGGCGGCACTGCGTCAGGCCACGGGCACCGAGGCCGACGTGCTGTTCCTTCAACTGATGCTGCGCCACCACGAGGGCGGGCTGCCGATGATGCAGTACGGCGCGCAGTACGCCTCCGTCGGCGACGTCCGCGACCTCGCGCAGACGATGGTCGACACGCAGGAGGGCGAGTCGCGTCTGATGACCGACATGCTCGCGCAACGCGGTGCGCAGCCGCTGCCCGTGAACTGACCCGCCCGCGGGCTCTGGACCGCTTGGTCAGGACCACGTCCAGTCGCGGACTTCCGGCATGTCTTCGAGGTGCTCGACCACGTAATGGCGGTGCCGTTCGAGCTGCGACCGGCAGTACTCCGCCAGTTCGTCGGCGCCTGCCGGGCGCCATGTCGCACGGCGCAGCGCTTCGAGCGCCAGGTGGTACCGGCTCATCCGGTTGAGCACGACCATGTCGAACGGCGTGGTCGTCGTGCCCTGTTCCATGAACCCGCGAACGTGGAAGCGGTCGGCGTCGGGGCGGCCGTGCAGCAACTCGTGCACCGCCCGCGAATACCCGTGGAACGCGAAGATGCAGTGCACGTCGTTCGTGAACAGCGCCTCGAACTTCTCGTCGGAGAATCCGTGCGGGTGGTCGTCCGGGGGCAGCAGCGCCATGAGGTCGACGACGTTGACGACGCGGGTGACCAGGTCCGGCGTGTGATCGCGGAGCAGCTGGGCCGCCGCGAGCAACTCCTGCGTCGGCACGTCGCCCGCCGACGCCAGCACGATGTCGGGACGCCTGCCCCCTTCTCGTTCGGTGCTCGCCCAGCGCCAGACCGACGCCCCGGCGGCACAGTGCTCGTCGGCCTCGTCGAGGGTGAGGTACTGCAGGTGGGGCTGCTTGTCGACGACGATCAGGTTCACGTGGTCGACGCTGCGGAAGCAGTGGTCCGCGATCGACAGGAGCGTGTTCGAGTCCGGCGGCAGCCAGATGCGCACCACCTCGGGTGAGAGCGGGCTCACCGCATCGATCATGCCGGGGCCCTGGTGACTGAAGCCGTTGTGGTCGTTGCGCCAGCACGTGCTCGTCAACAGGATGTTGAGCGACGACACCGGAGCGCGCCACGGGAGTTCCTGCGCGTGCTGCAGCCACTTCGTGTGCTGGATGATCATCGACGCACACACCATCGTGAACGCCTCGTAGCTCGCGAACAGCCCGTGCCTGCCGGTCAGCAGGTAGCCCTCGAGCCAGCCTTCGCACATGTGCTCGCTGAGGACCTCCATGACGCGGCCGGTCGACGATTCGTTCTCGTCGTACGACTCGACCGGCAACTGCCAGCACCGGTCGGTGGCCTCGAACACGGCGCCGAGGCGGTTGCTGTTCGTCTCGTCGGGTGAGAACAACCGGAACGTTCCGCCTCCGTCGGGTGTGGTGGTGGCACGGTAGATGTCACGCATCAGCTCGCCGAGTACACGCGTCGTCTCGTGGAATGTCGTGCCGGGCGCCGGCACGTCGAGTGCGTAGTTCTCGAGCGGCGGGATCGGCAGCTCGGTGCGCAACCGCCCACCGTTGGTGTAGGGCGACGCGCTCATCCTCTTGTCGCCAGCAGGCGCGAGTGCCCGCAAGCGCTCGACCAGCGTGCCGCGTTCGTCGAACAGTTCGTCGGGGCGATACGACCGCATCCACCGTTCGAGTTGTGCGAGATGCTCCGGGTTGGTGCGCACCCCCGACAACGGCACCTGGTGTGCGCGGAAGGTGCCTTCGACGCGCTTGCCGTCCACCTCGCGCGGCCCCGTCCAGCCCTTCGGGGTGCGCAATACGATCGCGGGCCACGTGACGCCCTGCATCGGGTCGCCCTGGCGCGCCGCGTGTTGAATCGCCGCGATCTTCTCGTGGGCGTCGACGAGCGCGCGGTCGAGCGCGCGGAAGACCGCGGGCGGGTCGTCGCCCTCGACGAGAACGGGATCCCAACCCTGCCCCGACAGATACGCGTCGATGTCGGTGTCGACGGTGCGGCCGGGCACGGTGGGCCCCGAGATCTTGGCTCCGTTGAGATGCAGGATCGGCAGGACGGCCCCGTCGCGCGCGGGATTGAGGAAGGGCGGCAGCTTCCACGAGCCCGACAGCGGGCCGGTCTCGGACTCGCCGTCGCCGATGACGCACGCGACGACGAGATCCGGGTGGTCGAATGCGGCGCCCGCCGCGTGCACGAGTGCGTAACCGAGTTCGCCACCCTCGTGGATGCTGCCGGGAGTCTCGACGCTCACGTGGCTCGGGATCCCACCGGGGGTGGAGAACTGGCGGCACAGTCGCGACAACCCCGCGGCATCGGTGGACACGCCGGGGTAGATCTCCGAGTACGTGCCTTCCAGGTAGGTCGACGCCACGATCGCCGGACCACCGTGGCCGGGGCCGGCGATGTAGATCCACTCGGTGCCGGTGTTGCGAATGTGCCGGTTGAGCAGCGTGTAGATCATCGACAAGCCGGGGCTCGTCCCCCAGTGCCCGAGCAGTCGCGGCTTGATGTGCTCCGGCGCGAGCGGTTCGCGCAGCAACGTGTTGTCCTGCAGATAGATCTGCGCGACGGTCAGGTAGTTGGCCGCTGCCCACCATTCGAGGTCGAGTGCGAGATCGGCATCGGAGTACTGCTGCTGATCGGTCATCTACGACGTCTCCTGAGCTCACGTACGGGTCCGTGCGCCTGAGCCTATGCTCGACTCGTCGGGCTCGGGCGGTTTCCGCGGACGCCCGGACGGGGCGTCGACCGACACCGGCGCGGGCCCGATTTGCGGTGCCCGGTAGTCGATGCGCTAGGCTGATCCCGCCCGACCGGCTTACCGGCATCGTTCCGGTACGCCCCCGTAGCTCAGGGGATAGAGCGTTCGCCTCCGGAGCGAAAGGTCGCAGGTTCGAATCCTGCCGGGGGCACCGTTTCTTCGATTCTCCATCCGAAGTCCGGTGCCATGCGCATTCAGCCGTTGTCCGCCGGTTCCGAGGCAGTGATCGAGCGGATCTCCGAACCCAGCACAGTGGCATACGCGGTAGCGTTCCGTTCTCCTGCTCGCGCCGGTCCTTGCTCGCGCCGGCTGCCTCCGCACTCGACACAGGGTGCGCGAATCCACATGAGTCGGCCCGTAGCCGAAGAACCCTCGGACCTGCGGAGATTCGCGCCCTTCGGCTCCATTGACCGCAACTAGAACACGTTCTATCGTGCAGGAGTGCTGACAGATCCCTTCACACGCGCCGTCGGCGAAGCCGAGCGGCTCGTCGCGGCAGCTCCCCACATTCGCACCGAGCAGGACCTGCTCGACGGCTACCGATATCTCGCAGGCGGGATCGTCGCGACGACGCAGTCGACGTGGGCGATGGACCGTGCGCAACCCGAATTCCTGTCCGGCACCGGGCCGCACACCAAGATGGGCCTCGACAACCCGGACACCCTCTACTTCGGCGCACGCATCTCCGACGACGTCGAGTACGTGGTGCGCGGCATCCGCGGAACCACCACCGATCTCAGCTTCCAGGTCTTGAGCGGCAACTACACCGATTCGAACGTCCCGGAAGGTGGCACCGCGTTCGACGACCGCGCTCTCGAGATCGAGCCCGACGGCACCTTCGAGGTGCGCTTCGGTCCGGAATCCGGCGACGGTCGCCGCAATTACGTTCAGCTTCCCGCCGGCGCCACGCAGCTCGTGGCACGCGAGGTGTACAACGACTGGACCCAGCGCCGGGGCACGCTCACGATCGCGCGCGCCGACAACGGATCGTTGCCCAAGCCGCTCACCCACGAAGCCGTCGAACGCAAGTGGGAGCGGGCGGGCGAAGCGCTCGTGACGCGCGTCAAGACGTGGCTGCAGTTTCCCGAGTGGTTCTACCTCAACCTGCCCGTCAACTCGCTCACCGAACCACGGCTGACGCCGGGAGGCCTGGCAACACAGTATTCGTCCGTCGGGCACTACGACATCACCGACCGCCAGGCGATCGTGATCACGGTGCCGAAATCGGATGCGCCCTACCAGGGTTTCCAGCTCGGCAGCATGTGGTATATCTCGCTCGACTACGTCAACCACCAGACGTCGCTCACGTCCGCGCAGGCGCAGACGGACCCCGACGGGATGATCCGGCTCGTCGTCGCGGAACGCAATCCCGGTGTCGCGAACTGGATCGAGACCACGGGGCATCTGCGCGGCTACCTCCAGTTCCGATGGCAGCGACTCGCGCGCGAGCTCACCGCGGCCGACGGCCCGCAACTCGAGGTCGTCGACCTCGACGACGTGCCCGCGCACCTGCCGTACTACGACTCGAACACGATCGACGCGCAGTCGTTCACCGAGCGCATCGCGGCGAGACGGCTCGGCATCGCGTCGAGGATGCTCTCGTGACCGCGGGCGAGCAGGCGTGGACCCCGTTGGCAGGCAAGGTGGTCGTGGTGTCCGGCGTCGGCCCGGGCCTGGGCCGCACACTCGCGCTGCGCTGCGCAGGCGCGGGCGCCGACGTCGTACTCGCGTCGCGTACGCAGGAGCGGCTCGACGCGGTCGCCGCGGAGGTCGAGGGCCTCGGCCGCGGGGCGCTCGCGGTGGCCACCGACATCACCGACGACAGCGCCGCGCACGCTCTCGTCGACGCCGCACTCACCAGGTTCGGCCGGATCGACACGCTCGTCAACAACGCCTTTGCCGTGCCGTCGATGAAACCTTTGGCCCGCACCGGTTTCGAGGGCATCCGTGATGCATTCGAGCTCACCGTCCTCGGCGCGCTGCGGCTCACGCACCTGTGCACCGACGCCCTCGCCGACGCGAAGGGATCGGTCGTCAACGTCAACTCGATGGTGCTGCGGCATTCCCAGGAACGCTACGGCAGCTACAAGATCGCCAAGTCGGCGCTGCTCGCGGCGTCGCAGTCACTCGCCACCGAACTCGGACCACGCGGAATCAGGGTCAATTCGGTTGCACCGGGCTACATCTGGGGCGATACCCTGCAGGCTTACTTCGCACACCAGGCCGACAAGTACGGCACCACCGTCGAACAGATCTACGACCACACCGCGGCGGGCACCGATCTGCGCCGCCTTCCCACGATGGACGAGGTCTCCGACGCGATCCTGTTCCTCGCGTCCGATCATGCGAGCGGGGTCACCGGGCAGTGCCTGGACGTCAACTGCGGCGAATACCACCACTGAACTCCCCGCGAGTACGGCGGGCACTGCGCGCGACCACCCCGCGTGCGAAAGGAGCACCATGACCGAACGGACCACCGTCGGCACCGTCGAAGACCTCCACGCGTCCGCGACCCGGCTGACCGGGCTCGACGACTTCGGCACCGACGACTACACCGAGGCGCTGCAGGTCCTGCTCGAGTCGTACGCACGCGACGAGAAGCTGACTCCGCTCGGCAGCAAGATGTCGCGATACTTCCTCCGAGGGGCGCTCGTCGCGCGACTGCTCAGCGAATCCGCGTGGCAGCGCCATCCCGAACACACCGACGTGTCGATCGAGCGTCCGATCTTCGTCACCGGCTTGCCGCGCACCGGCACGACCGCGCTGCACCGTCTGCTCACCGCCGACCCCGCCAATCAGGGCCTCGAGATGTGGCTCGCGGAGATGCCGCAGCCGCGCCCGCCGCGCGAGCAGTGGGCGGACGATCCCGTCTTCCAGGGCATCCAGGCAGGATTCGAGAAGCACCACGTCGAGCATCCCGAATTCATGGGCGTGCACTACATGTCCGCGTCCGAGGTCGAGGAATGCTGGCAGCTGCTGCGGCAGTCGTTCACGTCGGTCTCCTACGAATGCCTGGGCCACCTGCCGTCGTACTCGCGTTGGCTCGAGGGCGTCGACTGGACGGGCGCCTACGCCCGGCACCGCAAGAACCTGCAACTCATCGGTCTCCACGATCGCGAACGCCGGTGGGTACTCAAGAATCCGAGTCATCTGTTCGCACTCGACGAGTTGATGGCCGTCTATCCGGATGCGCTCGTGGTGCAGACGCACCGCGACCCCCGCACGATCGTGCCGTCGGTGTGCAGCCTCGCGGCACATGCCACCGACGGCTGGTCCGAACGCTTCCGCGGCGACGTCATCGGCCGCGACCAGCTCGAGTTGTGGGCTCGTGGGCTGGAGACGTTCGAGCAGGCGCGCCGCGCATACGATCCCGCGCAGTTCCTCGACGTGGACTATCAGGATTTCGTCGCCGATCCGCTCGGCACCGCCGCGGAGGTCTACCACCACTTCGATCTGCCGCTCGGGCCGTCGGCCACGGTCGCGATGGAAGCCCTGCACGACGAGAGCCGCACGGGCGAACGTAAACCGGCGCATCGCTACACCCTCGAAGAATTCGGGCTCACGACGGCCGACGTCGACGCGCGGTTCGGGAGCGTCGCCCGCCCCGTGTGACGGAAGGCCGGCCGAATCGGTCGTCCCCTCTGGTCTTCTCGGCGCCGACCACATACGATCTGGACACTCGACCAAGAAGGCCAGACCGTCGCCGCTCGGCCGCCGATCTTCCGGAGGCAGTATGCAACTCTCCCGCAGGCAGGCACTCACCGCGTTCGCCGCCACGTCCACCGCAGCGGCCCTCGCCGTCGGCCGGCCCGCGGCCGCGGGCGCCGCCCCCGCGGCGACCGACGGCTATCTCGTCGGCGCGGGCATGTCCGACATGACCGGCGCGATCGCGGGCCAGGGCATGATGGGCTACTCCGAAGCCGACCAGATCGCGGAAGGCCTGCGCCAGCGAGTGTTCGCGCGTGCGTTCGTGGTGGTCGACGCGGGCTCGGGTTCACGGGTCGCGTACGTGAACGCCGACATCGCGTGCGTGTTCGACTCGATCCATCTGACCGTGCTGAAACGGCTCGCCGAGCTCTACGGCGACCTCTACACCGAGCGCAATGTCATGCTCACCGCGACCCACAACCACAACTCGTGCGGTGGCACGGCGTGGGACTTCGCGTACACGCTCGCGTCGAGCGGATTCCGCCGCAACAGCTTCGAGGCCGAGGTCGACGGCGTCGTCGAGGCCATCGTCGCCGCGCACGACTCGCTCGCACCCGGCACCGTCTCCCTCGGCCGCAGCGAGCTGCACGACGCGAGTGCCAATCGTTCCGCGGAGGCCTTCGATCGCAACCCGGAAGACGACAAGGCGCACTTCCCCGACAAGATCGATCCCGCGGTCACCGTGCTGCGATTCCGCCAGGGCGGCCGCGACATCGGTGCGATCACGTGGTTCGCGACGCACGGCACGTCGCTCACCGACAAGAACCGCTACATCAGCCCCGACAACAAGGGCTACGCGAGTTATCTGTGGGAACACGAGGAGAAGGGCGTACGCCACCTCGACGGGCCCGCATCGTTCGTTGCCGCGTTCTCTCAGACCAATGCAGGCGACATGACGCCGAACCTGTTCGTCCGCAAGATGCAACCGGGCGGGCCCACCGACGACAACCCCACCAACGCGCGGATCATCGGCGAACGACAGTACGACGCAGGCAAATCCGCATTCGACTCGGCGGCGTCGATGTCTTCCGGTGGCGTCGATTCGGTGTTCCGGTACATCGACATGTCGAATCAGCAGGTCGACGGACGGTTCACACACGACGGCGTGCCCGGGTACACGACGCCCGCGGTGATGGGCGCCGCCGCGGCGGCAACCAGCATGGAGGACAACTGGTTCAGCCAGCTGGCGTTCCTCGAAGAGGGCATGCTCAATCCGGTCGTCACCGCATTCGGCGGCACCGAGGTGCCGGTGTCGAGGTCGATCGTCGACGCGCAACTGCCCAAGTTGCATCTGTTCCCACTCGGTCTGATGCCGCCGGCTCCGTGGGTGCCGCACGTTCTGCCGCTGCAGATCATGCGCATCGGCGATCTGGTGCTCGTCGGCCTGCCCGCCGAGGCCACGATCGTTGCCGGACTTCGCATTCGGCGCGCAGTCGCGAACGAACTCGCGGTCCCGCTCGAGAACGTCCTCGCGCACGGATACGCCAACAGCTACTCGCAGTACATCACCACGCCCGAGGAGTACGACGCGCAACAGTACGAAGGCGGCGAGACGCTGTACGGGCGCTGGACCCTTCCCGCATACGTGCAGGGGCTCACCGCGCTGGCGGCGTCGATGCGCGACGGCGTCGCCGCCCCGCGTGGCCCGGCCCCGCTCGACAAGTCCGGCTTCCAGCCCGACCTGTTGGCGCCCGTCCCACCGGACGCGCCCGCGCCCGGGCTGCCGTTCGGCGCGGTGACACTCGCGCCCGCGCCGTCGTACGGGAGCGACGACACCGTCACGGTCGAGTTCGCGGGCGCTCACCCGAACAACGACCTCAAGCGGAGATCCACGTACCTCGAGGTGCAGCGGCTCGACGACGGCACCTGGCGCCGTGTCGCCGACGACAACACCTACGAGACGACACTGCACTGGGAGCGGCCCGCGGGCAGCATGGACCGTTCGACCATCCGGATCACGTGGCAGATCCCGGCGGGCACGGACGGCGGCCGCTATCGCATCGAGCACTACGGGGTGGCGCGTGACGCGGCGGGAACGCTCACGCCGTACACCGGGTCGGCGGAGTTCGACGTCCACTGACCGCGGGCAGGCTCAGTCCCCCCACGCGGTGCGGGACGGGCCTGCCCGCAGCGCGGACTCGAGATCCTCGGCGAGCACGAGGCCGTCGGCCACCGTCACCTCGCGTACGCCCCCTCCGTAGGGGAAGACGAAGATGCCGTGGTCGAAATCGGTCTGCACCTCCTTGAAGAACACGCCGTCGACATCCCCTGCGCCGGGATCGCCCTCGAAGACCAGCGCGAACTCGGTGTCCGAACGCCGATGCAGCACCGCCCGCGTGCCGCCTTCGTATTCCCATTCGTCGGGCTCGTCGGCCCGCTCCCACGGCACGACGTGCAGGTCGGCCGCGGGCACGTCGTCGAGCAGCACGTCGACGATCGAGCCGCCCACGAGCGAGGACCACAGGCTTTCCGATCGTTGCCCGATCACGATCTGCGTCGCATTCCGCTCGCGCGCCGCGTCGCGGACGGTGCCGATGATGTCGTGCGATCTGCCGCGCACGTGCGCGAAGGTGGCGCCGCTGCCCTCCGCGAGCGATTGGAACCGCGCGATGTCGACGGCGCGGTCGTTGGCGAACGCGTCGTGCTGCGAGTCGAACACCAGGACGTGCAATTGCGCACCCGAGGCGCCCGCGAGCTCGAGCGCACGACGGATCAGCCGTGTCCCGTTGTGTCCGTAGTTCACGCACACGAGCATTCGCTCAGTCATCACGTCTCCCCGTTCTCGCACCGGTCCCGATCGCGAACCTGCGACGGATACCCCGACGTGCGGGGGCATGAAACAATCGGTACATGGCTGCACCGTCTCCGCTCCCCCTCGACCCGATCGAGGAGGCCCACCGACAGTGGACCGCGCACGGCTGGGGTCCGGTCGCCGACGGCATGGCCGCGGTCACGTCGGTCATGCGCGCGCACCAGATCATGATGGCCCGCGTCGAGGAGGTGCTCCGGCCCTACGGACTCACCTTCGCGCGCTACGAGTTGCTGACGCTGCTCACGTTCACCCGCTCGGGCGCGCTCCCGATGGCGAAAGCCAGTGCCCGGCTTCAGGTGCATCCCACGAGCGTCACGAATGCCGTCGACCGGCTCGAGAAGGCCGGGCTGGTGCGGCGCGTGCCGCACCCCACAGACCGCCGAACGACCCTCGTCGAGATCACCGACGAGGGCCGTTCGATCGCGGTCGATGCGACGCACACACTCAACGACGCGGTATTCGCCAATCCAGGCCTCACCGGCCAGGGTCAGCGGGCGCTCGTCGACATCCTCACCGAGTTGCGACGCAACGCGGGCGACTTCGAGTAGCGCCTCGCCTCACGCGTCGGCGAGGCTTTCCAGGTTGCCGGTCGCATCGATGTATTCCGCGACCCACCGCTCGATGACTGCCGAGGTCTTTTCGACCTTCTCGAACTGGCCGACCACCTGGCCGACGGGATTGAACGCGACATCGACGGTCTGGTCCGGGTACTTGTGGGTGGCGGCGACGGCCATACCGGAGACCATGTACTGCAACGGCATTCCGAGCGGGTCGGGATTGTTCTCGTCTTCCCACGCCTCGGTCCAGTCGTTGCGCAGCATGCGACAGGGCTTTCCGGTGAACGAACGGCTGCGCACCGTGTCGCGGCTTCCCGCGTCGACGTAGGCGGCCTGCTGCACCGGCGTGTTCTCGGCTTCCTCGACCATGAGCCACTGCGATCCGCTCCACGCGCCCTGAGCGCCGAGGGCGAGCGCAGCGGCGACCTGCTGACCGCTGCCGATGCCGCCCGCCGCAAGCACGGGGCGAGGCGCGACCGCCTTGACGACTTGAGGCCACAGCACGATCGAGCCGACCTCGCCGCAGTGGCCGCCGCCTTCTCCGCCCTGCGCGATGATGATGTCGCCGTCTGCATCGGCATGCTTGCGGGCCTGCTCGGGGGAGCCGCACAGCGCAGCCACCTTGCGCCCCGAGGCGTGGATCTTGTCGATCATGTCCTCCGGCGGCGTTCCGAGGGCGTTGGCGATCAGGCTCACCTTGGGGTGCTGCAGCGCGATCTCGACCTGCGGCGTGGCAGTGGCCTCGGTCCAGCCGAGCAGCTGCAACGAGTTGTCGTCGTCCTCGCTGAGCGGCACGCCGTGATCGACGAGGAGCTTGCGTCCGAAGTCGAGCGTCTCGGCCGGGACCATCGACTGCAGCAGCGTGGTCAGCTCTTCTGCCGACATGTCGGTGTCCATGCCCTCGTACTTGTTCGGGATCACGATGTCGACACCGTAGGGGTGGTCGCCGATGTGTTCGTCGATCCACTGCAGCTCGATCTCGAGCTGTTCCGGCGTGAAGCCCACCGCACCGAGCACGCCGAATCCGCCCGCCTTGGAGACCGCGACGACGACGTCGCGACAGTGGGTGAACGCGAAGATCGGGAACTCGATGCCGAGCTCATCGCAGATCGGGGTGTGCATACGGACTCCTTCGGTGCGTCGGTCAGAGATAGAACGTGTTCTAAATCTGACCGACGCACCGGGTGGAGTCAAGGGCGCCCTCAGCCGTGGACGAACTCCGGCGAGCGCTTGTCGACGAACGCCGCCATGCCTTCCTTCTGGTCGGCGGTGGCGAACGTCGCGTGGAAGACGCGGCGCTCGAAGCGCACACCCTCCGCGAGGGTGGTCTCGAACGCGGCCGCGACGGCCTCCTTCGCCATCATCGCGACCGGAAGGGACATACCCGCAATCACTTCCGCGGTGTGCAGCGCTTCCTCGAGCAGACCCGCCGTCGGCACGACGCGGGCGACCAGACCGGCCCGTTCGGCCTCCTCGGCACCCATGTTGCGGCCGGTGAGCACCATGTCCATGGCCTTGGCCTTGCCGACCGCTCGGGTGAGCCGCTGCGAACCACCGATTCCGGGGATGACACCGAGCTTGATCTCGGGCTGGCCGAACTGCGCGTTCTCCGCGGCGAGGAGGATGTCGCAGATCATCGCGAGTTCGCACCCGCCGCCGAGTGCGTAGCCCGACACTGCCGCGATGGTGGGCGTGCGCACCGCCGCGAGGCGGTCCCATGCCGCGAAGAAGTCGTCGAGGTACACATCCATGTACGACTTCGACGACATCTCCTTGATGTCGGCACCCGCGGCGAAGGCCTTCTCCGATCCGGTGATCACGATCGCGCCGATTCCCCGGTCGCGGTCCAGCTCCTCGGCAGCCGAGACGACTTCGCGCATGACGGTGGAGTTGAGCGCGTTGAGCGCCTGGGGACGGTCGAGCGTGAGCAGTGCGACGCGACCGCGGCGTTCGACGCGGATGGTCTCGAATTCGGTCACCGTGCAGTGTCCTTCGTGTCGGTATCGGTTGCGGAGCCGCTGTGCGAACGGATGTCCTCGACGATGGCCGAGAAGTCGTTGACTCCCCCGCCAGCGGCGTTGTACGCATGGTAGATGTCTGCGGCCGCGAGCCCGAGCTTGGCGTCGACGCCGTTGCTGCGCACGGCGTTCGCCGCGAGCCCGAGATCCTTGTCCATGAGCGCCGCGGAGAAACCTGGCCGATAGTCGTTGTTCGCCGGGCTCGTGGGCACCGGCCCCGGCACCGGGCAGTTGGTGGTGAGCGCCCAGCACTGGCCCGACGCATTGGACGCGACGTCGAACAGTGCCTGGTTGGTCAGCCCGAGCTTCTCGCCGAGCACGAACGCCTCGCTCACCGCGATCATCGACGCACCGAGGATCATGTTGTTGCAGATCTTCGCGGCCTGGCCGTTGCCTGCTCCGCCACAGTGCACCACCTTGCGGCCCATCACGCCGAGCAACGGTTCTGCGGTGGCGAAGTCGTCGTCGGAGCCGCCGACCATGAATGCCAGGGTGCCGGCCGCCGCACCGACGACACCGCCGGACACCGGCGCGTCGAGGTTGCGGTGCCCCGCGGCGTGCGCCTTCTCGTGCGCCGCACGCGCATCCGCGACGTCGATCGTGGAGCTGTCGACGAACAGCGTGTCCGCCGGTGCGGCCGCGAGGATGTCGTCGTACAGATCGAGCACGTGCTTGCCGCTGGGCAGCATCGTGAAGACGACGTCGGCCTCACGCACCGCGTCGGTCGGCGAGTCGGCGACCGCCAGCCCGTCCGTGCGCGCCTGCTCCTGCGCTGCGGACACCGGGTCGTAGCCGGTGACATGGTGGCCGGCGGCGACCAGATTGGCGGCCATCGGGCCACCCATGTGGCCGAGCCCGAGGAAAGCGATCTTCATGACAGTCCTTTCGTCGGTTGGTGTGGTGCGAGGCCGAGCTCGTGGTCGCCGAGCGGTGCGAAGAACGCCGCGACGTCGCCGCGTGAGACGTCCTCGAGCGTCGCGGGCGACCACTGCGGGTTGCGGTCCTTGTCGATCACCTGTGCGCGGATGCCTTCCGCGAGATCGTGCGAACGCAGGCACGCCGTGGACACCCGGAACTCCTCGTCGAGCACGTCCTCGAGACTCGGCGCGGCGGCCGCACGGCGCAGCGATTCGAGTGTGACCGACAGCGCGAGGGGCGATTTCGCGAGAATCTGCTCGGCGGCCTTGGCCGCTGCCTCGCCGCCGTCGGCCTGCAGGCGGTCGACGATCTCGCCCACCGAGCCCGCCGAGTACGCGGCATCGATCCAGTCGCGCTGCGCGAGCAACTCCGACTCCGGGGCGGGTTCGGCGAACCGGGCCAGGGCGGCCTCGACCGACTCGGTCGCGAGGGCCGCGACGAACTCGTCGAGGCGTTCGGACGGCACGAAGTGGTCGGCGAAACCGCACGCGATCGCGTCGCCCGCACTGAGCCGGCTCGTGGTGAGCGCGACGTGCGTGCCGAGTTCGCCCGGAGCGCGGGAGAGCAGGTAGGTGCCGCCGACATCGGGTACGAAGCCGATTCCGGTCTCGGGCATGCCCACGGTCGACCGTTCGGTGACGATCCGGACGCTGCCGTGCGCCGAGACGCCGACGCCGCCGCCCATCACGATGCCGTCCATGATCGCGACGTACGGCTTGCGGTACGACGCGATCGCGGCGTTGAGGACGTACTCGTCGCGCCAGAAGTCGAGCGAGCCGGTGCCACCGCTGACGGCGTCGCGGTGGATCGACACGATGTCGCCGCCCGCACACAGGCCTCTCTCACCCGCACCGGTGAGCACGACGCAGCGCACCCTGTCGTCGTCGGACCATTCGAGCAACGCCGACGCCATCTGCTGGACCATGGCGTGGTTCAGCGCATTGATCGACTTCGGGCGGTTGAGGACGATACGGCCCACGCCGTCCTGAACGTCGATGAGAACTTCCGGCTCGCTCATGCGGCTCCTTGCGTGTTCGCGATCATGCTGCGCGACACGACCACGCGCATGATCTCGTTGCTGCCTTCCAGGATCTGATGCACTCGGAGATCCCGGACGATCTTCTCGATTCCGTACTCCGCAAGATAGCCGTAGCCGCCGTGCAGCTGGAGTGCGGTGTTGGCGACGTCGAATCCGGTGTCGGTGCAGAACCGTTTCGCCATCGCGCACAACTCGACCCGATCGGGCTCGTCGGCGTCGAGCGCGGCTGCCGCACGCCACAGCAGGGTGCGGGACGCCTCGAGCCCGGTACGCATGTCGGCGAGCTGGAACTGCAGTGCTTGCGACTGCACGAGCGGCGCGCCGAAAGCCGACCTGTCGCGCAGGTACGCGAGCGCGCGGTCGAGGGCCGACTGCGCGCCGCCGACCGAGCACGCGGCGATGTTCAGTCGGCCGCCGTTGATGCCGTTCATCGCGATGCGGAAGCCGTCGCCTTCGCTGCCGAGCCGGTGGCTCGCGGGAACACGAACGCCCTCCAGAATCACCTGGCGGGTGGGCTGCGCGTTCCAGCCCATCTTGATCTCGTCGGCCCCGAACGACAGCCCGGGCGTGTCCTTCTCGACCACGAATGCCGAGATGCCGCGCGGCCCCGCCTCGCCGGTGCGGGCCATCACGATGTACACATCGGACGTGCCCGCACCGGAGATGAACTGCTTGACGCCGTCGAGCACGTACTCGTCGCCGTCGGCGACCGCGCGTGTCGAGAGCGCCGCCGCGTCCGAGCCCGCACCGGGTTCGGTGAGGCAGTAGCTGCCGAGCAGGTCCATCGTGCACAACCGTGGCACCCACCGGCGGCGCTGGTCGTCGTCGCCGAATCGGTCGATCATCCACGTCACCATGTTGTGGATGGACGTGTACGCCGCGATCGACGGGCAACCCGTCGCGAGGGCTTCGAAGATTCGTGCGGCGTCGAGCCGGGTCAGGCCCGACCCGCCGACGTCCTCGCGCACGTACACACCGCCCATCCCGAGGCTCGCGGCCTTGCGGAGGACGTCGACGGGAAAGTGCTTGCTCTGGTCCCATTCGACGGCGTGCGGCGCGAGATACTCGTCGGCGAACTGACGGGCGGTGTCACGGATCGCCCGCTCGTCGTCGGTCATCGTGAACATCGCTCGCTCACTTCATGGTCGGGATGACGAAGTGGTCGCCCCGCTCGGTGGTCGTGCCCGCGACCTCACGCAGACCCGACGGCCACCGCTGGGTCACGGTCTTGGTCTTGGTGTAGAAGCGGATCGAGTCGGGCCCGTGCTGGTTGAGATCGCCGAATCCGGACCGCTTCCAGCCGCCGAAGGTGTGGTAGGCGATGGGCACCGGGATCGGGACGTTGACGCCCACCATTCCCACCTGGACCCGGGCGGTGAAATCGCGGGCGGTGTCGCCGTCACGCGTGAAGATCGCGACACCGTTGCCGTAGGCATGATCGGACGGAAGCCGCAGCGCCTCTTCGTAATCGGCCGCGCGCGCGACGAGCAGCACGGGGCCGAAGATCTCCTCCTGGTAGATGCGCATGTCCGCGGTCACCCGGTCGAACAGGCTGGCGCCCACGAAGAATCCGTTCTCGTGGCCGGGGAGAGTGAACCCGCGTCCGTCGATCACGAGGTCGGCCCCCTCCTCGACACCGAGGTCGACGTAGCCGTTCACGCGCTCGACGCCGTCGCGGCCGACGAGGGGGCCGTAGTCGCTCGCCGGATCGTCGCTCGGGCCGATCGTGAGTGCCCGCACACGCTCGGAGATCTTCTCGACGAGCGCGTCGGCGGTCTCCTCGCCCACCGGGACGACCACCGAGATCGCCATGCACCGCTCGCCCGCCGAACCGTAGCCCGCGCCGACCACCGCGTCGGCGACCTCGTCGAGATCGGCGTCGGGCATCACGATCGCGTGGTTCTTGGCGCCACCGAAACACTGCGCGCGCTTGCCGTTCGCAGCCGCGGTCTCGTAGATGTACTGCGCGATGGGCGTCGAGCCGACGAAGCCGACGGCCTTGACCCGCTCGTCGGTGAGCAGGAGGTCGACCACCTCCTTGTCGCCGTTGACGACGTTGAACACGCCGGGCGGCAGGCCCGCTTCGACGAACAGTTCGGCGAGGCGCAGCGGCACGGACGGGTCGCGCTCGGACGGCTTGAGCACGAACGCATTTCCGCACGCGATGGCGGGACCGGCCTTCCACAGCGGGATCATCGCCGGGAAGTTGAAGGGCGTGATACCCGCGACGACGCCGAGCGGCTGGCGCATCGAGTACACGTCGATACCGGTGCCCGCGCTCTCGGTGTACTCGCCCTTGAGCAGATGCGGAATGCCGACCGCGAACTCGATCACCTCGAGTCCGCGCTGGATGTCGCCCTTCGCGTCGGCGACGGTCTTGCCGTGCTCGGACGCCAGCAGCCGCGCGAGCGGCTCCATCTCGTCCTGGACGAGCTGCAGGAACTTCATCAGCACGCGCGCCCGACGCTGCGGGTTGACCGCGGCCCACTCGCGCTGCGCGCGCTCGGCGTCGGCGAGCACCGCATCCGTCTCTGCCGCGGCGGCGAGCGGGACACGCGAGGTGACCGCGCCGGTCGACGGGTCGTACACGTCGGCGAAGCGGCCGGATGTGCCCGGAATACGTTTTCCTGCTACGAAATGCGACAACTCGGCAACCATCGGATGCTTCCTCTCGTCGAACCAGGCGAATTCTGTCGCCCATCCTATAGTTGGAAGCCCAAGTATGTCTACGGGTCACATCGACAGGTTCCGGCGGCACTCAGCCGAGATGCTCGTACCGCAGCGCGAGTTCGTCCATCACCGCATCGACCTCGCGCTCGTCCACGCAGAACGTGCGCAGCGCGCCGCGCAGCAACAGCGGATCGAGGTCGTCGGGCGCGGCCACCGCGCGCGGCGCGGGCAGCGGGGGCAGCGTCACGCGGTCGCCGAACCAGTCGTCGGACGCGTCGGTGCCGTCGTCGATACCTGCGCTGCGCGCGTCGACCGCGGCGATCAGGTCGTCGAGCGGCAGACCCCGCAATGCGAGCAACTGGAGTGGGTCGGTGTCGATGCGTTCGGCCGCGAGGTAGGCGAGTGCCGCCGCGTGCTTGCACGGCCACCCGTCGTCCGGGCACGTGCAATCGAAGGCGATGTCGGCGCTGTCGTCGGGCAAGGCCGCGACGAGGAACGACTCGGGGAATGCGCCCGAGGCGAGCACGGCGAGGCTGCCCGGTTCGCGGCGTACGCGACGCACGAGGTCGTCGATCGTGTCGGCGTCGAACGGCCGCACCGACACGACCGCGGTGAAGGGCTCGAGCTGGCTGCCCTGCACCTCGCCCACGACCGCGCCCGGCTCGATCCGCAACGCCACGACCTGCCCGCTGCGGGCGTAGCTGCGGCCGCGGGACATGCGGCCCCGCTCCCCCACCCGCTCGACGACGTCCGCGAACGCGCGGCCCACCGCCGTCGTACCGAACCCGCCGCGCTTGCTGCGCGCGGTGACACCGCCCTTGACCGGACGGCGTGTGCCGTACTCGGCGAAACCGCCGGATCGCCTGGGAGTCATCCGTTCACCTCACTCACCTGCCATTACTCACTCGCCTACCGCATCGTCGCCGAGCGCGAGCAGATCGTTGAGCTCGTCGCTGCTCATCTCGGTGATCCAGTTCTCCCCCGCACCGACCGTGAGATCGGCGAGTTCCTGCTTGCCGGCGATCATCTGGTCGATCCGCTCCTCGAGCGTGCCGACGCACACGAGCTTGCGCACCTGCACGTCCTTGCGCTGGCCGATGCGAAACGCGCGGTCGGTGGCCTGGTTCTCGACTGCTGGGTTCCACCACCGGTCGAGGTGCACGACGTGATTGGCGGCCGTCAGGTTGAGGCCCGTGCCGCCCGCCTTGAGCGAGAGCAGCATGATCGGCGGGCCACCGGAATCCTGGAACTCCTCGACCATGCGATCGCGCCTGGGCTTGGACACGCCGCCGTGCAGGAACGGGACCTCGGCGCCGAAGCGCGCCGCGAGGTACGGCGCGAGCATGTCGCCGAACTCGCGGAACTGGGTGAACAGCAACGCTTTCTCGTCGTCGGCGAGAACCGACTCGAGGATGTCGTCGACGAGGGCGAGCTTGCCCGACCGGTGCGTGCCACGACGGACCAGCGCCGAGCCGTCCTTCGCGAAATGTGCGGGGTGGTTGCACACCTGCTTGAGCTTCGCGAGCGTCGACAACACGAGGCCTTTACGGCCCATGCCCTTGCTGTCCTCGATCTGCGTCAGCATGTCGTCGACCACCGCTCGGTACAGCGACGCCTGCTCGGTGGTGAGATTGGCGCGCACGGTCAACTCGAGCTTGTCCGGCAGGTCCGAGATGACGGCGGGATCGGTTTTGACGCGCCGCAACACGAACGGCGCGGTGACCGACCGCAACCGTGCCGCCGCGGCCGCGTCCTGCTCGCGCTCGATGGGAATCTCGAACCTGCTGCGGAACAACGCCTCCGAGCCCAGAACGCCACGGTTGGCGAAGTCGAGGATCGACCGGAGTTCGGACAGGCGGTTCTCCACGGGCGTGCCGGTGAGAGCGAGCCGGTGCTCGGCGGGCACCGCACGCGCGGCCCGTGCCGCGGCGGTGCGTGGATTCTTGACGTGCTGCGCTTCGTCCAGAACGATGCGTCGCCATGGCTGCTCCTTCAGATCCGCGATGTCGCGGGCGAGCAGCGCGTACGTCGTGAGCACCAGATCGGACCCCGCGACCGCCGCGGCGAGTGCGTCGCCCTCCGCGCGCGACGTGCCGTGGTGTACCAGCACCCGCAGATCCGGCACGAACCGTGCTGCTTCGCGCTGCCAGTTGCCCACCACGGACATCGGGCACACGAGCAGGGTGGGCGGCACCGGCCCTGACGACACGGCCCGTTCGTGCGCGATCAGCGCGAGGACCTGCAACGTCTTGCCGAGCCCCATGTCGTCGGCGAGCACCGCGCCGAGGCCACGCGCGCTCATGAACGCGAGCCAGTCGAGGCCTCGCTGCTGATACGGCCGCAAAGTCGCGTGCACCCCGGGGGGCGACGGCACCGGGTCCGGCGAGCGCCCGGGCTCGAGCAGCGCCGATGCCCATCCGGTCGCCGTGATCTCGTCGACCGGCAGGCCGCGCGCGTCGTCCTCGAGCAGTTCCGCGAGCAGATCCACGACCGCGCGGTCGCCGCTCGCGTGACGCTCGGTGACATACCGTGCGGCGCGCGCAAGCACGTCGGCGTCGGCGCGGACCCACTCGCCGCGCAGACGAACGAGGTCGCCCTGCGCCGACGCGAGACGGTGCATCTCGTCGGCGGTGAGGACGACATCGCCCAGCGCGAGTTCCCAGTGGTAGTCGACGATCTGCGAGGTGCCGAGGCCCTGTCCCTCCGCCGTCGCAGGCGAGGACGGCGAACTCACCCGCAGGCGCAGCGACGGCGACGCAGTGGTCCACGCGCGCGGCAGCAGCACCGCGATGCCCGCGTCCTGCAACACCTGGACGCCGTGCGAGACCAGGTCGACCACCACGGCGGTGGGCAGCAACAGATCGAGGCTGCCGGGATCGCTCGGCACGTCCCGCAGGCGCGGATATGCGTGCAGCGCGTCCTGCAACTTGCGGACCCCGAACTCGAGTTGCGCACGGTCGGTGCGGTGCAACTCGATCGGCTGCGGCGCCTCGCCTTCCGGCCGCAGGCACACCTCGAGGCGCCACAGCGTGTCGTCCGCGGAGTCGGTGTCTCCGAGGTCGTCGGGTTCGGCCAGCCGCAGCACCAGTGCGGGCTCGCCCGCGGTGAGGCTCGCGCGCCACGTGGCGAACGCCTCGGCCGTGCTCGGTGTCGAGTCGGGGTAGTCGGTGGCGTCGTCGAGCGCGCGCACGAACGGATGCGTACCGGTGCGCGCCGGAAAAGACAGCCGGACGACCGGGTCGGTGAGTTCGCCCAGCAGGTCGTCGAGCACCGCGCGCGGCACAGCGTCGACACGCTGCACAGGCGGCATCGACGCGAGCAGCTCGCTCGACCACGCGCGCTGCGCCTCACCTCCCACGAGCCGCCACCGGGGCCACCACGCGTCGTACCCGCGGTCGACCGCGGGTACGACGCGGCCCGCCCGAACCCACTCCGCGACGCCGCGCACGACGTGCGCCAGATAGCGCAGGTCGCCGGACACTCGCGCGTCGCCGACCGGCATCGCGAGCAGCAACGCCGCCGCGTCCGGTGGCGCGAACGCGACCGCGGGCTGCGTCGTCCACTCCCAGCCGTCCGCCGTGGGCAGCGGAACCTTGGCCGTGTGCCGCTTGCGACGGGCCAGGACCTCGTCGACGACACTCGGCGCTGCGGGCGGCGTGTGCACGGCGACGTCGTCCTCCCACACGAGCAGACCCGAGCCGGGAATCCAGAGGCCGTGCAGCATCCCCCCATTCTTCCAGCAGGTACCGACCGAAGCTCGTGGGCAGGCGCCGCGGGAGTGGCACAGTGTCGGCATGGCCCTTGCATACGGCTTCACCGAGTACGGCGGTCCCGAGACGCAACAGTTCCTCGACCTTCCGGTGGCCACGCCCGGGCCCGGCCAGGTGCAGGTCGCGGTCGTCGCCGCCGGGGTCAACCCTGCCGACTGGAAGGTCCGGTCGGGTCTGCGCAGGGACAGCGTGCCCGTCGCACTGCCCGCCGTGCTGGGCCGCGAGGTGGCGGGAGTCGTCACGGCGGTCGGTGAGGACGAGACGCGCTTCTCGGTGGGCGACGAGGTCCTCGGGTCGACCGCCGCCGGGTTCGGCGGCTACGCACAGTCGACCGTCGTCAACTCCGCGTCCACGGCGCACAAACCCGCGACAGTCGCGTTCACGGACGCCGCGACGATCCCGGTCGCGCTCGGCACGGCGTACGACGCCCTCGACCGACTCGCACTGCCTGCAGGCTCGACCCTCCTGGTGATCGGTGCCGGGGGCGGAGTCGGCAGCGCAGCGCTCTCGCTCGCGCGGCTGCGCGGGCTGAACGCGATCGGAATCGCGAGCCCGGCGAAGGAACGCTTCGTCACCTCGACCGGGGCGAGATGGGTCGAATCCGGAGCCGGCGCCGGGAGCCGAGTCGGCACGGCGGTCGACGCGGTGTTCGATCTCGTGGGAGGAGACGTACTCGCCGACGTGGCGGACGCGGCGAGCGGTGCGCGCGTGGTCAGCGTCGCCGATCCCGCGCAGGCGGCCGCGCTGGGCGGTGGTGGCGTCACCCGCAGGCGCACGAGCCAGGTGTTCGGCGAGATCGCGCAGCTGGTCGCGTCCGGCGACCTGGACGCTCATGTCACACGGGTCTTCCCGTTCGCCGAAGCCGGCGCGGCGCTCGCGTCGGTCGAGTCCGGGCACGCGGCGGGCAAGGTCGTGCTCGACGTGCGCGCCGACGAGCGGCTCCCGACGGAATCGAGTGGAAGGCCAAGGACGTGAACATCGTGATCCAGGTGCTCGACCAGGAGTACGCCGCGGAAACCCCCTGGGAGGAACGGAAATACGCGTTCGTCGACGCCGACAGCGTGGTCACCGCGCGACTCGACGGCAGGCGCGGTGTGTGGCTCGACGGGCCGCGGCCCGGCGAGTCTCACCAGGTCGCGCTCACGCGGGAGCCGAGCGACGCGGTCTTCTTTCTGCTCCGCATCCTCGAAACGGTCGCCGACTGCCGCGCGGAAGGCGGTATGTGGCTCATCGGCCACGACGGCCGCGACATGAGCTCGATCGCGGCGTCGCCCCTGCCGTTCGTCTGACACTGCCGTTCGTCCGACACCTGTGTTCGTCGGCGGTCGACCGGCGCATGTCGGCGGGGCCGGGTACTGTCCGATCGACTTCGAGCGCCGGGGGGACGCATGGGGAGAGTCGATCGGGTGTGGTTGCGGCGCAACCGGGTGTCGGTGCGCACCGTCTTCGTGGCGGCTGCGGCCGGGGTCGTGGCGGCGCTCGCGGGCGGCTGGCTCGTCGACCAGGCCACGGTGGCACCTGCCCCGGGCAGCCCGACCGCGGAGCACGTCCGCATGTTGCTCGCGTCGGTCGACGTCGTCGCGGCACGCCCGCGGCCGGGCGGCTATTCGCGGGGGTGCGGCTCGGGCGAAGGCTGCGTGTTCGGGCCCGCGTGGTCGGATGCGCAGGACGCGCCTGGCGGGCACGACGGGTGCGACACCCGCAACAACGTTCTCGCGCAGACGCTCACCGACGTCTCGTTCCGCTCCGGCACCGGCGACTGCATAGTCGACAGGGGCGTGCTCGCCGATCCGTACTCGGGCACCACCCGCGAGTTCGACCGCTCGGAGGCGCGAGCCGTGCAGATCGATCACGTGTTCCCGCTCGCGGCGGCGTGGGATCTGGGCGCGTCGCAGTGGCCGCTCGACCGGCGGATGCGGTTCGCGAACGACGTCGCGGTCAACCTCCTCGCGGTGGGCGCTCGCGACAACCAGGACAAGGGCGACGGCACGCCGTCCGACTGGCTGCCGCCCGCTCCGTCGATGCACTGTTTCTACGCGGGCAAGTACCTCACGGTCGCGCTCGCCTACGATCTGCCGGTCACCGAGGCCGACCACGCCGTGCTCGCACGCATAGCCGACCGATGCTGACGGTCGGTAGAGTCCACACCGTGCAGGTACCGGATCCGACCGACGCGCCGGGCACACCCCATGTCCCGGCCACCATGAACGTCCTGAATCGGGACACTCGACTGTGCATCTCGCTGTCCGGCAGGCCCAGCAACATCGGCACCCGGTTCCACAACTATCTGTATGCCGCGCTCGGCATGAATTTCGTGTACAAGGCCATGACCACCGACGACATCGCGGGCGCGGTCACCGGCATCCGAGCGCTCGGCATCCGCGGGTGCGGCGTCTCGATGCCGTTCAAGGAGGACGTCCTCGGACTGGTCGACGTCGTGCACGACTCGGCCGCCGCCATCGACTCGGTCAACACGATCGTCAACGACGACGGCGTGCTGCACGCCTACAACACCGACTACCAGGCGGTCGCCCGGTTGCTCGCCGAGCACAGCGTGTCGGGTAACCACACCGCGGCCGTCGCGGGCAGTGGCGGCATGGCGAAGGCCGTGGTCGCCGCGGTGCGCGCCGCGGGCGTCACCGAGTGCGTGGTCGCCGCCCGCAACGAACGCACCGGGCGTGCGCTCGCCGAGCGCTACGGCTTCACGTGGGCGCCCGACCTCGCCGACCGTTCGCCGGACGTGCTGATCAACGCCACGCCGATCGGCATGGCGGGCGGGCCGGACGCGGACACGCTCGCCTTCACTCGGGAGGCCGTCGATCGCGCGTCGCTGGTGTTCGACGTCGTCGCGTCGCCGCCGGACACCCCGCTGGTGCGGGCCGCCACCGACGCGGGCACGCCCGTCGTGACGGGCGCCCAGGTCATCGCGCTGCAGGCTGCCGAGCAGTTCGTCCTCTACACGGGCGTGCGCCCCGCCGACGATCTGATCGCCGCCGCCTCGGTCTACTCACGCGAGTGAGCGAGCGCCTCACGTAACCGTGCGGCCATCGCGTCGTCGTATGCGACGAGCACGACCTGCGCGATCTGCGCGTCCGACGACTCGATCGCCCGCACCGCCTGGCGCACCGCGTCGTCGGCGGGCCACCCGTAGACCCCCGACGAGATGATCGGGAAGGCGACGGAGCGGGCACCGAGTTCGCGGGCGACGTCGAGGCTCGCGGTGTACGCGCTGCGCAGCGTCGCCGACCGGTCCTCGTTCTTCGCGTACACGGGACCGACCGTGTGGATCACCCACCGTGCCGGCAGTTTTCCCGCGGTCGTCGCGACTGCCCGGCCTGCCGGGAGGCCGTCCGGCAGCGTCGATTCCCGCAATGCGCGCGTCTCGTCGAGGATCTCCGGCCCACCTGCGCGGTGGATCGCGCCGTCCACTCCCCCGCCGCCCAGCAGCGACGAGTTGGCGGCGTTGACGACGGCGTCCACCTCGAGCGCCGTGATGTCTCCCTGGACGACACTGATCTCGCTCATGACGCTCATTGTCGACGGGTACGGTCGCGGCGTGCCGGGTTACCGCGCAGTCGCTCCCGACGACTGCTCGCCGTGAGGCCGTCGAGCGGACTCGATAGGCTCGGCGCCCGTGAGCACTTCCGACCAGCCGCATGCACAGTCGCTGCCCGACCCCCAGTCGTATCCGGTGCTGTGGCCGGTGCCGACCAGGTGGGCCGACAACGATCACTACGGTCACGTCAACAACGTCACGTACTACGCCTACCTCGACACCGCGGTCAACGCCTGGCTGATGTCGTCGACGGACACCGACATCCGGGACTTGCCCGCGATCGGCATCGTCGCCGAGACGTCCTGCCGTTACCTGCGCGAACTGAGCTTCCCCGATGCGCTGCAGGTGGGTATCGCCGTCGAGCGACTCGGCACCCGCAGCATCGTGTACTCGCTCGCCGTTTTCCGCGTGGAGGGAGACGCTCTCGTTCCCGCCGCGACCGCACGGTTCGTCCACGTCTACGTCGACCGCGACACCCGCACCCCGGTGGCGATCCCCGAAGCGATCCGGACTGCCGCCGCCACGATCGTGGTCGACGACCGCAACGCGGGATAGTTCTCAGCTGCCCACAGGCATCCGCCAGTGTTCGAGCATGTATCGACGCAGACGTTGCGCAACGGGAGTGCGGCCGGTCGGTCCCCACGCGAGCGCCACGTCGCGTCTGCACGTGTCCGGCTCGAGCGGAATCTCCACGGTCCCGGATGCCGTTCGGTCGGCGTGCGGCAACAAGGCGACACCGAGACCACGGCCGACCAACTCGCGCATAGTCGCGAACTCGGTGACCTCGATCGTGATGTCCGGCGTGAAGCCGGCGGCACGGCACCACGAGTCGGTCGACCGACGCAGGTTGTAGGTGGACGGATTCGCCACGAACGGATCGTGCCGTAGGTCCGCCAATCCGAGTCGCGGCTGGTGCGCGAGAGAGTGTCCGGACGGCAACACGGCCGTGATCGTCTGCACGTCGACGATCACGTGCTCGATACCCTCGGGCGGCGGAATCACCACCGCGACATCCACTTCTCCTTCCCGGAGCCTCGAGGCGAGGTCGGATCCGTGCGCCTGCTCGAGGTGCAGGTGCACCCCCGGAACCTCGCGGTGGAATGCAGCGAGCAGAGCCGGCACCCGGCCGGATCCCATCGTCAGCGGAAAGCCGAAGCGCACCGTGCCGTGGTCGGCATCCGCCTCGCCGGCGAGATCGTCGAGGGCGTCGGCCATTTCGCGCAGTGGGCCGCGGACACGGCGGGCAAGTCGTTCGGCGGCAGGCGTGAGGGTGACGGTGCGGCCGCGCGGCACCAGGAGCGGTGTGCCGAGCTCGCGTTCGAGGAGATGAATACGCCGACTCATCGACGACTGCGGAATGCCCAGGGCCTGCGCCGCACGAGTCATGTGCCCGTCCTGCACGGCAAGTGCGTTCAGCGCGCTCAGGTGCGGTGCGAGCCTGGCCATCAATTCATCCATTCGCGGATTATATATACCCGATCATTCATTGGACGGAACGTATTCGGTCGAGCAGAGTGGGGAGCGACGAATCCGATCCCGAAAGGACAGCGGCACATGACAGTTCGACGAACGCCGACGATCCGGCGGGGGGCCACGACAGTCACGTCCGAGACCGACATCCTGCTCATCGGCGGCGGCATCATGTCGACCACGCTCGCAGCGATGCTCGCTCTCGACGAGCCGACACGACGGATCACGCTGGTCGAGCGTGCCGGCTCACTGGCAGCCGAAAGCTCGTCGGCGTGGAACAATGCCGGAACCGGTCACTCCGGCTACTGCGAACTCAATTACATGCCCGACCCGGAAGATCCTCGTGGACCACAGGCCGTGGCCGACCTCTACGCGAGGACGCGCGACTGGTGGTCCGCGCTCGAACGCCGCGGGCTTCTCGACACCGCCGACTTCCTCCACCCGACACCGCACATCGATCTCGTATTCGGCAACCGAGACGTGGAGTACCTGCGACGGCGCTTCGCCACGCTCGTCCGCGACCCGCGCTTCCGCGACATGGAGTACACGGAGGATCCCGACGTCATCGCACAGTGGGCTCCCCTCACGATGCGGGGCAGACACGCCCCGGAACCCATGGCGGCAACCCGCCACCGGCACGGCACCGACATCGACTTCGGCGCTCTCACTCGCACGCTCGGCGAGCTGGTCGCACGGTCGGGAGGAACGATCGCCACCTCACACGAGGTTCGCCGCCTGTACCGCCGAGCCGAAGGTGGATGGACCGTCACCGGAAAGAACACGAAGGACGGTGGAGCCTTTCGCATCCACGCCGCATTCGTCTTCGTCGGGGCGGGAGGGCGGGCGCTGCGCCTGTTGCAGCAGGGAGGCGTGCCCGAGGTGAGAGGCTACGGCGTCCTACCGGTGGGCGCGGGCTTCTTCCGGTGCTCCCGAGCAGAGGTCGTCGAGCACCACGAGGGCAAGGTGTACGGCCAGGCGGACGTGGGCGCGCCACCGATGTCGGTTCCTCACCTCGACAAACGCATGGTCGACGGCAGAGGGCACGTGATGTTCGGCCCGTACGCGATGTTCAGCACGCGCCTGCTGAAGCACGGCAGCCTCGTCGACTTCTTCGCGACGCTGCAGTGGCACAACCTGCCCGTGCTCGCCGCCGCCCTCCGCGACAACCTCGGTCTCGTCCGATACCTGATCGGACAGCTCCTCGCATCCGACCGGAGGAAGTTCGCGCAGTTGCGCCGCTTCTACCCCGAAGCCGATCGGGATCACTGGGAGTTCTTCGCGGCCGGGCAACGCGCGCAACTGGTGACACCCGATCCGGACCGTGGCGGCGCACTACGCTCGGGAACCGAACTCGTGATGTCCGAAGACCGGTCGATCGCCGGTCTGCTGGGCGCATCCCCCGGCGCATCCGTCGCGGTGCCCGCCATGGAGGACCTTGTGCGGGAGTGCTTTCCGCAGACGAAACCCTCGTCGGCACCCCGCCTGCCCGAGGCGCCGACGAGCGGATCCTACGAAAGCCCCTGAGCGCGAGCGGTTTCCACCGCGCGGTCGATGATGCCGTCGACCAGCGCCGCAGTGGGAGCACCCGAGTCGGCACGGTTGCGGGGGTCGTCGACGATGCGGCGCAGTACCCCCTCGGCGATGATCGCGAGCTTCCACAACGCGAGCGCGTGCCAGTAACCCACGGCTGCGACGTCGCGACCGGTGCGCTCGGCGTACAGCGCGGCGAGTTCGTCGCGCGTCGGGAAGCCCTCGAGCGTGGACGCCATGAACGGCCCGGCGACCTTGTCGTCGGCCTGCGACCAGTAGGCGAGCAGCGCTCCGACATCCGCGAGCGGGTCGCCGAGCGTCGCGAGTTCCCAGTCGAGGACCGACAGGATGTCGCCGCTCTCCGGGTCGACGATGACGTTGTTGAGGTGGAAGTCGCCGTGCACGAGCGTGACCTCGGTCTGCTCGGGCGCATTGCGTTCGAGCAGGTCGGCGAGTTCGTCGACCGCCGCGACCTCGCGCGTCTTCGACTTCTCCCACTGCGCTTTCCAGCGCTTGATCTGACGTGGCGCGTACGGAGCGTGGCTCGCGAGGTCGGCCAGACCCGTGTCCTCGAGGTCGACGGCGTGGATCCGCGCGAGCGTGCGCGGCATCGAGGCACCGATCGCGGCGCGCTGCTCCGGCGTGAGCGTCTCGGCGGCGTTGACGCTGTCGACGACGGTGCCCGCGACATAGCTCATGAGCACGAGCGGTGCGTCGGTGATCGCGGGGTCCTCGGTGAGGCCGAGGATCTTGGGGACCGGCACCTTCGAGAACTGCAGCGCAGACAGGATGCGGTGCTCACGGACGACATCGTGTGCCGACGACAGCAACGTGCCCAGCGGGGGACGGCGCAGTACCCAGCGCCCGCCGCCCGCATCGGTCACCGAGTAGGTGAGATTGGACTGGCCGTTTCCGATCCGCTCGAAGGCGAGCGGAGCCACGGCCCCGACGCCCAGTCCGGCAATCCAGGCGGACACGGCATCTTCGTCGATCCCTACAGCATTCACGCGCAAGAGACTAACGCCTGGCACCGTCGCTTCGGGACGCCGCGGGCGCCGCACGCGAAGCCCGGCGCTCCACGGCCGGTGCTGCGACAGTGGTCGGGGACGGTTTCCCACGGCATGGACGGGAGCGAAAACGAGGTGCAACGCACACGTCGAGCACGCGTAGCGATCTTCGCCGTGTTCGCGACCAACGGTTTCCTGATGGGACTGTGGGTCGTACACATCCCGACGGTGCAGGAGCGCACGGGTGTGAGCCACCCGACGCTCGGCAGCCTGCTGCTCGTCCTCGCCCTCGGCGCGATCGCGGGCATGCAGTTGAGCGGTCCGCTCGCCGACCGGATCGGCAGCGCCCGGATGGTCGCCGCCGCGGGCACGATCCTGGCCGCGGCGGCGGTCGGGCCCGCTCTCGCGTCGAACGCCTGGCAGCTGGGCCTCGCGCTCGCCTTGTTCGGCTTCGGAAACGGGGCGCTCGACGTGTCGATGAACGCGCAGGCCGTACTCGCGGAGCGCCGCTACGGAAGGCCGATCATGTCGGCCTTCCACGCCTTGTTCTCGATCGGTGGCGTCGCGGGTTCACTCGCCGGGGCCGCGGCGCTCGGCGGCGCGCTCGCACCGGCCGCCACACTGGGGGCCGGCGGCGCGGCCGGGTTCGTCGTCGTCGCGTGCGCGACGCCCAGCCTGTTGCCGTCCCCACGACATCACGCCGACACGCCTCCGCCCGGCCCCCGGCGCCGCCGCCCGTCGGGAAGGGTCGTCGCCCTCGGCGCCCTCGCCTTCGGCTTGCTCCTCGCCGAGGGCGCGGCGAACGACTGGAGCACGTTGCAGGTGAAGGAGGAATTCGGCGCGAGCGATGCGACCGCCGCCTTCGCATTCGGCGCGTTCTCGACGACGATGACGCTCGGCCGGTTCGCCGCGGACCGCGTGAGCCACACCCTCGGGCCGGTCGCGGTCGTGCGCTACGGCTGCGCGCTCGCGGCGGTCGGTATCGCGCTCGTCGCCACGGGCCTGACACTGCCGCTCACGCTCGCCGGGTGGGCACTGTTCGGGCTGGGGCTCTCGGGCGGCATCCCGCAGATCTTCACCGCCGCAGGCAACCTTCAGGACGGCGCACCGGGCACCGACATGTCGCGTGTCGTCGGGATGGGTTACGTCGGACTTCTCGCGGGTCCCGCTTTGATCGGGTGGTCCGCGCATGTTATTCCACTCACGCTCGCCATGGTCATTCCACTGTTCTGCGTCCTCGCGGCGAGCGCCGGCGCCCGAATTGTCCGGCCTCGCAGGGCACTTTGACCAAGATCACACAAAACGCGATTTCGGGAGGCCAGGCGTCTTTGGCATCCTGGTCAGCGTGACAGATTCGGCCCGTCGGACGCAGCGCAGCGTCCGCCTTCTCTCCCTTGCCGCTACCGGTGCGATCGCACTCGTGGCGCTGTATCTCCTGCGCCCCGATTCGACTGCGATGCAGTTTCCCGAACAGATCCGAACTATGGCCGAACCTGTCCTGACCGCGGTGGACGTCACCACCGTGATGGCAGCCACCGTCGTGCTTTCGGTCGTTGCCATGATCCGGCGCCTTTCCTACGGCGTCGCGGCGGTCCTCACCCTCACGGTCGGCGCCAACCTGGGCTCGGCGCTCGTGCGCGTGTGGGCCGACGGCGCTCCCGAGGCGATCCTCCCGAGCGGACATGTCGTCGCCGCGATGGCCGTCTACAGCACCGGACTGCTCGTGGCGTCGCCGCGCTTCAAGCCGGTCGTGTCCGGCCTCGGTGCCGTCGTGGTCCTGGCCGTCGTCGCGGCCTCGCTCGCGAGCGAGCCGGTGGGCCTGCCCGGCATCGCGGCCGCAGGCACCATCACCGCCATCTGGTGGGCCGTCGCGTCGATCATCATGGTGTACTCGCCGATCGCCGCCGAACGCGAGCGTCAGCGTCCCGACCCCGCCGCGATGGCCCTCGTGCGGCACCGCTGACGGTCACCCCCGTTCCCACATCCACCCCGGACGCAAGTTCGCCCGCGCGCATCGAATGCGCACGGGCGAACTTGCGTCCTTTTTCGTCGAACGGGCTCAGAGGGCCTTGAGCTCCTCGATGACCTCGCCCACCATCTTCTTGGCATCGCCGAACAGCATCGACGTGTTGGGCGCGTAGAACAGCGGATTGTCGATCCCCGCGAAGCCGGACGACATCGACCGCTTGAGCACGATCACCGACTTCGACTGGTCGACGTTGAGCACCGGCATGCCGTAGATCGGCGACGACGGGTCCTCGCGGGCGGCCGGGTTGGTGACGTCGTTGGCGCCGATGACGAGCGTGACGTCGGTGCGCGCGAACTCGTCGTTGATGTCGTCCATTTCCTTCATCGCGTCGTACTCGACGTCGGCCTCGGCGAGCAGCACGTTCATGTGACCGGGCATGCGGCCTGCGACCGGGTGGATCGCGTACTTGACGGTGACGCCCTTGCTCTCGAGCAGTTTCGCCATGTCCTTGACCGAATGCTGCGCCTGCGCCACCGCGAGCCCGTAGCCGGGCACGATGATCACCTGGTTGGCGTACGCCATCTGGATCGCCGCATCGGCCGCCGAGGTCGACGTGACGGTGCGGTTCTCGTCGCCCGCCGCGGCGGCCGGACCCGCGCCGCCACCGAAGCCGCCCGCGACGATCGCCGGGATCGAACGGTTCATCGCCTTGGCCATGAGGTTGGTCAGGATCGAGCCGGACGCGCCGACGATCATGCCCGCCACGATCATCGCCTGATTGTCGAGCGCGAGGCCCGCCGCCGCTGCCGACAGGCCGGTCAGTGCGTTCAGGAGCGAGATGACGACCGGCATGTCCGCGCCGCCGATCGGCAGCACCACCATCAGACCGAGCACACCCGCGAGCACGAGGACGCCGACCATCCACCACTGGCTGGTGGCGCCTTCCGGCGAGATCGCCTTGACGCCGATGACCACCGCGAGCACGACTGCCCCGACGAGCAGCAGACCGTTGAGCGGCTGCTGCAGTCTGCCGATGCCGATCGGCTTTCCGGGCAGGGTCTCCTGCAGCTTGAGGAACGCGATGACCGAGCCCCAGAACGACACCGAGCCGATGATCGCCGCGAACAGCGACGCGACGACGATGTGCGCGACCGGCTGTTCCCCATGGAAGTTGGTGAAGCCCGACGAGTCGAGGAACTCGGACCACGCGATGAGCGCGACCGTGCCGCCACCGACGCCGTTGAACAGCGCCACCAACTGCGGCATCGCCGTCATCTTGGTCCGCAGTGCGGGCGGGACGCCAAGCGCGATGCCGACGACGAGGCCGACGACCACGATGATCCAGTTGGCCGAGTCGGCGTCACGGATCGAGATGAGCGTGGCGACGACCGCGACGAGCATGCCGACCGCGGCGATCTGGTTGCCACGCACGGCCGTCTTGGGGCCGGTGAGACCCATCAGGCCGTAGATGAACAGAGCGAAGGCCACGATGTAGAGGCCGTTCACGAGATAGGTCACTTGTGATCCCCCTGCGCAGCGCTGCCGGCCTTGTCGGCCGGCTTCGTCTTGAACATCGCGAGCATCCGGTCGGTGACGACGAAGCCGCCGACCACGTTGACGGTGCCGAAGATCAAGGCCACCAACAGGATCACGCGCAGACCCCACGACGGGTCGTGGACCTTGCCGAGCACGACGAGCGCACCGAGCATGACGATGCCGTGGATCGCGTTCGTACCCGACATGAGCGGGGTGTGCAGGGTGTTGGGGACCTTCGAGATGACCGCGAAGCCGACGAACCCGGACAGCACCAGGATCGCGATGTTGGACAACAGTTCGGTGTACATGCCTCTACCCCTGTTCCTCGGCGACACGTGTGACGCACGATGCGGAGAGCACCTCGTCGGAGAAATCCGGTGCGAGCGCGCCGTTCTCGTCGAGCATGAGACCCAGCAGCGCCGCGACGTTCTTCGCGTACAGCTCCGACGAATGCTCGGGCATCGTGGCAGGCAGATTGAGCGGCGACGCGATCGTGACGTCGTGCCGCACGACCGTCTCGCCCGGCACCGTCAGTTCGCAGTTGCCGCCGGTCTCGCCCGCGAGGTCGACGACGACGCTGCCGGGCTTCATCGCCTCGACCGCGGCCGCGGTCACCAGCCGGGGTGCGGGACGACCCGGCACGAGGGCGGTGGTGATGACGACATCGAAGCCGCCGATCGCCTCCTGCAGGGCCTGCTGCTGCTGGGCACGTTCGTCGTCGGTGAGCTCACGCGCGTATCCGCCTTCGCCCGCCGCGTCGATTCCGAGATCGAGCCACTGCGCGCCGACGGATCGCACCTGGTCGGCGACCTCGGGGCGCACGTCGTAGCCGGTGGGGCGCGACCCGAGCCGCTTGGCCGTCGCGAGCGCCTGCAGGCCGGCGACACCGACGCCGAGCACGAGGACCGACGCGGGCTTGACCGTGCCGGCCGCCGTGGTGAGCATCGGGAAGAACCGGGTGAGCTCGGTGGCCGCGAGCAGCGTCGCCTTGTAGCCGGAGACGTTCGCCTGCGACGACAGCGCGTCCATCACCTGAGCACGCGAGATGCGCGGAATCGCTTCCATCGCAAAGGCCTGAACCCCCGCGTCCTTCAACGCCGCGATCTGGTTGCCTTCGTTTCGCGGTGCGAGGAAGCCGATGACGGTCTGCCCCGCGCGCAGTTTCGCGACCTCGTCGCCGGACGGCGGGGCCACCTTGACGACGACGTCGGCCGACCACGCGTCGCCGAGGCGCGCGCCTTCGCTCTCGTACGCCGCATCGGGGATCAAAGCTCCTGCGCCCGCCCCCGGCTCGACGACGACGTCGACGCCCTTGCCGATCAACGTCGCCGCTACCTTCGGCACGCGCGCCACCCGGCGCTCGCCGTCGCCGGATTCGCGCACCACCCCGATGGTGGCGCGTGCGGATCCGGCATCCGCTTCTGGTGCTGTCACAGCCCTACTCTTTTCGTGTCGAATTGCAGTACACCGCTGTGGCGGCGGGACCCGAGCAGCTGCCGATCGTGACTGATGCCGTCCGGGGTCCAGGCATCATAGCCACACGCACAACCCGTTTCGGCCACCGAGCGTGCACACAATGGAGGCCATGAACACCGATTCGGTCGGCGATGTCGCCGACGTCTGCAGGTCAGCGGGTTCCGTCGCGATCCTCACGGGCGCCGGGATGTCCGCCGAAAGCGGCATTCCCACATTTCGGGATGCACAGACCGGGCTGTGGGCACAGTTCGACGCCGCAGCGCTCGCGACACCCGAGGCGTGGCAGCGCGATCCCGCGACCGTGTGGGCGTGGTACCAGTGGCGCGCTGCGCTGGTACGGAAATCGGAGCCCAACGCGGGCCATCGTGCGATCGCGCGGTGGCAGCAGCTCACTCCGCACGTGTCGGTGGTGACCCAGAATGTCGACGACCTGCACGAGCGCGCGGGCAGCCTCGTCACGGCACATGTGCACGGCAGTCTGTTCCAGCCGCGATGCTCGCGCTGCAGCACTGTTTTCGACGACGAGTGCGTTCTCCCCACCGAACCGGTGGCCTCGCTCGAGCCGCCCCGGTGCGCGCGATGCGGCGGTGCGGTGCGGCCGGGTGTCGTGTGGTTCGGCGAAGAGCTCCCCCGCACCGAGTGGAATGCCGCCGACGCCGCCGCGACGACGGCAGACGTCGTCCTCGTGATCGGCACGTCGGGCGTGGTGTACCCGTTCGCGGCACTCCCCGAGGCCGCGCGCGACGCGGGCGCGGTCGTTGTGGAGGTCAATCCCGAACGCACGCCGATCGGTTCGGTCGCGCATCACGTCGTACGGGCCACCGCAGCGACTGCCGTGCCTGCGATCGTCGAGCGCCTAGGGTTGGGTACGTGACGACCGACGACTGCCCCTTCTGCGCGATCGTGCGCTCCGAGTCCCCGGCCATCCGGATCCACGAGGACGAGCACACGCTCGCCTTCCTCGACATCCGCCCGGTCAGCCGAGGGCACACCCTCGTGATCCCGAAGCGTCACTCCCCCAACCTCGAAGCGCTCCCCGTCGACGACGGCGCGCGGGTGTTCGCGGTCGCGCAGCGGATCGCGCTCGCGATGCGTCGCGGACCCGTGGCCGCGGACGGGGTGCACCTCGTGGTCAACGACGGTCGCGCAGCGATGCAGACGGTCTTCCACGCGCACATGCACGTGGTCCCGCGTCATCGAGGCGACAAGGTCTCACTGGCCGCAGGTCTCGCGACTCGTCGCAGGCACGACCCGCAGCAGACCGGCGCCGACGTGCGTGCAGGCCTCGAGCCGGGACGAGAGGGCGAGAAATGACGGTCAGAACATCTTGCCCGGGTTGAGGATGTGATCCGGGTCGAGCGCCGACTTGACTGCGGCGTGCATCGCGAGCACCTCCGGCGACAGTTCGCGACGCAGGCCCGGCATCTTGAGCAGGCCGACCCCGTGTTCTCCCGTGACCGTCCCGCCGAGCTCGAGTGCGGCCGAGATGATGTCGTGGAAAGCCGCCTGCGCGCGCTCGCGGGCAGGCTCGTCGTCGTGCGGCGTGATGAGCAGAGGGTGCAGATTGCCGTCGCCTGCGTGCGCGATATCGGCGATCACGGTGTCGTGCGCGCGACCGATCTGCTCGATACGCGACAACATCTCGGGCACATGACGTTTCGGTACGCACACATCCTCGGTGAGCACGGGACCGAGGCGTTCGAGCGCGGGATAGGCCAGTCGGCGCGCGGCGAACAGGGCGTCGGCTTCGGCCTCGTCCGTGGACGCGGCCGCCCACGTCGCCCCCGCGCCGTCGAAGCACCGGATCATGCATGCCGCCTCGTCGTCGCCGACAGTGCCGGGGGTGTCGATGCGGCCGAGGACCAGGACGTCCGCATCCGCCGACAGACCCATGTTCTTCCACGCGTCGACGGCTTCGAGGCAGGTGCGGTCGACCAGTTCGAGCGCCGACGGCGTGAGCCCCGCCTCCGCGACGGCGCGCACGGCGCGCCCGGCATCGACGATGGAGTCGAAGTATCCGGCGACGGTGCGCTGCGGCGCCTGCAGTGGGCGCAGTTTCACGGTGACCTCGGTGACGATGCCGAGCGTGCCCTCGGACCCGACCATCAGGCCGGCGAGATCGTAGCCCGCGACTCCCTTCGCGGTGCGCCGCCCGAGCTGGACGAGTTCGCCTGTGCCGGTGACCACTTCGAGACCGAGCACGTAGTCGCGCGTGACGCCGTACTTGACGCAGCACAGTCCGCCCGCGTTGGTGGCGACGTTGCCACCGATCGTCGACCACGGTGAGCTCGCGGGGTCCGGCGGGTACCACAGCCCCTGCTCCGCGCACGCCGCGCGCAGGTGGTCGTTCACGACGCCCGGCTCGACGACGGCGAGGCGCTCGAGCGTGTCGATCGTCTTGATCGCGGTCATCGCCTCGAGACTCACGACGACGCATCCGTCCACCGCATTGGCGCCGCCCGACAGACCGGTGCCTGCGCCGCGGGCGACAACCGGGATCGCACGAGCGCGGCACGCACGGACGACGGCTTGCACCTCACGCGCCGACTCGGCGCGCACGAGTGCGAGCGGCAACGCGTACGGCGCCCACTCGGCCTCGTCGTGACTGTAGGACTCGAGCACGTCAGGATCGGTGACGACGCGTTCCCGGGGCACCTCGCCTGCCAGGCTGTCGAGGAGTTCCTGGGCAGAAGCGGGTGCCGAGACGTTCACCCGATCAGGGTACGCCGGGGGCACGCACCCACTACCTTCGGACATATGGCGACCAGGAAGAACGACACCGGCGCCGCGACCGATCCCGAGATCGCGATCGAGCGGGTGTACGACCACCCGTCGGGTTCCGGCGAAGGGTTCCGCGTCTTCGTCGACCGGCTGTGGCCCCGCGGCATGCGCAAGGACGCGTTCCACTTCGACGACTGGGAGAAGAACCTCGCCCCGTCGACCGAACTGCGGCACTGGTACGCACACGACGTCGCACGCTTCGACGAGTTCCGCACCCGCTATCTCGACGAGTTGTCCGGCGAGCAGGCGCGGGCTTCGGTCGATCGCATCCGGGATCTGGCGGACGGGCGGCCGCTCGTGCTCCTCACCGCGACCCGCGACGTCGAACACAGCAATGCCGAGGTGCTCGCGGACTATCTGCGCAGGCACCTCGACAGCTGAACGAGCCCTCCGGCTACCGGTACTGCGCGCGCAACTTGTGCTTGACGAGCTTGCCGGTGGGCGTGCGCGGCAGCGACTCGGCGAAGTCGATACTGCGCGGCGCCTTGTAGTGGGCGACGCGGCTGCGGACGAACTCGAGCAACTCGGCGGCAAGCGCGTCACCGGGCTCGATGCCCTCGGCCGGCTGCACGATCGCCTTGACCGACTCGCCCATCTCCGGATCGGGTACGCCGATGACTGCGACGTCGAGGACCTTGGGGTGCAGGGTCAGCGCGTTCTCGGTCTCCTGCGGGTAGATGTTGACCCCACCGGAGATGATCATGAACGACGCGCGGTCGGTGAGATACAGATAGCGCTCGTCGTCGAGATATCCGATGTCGCCGCTCGTCGTCCACGTCGGGTGGTTCGGGTGCTGTGCGGCAGCGGTCTTCTCGGGGTCGTTGTGATACCGGAACGGCAGCTCGTCGCGTTCCCAGTACACGGTGCCGATCTCGCCGCTCGGCAACTCGCTGCCGTCGTCGTCGCAGATGTGCACGATGCCGAGTACGCCGTCCCTGCCGACGGACCCGGGATGCGCGAGCGAGCCTGCGCTGTCGATGAACGTGGCGCCCGCACCCTCGGTGGACGCGTAGTACTCGTGGATCACCGGCCCCCACCAGTCGATCATCGCCTTCTTGACCTCGGGCGGACAGGGCGCTGCTGCGTGCACCGCAGCCTTCATGCTCGACACGTCGAACTTGTCGCGCACGTCGTCGGGCAGCTTGAGCATCCGCACGAACATCGTGGGTACCCACTGGCTGTGGGTCACTCGGTAGTGCTCGATGAGGCGCAGCGATTCCTCGGCGTCGAAGCGGTCCATCACCACGACGGTGCCGCCCACCGATTGGACCGAGCCGCAGAACCGCAGCGGCGCCGCGTGATAGAGCGGCGCAGGGCACAGGTAGACGGTGTCCGTGTCGAACCCGTAGGCGGGCGCGAATGTCGCGGTGTACGCGTCGACGGTTTCGGTCACCTCGCCGTCCTGCAGAGGCCCCTTGATGCCCTTCGGCCTGCCGGTGGTTCCGGACGAATACAGCATGTCGCGCCCGCGCGGCTGGTGCGCGAGCGGTTCCGTGGACTGCTCCGCGAGGGCGTACTCGTAGTCGTCGAATCCCGCGAGCTCGCCGCCGTACACGAGTCGGTGTTCGACCTGCGGCGTAGCGGCCGGGTCGGTCGGTACGGCCGACTGCGCGTCCGCGGACACGACGAGCACACGCGCGCCGCAGTCGTCGACGATGTACGCGGTCTCGTCGGCCGTGAGGTGCCGGTTGACGACGGTGACGTACATGCCCGACCGCAACGCCGCCCAGTACGCCTCGAACACCCGCAGATCGTTGGTGGACACGACGGCCAGGTGATCGCCGACGCCGAGTCCGAGCGACCGGAGGTAGCGCGCGAGCTGCGTGGAGCGCTCGTCGAGCCGACGATACGACAGCCGTTCGCCGGTGGCCGCGTGGATCGCGGCAGGCTTGTCGGGAGCGGTGGCAACGAAATTCCCTGGGAACATGTGACTCCTCCATCGGCGCGGGTGCCTAGGGTCTACCACGGAATCATGTGCTGTGCGTCACTTACCCGATCGATCGCTCGGCGTGTCCTCGAGACACGCCGACGCGGCGGGCACGTTCTAGGCTCGGGCTCGCGCATGTGGCGCACGCCACGAAAGGAGTCCTCATGACCGATCTCGAGCGAACACCGATCCTCGCCGCGCTGTACGACCAGTGGGACGTGCTGACGACACTGCTGGCGGACGTCGGCCCGGCGGACCGCTGGCACACCGCTACCCCGCTGCCCGGGTGGACGGTGCACGACGTCACCGCCCATCTGATCGGCACCGAATCGATGCTCGAGGGGCTCGAGCCGCCCACCGTCCACGTCGACGTCGCGGCCCTTCCCCACGTGCACAACCCGATCGGGGCACGCAACGAGCTGTGGGTCGAAGGACTTCGCGCGCTGCCCGGCGACGACATGGTGGCGCGCTTCCGCGACATCACGGCGCGACGTCGCGCGTCTCTCGACGCGATGTCCGACGACGCCCTCGCCGAGATCGTCGACACCCCGGCGGGCCGGGCACCCTACCTGCGGTTCATGCGCATCCGGCTCTTCGACTGCTGGATCCACGAGCTCGACCTACGCGACGCTCTCGGCGCGCCGACCGACGAGTCGGGCCCACGCGCCGAACTCGCATTCGGCGAGATCACGACGTCGCTCGGCTACGTCGTGGGCAAGAAGGCCGGCGCGCCCGACGGCGCGACCGTCACCTTCGCGCTCACCGGCCCCATGGCCCGCTCGCTGCACGTCGCGGTGGGTACGCAGGGCGTCCCGAGCGGTCGCGGCGCGGTCGTCGACGCACTCGACGCCCCCGCAACGGCGACGATCGAACTCGACTCGCGGCTGTTCACCCGTCTCGCGTGTGGGCGCACACGAGCCGAAGACCATCCAGGCGAGGTCACAGTCTCCGGCGACGACGCCCTCGGCAGGCGCGCAGTCGACCATCTCGCCTTCACGATCTGAGCACGTGCGCGCGTTCCTGTCGTCGTACCGCTTCGGGCCCGGCGTCGACGAGCTCGTGCGGGTGTGGGGCGGCACCGGTCGCGTCGCGGTCGTCGCGGCTGCGCTCGACGCGTGGCCCGAAACGGCGCGGCGCTCGGCCGTCACGAGCGAGCTCGGGCCGCTGCGCGCCGCGGGCTTCGACGCCGACGAACTCGATCTGCGCCCGCTGGTGGGCAGGCCGGACGCGCTGCGCGCGCGGCTACGCGGGTACGACCACGTGTGGGTGCGCGGCGGCAACACATTCGTGCTGCGGGCACAGCTGGCGCGAACCGGGGCCGACCACGCGCTGCACGAGGCAGTGTCCACCGGAGCGCTCGACTACGGCGGTTACAGCGCCGGGGCATGCGTCGCGACGCCGACCCTGGTAGGCCTCGACAGCTCGGACGATCCGACCGACGCGCGCCGCCTCACGGGGGCACCCGCGGTGTGGGAGGGCCTCGGACTCGTCGACGTCGCGCTCGTGGTGCACTGCCCGCGGCCCGGCGCACCGGCGCTCGCGACGGACGAGGAGATCGAGGCGGCGACGAGCGCCCTCCGTGCGGCGGGCAGGCCGTACGTGCGCCTGACCGACGCCGACGCCGTCGTCACCCACGGGGCCGGCTGGGAGTTCGTCAGCCCAGTCGGGCGAGAGACTCTGCGTGCGCGAGCGGAGCCACCCGGTCGAGGGCAGCCCAGCTGACGTGGCAACGACGCACCGTCACCTCGTCCGCCTCGACCAGGAGCGCGTCGAACAAAGCGCGCGGGTTGCGGCGCCACGCAGCGCGCGCACGGTCGATCTCTGCGCGCGTGAACAGGCCGGACGATGCGAGCCCGGTCGTCCACTCGCCGACCTCGCCGCGGTGGATGCGTTCGATCGCGTCGTAGTCCGGGCCGCCCTCGAGGAAGTCGTACGCGAACATCGCCGAGACGTAGTCGGTGAGCCGGTCGGTGTGAGCGTTCATCGGTTCGGTCCCTCCGGGTGAAGACCGGGTGCCGTCTGCTCCGAGTTCCTGCATCTTTTTCAGATTCTGGGATTTCTCGGAGAAGGCTGTAACACTCGGCTCTCGTGCAGCGATGAGGAACGCTAACCCCGCAAGGTGGGATTCGGCAGCGCTAACCCGGCACGATCCGGTAACAGAGTGACTCGTGTGGGTGATGTGACCTGGCGATCGCGCCGAGTCGGATGCCGAACAGCCTGCCGACGTGCACCGATACCAAGCAGGGCGAGTTCCGGGCGGCGAGCACGCCGCGCCGCTGCGAAGCGCGTCACATCTCCCACATAGTGGGAATTACTGGAATCCGAGTGCCTGGTCACCCCACGCGACGCGTAGCTCACGATCCGGATCGCGCACGATCGAATCGCGTGTGTCGATCACGAGCGTCGCGCGCTCGCGCGAGTCGTACCGCGCCCAGTGCTTCGAGCCGTCGAGCGACGCGGGAACTCCGCGCCTCGCGAACGCCGTCCACCGCTTCCCCACGCGACGCGACACCTCGCCGGCCGACCGGCGTCCACCGAGCCAGAAGGTCGGGTCGACGTGCAGCGTGCCGAAGTTGCCGAACACGTACGGGACCTCGGTGGCATGCCCCGCGCCGATCCGCGCCGCTCGAAGCATCGGCGTCGCGTGATCGAAGCGGTACATCCACGTCGGTGCTCTCGCACTGTGGGCGTCCGCGACCCACAGTGCGGGCATCCGGAACGCCGCATCCCGCGAGACTCCGAGGGCACGCCGTGCCGCGGGCGCGCCCGGATACGCGGCGAGGATCTGCACGATCCGCTCCCGCGGAAGATCCGGATGGTCGTCGGCGAGCGCGGCGAGCATCGCGTCGACCGACTCCCCGGTCACCGGGAGCAGCGGGGACTTCATGAACTTGAAGATCGACGATTCGTCCCGGTTCGAACCGATGACCAGGGGAACCGGGTGAGACAGACCCTGCTGGAATGCCGCAACCGGGTACCGCGGCACGAGCGTGTGATCGACGACGGGCGCCATCGCGAGGGTCCCGGGCGTCCCCGTCGGCACCTCGTCGACGACCGTGTCGCTCGCCGCCACGAGGTCGGCGACGGGCACCGCCCGCAGCAGCACGTCCGCACGATCCGGCTCGACTCCGAGCACATCGAGGAAGCGCCGTGCGACCGACCCCGCACGCCGCGCCCCGTACACGGACGTGGCGGGCGGGCTCTGCGCGATCGCCCGGTGGAACAGGCCACGCGCCGACGGCACCGTCATCAGCGTGGTGATCGCACTGGCACCCGACGATTCGCCGAAGACCGTGACCGAGGCCGGATCGCCACCGAAGGCCGCGATGTTGTCCCGCACCCACTCCAGCGCGGCGATCTGGTCCCGCAGGCCGCAGTTGGTGTCGAAGTCCGGACCGAACGAAGACAGATCGGTGAAACCGAGTGCACCGAGCCGGTAGTTGAACGACACGACGACGACACCGTGCGTCCACGCGAGACGGGCGCCGTCGTACACGGGTTGTGCCGAGGAGCCGAGGCAGTATGCGCCGCCGTGGATCCACACCATCACCGGACGCGACGCGTCGTCCGGCGGTCGAGCGTCCCCGCGACCCGGCCACGGCGCCCAGACGTTGACCGACAGGCAGTCCTCGTCCGCCGCCGACGCGAGGTCGGCGGGCACCGACGGACTCGCGGACTGCGGAGCGGACGGGCCGAACTCGACGCATTCCCGGATGCCGTCCCACGGCTCGCGCCGCTGCGGCGCCCGGAATCTCAGCGCGCCGACGGGGGCCGCGGCATACGGGATGCCACGCCACACGCGCACCTCACCCGTCGCAGAGCCGCGACCACGGCCCGACGTGCCGTCGCCACGGACGCGGCCCGAACACGTGACGACGACCAGAGCGTCCGTCGACATCGCGGTGCTCACGCGCACTCCTTCACTCGCCCGACCGGCAGTGCAGAACTCACCCGACTTGCGCCCGAAACTATCAAGCCGCCGACTGCCGTACTGCCGTAACGGCCGTACGGGGTGCTATCGTCGCGGGTGTTCTGACACGGGGTGCTCCGCACGGCGGGGCTGAGATCACACCCGGGAACCTGCTCAGGTAATGCTGACGAAGGGATGTCATGGCGATCGACACGCCTGTCCATGAGGGTGCCGCGCACGACACGGCACTGCACCGATCCACCGACCGCTCACGGTTCACCGACGAATTGTGGCGGCACACAACAGATCTCCGCCGCGGGATCGACGAACTCGAGTTCCTGCGCCGCCTCGGCGACGGCTCGCTACCGCTCGACGTCTTCCGGTTCTACGTCGAACAGGACTTCCTGTACCTCACCGGCTACGCCCGCGCGCTCGCGCTGGTCGCCGCCGCTGCCCCCGACCCGCACGCGAGTGCGTTCTGGGCGACGTCCGCGGCCACCGCAACGGAGGTCGAGGCCACACTGCACCGCGAACTGCTCGATACCCTGCCGCCGTCCGGCGCGCCCGCCACCGAATCTCCCGCGTGCCTGGGCTATGTGTCGTTCCTCGTGGCCACGGCAGCGACGCGCTCGTATGCGGTCGGTGCGGCCGCCGTGCTCCCGTGCTTCTGGATCTACGCCGACGTGGGCCGACGGCTCGCCGCGGAGGCTCGCGAGGTCCTCGGCGCCGATCCGACGCACCCGTACGCACGATGGGTCACGACCTACGACGACCCCGAGTTCCACGAATCGGTGGAGCGCGCAAGACTTCTCGTCGACGAGGCCGCCGCGGCGGCCTCGCCTGCCGAACGCTCCGCGATGCTCGACGCCTTCGTCGTCGCGAGCAGGTACGAGTCGATGTTCTTCGACTCCGCACTGCACCAGCAGTCGTGGCCCGCGTGACGCGGCCGCTGCGCCCACTGATCGTCTCGTTCGTCCTCGCCCTCGTCGCCGCGGTGTGCGGTGGCTGCGCGGGCGCGTCCGGCGACGACACGATCAGGTTCGCGCTCGACTGGACACCGAACACCAACCACACGGGGCTGTACGTCGCACTCGAGCAGGGCTGGTTCGCCGAAGCCGGGCTGGACGTCGCGGTGCTGCCGTACAACAACACGTCACCCGACACCCTGGTCGATGCGGGCAATGCCGAGTTCGGGATCAGTTTCCAGGGCTCGTCGACGTTCTCGAAAGCCGCCGGTGCACAAAATGTCTCGGTGCTGGCGCCGCTACAGCACTGGGCCACCGGGATCGGTGTGCGCGCAGACCGCACCGACATCACGCGGCCACGCGATCTGGACGGGAAGACCTACGCAGGCTTCGGCGACCCCGGCGAGGTCGAGGTCCTCCGACAAGTGATTCGCAACGACGGCGGCACAGGCGATTTCCGTACCGTCACGCTCGGCACGTCCGCCTACGAGGCGGTGTACGCAGGGGACGCCGACTTCACCGTCTCGTATCTCGCGTGGGAGGGCATCGAAGCCGAGCACCGTGGCACGCCCATGCGGTACTTCGAGTACGCCGACTACGGCTTCCCGGACGCGTACGCGATCGTCGTCGACGGCAACCGCGAGTGGCTGGCGAGCCGTCCCGACGAGGCTCGCGCGTTCGTGCAGGCGCTCGCGCGGGGCTACCGGTTCGCCGCCGAGAATCCGGACGCCGCCGCGGAGATGCTCGTGGACGCGAATCCCGGCGCATTCACCGACGAGGCTCTGGTGCACGAGAGCCAGCGAATGCTCGTCGAACGAGGGGCCTTCGGTCCGCCCGAGCACGTCGGCGCGCAGACTCTCGAGCAGTGGGCCGGATACTCCGGATTCCTCTACCGTAGCGGCGTTCTCGCGGGTCCCGACGGCGGTCCGCTTGCCGCCGAACCCGATTGGTCCACGTACTTCACCGACGAGTATCGCGAGGCAGGTCGATGAGTCCGGTCCGCGCCGACCGCACGCGCGACGCCTCGCCCCCGGCCCGCACCACCATTTCGCGTGCCGTTCCCGCGGTCGCGGTGGCTGCGGCTCTCGTGGCGACATGGCAGATGTACGTCGCGGTGAGCGGTGTCCGCCCGCAGGTGCTTCCGTCGCCCGCCCGGGTGGTCGAGCAGGGCTGGCAGTACCGCGACGCGCTCACGAGCAATGCGTGGGCCACCCTGCAGGTCACCTTCGTCGGTTTCGCGCTGTCTCTCGCGTGCGCATGGGCACTCGCGATCGCAGTCGACTTCTCGCCGCGCCTGCGCACCGCGTTCGTCCCGCTGTTCGTGGTGTCTCAGACACTTCCGATCGTCGCGATCGCCCCGCTGATGATCATCTGGTTCGGCTTCGGGTTGCTGCCCAAGGTTCTCGTCGTCGCGCTGGTCACGTTCTTCCCGATGGCGATCGGCCTGGTCGAGGGGTTCGCCTCGGCTCCTCGCGACTCGTCGGCGCTGCTGCGGAGCATGGGTGCGTCCCGGTGGCAACAGTTCCGGTACGTCCGGTTGCCGTCCGCACTGCCTCGGTTCTTCACGTCCTTGCGCATCGGCATCACCTACGCGGTGGTGGGCGCGGTGTTCGCCGAGTACGTCGGCGCGTCCGAGGGCCTCGGCATCTTCATGTCGATCCAGAAGAACTCGTTCCGCACCGATCTCGTGCTCGCCGCCGTCGCCGTCACGGCTGCCGTCAGCGTCGCGCTCTACGTGTCGACGTTCGCAGTCGAACGTGCGGTGGCCCCCTGGATCTCCGAGGAGGGTGTGCGATGACCGAATCCTGCACCGAGACACCGCATGGTGGAGCACGCGTCCCGCCGCGCGTGTCGGTGGCCGCAGTACACAAGAGCTTCGGCACGGGCAACTCTGCGCGCCGGGTTCTGGACGGCATCGATGTCGAATGCCGGGCAGGCGAGTTCGTCGCGGTCGTCGGCCCCAGCGGGTGCGGCAAGAGCACGCTGCTGTCCCTGATCGCGGGACTGGACACACCGGACGACGGGGCCGTGTCGGTCGACGGCCATCCCGCGACCGCCGGCGGCGCGGCGTACATGCCGCAACGCGATCTGTTGTTCCCGTGGCGGACGATCCTCGACAACGCCGCGCTGGCACTCGAGGTGCGCGGCAGCTCACGCCGGGACGCCCGCGAACAGGCACGTGCCCTCTTCCCCGTGTTCGGCCTCGAGGGCTTCGAGTCGGCCCGCCCGGGGCAGCTCTCGGGTGGCATGCGGCAACGTGCGGCGCTGCTGCGCACCGTCGTCCAGAATCGGCCGGTGCTGCTGCTCGACGAACCGTTCGGCGCACTCGATTCGCTCACCCGCTCGGAGATGCACGCGTGGCTGCAGTCGGTGTGGCAACGCCACAATTGGACCACTGTCATGATCACGCACGACGTACGCGAGGCGCTGTTCCTCGCCGACCGCGTGGTCGTGTTGTCGGCACGACCCGCGCGGGTGCAGCGCGTCGTGACCGTCGACCTCGGCAGGCCACGCACTCTCGACGTGCTCACCGACCCGCGGTTCGCGGACCTCGAGCGCTCCCTGCTCGGCGAACTGCACGGCGCGACACTCTCCCCGCCCCGTGCCACGCGTATCGAATAGGTAAACCACGGGTGGCCTACCTGCACCGACGGTGCACCGTGCGTCACTTTCGCGTCACACGCCCCTGGAGTCCCGAATTTCGCGGGTAGCGTCGATTCCAGTGGCGTGGATCACACCGGAACACCACCGCATCCACGCCCGGTAGGAGGGCGCAACGATGCGCACACGGAGCACGCGATGAGCACAGCCGAACAGTGGGCGCCGAACCACGCAGCCGCACCGCGCGCGGTCGACGCGGTCGAGGTCGCGGGAGTGAGCCTGCAGTCGCAACTGCTGTCGCACACGGTGCGCCACACGGTCCGGCCGTTCCTCGACGCCTGGTCGCGGCATCCGGACCTTCCGTGGCCCGCCGGGCTGGTAGACCTGCTCGGCTACTCCCTGCCCGGGGTAGCCGCGGTCCGCCGCACCGCGGTGCGACTCCCCCACGCACCCGCAGAACTCCTCCGTCCCGCCGGGTACGCCGCGTCGCCGCCGCGCGCGGTGCTCTATCTCCACGGCGGGGCGTTCCTGTGCTGTGGGCTGCGTTCGCACCGCAATCTGGTGTCGCGCATCGCGGCCGGCGCCGATGCCACCGTGCTCAACGTCGCCTACCGCATGTTGCCGCACGCGCCGATCCGGTCGGCAGTCGCCGACGGCCTCGACGGCTACCGCTGGCTGCTCGCACACGGCTATCCGCCCGAGCGGATCGTGATCGCGGGCGACTCGGCCGGGGGATTCCTCACGTTCGCGGTCACTCTCGACGCGATGCGCGCCGGCCTGCCCAGGCCGGCGGCGAACATCGCGATGTCGCCGCTCACCGATCTCGATCCAGCGGGCAAGCTCGCGCACCCGAATGTGGACCGATGCGCGATGTTCCCGGGGCGTGCGCTCGAGGCCCTGGGCGGCATCGTGGACCGGGCCGACTCGCGGTTCGGCAGCGAGCCGGCGGCCTCGCCCGTCGACGGCGGCCTCACCGACATGCCGCCCGCTCTGATCCAGGTCGGGTCCGACGAGTTGGTGTACCCCGACGCGGTGCTGATGGCGGAACGACTCGCCTCGGCAGGCGTCGAGTGCCGGCTCGAGGTCTGGGAACAGCAGGTGCACGTGTTCCAGGCTGCCGCGGGCATCGTCCCCGAGGGTGGCCGCGCGACACGCCGGGTCGCGCGATTCGTGCGCGCCGCAACGGCGTGAGTCGCCCGGCCGCCCTCGAACGCACAGGCCACTGCAGGCGCTTCGCGCCGGGCTCGCGGGGCGCGTCCGCTGGTCGTGGCGTAGTCTCCCGGTCCGGCAGGGTGCCCGCACGCGCGACCGCGCGGCGCACCGATTCGGCACACGACGGGTCCCATGAAAGATACGACTGTTCTGACCGGCGCATTCGCTCTCGCCGCGCTGCTCTCGGCAGGCGGCTTCGTGGTCGGCGCCGCGGGCGGCGTGTTCGCGGGACCGGCGCAACACGTTCCCGTCCCGCCTCTCGCGAGCGACGGCCTGCACACCGCCGACGGCTTCCGTCCGACACCGGTGGCCTACACGGTGTCGATCCCACCGTCGCCGTCGTGGCAGGTCGCGGCGCCCACCACGCCCCGCTCGAGCACGACGACCCCCGACACCACGGGCCCGGCCACCACGCAGGCGACACCCCAGACGGTGCCACCCGCACCACCGCGGACGATCGAACCGGTCGCCGACAATCCCGGATCGGCTCCGCCCACGCACGTCGACGTCACGACCGTCGCACCGGCGCCCCCGTCCGCCACGGCCGCCACCACGACGCCTCCCGCGACGACCACGACCCCGACGATCACGATTCCCCCGATCACCACGCGCGCGGGTTGAGCCGACCCGACCGAACCGCCGCGCGCCGGTAGAGTGTCCCCGGTCCGGATCGGGGGATCCGCGCTCGCAGGGCGACCGCGCCGTGCGAACGGTCGCATGGGAGGTACTGCGTGTCGGAATTGCGTGTGAATACGGACGGGGCGGCCGGGGGCTCGGGTGCGACCCCCAACTTTCACCATCACCGGTGGAACCACGATAGTCTCGCGGAAGCCACGCGGGCCCTCGCGCCCGCCGACACCGCACACACGGCGGCACAGTGGGACGCGCTCGCCCGCGATGTCGACGACGCGAGTGCACGCTTCCGCGCGTCGGTCGACGCGGCGCTGCGAGCGGGATGGACCGGCACCGGCGCCGCCGCGGTGTCGTCGAACACCACGGGCCCCCTCGCTGCTCTCGACGACGGCGCGCACCGCATCGCGCGCATCGCGCGCATCGTCGCCGACGCCGGGTCGGCGATGTCGGCCGTCGTCGCCGCGATGCCCGAGGCGGCGCCCGCACCGGACCCGGTGCTCGACTGGAATTCGGTGCTGCCGTGGAACTGGCAGGCACCTGCCGACGCGGCGAACGCGGAGCAGGAAGCGCGTGACGTCTTCACCCACACGTACGCTCCCGCACATCGCGATGCCGCAGAGGCCCTGCGCGGCGTAGCCGACGAGGCTCTGCGCGGCACAGCCGACGAGGCTCTGCGCGGCACAGCCGACGAGGCGGCGAGTGCGGTCACCCCTGCCGACGCGGCGCACAGCGTCCCCGAGGACACCGGGGACCACGCGGGTTCGCCCAGCGCAGCGGCACCGGCCATGGACAGCGGCGCCGCCACCGGAATGGGCGCACTCGCAGGCGCGGCAGGCGGATTCGCAGCACAGTACGGGCGGCGCGTCGTCGCGGCGCATCGCGCCGACACCGCCGCGAGCGCCCGCCCGGCCGAGCCGGAGGACGACGACACGGAGACGGTCGAACCCGTCTTTCTCGAAAAGATGGACGACACAACACAGCTCACGGGGGATCTTCCGCCGGTCGCGCCGCCGGTCATCGGCGAGCGGTGACCACGTGAGCTTCTGGGGGCTGTCGAGCGCCGAGTTCGCTGCGATCTGGGCGGCGACCGGTCAGGATCGTTTGCCGTTCCCGTTCCGCCTGTCGAGCGACCACGAGTTCGCCGACACGTTCGCCGCCGAACAGCACGCGTTGCGTAGTCGGTTCGCGCGGCCCGAGCACGCGCTGCTCGAGGCGGCCGTGCTGATCCTGGCCGAACCACAGTGGCGCATCGAGGTATTCGGCTGGCACGGCGGCCCACCCGACGTCGAATCGGATGCGACGCCGATCCGCATGATCGGTGCGGCGGCACGCGGACACGGTGTCGTCGCACTCCAACATGCGGGCCCCTCAAGCGAGATCGGCGGCGACGTCGCGATCCGCGGATGCGAGCCCTACGATCTGGCCCGCCAGATGGTCGCGCAACTCCCACTCGTCGAAGCGGGCATGCTGCACCCCGTCACGGCGCGGCGCGGCGCGCACGCCGACGAACGTCGTCGCCGCGCCCTCGTCGCCGCCCTCAACCGGCCGGCGTCGGGCTCGGGCGTCGCCACTGTCATCCGCGGCCCGCGCCACCGGCCGGCCACCTTCGGCGGGATCGCGTGGCGCGACATCGCCGACGACGGCCGCTACCTCGTGTACGGAAGCGACTCGGCCACGGTGGTTCCCGGCGATTCGTGGGATCTGCTGGCCGGGCTCCACCGCATCACCGGGCACGTCGACGTCGGCGAGGCACGGTGAGCGGCGGGAGAATGCCGCCCCACGGTCCGGCGACCGCTACGGTATAGGCGAGAGCTCGGACGAGCGAGACGAAAGGCAGGGTCGATGTCGGAGTCCCCCACCCCGGGAGAATCCGACGTGCCCGGTTTCGACCTCGACGGTGCCGTCAGTCGCGCGTGGGTTCAGTTCCAGCGCAGCCTCGCCGACCACATCGCGGCGATGACCGCAGGCGACGTCCTGGTCCTGTCACCCGGCTACGACGACCTCGCCGACAGCATCGAGGCGGATCGCACGGGCCTGCTGCTCCCGTGTGTGCAGTTCATGCTGTTGCGCGACGGCATCGTGCGATGTGAGGTGCCGTCCAACCATTTCCTGCATCCCCAGCGCACGCTCACGCGGGTGTCGGAAAGGCGGCTCACCGAGCTGGGCTGGCTACCGCCGACGAGGACACCGCACGAGCGGCCGGACGACGGGTCGCCCGCGTTCTTCGTCGACCGCCCACGCACCGGCTCGGACCGGCTCGCAGCGATGGCGGTCGCCGCGCTGCGCGACGTGTGGGGTGTCGCGCACCCGTCTTTCCTGCGCGCCGAGTCCACCGGTCAGAGCCCCGTGCCGCTCACCTACTCGTCCACTCCCCCGTCCGTTCCCGAACTGGACCCGACTGCGGCGGTCGAGCCCCGCGACCGCGCGCATCTGCTCGACACCGTGACCGCGGCCCTCGTGCCGGTGCTCGGCCTGCTTCCCGAGCGAGATCGCGACGGCGACATCCCGATCCGTATCGGATCCTCGGTGCTGTTCGTCCGGGTGCTCGACTCGCTCGACGTCCAGCTGTTCGCCCCGCTCGTCCAGCAGATCTCCGATCGCACCCGGTCCGCCGAGATCACCGCCGATCTCAATCGCGCGTGGTCTCAGGTCAAGTTCGTGCTCGCCGAGGACCGGCTGTCCGGGTACATGGACGTCCGCGGCGAGCCGTTCGTACCCAAGCATCTCGTCGACGCATTCGACCTGTTCTCGGCGTTCCTGCGTTCGGTGGACGAGGATTTCGCGGTTCGGCTGCGCGGCCGGCTGTACTTCGGCGACCACGACGACCGCACCCAGGTCGACCCCGCGGCGCACCGGCGCCGGCTGTCCACCGGCGACCTCCCCGTCGAGCTGCTCACGCTGCGCGACCTCGACCCGGAGGCCACCGGCCAACTCGACGGCGCGACCGTCGCCGCGGTGTGCGGCGGCGACCACGCCCGCATCCTGCACGTGCTACGCATGGGCAACGAGTGGATCGCGCAGCATCGGCGTGACGCGGGCGAGAGTACGGCGCGCGGAGACGAACACGAGGCAGCGGCATACGACGCGCTCGCCGACACGTGGGAGCGCGTCGTCGGCAGCGTGCGGGGCGCGCTGAGGCTCGTGGGCAGGCACGCACGCGGCGAGCACGCCGCCGACCGGCCGGGCCTGTTCGGCCGGCCCACCGCGTCGCCACCACGCGAGGATCCGCAGCACTGACGGATCCGCACCCGCCCACGCGGTGTGCGCAGTCGGCGGCTACCTTCGAGTGCATGACCAGCCGCCGCATCGCCTTCGTCCAAGCCACGTGGCATCGCGCCATCGTCGACAACGCCCGGGTCGGCTTCGTCGACGAGCTCGCGCGCCTGCGCCCCGACGACACGGTCGACGCCTTCGAGGTGCCCGGAGCCTTCGAGATCCCGCTCCACGCACGCCGACTCGCCCTCACCGGCCGCTACGACGGCATCGTCGCGGCGGGCCTCGTCGTCGACGGTGGCATCTACCGCCACGAGTTCGTCGCGACCGCCGTGATCGACGGCCTCATGCGCGTCCAGCTCGACACCGACGTACCGGTCTTCTCGGTCGTCCTCACGCCGCATCATTTCCACGAGCATGCCGAGCACGTCGACTACTTCACGCGGCATTTCGTAACCAAGGGCGCCGAAGCCGCGCGCGCGGCCGATGCGACGCTCACCTCGCTCGCCGGCCTCCCCGAGTAGCCGGCGTCAGCCGTACCGCCGGGCCGAGCGCGCCATGCGCCGAGCGGCGGCCGACCGCCAGTGCTGGTAGCTGAGGAACCAGCACACCGGTGCCCCGACCACCGACACGAGCGTCGCGAACACCCGCAGCGGAACCATGTCGTCGCCGAAAGGCGCGACGAGCAGCACGAGGGTGAAGAGCACGGCCGCAACGACTCGCCAGTGCGGAAGCCACAATGCGGTGAGCGGTGAGAGCACACGGCCGATACGTTGCCCGACGGCACGCCAGTGCACACCCTGGTCTCGCGTCGGAGCGGGTGCGGGCGCAGGCCGGGGCGGCGGCGCGGTAGTTGTGGTGTGGCCACGCGCCACGAGTGCCTTCGCGCGCTCGTCGTCGGGTGCGACCCGTCCGTCGGCGTCCCACACGAACAGTGCGATGCCGGTGGATCGCGCATACGTGCGGGCGGCGTCGGTGTATCCGACCGCGGAGAAGTACAGGAGATCTCGCCGCGAGTCGACCCCACGCGTCGAGTACAGGCTCTCGAGTTGCGCGACATCCGCCGGGCTGCCCCGCCACCGACATTGCGCGTACGCGCCCGACGAGTAGACGTCGATTCCGTGACCCGTCCCGAGTGCGAGCGCGGTGGCATCCGGGAACGCGAGTGCACGCATGTACTCCGCGGCATTCTCCTCGGCATCGGCCGACGTACGGATACGCGTGGTCACAGCTGTCGTCTCCCCTTTCCGATGTGTTCGATTCGACGGTACACACATTGTCGCGGTGTCCCGCGGGTCCTTGGGGAAAGTCACGAGACGTGCGTTCGCGCTGGGCTACCGTGGTGGTACAGACCGCCGTGATCGCCATCACGAGGAGGTACGGAAATGACTGTCACCCGTGCGTACGGCTGGAATCAGAGACAACTCGTGCGTGGCCACGCGGGCGAGGCGATGGCGGACGAGGGTGGCTACCCCGGATTCGTCATGATCGGCGCAGGCATCGCAGTGCTCGGGATGTTCCTCGTCGCCCTCGGCTACGGATTCGCAGGCTGGGCCGTGGTGTCCGGCATCGTGTTCGGAATCCTGATGGTCGGCGGGCTCGGCTACGTACTGCTGCGCCACCGCAAGGTCAAGCACGACGAAGGCCGAGACCTCACCGACCAGGTGGGGCACTGATCTCGCCCGTTCCGGTCAGCGCTCCCAGCGCGGCGTGCGCATCCACCAGCCGGTCGCGTCCTCGTACGCGCGGCCCGCACGGAGCACGCGCACGTCGTCGTGCCGTGCCCCCACGATCTGCATACCGATCGGCATGCCCGTCGCCGAGAATCCACACGGCACCGAGAGCGCGGGTTGCTGGGTGAGATTGAAGGGGTAGGTGAACGGCGTCCAGCTCGTCCATCGCGTGTGCGCGGACCCGGGTGGCACCTCGGCGCCTGCATCGAACGCGACGATCGGCATGGTCGGGGTGACCAACAGGTCGTAGGTCTCGTGGAATGCACCCATGTGCACGCCGAGCGCCATGCGCCGGGCCGTCGCCTCGAGGTAGTCCTGCGCCGAATAGGCGCGGCCCTGGGCACAGATCTCCGCGAGCGCGGGTTCGAGCAGTGCGCGCTCCTGGTCGGTGAGATGCTCGGTGGCCTTCGCTGCGCCTGCGAACCACAAGCATTCGAACGCCCAGACTTCGTCGACGATCCCGGGGTCGATCGCGACGACGTCGGCACCGAGCTCCGCGAGCACCCCCACCGCACGCTCGACCACGCGGGCGACCTCGGGGTCGACGTCGACGAATCCGAGTGTCCCGCTGTACGCGACGCGCAGGCCGGCCAGCGGCCGCTCACCCGTCGCGATCGTCGTCTCCGCGTAGCTGCGCGCGGGCGGCGGCAGGGCGGACCAGTCCCGCGAGTCGAATCCGGTGATCGCGTCGAGCAGCAGTGCTGCGTCGGCGACGGTGCGGGACATCGGACCCGCGTGCGCGAGCGTGCCGAACGGACTCGACGGATACAGCGGCACCGCACCGTAGGTCGCCTTGTAGCCCACCACACCGCAGAAGCTGCCCGGGATGCGGACGGATCCACCGCCGTCGGTGCCGAGCGCGAGCGGCCCCATGCCCGCGGCCACCGCGGCCGCGCCGCCGCCGCTCGACCCGCCCGAGGTCGTCGCCGGATTCCACGGATTGCGGGTGATGCCCGTGAGCGGACTGTCGGTGACCCCCTTCCACGCGAACTCGGGGGTCGTGGTCTTGCCGACGATGACGGCACCCGCCTCGCGGATCCGCGCGACGGCGGGCGCGTCGACAGTCCACGGCTGGTTCGGATCGATCGTCCGGGAACCACGCAGCGTCGGCCAGCCCGCGGTGAGGAAGATGTCCTTGACCGACGTCGGCACGCCGTCGAGCGGGCCGTACGGCTCGCCCACCGCCCAGCGTTCGGCCGACTTCCGGGCTTCCTCTAGCGCGAACGCGTCGTCGCGGAGACAATAGGAATTGACAGTGTTGTCACGGAGATCGATGCGTTCCAGCACTGCCTGCGTTGCCTCCACCGGCGAGACCTCGCCCCTCCGGTACGCGGCCACCAGTTCGGTGGCGGTCGAGTCCGCGAGTCCTCCCCGGTTCCGGGTCACGTCGAGATCGTCGGTCACAACGAAATTGTCGGTCAACTCGCGATTCAGGGACACTGGAACACTTCCTTCGCCTCAGAGCCGGAAACTACGTCGACAGCGGAAATCGATCGTTCGACGATCGCGCCTTCGATAGTAGATTGTCAACAATTGTGGGGTGGACCGATGAACAAGGCAACACCGACACGCAGGGCACCCGGGCGACAGCGCTACATCGGAGTGATCGCCCCGTACGACTTCGCGCTCGACCGCGAGCTCTGGAAGTGGACGCCCACGCGCGCGAACCTGCTACTCACCCGCACTGCCCAACTGGGCCTGCCGTCCACCGTCGAGATGGCCGAGGGCGTCAGCGACGCGAATACCCTCGCGTCCGGCACCCGGGCGCTGCTCACTACCGACCCCGACGTCGTTCTGTACCTGTGCACGTCGGGCAGCTTCGTGCGTGGAGTCGACGGCGAGCGGGCGATGCGCGAGACGATGATCGCGGCAGGCGCGCGGGCAGCGGTCACCACGTCCGGCGCGCTCGTCGAGGCCACCAGTGCACTCGGCGTCCGACGGCTCGCGGTGGCCACCCCGTACCTGGACAATGTGACCGCCAAGCTGCACGAATTCCTCCACGAGGCCGGGCTCGACGTGGTGGGCGGCGCGGGTCTCGGTATCGACGAACGCATCTGGGAGGTGGACGCGGCCACCGTGCGCCGACTGGTGTTCGACGCCGACCGTCCGGACGCGGACGCGGTGTTCGTCAGCTGCACCAACCTGCGCACCTACGGGTTGATCCGTCGCTTCGAGAGCGAACTCGGCAAACCCGTGCTCACCGCGAATCAGGTGTCCGTGTGGGCGGCGCTGCGCGCGGCCGGGCTCGAGCCACCCACATCGAAACAATGGTTGTTCGCCGCCGCCCGGGAAGGCCACGAGCGTCTCGCCACCGTGTCCGCGCTGCCCGCGGGCGTCGGGGACGGTGTCGCGCACGCCGGGGACTCGGGCCAACGGACCGCGTGAGGCCCCGACGACCCGAGCCGTCAGCACGCGCGAAAGTAGCTCTGCACGCGAGGATCGGCGACGGCGGATACCTCCGCGAGCGGCCCGTCGGCGAGCACACGACCGGCTTCCAGCACGACGACACGGTCCGCGAACCCTGTGGCGACGAGAAGCGGCACGTCGTGCGTGACGACGAGCAGCGCGGCACCGTCGTCGGCGCAGCGACGCAGCGAACGCCACACCCAGAGGGCAGCGCCGCGGTCCAACGACGCCGTAGGTCCGTCGGCGACGAGCACGTCGGGGTCGGTGGCCAGCGCAGCGGCGAGGGCCGCACGCTGTATCTGGCCCGCCGAATTGTGCCGGGGAAACAGCTCTGCCGCATCGAGCGGATAGCACGCGGCCCGGCAGGCGTCCTCGACACTCCCCTTGCCGTAGAGCTGTGCGAGCTCGTCGAGTTGGTCGGCGACCGACCGATCCGGCGCGAAAGCGTCGATGCCGTCCTGTGGCACGTACGCGACCCGCCCGTCGACCACGACTTCACCCGTGACGCACGCGGTCTCGGGCAGGCGCCCGGTCAGCGCCCGGGCGACCATCGTCTTGCCGTCGCCGGGACCGCCGAGCACCGCAGTGACGTGCCCGGAGGTTACCTCCAGATTTACATTCTCGAGGACCGTCCCGGCCCACCGGCCGGTGTCGATGTCGACCGTGAGCGCACGCAGTCCGGCAACCATGCACCCAGTGTGGGCGGCACGCCGCTGCCGGTCGTCCCCGCCTGCCCGTCAGAGCTCCCCGTCGTGGCGGTCGAATCGGAGCACCTCGCCCTCGACGCCCCGCAGCCACAGGTCGTTCGCGGCCGCGGCGATCTCGTCCAGACCACGGACGATGGTCGCGAACACTGTGCCGGGCACGAACCCGAAGTCCGCATTGAGCAGGAGGTTGTTGCGCCCGTAGAACACCGCGAGATCGATCTTGCCCTGTGCGGGCGTGCCGGCGTCGCCGTAACCGTGCGAACTCGGCGTGAGCTGCCACGGCGCGAACTCGAAATACATGACGTCGCCGGGAATCGGGGTGATCGTGGGGTTCTCGAGCCCCGGTTCCTCGTCGGCGAAGGCATCGACGAGCGTGTAGATCTCGTTGCGCGCATACTTCGCATGGAAGGCGTCGACGCCGAGCGGCAGAGCGCTCCACACCGCGTCGCACGTGCGAGGCGCCTCGCTGTCGAGCAGCTTCGCCACACAGCCCACGCCACGCTTGGTCAGTGTGATGTCGATGTAGCGCGTCATGGTGTCTCCTCGATGCCCGAGGCCCGGCCCTCGCGCACTGCGCCGCCGTCCGGCCCGCTGTACATTGTCGACAATCATGCAACGGAGGTGTCATGTCCGCCACCCCGGAAAGCTCCGCACCGGCCGTCGGAATGCTCTACCCCGGTCACTCGGCCGAGGACGACTTCCCGCGTTTCGAGACGCTCCTCGGCGGTGACGTCGCACTGCCCGTCACCCACACGCTCATGAACGTCGACGCCCACCACGTCGAGCAGTTGCGCGACTGGGGCCGGGACGATCTCCTCGCGGCCGGTGCCGACGAGGCGGGGGCCGTCGACGCACTCGTGTGGACCTGCACGAGCGGCAGCTTCTGCTACGGCTGGGACGGCGCGCACGCGCAGGCCGACGCGCTCGCCCGGCACGCAGGCGTCCCCGCGTCCAGCACGTCGCTCGCGTTCGCGCACGCACTGCGCGCGCGGGGCATCGACACCGTGTCGATCGCGGCCACCTATCCCGCCGACGTCGCGTCGCTGTTCTGCGAGTTCCTGCGTGCCACGGGCGTCGAGGTCGTGCACGTCGCGAGCCACGAGGTGATCACTGCGGCCGAGGTCGGCACGTTCGACCGCGCACGGCTGTTCGCGATCGCCGAGTCCGGCGATCATCCGCGCGCGCAGGCCGTGCTGCTTCCGGACACGGCCTTCCACACCGCCGAGCATCTCGACGCGCTCGACGCGCATGTCGGCAAACCCGTTCTCACCGCGAACCAGGTGTCGGTGTGGGAGGCTCTGCGTCTGGTCGGCGCGCCGCTCGCCCGGCCGCGGTTGGGTGCCCTGTTCCGCGCCCGGGAATCGGTGTAGCCGAGACCGACTCGAGGAGGTCGCCATGACTGCCGGCAGTGCCGCTCCGAAGCATTCCGAGGACCGTGGAGGGGACGCGCTCGCATTCCTCGGATTGGCCGACGTCGCGAGTCTGATCGAACGCCGTGAGCTCTCGCCCGTCGAGCTCACCCAGCACATCCTCGAACGCATCGAACGTCTCGATCCGACACTGCAGAGCTACGTAGTCGTGACGCCCGATGCCGCACTCTCCGCCGCGACGACGGCTGCCGACGAAATCGCGCACGGCACGTATCGCGGTCCGCTGCACGGGGTTCCGCTCGCGGTCAAGGATCTCTGCTACACCGCGGGCGTCACCACCGCGGCGGGCACGCGCGTGATGCGCGACTTCGTCCCGACATTCGATGCCACCGTCGTGCAGCGACTGAAGGCGGCGGGGGCCGTACTCACCGGCAAGTTGCGGATGACCGAGGGTGCGTTCATGGATCACCATCCGGAGTTGCCGACACCGCTCAACCCGTGGGACCCCGACACCTGGGTCGGCAGCTCGTCCAGCGGCTCGGGAGCTGCCACCGCCGCCGGACTCTGCTACGGCGCGATCGGCTCCGACACCGGCGGATCGATTCGGATGCCGTCGAGCGTCAACGGCCTCACCGGTGTCAAGCCGACATGGGGGCGTGTGAGCAGGCACGGCACCGTCGAACTCGCCGCGAGTCTCGACCACATCGGTCCGATGGCACGCTCGGCCGCCGACGCCGCGGCGATGCTGACAGTCCTGGCCGGGCCCGACGAGGCCGACCCCACGGCCCTCCTCGACGTGGTGCCAGACTACGTCGAGGAACTCGTGGACCGCACTCCCCTGCGCATCGGCGTCGATCGGGCCTTCGCGACCCGGTTCGACGACGACACCACCGCCACCGTGCTGTCGACGCTCGCGGTGTTCGAGGAACTCGGCTACGAGACGGTCGACGTCACCCTCCCCGACGTCACCGAGGTGTGCGCCGACTGGATGGCGACGTGCGCCGTCGAAACCGCGGCGGCGCACGAATGGGCGTATCCGCAGCGTCGCGAAGAGTACGGCCCGGGCCTGGCCGCGCTCCTCGAGTTCGGCCGCGCGCAGACCGCCCGCGATCTCGCCCGCATGGCGGCAACCCGCCGCGAGTTCACCGGTCGGATGCGCCGCGTCTTCACCGAGGTCGACCTCGTGCTCGTGCCGAGCATCGGCATCTCGTCACCCACGGTGCAGCGGATGGCGCAGGCACCCGACCCCGACCTCGTCGTGCCCACGGCGCCGTTCGACATGTCGGGGCAGCCGACCGTCACCTTCACGTCGGGGTTCACGTCGCGTGGCACACCGCTCGCGAGTCAGCTCGTCGGCGACCACCTCGCGGAATCGACGGTGCTGCGCGCCGCGCACGCCTTCCAGTCGGTCACCGAGCACCACCTGCGCCATCCCCGGCTGTGAAACTTCAGGCGGTTCACGCCACTGCGCCGACACCGAGTTCGGCAAGCAGCGCGCGACGCAACTGCTGGTACTCGGTCGTCGCCGGGTCGCGTGGCCGGCTCTGCTCGAGCGTCCGCAGCAGCGTGATGCGACCGTCCTTCAGCACCGCGACACGGTCGGCGAGCAGGATCGCCTCGTCGATGTCGTGGGTCACCAGCAGCACCGACGGCCGATGCCGACGGCACAGCCTCGCGACGAGCGCCTGCATCCGGAGCCGAGTGAGTGCGTCGAGGGCCGCGAACGGCTCGTCCAGAAGAAGCAGGCGCGGCTTTCGCACCAGCGCACGGGCGAGCGCGACGCGCTGCGCTTCGCCGCCCGACAACGTCGTCGGCCACGACCGTTCGCGGCCCGCCAAACCGACCTCATGGAGCGCGCTCGACGCGGCGTCTTTCGTCGCACGTGTGCGCCGCTGCCCCAGAAGAACGTTGTCCCGGACTCGTTTCGATGCGACGAGCCGCGGCTCCTGGAAGACGACGGTGCGCGCACCCGGGGTTTCCACAACTCCCCCGTCGGCGTCCTCGAGTCCCGCGAGCACCCTCAGGAATGTCGTCTTACCACTGCCGCTCGCGCCGAGTAGCGCGACGAACTCGCCCGCGCCCACGTCGAGCGATACGCCGTCCAGCACGGTGCGGCCGTCGAATGTCTTGACGACACCGTCGGTGTGTACCCCGGTGTCGAGAGTCGACACCATCATCGCCCACCACCTCTCCTCTTGTACGGCAGCAGGATCCGCTCGAGCGTCCGCACCACGAGGTCGGCGGCGAGCCCCCACAGGGCATAGATGAGCACGATCACGACGAGGACGTCGGTCTGGAAGTACTGCTGTGCCGAGGTCATCAGGAAGCCGAGCCCCTTGGGGGCGTTGCTGAGTTCGGCGACGATCAGCGCGAGAAGTGACACCGACAACGCGACTCGCAGACCCACGAGGATCGAGGGAATCGCTTCCGGCAGGATCACCTGACGCACGAGACCGAGGCCGCGCAGACCGAACACACGTCCCGCCTCGATCACCTTTCGGTCGACATTGCGGACGCCACCGTGCGTGTTGACGTAGAGCGGAAACAGTGCCGCCGCCGCGATGATGACGATCTTCGGTCGTTCGTCGATCCCGAACCACAGGATCAGCAGCGGGGTGATCGCGAGAACTGGGATCGTCCGCAGCATCTGCAGCGTGGGGTCCATCAACTGGTCGCCCAGCCGGGACAGTCCTGCCGCCGCGCCGAGGGCGAGTCCGAGCACGCCGCCGAGCGCGAAGCCGACCGCGACCCGACCGAGCGACACCGTGAGATTTTCCCACAACACGCCGGTCTTCACGAGTTCGGCGAACGCGGACCACACTGCGCCGGGCGACGGAAACAGCTTCGGATCGATGACACCGCGAGCCGACCCGAGAGCCCACAGCGCGAGTATCGCGAGTGGCACCGACGCACGCAGTACGAGGTCCGCGGCGCGCGAACTGCGCCAGTATTCGACGATGTCTCGACGGCGCGGTTTCGATTCCGGCAAGGGCGTTCGGGAGTCCGGCTGCGCGGCCGTGCGGTCGGCCGGGACGGTCTCGACGCTCACGGCGCAACCCACTGCTGCACGTCGAATCCTCCGGGCACCGTTCCCGCGCGGAGGAGGAAGTCGAGGGTCGACTGAGCCGTCGCGAGCCCCTCCGGGTCGGCGGGCTCTGTCGCGTAGCGCCACAACGTCGCCTGCAACACGACATCCTCGGGAGCGCCGCTCGTGTCGGCAACGAACTTCGCGTACGCGTCGTGGTCGGCGTCGATCGCTTCGTTGCCTGCGCGCACGACCTCCCACACCGCCCTCGCAAGGTCCGGGTTGGCATCGAGCGTCGCCCGCGACGTGAGCCCGACGCTCGTCGCGAGAAGGTCGGGGTCGTCGAGACTCGCCTTGCTGAGGATCGGGAAGTCGGCCTGCTTGCGCCAGATTCCGGCCGTCGTCGCGGGCAACGGCACCGCGTCGACGTCGCCGCGCTGCAATGCGGGCAGCGCGTCGGCGAACAGCATGTTGACCAACTCGACCTTGTCGACCACCCCGGCGCGCTCGAGCACCGCGCGACCGTACTTGTCGAAGTTCGAGCCGAACTGGAGCGCGACCTTCTTGCCCGCGAGGTCCTCGATGCGGCTCACTCCACCCTCGCGACCCAGGAACCAGATGTCGGAGTTCGGTTTCGCAACGAACACTGCCGGTACGTCGATACTGCTCGCACGCGCCTGCACCGCCGGAGTGTCGCCGATCAGTCCCACCTGGATGTCCCCGGTCTGCAGAGCTTGCACGACCGGCGGACCGTTGTTGAATCCGACGAATCCGTCGTAGTCGAATCCGTACTTCTGGAGAATCGGTTGCGCCAGGCCGCGCTCGACGGCATAACCGAACGGACCGGTGTCGGCGGGTGTCTTGCCCGCAGTGCCGTTCCACGGGGCACCGATCTTGACCGGTGTGAGGCCGTCGGCGGACGCTGCGTCGGAGGAGGAGCACGCTGCGAGCGTCGACGCGACGACGGCCGCACCCACGACAGCGGTGAGCACGTGTCGTGCGCGGTGGGTGAAGGACAGGTTCATGACGGTCTCCTCGCGGTGTCCGCGGTCGTGTGGTAGTCGAAAGTTCCCGTGGCCGTGCTGTTCCGCTCGCCTCGGCGCCAGCCGATGCGCTCGCGGTAGAGCCCGAGCAGGTTCTCGCGAACGAGGTGGTTCTCGTCACGCAGCGACGAGCCTTCTGGTTCCGGTGTGCGTGAGGGCGCGACGAACAGCGCGTCGGCCGGGCAGTACGCCTCGCACTGATAGCACGTCTGGCAGTCGCTCTGCCGCGCGATCGCCGGCGGACCGCCCTCGACCGTGTCGAATACATTCATCGGGCAGATCCGCACGCACACATCGCATTCGGTGCACCTCGTAGTGCTCAGAATCTCGATCACGACGCCACCCGCACAGCCGCGTCGGCGCGAACCCGGGGCGACTCGGGGTCGGGTCGCACCCACACCTCGTCGAGGCCGCCGCTCAGCAGGCGGTGCCGTTGCGTCTGGTCCTCGGCCGGGTGGTCCACACGTGTGTGCATTCCTCGGGTTTCGGTACGGGCCAGGGCGGAGTGCACCGCCCAGCGCCCCATTGCCAGCATCGCGGCGGTTTCGCGCGCGCGCAATGCCTCTCCGGGCGTGGCAGGCGTGAGGGTATGACGCTCCCACAGGCCGTCGAGGAGTGAGATCGACCGGCGCAGACCGTCGTCGCTGCGAAACACAGCCTTGTCGATGGGCAGTATCTCGCCGCGCACCGCCTCCGCGACGTCGTCGATGCCTTCGTCATACCGATGCCGTGCGCCGTCGAGCACACCCTTCGTCCCCGCGGGCGCAACGTCACCGAGCTCGACGCCCCGCCCCACGGCGTACCGCGCGGCAGCTCGGCCCGCCCACGTGCCGGTGGCGACCGCCCATGCGAGGTTCGGCCCTCCGGCCCCGGTCGCCGCACCGACCAGGCGGTCTCGCGCGGTCACATCGCCCGCCGCGTAGAGGCCGGGCACGCCGGTCGCGGCGTCGCGATCGACGAGGCGGATTCCGCCGGTGCCGCGCACCGTGCCCTCCTGGACCCAGTCGATCGGGAAGCGCTCCGTGAAGGGGTCGATGCCGAGTTTGTCGGTGACCATGAAGAAGTTCGGCATCGCGTCGCGTAACACCGGCCACATGTCCGGACCGAACTGTGCGAACCGAGCGGTCACGGTGCCTCTCAGCGACGCACCGAGCAGTTCGGCCCGACTGCGGTGCAGATCGTGGTACTCGATGGGCCTGCCGCGATGGTCCCAGTAGGACGCCGAGATGAAGAAGCCGTTCTTGTCCATGCTCGTTCCGAAAGGCACCATGCCGTAGAAGTTCGAGAACTCCATACTCGACAGGCGGGCACCCAGTTCGGCCGCCATCAGGTGCCCGTCTCCCGTGTTCACGTCGCCACCGAGCGAGTGGCTCTGCCACGTCGTGCCTCCGGTCGCGAGCACCACGGCGCTCGCGTACACCGTCCACGGGCGACCGAGCTGTCTTTGATATCCCTTCGCGCCCGAGGCTTGTCCGCTCGCATCGGATAGGAGTTCGATCGCCGGGCTGTGGTCGAGGACCACCGCGCCCGCCTTCTTGACGCGCCCGCGCAGAAAGCGCAGGTAGTCGGGCGCGGGACCGGAGAACGACCGCTCGCCCGGCCGTCCCGCGAACGGGCCGCGCTCGCGGCGAGCGGGCTGCGAGGACCGGAATCCCCACTCCTCGATCAGCGCGGTGCGCTCCCACGCCTCGTCGAGAATCGCGTCGGCCCACACACGGTCGGTGAGAAACCGGCCGGTCTCCTCGCGCCTCCCGATCTCGTCGTCGCGACGCTCGGCCACGGGCGGGACGAGCCAGTGCCCCACGCCCGCCGTCGCGGCGACGCCGCTCGCGCCGAGATAGCCCTTGTCCACCACCACGACCGACGCTCCGGTTTCGGTGGCTGCAAGGGTCGCCCACGCGGCCGCGGGCCCCCCGCCGACGACGAGAACGTCGCAGCGGAGCGTCAACTCGTCGGTGGTGTCGACGAGTCGCGCACCGGTGAAGACAGGACGGCGTGCCATGGCACGAAACCTCCGGGGCTGGGTGATGGTGGACTCGCACGCACTGCACAGGCGCGTGGCGATGGATAACGACTATGTAACCGCGCCCGATGCGCCGTAGCTCGGTGCCGACGCCACGCCGGCGGGTGATTCCGCTGGTCCGGCAATTGCAATCACGCTGAGAGCAATGCTGCGCGCGGCGCGACAGGCACCCGCGCGGGACCCCGCGTTTCGACACGATTTCGCCAAACTCTCGACTTGTTCAAGATAAATGGTCCATAGTGTGACGGTGGCAACACACGCCGAGTTCGCACAGCAGCTGCGCGACGCGCGGCTGCGTGTCACGCGGCCACGCGTCGCCGTGATGGAAACTGTGCACGCGCACCCGCATTCGGACACCGAGACGGTGTTCCGGGCTGTCCGCGCGAGCCTGCCGTCGGTGTCGCGGCAAGCCGTGTACGACGTGCTGCGCGCGCTCACCGATGCAGATCTCGTGCGTCGTATTCAGCCGGCCGGCTCGGTCGCGCTGTACGAGGCACGTGTCGGCGACAACCACCACCACCTGGTCTGCCGGTCGTGCGGCGCCGTCGAAGACGTCGACTGCGCAGCCGGTGAGGCGCCGTGCCTCACCCCGCCCGACCGGACCGGCTTCCTTCTCGACGAGGCGGAAGTCGTCTTCTGGGGCCTGTGCCCCGAATGTTCCCGATCCGAAACGTCCGTTCCCGACCCGAAGCGTCACGATCACCCCGGTGAGCACAGCCCACTCACCGACAGCGGAAGGAAGAACTGAAGTGTCCGAGAGCGAAAACCCGGCAATCCCCTCGCCGACGCCCACGGCCCATCGGCCGATGACGAACCGGGACTGGTGGCCGGAACAGGTCGACCTGACGATCCTGAAGAAGCATGCCCCGCAGGCGAGTCCGCTCGGCGACGACTTCGACTACGCGAAAGAGTTCCAGAAGCTCGACGTCGAGGCCGTCAAGCGCGACCTGTTCGAGCTCATGACCACCTCCCAGGACTGGTGGCCTGCCGACTACGGTCACTACGGCCCGCTGTTCATCCGCATGAGCTGGCACTCCGCGGGCACCTACCGCACGCTCGACGGCCGAGGCGGCGGCGGCGAGGGCGCGCAGCGCTTCGCACCCCTCAACAGCTGGCCGGACAATGCGAGCCTCGACAAGGCGCGGCGGCTGCTGTGGCCGATCAAGCAGAAGTACGGTCGTGCCCTGTCGTGGGCCGACCTGCTCGTGTTCGCGGGCAACTGCGCCATCGAACAGATGGGCCTGCCCACCTTCGGGTTCGGTTTCGGCCGCGAGGACATCTGGGAGCCGGAGGAGATCTTCTTCGGCGAAGAGGACGCGTGGCTGGGCACCGACCGCCGTTACTCCGGCAAGCGTGAACTCGCGAACCCGCTCGGGGCCACCACGATGGGCCTGATCTACGTCAATCCCGAAGGGCCCGAAGGCCAACCCGATCCGGTCGCGGCGGCGCACGACATCCGCGAGACGTTCGGGCGCATGGCGATGAACGACGAGGAGACCGCGGCACTCATCGTCGGCGGTCACACGTTCGGAAAGACCCACGGCGCGGGCGATCCCGACCTCGTCGGTCCCGAACCCGAGGCAGCCCCGCTCGAGTCACAGGGCCTCGGCTGGAAGAGCTCGTTCGGTACAGGCGCCGGCAAGGACGCGATCACCGGTGGACCCGAGGTCGTCTGGACGCCCACCCCGACCGCATGGGACAACACCTTCCTCGAAACCCTCTACGGCTACGAGTGGGAGCTCACCAAGAGCCCCGCAGGTGCGTGGCAGTGGACCGCGAAGGACGGTGCGGGCGCGGGCACCATCCCGGATCCGTTCGACGGGCCGGGCCGCGCGCCGACGATGCTCACGACCGACCTGTCGATGCGCCAGGACCCGGCCTACGAGAAGATCACCCGCCGGTGGCTCGAGCATCCCGAAGAGCTCGCCGAGGCGTTCGCCAAGGCGTGGTACAAGCTGCTGCATCGCGACATGGGACCGGTGGCGCGCTACCTCGGCCCGTGGGTGCCGGAGCAGCAGCTGTGGCAGGACCCGGTTCCCGCCGTCGACCACCCGCTGATCGACGACAAGGACGTCGCATCACTCAAGGCGACGCTCCTCGACTCGGGTCTGACCGTCCAGCAGCTCGCGTCGACCGCGTGGGCCGCCGCGGCGAGCTTCCGCGGCACCGACATGCGCGGCGGCGCCAACGGCGGGCGGCTGCGCCTCGCGCCGCAGAAGGACTGGGAGGTCAACCAGCCGGCCGAGCTCGCGCCGGTCGTCGCGAAGCTCGAACAGATCGCTGACGACTTCAACGCCTCGGCATCCGGCGGCAAGAAGGTGTCCTTCGCCGACGTCGTCGTGCTCGGCGGTGCGGCAGCGGTCGAAAAGGCCGCCAAGGACGCCGGATTCGACGTCACCGTGCCGTTCACACCCGGTCGCACCGACGCGTCGCAGGAGGACACGGACGTCGAATCGTTCGACTTCCTCGAGCCGAAGGCCGACGGCTTCCGCAACTACCTGCTGCCCGGTGCCAAGGTGCCGGCCGAGCACCTGCTCGTCGATCGCGCGTACATGCTGAACCTCACGGCACCGGAGATGACGGTCCTCGTGGGCGGCCTGCGTGCGCTCGGCACCAACTACGGGCAGTCGGCGCACGGCGTCTTCACCGAACGTCCCGGCGTACTGACGAACGACTTCTTCGTCAACCTGCTCGACATGGGCACCGAGTGGAAGGTGTCCGAGGCGGCGGAGAACGTCTACGAGGGCACCGACCGGGTCACCGGTGCGCCCCGCTGGACCGCGACCGGCGCCGACCTGGTGTTCGGCTCCAACTCGATCCTGCGCAGCCTCGCCGAGGTCTACGCGGCAGAGGACGCGAAGGAGAAGTTCGTGCGCGACTTCGTCTCGGCGTGGGCCAAGGTCATGGACAACGACCGGTTCGATCTGGCCTGAGATCGGCTCCGGCACAGGGCAGTGCCGGAACTCCCGACCGTCACGGCGCCCGCGAGTGTCCTTCACTCGCGGGCGCCGTGCGCGTTTCCGGCGTGCCGGGACTCGTCAGGTGCTCACAGGGTCACGCGGACGGAACGTACCCGCGCTGCTTGTCGACCACATTGAGCAGGGGCAGGCCGTCTCGATACCGCTCCGCGTTGTCGACGAACACGCCCGCAAGCCGTTCCCGCCACCCGGCGGCGTCGCCGCTCATGTGGGGTGAGATCAGCACCGACTCCATGTCCCACAGAGGCGATTGCGGGGGCAGCGGCTCGGTGTCGAACACGTCGAGCGCAGCGCCCGCGATGCGGCCCTTGCGTAGCGCGTCGACGAGAGCGTCCGTGACGACGAGCTCGCCGCGGCCCACGTTGACGAGACGGGCCGTTGGCTTCATCGCGGCGAGCACGGACGCATCGACCATGCCCTCGGTCTGCTCGGTCAGCGGCGCGACGAGCACGAGATAGTCTGCGTCGCCGATATATCCGGCGAGCTCGTCACTGAGCCGCACCTCACCGAAGTCGGGGTCGCCACTGCGTGCGCGGCGCCCCGCCCCCGATACCTCGACACCCACTGCCCGCAGCAGTCGCGCGATCTCGCGCCCGATCGCCCCGGTGCCGACGACGATTGCCCTGCTGCCCGAGATCTGTTCGGTCTCGCGGTGACGCCACTGCCGTTGGTTCTGCAGGCGCAGCGACGCCGGCACGTCCTTCGCGAACGCGAGGATCGACGCCAGGACGAACTCGGCGATCGGCCGGTCGAACACGCCACGCGAGTTCGTCACCACCACATCCGAGTTCACGAGCTCGTCGAACAACAGTGTGTCGACGCCCGCGGCTGCTACGTGGATCCAGCGCAGCGAGTCCGCGGCCGGCCACGCGTCCTGCAGCGCGCGCGAGAAGAAGTCCCACACGAGCAGCACATCGCTTCCGGGGAGTGCGTCGGCGAGCGTCTCGACCGTCGCGTATCGCACCTCGGCGAACTGCTCGACGGCGTCCATGCCGTCGGGCCGGTGGTCGGCGTGCAACACCGTCACGATCATGACGCACCGTCCCGCCGCGCCATCAACGAGGTGAGGTCGCGCACCGCCGTCTCGAGATGTTCGTGAATCGCCTTCTCGAGTTCCGACAGCGAACCCGACGCCAGCAGGTCCACGAGGCGCTGATGCTCCTCGGCGAGGGCATGCGGACGGTTGTACGCATTCTCGAGGTGCACCATGCAGATCCGCGATTCGGCTGCGAGAGTCGAGTAGATGCGTACGAGGCGGCTGTTACCCGTCGCCTCGACCAGAGTCTGGTGGAACTTCAGGTCCTGTTTCGCGACGCGGGCCCAGTCGTTGGCGGCGATCGGCTTCGGCATACCCGCCACGATCTTCGCAAGCTTGTCGACGGCATGTTTCTTGCGCGCCTCGGGCAGCGCGTAGACGGTCTGCGCCGCAGCCGTCTCGACGGCGTCGCGCGCCGCGTAGATCTCGGCGACGTCGGCAGCGGTCAACTCGACGACGAACACGCCGCGGTTGCGATGGCTCACCAACAGGCCCTCCTGCGAGAGCCGTTGCAGCGCTTCCCGGACCGGACCGCGCGACACCTCGAGCTGCGACGCGAGCGCCGCTTCACTGAGCTGCTCGCCCGGCCCGTACGAGCCGTCGAGGATCTTCTCCCGCAACTGGTCCGCGATCAGCACCGCGGTCTGCGGCGCATCGATCGGAGAGAGTGTCTTGCTCATGACCTCATCCCTTCGGAATGGCGAGGTACTTGTACTCGAGGAATTCGTCGATGCCGACGCGGCCGCCTTCACGTCCCAGCCCCGACTGCTTGACGCCGCCGAACGGGGCAGCGGGGTTCGAGACCAGGCCGGTGTTGAGGCCCACCATGCCCACCTCCATCCGGTCGCTCATCCGGAACGCCCGGTCGAGGTCCTGCGTGAACAGGTAGCCGACGAGTCCCCAGTCCGTGTCGTTCGCGACCCGGACGATCTCGTCCTCGTCGTCGAACACGAAAATCGGTGCCACCGGGCCGAAGATCTCGGTGCTCGCGAGGTCGGCGTCGCGCGGGACGCCGGTAAGCACGGTCGGCTGGTAGAAGTGGCCACTCGCGCCGACCGTGTCGCCGCCGATCGCGACGCTCGCTCCCTTCGCGATCGCATCGGTCACGAGGGCCCGGACCTTGTCGATCGCGGCCGCGTCGATCAACGGTCCGACGTCGGTCCCCTCGGCCAACCCGTCGCCCACGGTGAGCGCGCTCATCCGCTGTGCGAGTTTCGCGGTGAACTCGTCCGCCACGTCGCGGTGCACGTAGAAGCGATTGGCGGCCGTGCACGCCTCACCCATGTTGCGCAGCTTCGCGACCATCGCACCCTCGACGGCCTTGTCCAGATCGGCGTCGGCGCACACGACGAACGGCGCATTGCCGCCCAACTCCATCGACGTGCGCATCACGGTCGTCGCTGCCTGGGCGAGCAGGATCTTCCCGACGCCGGTCGAGCCGGTGAAGCTGAGCTTGCGAGCAAGGCCGCCTTCGAGCCAGGGCGTCACGACTCCCGACGCGTCGGTCGTCGGGACGACATTGAGCACGCCCTTCGGCAAACCGGCTTCGGCAAGGATCTCGGTGAGCGCCAAGGCCGTCAGCGGTGTCTGCGGCGCCGGCTTGAACACCATCGTGCAGCCTGCCGCGATCGCCGGACCGATCTTGCGGGTACCCATCGCGAGCGGAAAGTTCCACGGTGTGATCAGCACGCACGGGCCCACCGGAACCCGGCCCACGACGATGCGGTTCTTCCCGTCCCCGGTGGTCGTGGTGTCGCCCGCGATACGTACCGCTTCCTCGGAGAACCAGCGGAAGAATTCGGCGCCGTACGCGACCTCGCCTCGCGCCTCGGCGAAGGGCTTGCCCATCTCCAGGGTCATGATCGTGGCGAGCTCGTCGGTCCGTGCGAGGATCAGATCGTAGGCACGGCGCAAGATCTCGCTTCGCTCGCGTGGCGCTGTACGCGCCCACTCGTCCTGTACCCGCGCCGCGGTCTCGACGGCACGCCGTGCGTCGTCCGGCCCACCGTCCGCGACATGGGCGAGAGTCTCGCCGGTTGCGGGATTCTCGACGGCGAACGTGCGTCCGGATGCCGCGGGCGTCCACGCGCCGTCGAGGTAGAGATCGAGCGGGACCGCGGACAATGCGGGATGTGTCGTCTTCTCAGAGGTCGTCGTCATGGCCGCCCTTCCGTTCCGGATCGAGAATCTGTGCGAGGTGAAGTGATTCGCGGCCCGGTTCGAGCTGCCGGACCTGCATGTGGCAGGAGAAGCCGTCGGTGAGCACCTGCGCGGTGTCCGCTGCCAGTGCGGGCGCGAGGGCCTGTTCGGCGACCTTCATGCTGACGTCGTAGTGGTCGCGTTCGAACCCGAAGTTGCCCGCCACGCCGCAACAGCCGACGGCCTCCCGCACGCGTTCGACGCCGACTGCCGCGAGGGCCTTGCGCTGCGTCGCGGCACCGAAGGTCGCGTACTCGTGGCAATGCGTCTGCACCGTCACCGAATCGGGCAACGACCCGCGCGGCCGCCACCCGCTGCCCGCGAGGTGGACGACATGGTCGGCGAAGCTGCGGACGCGCACCGCGACGCGCTGCGCCTGCTCCGTGTCGACCAGCTCGGGCAGGTCCTTGCGCAGCGCCGCCGCGCAGCTCGGTTCGAGGACGACGATCGGCCGATCGGTGCCGTCGTCGAGCGCCGCCGCGGTCTTGCGCAGCAGCCTCTTCGCGATGCCGAGTTGTCCGGTCGAGATATAGGTGAGGCCGCAGCACGCGTCGGCGCGGCAGTCGACACCGGAGCTGCCCGGCACCTCGCCCAGCACGCGTCGCGCGGCGTCGATCACCTCGGGCCGGAACCCGCGGGTGAAGGTGTCGGCGAACAGCACGACGTCACCGTCGGGGTTGCGTTCGCCGACGGCACGACGAATCCGGGTGCGGGACGCGAAATGCGGAATCTCGCGGCGGGTGGTCAGGCCGCCCAGCCGCGCACCGACCTTCGCGAGCACGCTGCGGCCCGCGCGGTTGACGAGCGGAGCGGCGCGTTCGGTGATCTCGAGCCACCGGGGCAGCCAGCCCAGCGAGTAGTGCGACATCGGCCTGCGCCGCGAGCGGTAGTAGTGATCGAAGAACTCCGACTTGTAGGTCGACATGTCCACGCCCACCGGACAATCCGTCGAGCACGCCTTGCACGAGAGGCACAGGTCGAGCGATTCGCGTACGGCATCGGACTTCCAGCCGTCGGCGACCGTGGGCGACGAGCGCACCATCTCCTGCAGTGCACGCGCGCGGCCGCGGGTCGAGTCCTTCTCGTCACGGGTAGCGCGGTAGCTCGGGCACATGACGCCCCCCGAGTCGGCACGGCAACGGCCGACTCCGATACAGCCCTGCACGGCGTGCACGAAGCCGGCGACCGGTACCGCGTGACTCGGCGTCAGATCGAAGCTCGTCGGCCAGTCTCGTGGGCTGATGCCGTCCTGGGACAGGTTGGCCATCAGGGGCTCCGGGTGCACGATCTGGTTCGGCCCGAGCACGCCGTCCGGATCCCAGATGTGCTTGAACCGCGCGAACGAGTCCATCACCCGAGGCGAGTACATCAGTGGCAGCAGCTCGGAGCGGGCACGGCCGTCGCCGTGCTCGCCCGACATCGAGCCGCCGAACTCGACACACAGTGCACCCGCCCGGTGGATGAACCGCGACATGACGTCGCGCCCCTCGGGCGTGCGCTGGTCGAAGTCGATGCGGATGTGCATGCACCCGGCACCGAAGTGACCGTAGAAGATTCCGGTGAGCGCGAATTCGTCGAGCAGTGCGGTGAGCGCGACGAGATAGTCTGCGAGACGATCCGGCGCGACGGCCGAATCCTCCCACCCGGTCCACGATTCGCCGCCCTCCTCGAGCCGCCCCGACAGGCCCGCGCCGTCCTCGCGCACACGCCACAGCGACGTGCGCTCGGCGGGGTCGTCGACAACCCGCGCGTCGACGAGGCGACCGTTCGCCCGAAGCTTCTCCACCAGGTCGTCGCGCCGCTGATGCACCTCGGCAGGGTCGTCGCCGTCGAGCGAGACGTACAGCCACGCATTACCCTCCGGGAGTCCGACGACGGAGTCGGCGCCACGCCGCCAGCGCATCGTGTCGACGATCTTCGAGTCGATGCCCTCGAGTGCGGCCGGGTCGTAGTCGAGGATGGTCGTCGTGTCGCGAGCGGCATCGACGATGTCGCGGTAACCGAGACACAGCAGGATCGCCGTCGGCGGCACCGGCACGAGGCGCACCGTGGCCGCCACCACGATCGCACACGTGCCCTCGCTTCCGACGAGCGCACGTGCGACGTCGAACCCGTTCTCGGGCAGCAGGTTCTGCACGTGGAATCCCGACACCTGCCGTGGGATCCGGCCGAGTTCGAGGCGGAACTCGGCGAGGTACTCGGCCGCGAGGTCGTGCAGTGCACTCGTCAACCGTTCGGCTTCGCGCCTCGCCTCGGCGTCACCCGCGTCGGTCGCGACGACACCCGTGCGTGTCGCGGTCACCCGCTGCCCCGACGCGGTCACGAGGTCGAGCGCGAGCACGTGGTCGCTCGTACGCCCGTAGCGCACCGAGTGGTTTCCACACGCGTCGTTTCCGATCGCCCCGCCCACCGTTGCACGGGACTTGCTCGACGGGTCGGGCGCGAACGTGCGGGCCCCGTCGGAGGCCGCCAGGATCTGCGCCTGCAGATCGGTCAGCACGATGCCCGGTTGCACGCATGCGGTGTCGCCGTCGAACGAGACGACCGCGTTCATGTGTCGCGAGAAGTCGAGGACGACTCCCGGACCGATCGCGTTGCCCGCGAGGGATGTTCCGCCGCCACGTCCCACCACCGGAATGCCCGCGCGCCCGCACTCACGGACGACGGCGATCACGTCGTCGCCATCGCGCGGGAACACCACACCCACCGGCGGGACGCGGTAGTTCGACGCGTCGTAGCTGTACTCCGCGAGGCGGCGCGGCGAGATGTCGACGTCGACGCCGTGGTCGCGCAGCGCGGCGGCCACAGCGTCGACCGTAGCGGTGTCGATCAAGCGAAGGCCGCCTTCATAGCGGCCTCGAGGCGGGTGAGGCCCTGGTCGATTTCGTTTTCCGAGACGTTGAGCGCGGGGATCACGCGCACTACGTTGCCAAAGCCGCCGCACGTGAGGAGCAGCAGGTCCTCCGCAATCGCCGCCTGCTGTACGCCGACCGCCGCAGCGGCGTCGGGAGCGCCTTGCGCGGTGGTGAATTCGAGGCCCTGCATCAGTCCCCGCCCGCGAACATCCGCGAGGCGTGGGAACTGCGTCTGCAGTGCGCGCAGCCCGGCAGCCAGTTGCTCGCCGCGCACCGCCGCGTTGTGGACGAGATTCTCGTCGCGGATGACGTCGAGCGTCGCGATCGCCGCCGCGGCAGACACCGCGTTGCCGCCGTACGTGCCGCCCTGCGAACCGGGCCACGCCTTGTCCATGACGGTGGTGGGCGCGGCGATCGCGGAGATCGGGAACCCCGACGCGAGTCCCTTCGCGGTGATCAGGATGTCCGGCGTCGCCGTCGACCACTGGTGGCCCCAGAACCTGCCGGTACGCCCGACGCCCGCCTGCACCTCGTCGAAGATCAGCAGGATGCCGTGGGCGTCGGCCCGCTCTCGCAACCCCTCCATGAACCGCACGGGCGTCGGGAGATAACCGCCGTCGCCGAGCACAGGCTCGATGAGGAACGCCGCAGTGTCCGCGGGCGCCGAGATCGACTGCAGTAGGTAGTCGAGTTCCTTCAGCGCGAAATCGACCGCCGTGTCTTCGTCCCACCCGTAGCGGAAGGCATACGGGAACGGGGCGATGTGCACGCCGCTCATCAACGGTGCGAAACCCGACCGGAAGCGGGTGCCTGCCGTCGTGAGCGACGCGGCCGCGACCGTACGGCCGTGGAATCCGCCGTGGAACGCGACGACGTTCGGCCGTTCGGTCGCCATCCGCGCGAGTCGCACCGATGCCTCCACGGCCTCGGCTCCGGTCGTCGCGTAGAACACCGAGTCGAGCCCCGTAGGCAGGTACTCCCCCAGCTTGTCGGTCAGCTCGAGCAGCGGCTTGTGCATCACCGTCGTGTACTGCGCGTGCACGATCGAGCCGACCTGTTCGCGCGCGGCCTCCACCACGCGCGGGTGACAGTGGCCGGTGCTCGTCACGCCGATGCCGGTCGTGAAGTCGAGGTACTCGCGCCCGTCCGTGCCGTGGATCCAGCTACCGAGCGCATGGTCGACCACCACTGGGGTGGCCTGCTTGAGAATGGGGCTCAGGGTGGTCATGGCATTCAGTGTTCTTCTGCATCCGCAGATTGTCAACAATCGACATGGCGTGAGATCACGATACATGCCGCCACGTGCGATTTTCTCAGACGTCGAGCCCCATCAGGGCCAGTGACAGCAGCAGCCGGTCGTCGGGGTCGGCGATGCTACGCCCGGTGAGTTCCTTGACCTGCCGCATGCGATAGATGACCGTATTGCGGTGGCAGTACAACGATTCCGCGGCATGTGTGGGCGAACCGTTGTGCGCGAGCAAGGCCCGAAGCGTGCCGAGCAGCACATCGGACTGATGGCGCGGCATCGCGAGAACCGGCCCGAGCGTCCGGCGGACGAGCAGCCCGGTCGCCGCGGGCGAGGAGGCCAACAGAACCTGAGGTAGCCGGTCGTCGACGACAGCGACGTCGACGCTGCCGCGCGCGATCGTGTCGACGGTGCGCCCGGCGAGCTGGAATGCGGTGCCGAAGCCCGAGATCCCCTCGGGCGCCCCCGCTATCCCGACGCGGCCGGTCGCGCACGGGCGCAGGTGACACACGAGGTCGTCGAGCGTGGTCCCGATCAGGACGACGAGACCGAAGTGCAGGTCGCCGCGAACCTGCCAGTACGACGCGATGTCGGCGTCGTCGAGCCGGTCGTCGGGCGCCCGGAGGGGGCTGTCGCGATGCCCGTCGAAGGGAGCCACCACGCATGCGATCGGATCGTCCGCACCGACCCCGAGAACCTCCTGGACCTCGGCGGCGAACTGCGGGTCCGCACCCCGGCCCTCGACGAGCCCGTCGAGCAACCGGCCTTGCAGGTGCAGGTCCCGGCGCTGCATGAGCGCCGCCTCCTTGCGGTACGCCGCAGACATCACCGAGTTCTGCACGTCGAGGTTCGACCAGATCCGCCGTCCGGCGTGGACCAGGACCCGGTCGTCGATGCCGAGCGTCGCCTGCTGGGTCAGCAGCGCCTCCCACATCACACGAGTGCCGATCGTGTAGGCGTTGAGGACGAGCTCGAGTGGCACCCCCTGTCGCGCGCGTCGGCGACCTGTCTCCCGCCACAGCGAGGTGGTCTCACCGTCGGAGGACAGGCCCGCCATCGTGCGGACTCCCCGCCGCACGTGCTCGCGCGTGTTGTGCCGGAGCTCGGCCCGAAACTCCGGTCCGACCGTCTCGTGCCACTCCTTGTCCCGCTCGATCAGTCGGCGCGTGATGTCGTCGGCGACCGCATCGGCCTGGTCGACCAGTGCTGCCCAGGCCCGCGCGATGCCGCGCCGAAGCTCGTCATGATCCGAATCGGGAGCGGGATCCGGCGATGTGTAGTGGGTCACATCCATGTGCGGAGGGTTGCACGCCCGGCTGGAAAAACCAAGACAAACCGGAACACCCGTACACAGCGCCCGACCAGTTTTGTGCGCTCAGCCCATATCCCGAACTGTGCAGAGACGCCAAAGTGATCCACGTCATAGGTCCGCGCAGGCGGCCGTGGTCGAAACGAGAGGAGACCCGATGGCGGACACCGACGTCGCGGGCGAGACCGACGACACCGTGGCGTCCGCGGCCACCGACCCCGCACCCTTGTTCGCGGCGAGAAATGTCTCGGTGCGTTTCGGCGGCGTCCAGGCGTTGAGCGACGTCTCCCTCGAGATCGCACCGCGCCAGGTGCTCGCCGTGATCGGCCCCAACGGCGCGGGCAAGACGACGCTGTTCAACGTGGTGTGCGGATTCGTCACGCCCTCGGCGGGGGAACTGTGGCTGCGGGGAAGACGACTGCGACGGTTGCGGCCACACCAGCTCGCCGGCCTCGGCATCGCACGCACCCTGCAGGGACTCGGGCTCTTCGACCGGATGAGCGTGCTCGAGAACGTCATGGTCGGCGCCGACCGTCACGCGCGCGCAGGTTTCCTCGCAGGCTTCGTCGGCATCGGACGCGGACCCACGGACGACCGCGACCTCGAGGCACGTTCACGGAACATACTGGGCGAGTTGGGGATCGCCGACTACGCCCACAGGTACCCGTCGTCGCTGCCCTATCCGGTGCGCAAGCGGGTGGCGCTCGCGCGCGCGCTGGTCGCCGAGCCCGAACTGCTCCTGCTCGACGAACCCGCGAGCGGCCTGTCCGCCGAGGAGATGCACGAACTCGGCGAACTCATCCGCGGGCTCGCCGAGCACACCTCGGTGATGCTCGTCGAGCACCACATGGACCTGGTGATGACGGTGTCCGATCACATCACCGTCCTGGACTTCGGAAAGGTCATCGCGTCCGGATCCCCTGCCGACGTCCGAACCGACCCCGCGGTGCTTGCCGCCTACCTCGGGGAAGACGTCGAGCAGCACACGTCCGAAGAGCACACGCACGGGTACATCGAGGAGGTGCGGTGATGTTCGCCGTCGAAGCGCTCAGTGCCGGATACGGCCCGGTGAAGGCCCTCGACGGGGTGAGCTTCACCGCACCCGAGGGACGGGTGACCGCAGTCCTCGGCGCCAACGGCGCCGGGAAGACCACGTTGCTGCGGACCGTGTCCGGGCTCGTCCCGGCTCGTAGCGGGAAGGTGCGTCTGGCCGGCCGCGACATCACGACGGTCGCGGCGGAGAAGCTGTCCGGCCTCGGTCTTGCCCACGTGCCGGAGGGTCGAGGCGTCATCGCGGAGATGACGGTGACCGAGAACCTGCGCCTCGGCGGGCTGCATCGCGCAGCAGGCACGCCGCCCATGACCGTGGACGAGGTCTTCGACCTGTTCCCCCGGCTCGGCGAACGCCGCCAGGCCACGGCGCACCAGTTGTCCGGTGGCGAACGGCAGATGCTCGTCATCGGTCGAGCACTCATGGCACGGCCGAAAGTACTTCTGCTGGACGAGCCTTCGCTTGGGCTCGCGCCGCGTGTCGTCACCCAGATCTTCGATCTGCTCACACGGCTCGTCGCTGCCGAAGGCCTGACCGTGGTGCTCGTCGAGCAGAACGCCCGCAGCGCCCTGTCGATCGCGGACCTCGGCGTCGTTCTGAGCCTCGGCAGGGTCGTCGCAACCGACGACGCGGCGGTGCTCGCTGCCGACGAACAGCTCCGGCACGCCTACCTCGGCTTCTGAGAAGCCGGGTTCTCGAAAGAAGGAACCGTAGTGCAACAGTTTCTCGCCACGACCCTGAGCGGTCTGGTCCTCGGCGCCGTGTACGCGGCATTCGCACTGGCGCTGTGCATGATCTGGCGCTCCACCCGGATCGTCAACTTCGCGCAGGCGGCGATGGCGATGGTCACCACCTACATCGCGCTCGAGCTGATCGACGCCGGTGCGAACTACTGGGTCGGTTTCGCCGCCGCGTTGATCGCGGGGCTCGCGCTCGGCGCGTTCGTCGAACGCGTCGTCGTGCGGCCCGTCGAAGGCAAGTCGGAGATCAACGCGGTGATCCTGACGCTGGGACTCTTCATGATGATCCACGCGCTCGCCGCACTGGTCTTCGGCACGCAGTACCAGCCGATGCAGGCTCCGTTCAGCATCGAGGGTCTCCGCGTCGGCGACACGACCGTTCCGATCTCACCGATGGGTCTGTTCACGATCGCCGCAGTCGGTGTCGTGATGACCTGTCTGCTGTTGCTCTTCCAGTACACCGACCTCGGCTTGCGTATGCGTGCCGCCGCGTTCAACCCCGAAGTCTCCCGGCTGCTGGGCGTGCGGGTGGGCCGGATGCTGACGCTCGGCTGGGCGCTCGCGGCGATGATCGGTGCGCTCGCCGGGCTCCTGATCGGCAGCGGCTCGTTCATTCATCCGGGGTACATGGATGCGTACGTCGTATTCGGTTTCGTGGCAGCGGTACTCGGCGGCCTGGACAGTCCTGTCGGCTCGGTCGTCGGCGGCCTGATCCTCGGCCTGACGCTCAGTTTCGTCAGCGGATACCTCGGCGGTCACCTCGTCTCGGTGTTCGCCCTCGCGATCCTCATCGTGGTCCTCCTGGTTCGCCCGGGTGGCCTGTTCTCGCACGTCGCCGAACGGAGAGTCTGATGACGACGACCCTGCCCACCACCGAGCACGCCTCACCGAGGCCGGCCTCCCGTGTGCGTCGCGCACTGTCGACTCCACTGGTACGCCACGGTGCGATCGCCGTCCTCGGCCTGCTCGTCGTCGCGCTGCTCGTCGAGACGTCCCCCGAGTTCCGGCAGAGCCAGATCGGCAACATGGCGTACTACGGAATCGCCGCGGGCGGGCTCACGGTGTTGATCGGCCTCAGCGGCCAGTTGTCGCTCGGGCACGGCGCTTTCATGGCGATCGGCGCCTACACGGCGGCACTGCTGCTCTCCGAGGGCAGTCCCACTCTCTGGACGGTGTTGGCTGCCGTAGTGCTCGCAAGCGCCGTGGCGCTCGCGGTGGGTGTCGTGGTCGGCATCGCCGCGGCGCGTCTGCACGGCCCGTACATCGCCGGGGCCACCCTCGCACTCGCCGTCGCGGTTCCGTCACTGGCCCTGCAGTTTCGCGTGCTCGGCGGCGACCAGGGGCTTCGAGTCACGCTGCCCGACATGACGGAGGGCATGCCGTCGTGGCTGCTCGACGCGTTCTGGTTCGTCACCGGAGTCGAACTCGACCGCTACCGTTTCCTCGCATATCTCGGCTGGATCCTGTTGGCGCTCACCTTCGTCGCCCTGGCGAACCTCTCACGGAGCCGCGTAGGCCGGCAGTGGCGCGCCGTGCGCGACGACGACGTGGCCGCCGAACTCGCCGGGATCGACCTCGCCCGGACCCGAGTGGTGTGCTTCTCGCTCAGCGCGACCACCGCCGGGGTCGCCGGGGCGCTGATGGCGATGAACGTGCGGCTCGCGGCACCCACCAACTTCCACATCACACTGTCGTTGCTCCTGCTGGCCGCCGTCGTGCTCGGAGGTCTCGGCAGTCTCACCGGAGCATTGCTCGGCTCGGCGGTGCTGGTGTTCCTTCAGTACTACGCGGAAGAAGTCGGGGCGAACTTCGACATCGCGCCGGAACGGCTTGCCGAACTGAGCCCGGTGATCCTCGGTGCGACCGTCGTCGTCGTGATCCTGGCAGCTCCCGCCGGAATCGTCGGCACGCTGCGCAACCGATGGTTCGCCCGTCGGGCCCGCGCCGAGATCGCCGCGATGAGCACAACCTCGCAGGAATCCCACCAGTAAGCCCGGACGAACCCGGACCCGAGGAGAAACGACATGAGAATCAGAGTGCGCAGGGCAGCTGCGGCTGTCGGAATGCTCACCGCCACAGCGCTCGTCGCTGCCGCGTGCGGCGCGGGGGGCGACCGCGGCGGCGATGCGTCGGGCGGGGACGGCGCCGGGGACACGACCGGCGTCACCGACGACACCGTCACCATCGGCGGCCACTTCCCGCTCACCGGCGTCGCCGCGCCCGGCTACAGCGAGATTCCCTCAGGCCACCAGGCCTACTACGACTTCGTCAATGCCGCAGGTGGCGTGCACGGTCGACAGATCGAATGGATCGTCGAGGACGACGGCTACAACCCGACCAACACGAGCACCGTCACCGAGAAACTCGTTCTGCAGGACCAGATCTTCGCGATGGTCGCCGGTCTCGGAACGCCCCCGCACAATGCGGTGATCGACTATCTCAACGACGAGCAGGTTCCCGACCTCTTCGTGTCGAGTGGTTCGCTGCAGTGGGGCGACGATCCCGAGGCGAACCCGTGGACCTTCGGCTGGCAGACCGACTACGAGTCCGAAGGGAAGATCATCGGACAGTATGTGGCCGAGAACATGCCGGACGCCAAGGTCGGCCTGTTCCTGCAGGACGACGACTTCGGCGAAGACGGCGAGAAGGGTGTGCGCCAGTTCCTGAACGACGACCAGATCGTCTCCGTGCAGCGATATACGTCCGGCAACACCGAGGTGGGGCCGCAGATCGCCGCCCTGCAGGCATCCGGCGCCGATGTCGTCCTCGGCTTCACGGTGCCGTCCTACACCGCACTGAGCCAGCTTGCCGGGATGACGCTCGGTTACCACCCGCAGTGGTTCTATTCGAATGTGGGATCGGATCCCGCCCTCGTCGGCGGGCTGCTGGCGAGGTTCTCCGAAGGCCGTGTCGAGGGTGCGAGTGCGCTCGACGGCACTCTCACCACCGAGTACCTGCCCGGTATCGACCAGACGGACAATCCGTGGATCCAGCTGTTCACGCGAGTCTGGGAGGAGTACGGCAACGGCCAACCGTTGACGAACTACCGCCTGTACGGCATGTCGCAGGCCTACACCTTCGTGCAGACGCTGATGGCCGCAGGAGAAGACCTGACCCGCGAGTCCGTGGTCGAGGCTCTGCAGGAACGCGGAGGCGACTTCGAGGGCCCCGCGCTTGCGCCGTTCCGCTACTCCGCCGACAGCCACATGGGCATTTCGGGTATGGCCGTCTCCCGCATCGAGGGCGCCGGCGGCGAGTACTTGACGCCGATCCTGGTGACCGACATCGGCGACGCCCCGATCGAACCCGAGTCCAGTGGATCGGGCGAAGATGCACCGCCCGAGAACGGGATTCCCGAGGCGCCGTGAGCGACATCTGCCACCGCACCTCCCCGGCCGAGCTTTCGGCCGGGGAGGTGTGCCGGCTTCACGGGTGGCGCACGATCTGGACGCCGTGCCGGTTCACCCGGTAGATCCGCACCTCGTGCCCCATGCGTGACGACGACTCCAGGATCACGTCGAGTCCGTCGAGCGTGACCCGGATGCCGCCGTACTGCATCGGCACACCGAACAACAGGGTGGCGGACGGGATTTCCGTGAGTACTTCGACCTGCGGGTAGCGGAGGGGTTTCTCGCGCCAGTGCAGCTCGCCGCCGGGCACGAAGTCGACATTGCGCTGCAACGCGCGCACGTGCGCCGCGCTCAGTTCGTGCACCGGTCGCGGGTCAGCTCGTCGACCAGGTGGTGATGCCCGCGCTCCCGGGCGACGTCGATCGGCTGCTTGCCTGCTGCATCGCGGACCGTCCGCCACCCGCCGCGTGCCACGAGCCCCTCGACCGCGGGAAGGGTCCCCCGCCCACGCCGACGGGTGCAGCGGTGTGAAGTGCGACTTGCCGCCGAGCTCGGCAGGATCGAGCACGCCGTCCCAACCACAGCACCTGCGGGGAGTCGTCACCCGAGGCGCTCTCCTCGGGGGGCGATGCAATCGAGGATCCGGTCAGCCAGATCCTCCAGGTAGTCGGCTTTGCTCCCCGGCCAACCATGCAGCTGTGACCGCCACCGCGGCGGGACCGCGGACAGGCCCCAGCGCGCGCCGAGGAGGCCGCCTGCGATGGCCGCGACGGTGTCGGTGTCGTTACCCGCCCGTACTGCCTGCTCGAGCGCGGCGGCAAGGTGCCCGGAGTTCGACCGATCGGTGGACGTGATCGCCCACCAGGCCGTCTGCAGCGCGTGGACCACCCACCCGTTGTTCGGGAAGTCGGCGGGCGCACCGCGCTCGGCCTGATCCAGCAGCGGCGTCCAGAAGCTCTTCGTGTCTGCGCCTACGACGTCGAGGTACTGGCGCACGCCGTCGAATGTGCCGGTGAGAACGGCGTGACGGATTGCGTACGACCACATCTCGCAGGCCTCCCCCGCCCGCGGGTCGGAGTGGGTGAGGTCGCTGACCGCGCGCGCCGCCGCGATGCACGCGACGCCGTCGTCGAGATGCCGCAGACCCACCGGCGAAGTGCGCATGAGCGAGCCGTTGCCGCCCGTCCGGCCGGGAAGCGCCTGCGCGACGCGGGTCATCTCCGCAGCCGACGCGGGCACCTGCGACAGCACCGCGCGGGTCTGGTTGCCGATGTCCTTCGGATTCGACCCCGACCACCGCAGGAACTCGGCTACCACGCTGTCGAGACCTGCGCAGGTGCGGAGGTCGTGCTGCGTCGCGGCTGTCGCGACCGCGATCGTCATCGACGTGTCGTCCGTCCACTCCCCCGGCGCGAAACCGAACGGCCCGCCGCCGATCATGTCGATGTGCGTATCGGGCGTGGGATGCGTGAACTCGTATCCCGCACCGAGCGCGTCACCCACCGCCGACGCCACCAGCGCTCCGGCTGCCCGCTCGCGATGTTCCCGCGTGATCACCATGCTCATGGCGAGAAAGCTAGCGCGGCTCACCGACAGGAACGAGTTCGCCCGCCCGGCACGCTTTCTGCGGGGGCGACGAGCCTCCACTTGCCGAACGACGAAACACGAGTGGGAATGCCGCGATCACGCCGAAGACCGCCGCCGTCATGACGAAGTACTTCGCCGTCCCGGCGTCGTCGCGATCGAAGTACGAGATTGCACCTGCCACACACACCCCTGCAAGCACCAAACAGCCGACGACAGACCAGACGAACCGCAAGAGATCCTTTCCACTCCGCCAGCCGTTCGTCGGCCACTCTGCCGGCCGAGGTCGAGCAGAAGACTGAGTCCCACGCACCGGTGAACACCCCTTTGATTGCGCTGCCCGTATCCACGACAGCGTTCTTTCCGCCATCCCACATGGCGTCGGCGTCGAAGCCGTCCTTGAAAACCGAGTCGACGGCACCCGAGGTGAAGATTCCGACGCCGAACGCCGACCAACACTCCCGCCGCCCAGCTTCAACCCGCGGAGTTCAGTGGCCGTCGGCGGGCTTTTCGCAAGATCCTCCAACTCGTCGGCGCGTCGAAGGAAATCGTTTCCGGAGTCGAGGCCGTGCCAATGCCATATTGAGCGGATGAAAGCACGATATCGCGGCTCGCTGTCGGCTCTTGCCGCCCTCGCTCTCACTTGGGCTGCCTTAGTATCCCCCGCATCTGCGGCCACCATGGATACGTCGCGGCACGATGTGTCATGTCCATGTCGATCGGCGTCGATGACCATGGACGTCCTGCGCGACGACGTACAGCGGGCGCTCGGACAGACACCCCTTCACCGATCCGATCCCGTGTCACACGCCGATGAATTGCAGGCGTCGTCAGCCAGAATCTCGGCACGCCACAGCGAGGTTTCTTCACAGCTGACCGACTGCGCCGAGCAGCTTTCCGGTACCGCGGCAGGGGCCTTCAGGGCGGCAGTTTTCGGTCTCGACGAAGGCATTCACCAATTGCAGCAGGATCTCGTCACGGCCACGAGTCGCTACCGCGCCGAGGCCAGTTTCATTGCGGCGACCGACGCCGAAAATTCTCGGCGCTTTGCGAATCAGCTCGACTTGTGAACATTCTGCTCGTGAGCGAGCATCTGCGCCCGCCGCATGCGCCTTTCGATCACGGAGGCGACGAGAGTCGCGTCGTTCAACGGAATGAAGCGTTCGACGCCGTTCGTCGTGATCAGCACCGCGGGGCCCGGCGTGGGACGCAGCACTGCCCCGCTGCGCAGCACCATCCACTGCATGCCTTGGACTTCCGGTCCCAACTGGACGACGCGGCAGGATTGGATGTCGCGGAAAGGGATCGAGGCGTATGTGCCCTCGTCGGGCAGGGTCATCGCCCCGACATATCCGGGACTACCCACCCACAGTTCGAGAGCGTCCCCGGACAGGGATGCGAACAGCAACTGAATGCCCACCGGGCCTCGCGTGACCGTGTAGCGGTGCACACCCATCGTGTGGCCCTGAGGAGTTCCGTCGTACCTGACGAGGAATTTCAGCTCCAGGTCGGTGTCACCGACCTCCGCGGAGCGAGGCGGAACAAGAGCGCTCCGCGCCATGAATGCCGACACCACTGCGACGAGCGGACAGATCCATACGAGACCCCACAGGGCTGAGACCTGCGACGGTTCCGTGTGGCCCGCGACCGCGACCGCCGTACCGATCGAACCGGCCAGCGCCTGCACGAGCGACGCCAGGACCGCGATCGACACCCACCGAGTGATCGATCGGAAGCCGCCGTGCCGCAACCACAGTGCCGCACACATCGGCGGGATGGCGACACACGCCAGCGCGACCAACGACGCTACCGAGGCGGCCGTCGCCACGACGGCGACCCCTGCCGTGAGCAACACCGCGACGAGGGGGACGAAGACGAAGGCGACGTTGAGGTGTGTGCGCACCTTCGACCACGAGCGCTGCAGGTCGGGTGCGACGTCGCCGACGGCACCGGGTGGCCGAGCGGGTACGAGTGACATCATGATTCGGCCGTCAACGTCTGCATCGACTTGTAGAAGCCGTCGAACAGATCGCGCAACAGCGTGAGCTGGGTGGTCGCACTGGTGACCGCTTCGCCCAACTCTTTCAGCAGCTTCGACACGGTGCGTACAACCTGCGCGATTCGCGAGGTCGCCTGGGCGACGACGACAGGAGTACCCACACCGACCGACGCGAGGATCTCGATCGTCCAGCTCACCAACGCGCCCGCAATGGTGGACAGCAGGTCTCGAACCGCGGTACGCACACCACCGACGATCTCGGACATGCCTTCGGTCAGTTTCGAGATTCCGTGTGCGCCTCCGGCGGCGCCACCGGCGAGATCGGCGACCGACTGCGCGTGCGCACGGTAGGCATCGGCGGCCGCACCCGACCATTGGCTCGTGCCGGAGGCCACCGCGGAGAGCATCGCCTCCCGCACGGACATGAGCTCGGTCTCGATACCGGTCCACTGCTGCGCGTATTCCTTGACGCCTGCAGGGTCGCCCGCAAGATTGTCGAGCGCTTCGCGAGCGGGCTCGATGTGCTCGAGCATCCACGACAGGCACTGTGCGGCGACGTAGCCGATGGGGTCGCTCGCGGCCGAAGCGACGTCGAGACCGACGCCGAGTGCGCCGGACGCAGCGGCACCGATGTCGCCTTCCGCGATCCCCTTGCCGAGCTGCCACCCGGCTTCGAAGGATGTCACGCCGGTGGCGACTCCCGTGGAGTCGCTGCTGGGGAGGGAGACGTTCTCGACGGTCGTCGTCGGACCGAGGAATGGCGCCGCCACGGGTGACAGCAGAGCGGTGGGGATGTCGTAGTCGGCCATCAGCGTCCACCCGCCGTCGCGCCCGGTGCGATCTCGTCGACGATGTCCTTCAACGATTGCGCGAAGCCGTCGTCGGCTTCGCCGTACTGCTCGACGGCGGCACGCAGGTTGTCACCTGCGCGGCGCATCGCGTCGGCCGTCGCCTGGACGGCCTGCGCGCCGCTCTGCTGCGGGATCGACAACATCGCGCCGAACGGCTGGCAGAACAACCCGAACGCGTCGGTCATACCCGCCAGCTGCGACGCCGATCCGGCCGCGGCCGTGGTGCGCTCGCCGAAACCGTCGATCTCCCGCGCATGGCCGGTCAGCTGGTCGAGGTCGACCGAGAACGAATCGGACACCGTCGCTGTTCCCCTCCCCTGTGGTCGGCACCTCCCCCGGGCGCACGTCGCGTCGAACCTAACACGACCCCACTACTGCCTCGGCTGGGTGAGCATGAATCGGAGATAGTCGACGATGCGCCCGTCGGCGAGTTCGGGTCGCAGTTCGGGATGCGTGTGCAGGTCGTAGAGCAGGTTGAGCAGAAGCACCGGATCGAGGTCGAAATGCTGGATCGGCAACTCGATTCGGTCTCTCCGCGGGTCCACCATCGTGAGCGCGAGGCGACCGAACGGATCGAAGGCGTAGCGCACGACTGGCGGTGCCGACGGATGCAGATCGATGCGGATCATCTCGACCCCCGCGCGGCCTTCGGTGTTGTGGTACGGGCGGATCCAGGCGATCTGTTCCCAGCGCACGAACCGCGCATAATGCGGATTCGATACCAAAAGACCGTCGGCGACCGCGACGACGCCGTACTTGCGGCGCGCCTGCGTCAGCGCCGCACCGGCGAGAACGACGGCAGCGGGGATCGCAGCGACGATCGTCATGACGGCGATCCCGAGAGCGGAACCGACCGTCGAATCCGGGAATCGCGCAGCGCTGAGTGCCGGCAACACGAGCAGACCGGCGCCCGGCGCGAACAGCGAGAGAACGCGAATCCCGTTGTGCGGCAGGAGTAGGCCGCGAACGGTGTCGAGCGTCGGCGGCACGGAGGTGTCCGCGTCGTGGCTGCGCCCGGTCGCCGGATCGACGTCGACGCGACGTACCCGCGGTGAGATCGCATCACAGCGCGTGTTCGCCCCGAGGGTGACGGCCGGGATCGACAGGAGTCCGACCAGGATTGCCAGGCCGAGTGCGAGTAGCCACGCGCCTGACATGGCAACGACCACGACCGGGCCGACGACGAGCATCGCGAAGACGATCCGCAGCACAACCGTGACCGGATGGCGCGGGCCGGGCCGTTGACTGCTCCATTCGAGCGGCGCGATCATGCGACTGCGGGACACCGGGTGCATCACGACACCCGGCTCATCGCGCGGTGTCGTCGCGACGCACGAACGACTGATTCCGGAAGTAGTCGTCGTCCTCCATCTCGTCGGCGGGACGAGCGACACTCTGGCGCGAACACGGTTCGGAGCCCACCGGATCGCTGTCCTCGGTGGGGTCGGGGAAGCGCGCGACGTACTGCGACACGATGCCGTTACCCGCCTCGTCGTCACCGACTGTGCCCCGCACGAGCGAGGTGACTCGTTCGCGCAGTTGTGTCCGCGCCTCGCGGAGGCACTGCATGATCTCGGCCGACAGCGCTGCGGGCTCGGTACCACGCGCCGCGTCGGTGAGCGTGATGTCGGTCGGTAGCCCGTTGCCGTCGACGGTGACGCGCACCCTTCCGTCCCGCGAGGTGTGCGTGACAGTGGTGGCATTCATCTGCTCGTGCAGCGTCTGGAAGGAACGCGCCTTCTCCTCGAGGCCCTTTGCCCATTCGTCCAGTTCCTGTGCAGCCCGGCCCGGGTCGGCACTGATCACGGTTTTCCCTCCCGTCGACACCGCCGTACGCGACGGCCCTCCCTGATCGATTCGCGCCAAACTAGCATCCCGTCCGCCGACGAAACCGGAAGGAGCACCGTGACCATGAGATCGATTGCCCGCACCGCTGTGCTGGGCGCCGTACTGAGCGCCGCTCCGAGTGCGTGCGGGGAGGCGACCGAGGAGCAGCCTCGCACTGCCGCCCCCGCTACGACTGCCACGTCGACGGCCGCCGCACCCACGACCTATCCCCACGAGACGGAGGACGGCATCGACTGCGGGCTCGTCACAGCACCCGGCGGCGGCGAGTTGCACGTCGCCGCGGTGGCGACCGACGGCGGTCGAGTCGGCTGCACGGAGGCATTCAACGTGGTCGACGCGCGTCTGCGACAGGAGCCCACTGACGCGACACCCATCGACGGGTGGATGTGCACGGCGCACGATCCGCCTTCCTACATCGGGACCTGCTTCGCGGACAACGGTTTCCGCATCGACCTTCGCCCGTCGCCGTGACCGTCGGCCGGCTCAGCGCACGGCGACAACGTCTTCGTCCGGCTCACCCACCGCCGGACGGGACGGTCGGACCACCGTCGCGAGTGCGAGCCGGCCCGGTCCGAGGAACACGAGCAGCAGCAGCGACCAGCAGAAGAGCGCGGACGAGTCGCCCTCGTTCTGGATCGGGAGCAGACCGTCCGGCTGAGGCTTCCAGAAGTAGGCGACGGCCATCGCCCCGGATCCGACGAATGCCGCAGCGCGCGTGCCGAGTCCGACGACGAGCAGCACGCCCACCACGAGCTCGATGGCGCCCGCCCACCACGACGGCCATTGGCCCACGGATGCCGTCGCGCCACCGTAGGGCGCGACCGGCCAGGCGAACAGCGTCGACGCACCGTGGCAGAAGAAGAGAAAGCCCACCACGACTCGGAAGACGGCGATCATCCGCGGCGATACACGATTCAAGGTTTCCGACATGGTGGTTGAGAATTACACCAGGGCGCCCGTTGCGGTGAGCCACGTCCCCGCGAGTGACCTATCCAACAGTGCCTCGAATTCAGCACGGTGTCGAAAGGTCCAGCGCCGAACGTGCGATCGACAGATCGATGTCGGGCTTCGGAACCAGCTCGACGACCGCGTCGTCGTCGAGTGACACATGTCCCGCGCGGCACCGCACCATGACGACATCGAACCCCGCGTCGGCGAAAGCCTGTCGCCCTGAATCCGTCTCGTCGACCGACGCAGCGAGTACCACCGAGCACGACGCCACGTGCGGCGGGACCGCGAGAGCGGGGTTCCACCGCGCTGTGTCGGAAAAGTGCCCTGTCTCGTCCACGTACGTGCGCACAGCGCCTCCTCCCGTTCGGCTCGACGCCAACCGCCGGTCGAGCACCGTCGCGAGTGTTCACGTCACGCAGAGCGCAACCCCATCGCCCGGAGGACGGAACCGGCGTCGGTAGTACACGCCGTCGTACGTACCGGGCCGCACACAGTCCGGCCTCGGCTCCGCTCGGCGGTGTTCGATCCTGCGGAGCCGAATGCCGCGGCACGCCCGACCGTGGCGGCGAACCTCGAGGCGTGTGCCTGGCGCAATGGTCACAGAGCGGCTGCGACGCGGAGCGTCGCGGCGCACGTGTCGGTCGCGCGGTCTATCTTCATGGCACCGGTCGACGCACGCGTCGCCGGCCACCCGACGACGAGGGGGTTCACGATGCACGCAACTCCGTCCGACTTCGACGGCAGCGTTCGACGCGCCTGGGTCGAATTCCGCGGCTCGCTCGCCGACATCCTCGAAACGCTGGCCGAGGGCGAGATCGTCATGCTCGAGGCAGCGTGGGACGAGTCGCCGTCGTCCCGTGGCGTGCAGTTCCTCAGCTGGGGTGGCGGCCTCGTCCGCTGCGAGGTGCCGTCGAATGCGTTCCTGGGCGCGGACGAACAACTCGACGACGCCGACGAGTCGTGGCTCGAATCGCTCGGCCTGTCGCGACCCACGTGCGCGCGCAGCGGGGACCATGGTGACGGGTCACCCGCGTTCTGGCGCGACGACCCCCGGGCATTCGCCGACCGCCTTGCCGACATCGCAGTACGCGTCCTGCGTGACCTGTGGGCAGTGCCCCATCCGGCGTTCATTCGGGTGTCGGGATGCCCTGCGGCACAACAGCTCGAACCGACGCCACCGGCAGAGCCCACCGACGACTCGTGGCTCCCGGTCTTTCCCGAGAACCCGGACGAGCTGCGCTCCTTGCTCGTCCACACGTTGTCGTGCACGCTGCAGTTGCCGGTCAGGCTGGACGGCGACCGCGACCCGGTCGTCGAACTCTCCGGCACGCGCGTGCACGTGTGGCCCACCGACGACGAGCCCGCGGTCCGCATCATGGCGGCGGTCGTGCGCGATCTCTCCGATCACGCCGACGCGCTCGCCCTCGCCGACAGCCTGAGCAGACAGTGGCGTTATTTCCACGCCGAGGTGATGGGCTCGAATCTGGTTGCCCAGTACACGCTTCCGGCCGCCCCGTTCGTTCCCGGGCAGCTCGCGGAGGTACTCGCCGCGTTGTCGGCCATCATCGATTCCACTCGCCTGTCGCCCGACCAGCTCGGCGAACACCTGCGCGACGCGCCGCTCGTGCCGGACGACGACGTGGACGAGCACGCCACGGAATTCGACGTCATCGAATACAACTCGGCAGAGGAGAACGACGACCTGCCCGCGCCGCTGGTACAACTCGCCGAGCTCGACCCGGATGCAACAGGTTTCACGGATTCCGAGACCGTCTTCGAGGTATGCGGGCGCGATCCCGACATCCTGCGCTTCTATCTCGGCGTCGCCGTCGACCAGCAGCAGGCGTGGGACGACAGCGCGGACGACGCCGAGTGCCTCGACGATCACACCGAACGCGACGAGAGCCGTCACGAAGCCGACGGCTGGGCGGCCACCGCGCGTGTACTGCGCCGCGCGCTCGCGGTGCTCACCAACCACCCCAGCGCCCGTTCGATCCGGCCGCCGCAGCTCGAACTGTTCGCGTTGCCCTCGGATCCGACGCTGTTCAGCTTCATCATGCGGGAAGACGCCACCGACACCGACGACCGCTGACGGCACGCACTCACTGCACCGAGCGCGCGTACCGGTCGAGATGGTCGGCCACCGCATCGGGACGCGCGAGCGCGAGCAGGTGGCCCGAGTCGATCGCGTCGGGTTCGACCATCAGCCGCTCCCGCGCGAGCCGCGTGACGAATTCGAAAGGGAACAGTCGGTCATGCCGTCCCGCGAGCACGCGCACCGGCACGTCGGGCCATGTTTCGGCACGCCACGCCGTCGCGAAGGCACTCTCGGCAGGATCGCTCTCGCCTCGCGCGAAAGCTTCGTCGGCGAGCGCAGCGGGGACGTCGTGGAAGAACACCTCGCGCGGGTCGAGCGGTGCGTCGGGGTCGCGCCCGGCGGCGACGTCGGCGGTGCGCCGCTCCTCCGCGTGCCGCGTGTTCGTCCACCACTCCCCAGGCGACTCCCCCGGCGACGGGATCATCGGCGCCACCATCACCAGCAGATCCACGGGCACGAACTCGGCGACCGCGACGGCCGTGAACGCAGACATCGACTGGGAAACCAGCACGAGCGGTCGCGGCAGATCCTGCACCGCACCGACCACGACGTCCGCGTACTCGTACAGCCCGGCGTCGCGGTCGTCCCACGGCAGGTCCACAGTGACGACGCGATGGCCCACCGCTTCCAGCCGCGGCACCACCAGATGCCAGTACCACGAGTCCGAGCCCGCACCGGGCAACAACACCACCGACACCGTCCGCGTACCCATGCACCCATCGTGCCCCGCCGGCTCTCGAACTGGCGGTGAATCAGGGTTCCGGTGCGCCGCGCTCCCGTCGATCGGGACCCGGTGCCACACGTTCTCCCCCACTGTGATGAATATGGAGGGACTACTCGTATTCGATCGACGATTGACTGAGGTAGCACCGATGCCCATTGCAGCCCCCATCGGCGACGGGATCTTCCAGATTCCGGTGCCCATCACCGACAACCCCCTCGGTCACACCTTGGTCTACGCGATGGAGTCGCCGGGTGGCCTCGTGCTGGTCGACGCCGGCTGGGACGACGAGAACGGCTGGAACGGCCTGCAGCAGGGTCTCGCCGACATCGGTCACTCGGTGCAGGACGTCGAAGGCGTCGTCCTCACCCACTTCCACCCCGACCACGTCGGGCTGTGCGGCCGCGTGCGTGAGGCGTCGGGTGCGTGGATCGCGATGCACGAAGCCGACTACGCGATGTTCGACGGCATGGTCACGCCGCGCGACTCGGCGTGGATGAGCGGGCAGCGCGAGAACGTCCTGCGCGCCGGAGCGTCTCAGGAAGAGGCCGCCCCGTTCGGCGTGGCAGCGGGCGACCCGCCCACCACCGCCGCGTCGACTCCCGATCGCACGCTCGCCGACGACGAGGTCGTTCCGCTCGCGGGCCGCGGTCTGCGCGTCGTGTACACGCCGGGTCACACGCCCGGACACGTGTGCTTCTACCTCGAGGACGCCGACGTCATGTTCACCGGCGACCACGTGTTGCAGAAGACGACCCCGCACGTCGGCAATTTCGTCTACCCCTTGGAGGAACGCGACGCGCTCGCCGAGTTCATGGATTCGCTCCGGCGTGTGCAGTCGATGGACGTCACCCGGGGCCTCGGTGCACACGGCATTCCGCTCGACAATGTGGCCGGCCGGGCGGGTGAACTGCTCGACCACCACGAGGAAAGGCTGTCCCTGCTGGTCGACGCGTTCGGCGACGAACAGCTCACCCTGTGGCAGGCCGCGTCGCGCATGAAGTGGTACAAGCCGTGGGATGCGATCGCGCCGTTGGGCAAGTCGATGGCACTGTCCGAGGCCGCCGCGCACGTGCGGCATCTCGTGGCGCGCGACGAGATCGCACAGGTGCCGGGCACCGAGCCGGTGCGATTCGCGCGCACACGCTGAGCGTCACGGTGCGTGCCGGACGGCCTCGAGTGCTTGCACGAGCGACGCGGCGTCGAACGGGCCGGTGTGCTTTCGCAGCACGCCGTCGCTGCGCCCCACGTAGAACGTCGGGGTGACGACCACCTCGCTGCTGCTCGCGTCGACGGCGTCGTCGTCGACGCGGCGAGCCGCGTCGCCGTGCCGCAGGTCGTGTTCGAAGGCCTGCATGTCGAGTCCCAGTTCGTCGGCGTACCGGTAGATCTCGTCCTCGCCGAGCGCGTCACTGTGCCGGAACAGCACGTCGTGCATCTGCCAGAAGCTGTCCTGTACGGACGCGGCCTCGCTCGCCTGCGCCGCGAATCGGGCGAGCGGATGTTCCTCGTCCTTGGGCAGGTGCCGGAACACATACCGCAGCGAGTCGCCGAAGTGGGCGCGCACCTCCCACATGCTTCCGGTCGCCTTGCTGCAGAACGGGCACTCGAAGTCGCCGTACTCGACGATCGTGAGCGGCGCCGACACGTCTCCCCGAATGTGGTCGCGGTCCGGATCGACCGGTCTCAGCAGCCGCGCGCCCGGTTCCTCGCGTGGCGGGTTGCGCCAGTCGACGATCCGGAAGATCGCCCACCCGAGTGCAGTCGCGAGTATCGCTGCGACGAGCACGCCGATGCGGGCCTCGTTCGCGAGATCGGGCGACGGGACGGCGAGATCGACGATGAACAACGAGATCGTGAAGCCGATGCCGGCCAGCGCACCGCCGCCTGCGATGTGGGACAGCGGCAGGCCCGGCGGAAGTGCTCCCGGCCGCATTCGGGCGACGACGGCGGTGGACACGGTGATCCCGACGAACTTGCCGACGACGAGTCCGAGCACGATGCCCCACGCGAGTCGCGACGTGAGGGCCGCGGCGAGACTGTCGCCGGTGACGACGATGCCCGCATTCGCGAGCGCGAAGATCGGGACGACGAGGAAGGACGTGTAGGGCGCGAAGAACCGCCGCAGCCGTTCGTTGACCGACACCGCCTGCAGCAGCGCCAGCTGCGCACTGCGCGCGTAGTCGGGATTCGGCGACTGCCGGAACGCACGCGCAACCTGACCTGCGCGCTCGACCTCCGAACGCCGCGGCGGGTACACCGGCAGGATCAGCGCGATCAGGACGCCCGCGAGCGTCGGGTGCACTCCCGACTCGTAGAAGGCGACCCACGTGGCCGCCGCGACGAGGAAGTAGACGACACCGCGCCACACCTCGAGCCGGCGTAGCTGCCAGATGACGGCCAGCCCGACGAATCCGAGCAGCAGCGGCACGACCTCCAGGCTCTCCGTGTAGAAGAACGCGATGATCGCGAGTGCACCGATGTCGTCGGCGACGGCGAGCGCGAGCAGGAAGATCCTCAGTCGGGCCGAACGCTTCGGCCCGACGAGCGCGAGGGCGCCCAGCACGAACGCCGTGTCCGTCGAGACGACGACACCCCACGCGTGTGCCTCGGGGCCACTCGGGTTGAGCGCGAGGAACAGCACGGCGGGCAGCGCGAGGCCTGCAACGGCCCCGACGACCGGTGCGAGCGCGCGGGAGCGTTCGGTGAGCTCGCCGATCGACACCTCGCGTTTGACCTCGAGGCCGACGACGAAGAAGAACAGCGTCATGAGCGCGTCGTTGACCCAGTGCTTCAACTCGAGATCGATCGAGTAGGACCCGATCTCGATCGCGACCGGCGTGTGCCAGAAGGTCGTGTACGAATCGCCGATGTTGGCCCACACCAGCGCGACCACCGTTGCTGTGAGCAGAAACGCCGCCGACAGCGTGGCGTCGTCGGTGCCGTCGCGAATGCCCGCCAGCCGTAGCTGGACCCGCCCCAACCGGGTCTGCCCGCCACCACCAGCCGCCGCCATCGCACTCCCCTCGCGCCGTCGCCAGCGTAACGCCGCTCACGCGGCGTGGAGCACCGCTTGGCCGGGGAGTACATTCGACCCGTGCTGTTTCTGACCTCTCGACGATTCGTCGACCTGCGCCTGCAGGCGAGCGCGATCTGTTCGCGCTCCGCATAGCGCTTCCAGCACCCCTCTCGCGCACGATCGTGCGCGCTCTTCCGAAAGGCACAACCATGCCCGGCACCTCTGTGCCCGAGGCGGGCGAGAACACCTCGCGCCGCCTCCCGAAATGGGTCACCTCGTTCGGCCCCCAGATCGTCACCGGCCTGATCGTCGGCGTCCTCGTCGGCATGCTCGCGCGCTCGATGGCGCCCGCCGCCGACGGCAACGAGAACTGGCTGATCGGCACGCTCGACACGCTCGGGTCGAGCTACGTCAAGCTGCTCACCGTCGCGGTGGTTCCCCTCGTGTTCACGGCGGTCGTCAGCTCGATCGCGAACCTGCGTTACGTCGCGAACGCGGCTCGGCTCGCGGTCCGGACGCTGCTGTGGTTCGCGCTCACCGCGTTCGTCGCCGTGGTGATCGGGATCGTCGTCGGCCTGCTCGTGCAGCCCGGCAACCACACCGATGTCACCGCCGCCGCGGAGAAGGCGCCGGCGACGAGCGGGTCGTGGTGGGCCTTCCTCACCGGGCTCGTCCCCACCAACTTCCTCGGGCTCGGCGCCAAGACCACGTCGACGGTCGCGGGTGACGGCGCAGACCTCGCGGTGACGTCGACGACATCGCTCAGCTTCAACATCCTGCAGCTGCTCGTCGTGTCCGCCGCGATCGGCATCGCGGCCCTGAAGGTCGGCGACAAGGCCGAGCCGTTCCTGAAGCTCAACGCATCACTGCTCGCGATCGTGCAGAAGGTGCTGTGGTGGATCATCCGCCTCGCGCCGATCGGCACCGCGGCCCTGATCGGCAATGCCGTCGCGAGCTACGGGTGGGACGCGATCGGGTCGCTCGGCTGGTTCACCGCGGCCGTGTACATCGGTCTCGCCCTCGTGTTCTTCGTCGTGTATCCGGTCCTGATCCGGGCGCACGGGCTGTCGGTCCGGAAGTTCTACTCGGGTGTGTGGCCGGCGACCCAGCTGGGCTTCGTGTCGCGGTCGTCGATCGGCACCCTGCCGCTGACGCAGCGTGTCACCGAACGCAACCTCGGTGTGCCCCGCGAGTACGCCTCGTTCGCGGTCCCGCTGGGCGCGACGACCAAGATGGACGGCTGCGCAGCGATCTACCCGGCAATCGCGGCCATCTTCGTCGCCGAGTTCTACGACCTGCCGCTGTCGATCACCGACTACCTGCTGATCGTGGTCGTGTCGGTCGTCGGATCGGCCGCGACCGCCGGGACGACCGGTGCCACGGTGATGCTCACGCTGACGCTCTCGACTCTGGGGCTGCCGCTCGCGGGCGTGGGGCTGTTGCTCGCCGTCGAGCCGATCGTCGACATGGGGCGCACCGCCGTCAACGTCACCGGCCAGGCGCTCGTACCGACGATCGTCGCCAAGCGGGAAGGCATTCTCGACCGGAACCGATTCGACGCGCCCCGACACGGCGACCCGTTCAGTCAGGACGACAGCGGGATCAGCGAGGACGACACCGCGATCCCGGCGCAGCACGGGCCCGCGGAAGGAAGCGACACGGCACCCGATCGACGCGAGTCCGCCCCGGCCACCGCGTAACGTCACCGCTGATCCGACCCGCACCCTCAGGAGGAACCCGCGGTGGCCGCCCCCAGCCTCGACCGTCTGGTCGGCTCGCTCTACCGCGAGCGCAGCCGATACTGGAATGTCGCTCTGGTCGCGGCCACCGCGTTCCTCGAGTCGATCGCCGACGTGGTGCTCGAGGACGACGACCGTGACCGGCTCGATGCGGGCACGTCGCGCATCAAGAAGCGCAGTCGCGCCGTCGAGAAGATTCGGCGCAAAGTCGCCGAGGGGGTGTTCGACAGGCCCGAAACCGTCGAGGACGTCGAGGCGAGCCTGCACGACATCGTCGGCATCAAAGTGCTCTGCAAGAGCCCGCGTGATCTCACCGCCTTCACGCTCGCGCTCGAGTCCACGTGCAATGCCCCCGACTCGGCCATCGGGTTCGCGATCCCACCCGTCAACTACGTCGACCACCCCAAGGAAAGCGGCTACCGCGCGTACCACGCGATCCTCCTGGTGCCCGTCGCGACGAACCACGGCACCCGCCCGATCAAGGTGGAGGTACAGGTCAAGACCCGGTTGCAGGACGCGTGGGGCGAACTCACCCACGAGGACATGTACCGGCCGGGCGGCGTGCTCAAACCCGATCCGACGCACGAAGACTATGCGCGTCGCATGGCGGACCTGCTCGCGACGGTCGACGACATGGCCGACACGCTCGCCGTGGAGCTCGACTCCAAGACGTTCGATTCCCGGACACCGGGCTCGGCCGCGACGGCAACGGACGCACGCGACGAACACACCACGCAGGTCGTGCGCGTCACCCGCACGGGGCCGAAGTACGCGCTCGCGGTCAGCGCCGACGGTCGGCGCGGCATCGTCCCGGCGCAGTCGGTGCGCGCGCTGCTCGGCACATCGGACCGCATCCGCGTCAGCGACCACATCGACGTGGGCGACGACCTCACGGTCGCTGTGGACGAGACCGCAGAGGCCCTGTATTTCCGCCCGGTGGCGCTCGTCGACCGCCCGGCCAGTAGCTGACCTGGGGTTTCTTCGTCCCGCTCGGGTGTTCGATAGCATCGGTCGCCGTGACCGACAGCCTTCTCGACGACCCGATCAAGCCGGCAGCTCCCCCGATCGGTGTCTCGACGAGTCCCGTACGGCGGATTCGGCTGGTCGCGATCGTGTCCTCACTCGTCGGCATCCTGTGCGCTCTCGCCCTCCCCTTCCTGCCCGTCGACCAGCAGCAATCGAGCCTGAGCTGGCCACAGAACGGCAGCCTCACCAGCGTCGACGCACCGCTGGTGTCCTACGCACCGCTCGAACTCGACGTCGCCGTTCCGTGCAGCGCAGTCGAGCAGCTGGCGCAGCAGGGCGGCGGCGTGCTCGTCTCCACGTCGCCCGCCACTGCACCCGATGCGGCGAAGTACGGCATGGTCGCCCAGGTGACGCCCGCGTCCGAAGCCGGTCCGGGACGTGTCGACATCACGCAGCGCGACCGGACCCTCCTCTCGGCGCCTCTCGACGGCGGCGACTGCTCCGTCGCCGTGACGTCGACGATGTCGTCGACCACCGCATCGGTCGGCGACCGGACCGTCACGCACGACGGCGACATCCGGCCGCAGATGGTGGGTGTCTACACCCAACTCGAGGGCGCAGCACCGGACGGCATGTCCGTCACCGCGCAACTGGACTCGCGCTTCTCGTCGAGCCCGTCGGCGGTGAAGGTGGTCGCGATGGTCGCCGCGGTCCTCGCGACCGCGATCGCGCTCGTGTCCCTGCACCGCATCGACAACCTCGACGGCCGGCGTTCCCGTCGCTTCCTGCCCGCCCGCTGGTGGCGGTTCGACGCACTCGACGGCGTCGTCCTCGGCACACTCGTGCTGTGGCACTTCATCGGTGCCACGACGTCCGACGACGGCTACCAGTTCACGATGGCGCGCGCGTCCGAGGCCTCCGGCTACATGGCGAACTACTTCCGGTGGTTCGGCGTGCCGGAAGCCCCCTTCGGATCGCCCTACTACGACGTCCTCGCGATCATGGCGTCCGTCACCACGGCGAGCCCGTGGGTGCGCCTGCCCGCTCTGCTCGCGGGCATCGTCGCGTGGCTCGTCATCAGCCGCGAGGTCGCGCCGCGGCTCGGCGCCGCGGTCCGTGGCAACAAGGTCGCCCTGTGGACCGGCGGGCTCGTGTTCCTCGCGTTCTGGCTGCCCTACAACAACGGCCTGCGCCCCGAGCCGATCGTCGCGGTGGGGGCGCTGCTGACCTGGTGCTCGGTCGAGCGGGCGATCGCGACCAGGCGCCTGCTCCCGGCTGCGGTCGCGATCCTCGTCGGCGCGCTCACGGTGAGCGTCGGGCCGTCCGGCCTGATCTGCTTCGGCGCACTCGTCGCCGGTGCGCGGCCGATCATGCAGATCGTGATCCGCCGAGCGCGCACCGTCGGCTATCTCGCGGTCCTCGGCCCGCTGCTCGCGACGGGCCTCGTGATCCTCGTCGCGGTGTTCGCCGACCAGGGGCTCGCGGCCGTGCTCGAGATGCAGCGCGTGCATGCGATCGGCCCCGACATGCCGTGGTTCGAGGAGTACCAGCGCTACCAGTGGCTGTTCAACAACACCGGCGCCGACGGCGGTCTCGCCCGCAGGTTCGGCGTGTTCGTGATGATCCTGTCGCTCGTCGTGACGCTGCTGGTGATGCTGCGCAAGGGCGGCCGCATCCCCGGCACGTCGACCGGGCCGTCACGGCGCATCGTGGGCATCACGCTTGCCGCGATGCTCCTGATGATGTTCACGCCGACCAAGTGGACGCACCACTTCGGCATCTACGCGGGCCTGGCAGGCTCCCTCGCCGTCCTCACGTCGATCGCGGTGGGCACCGTGGCACTGCGCTCGCGTCGCAACCGCGCGCTGTTCGCCGCCGCGGTGCTGTTCGTGCTCGCACTGTGCTTCACCGGCCCGAACTCGTGGTGGTACGTGTCGTCGTACAGCATCCCGTGGTGGAACACGCCGGTCTCCGTCGCCGGCATCGGGGCGAGCACCGTACTGCTGGGTCTCGCGGTCGTGATGCTCGGGGTCGCCGCCTGGTACTACTTCCGCGAGCCCTTCGAATCGCGCAACCCCGCCCCGGCCGATCGACGTCCGAACAAGGCGTGGTCGATCCCCCCGCTGACCGTCGCTGCCGCGTTCATGGTCGTGTTCATGGTCCTGTCGTTCGCGAAGGGCGCGGTGTCGCAGTACCCGGCGTTCTCGCTCACCACGTCGAACGTGGGGGCCGTCGGCGGCAACACGTGCGGACTCGCCGACAGCGTCCTCGTCGAGACCGACCCGAACGCGTCGATGCTCGAGCCGCTGTCGGGCAACCGGGCAGCCGCGCTCGCCGCAACAGCCACCGGCTTCACCCCCAACGGCGTCGCAGGCGACCTCAGCGCCGACGAGAAGGCCACGTCCGAGGGGATGGCGAACTCGGTCGACAGCGACCAGGAACAGACCGGCAACACCGCGGGCACGGGCGGCGGCTCCGGTGCCGTCGGCGTCAACGGCAGCACCGTCGCGCTGCCGTTCGGCCTCGACCCCGCGACGACGCCGGTACTCGGCAGCTTCGGATCGGACGCACCGTCGTCGCTCACGTCCGAGTGGTACGCCCTCCCCCGTGACGGCGGCGACCTGATCTCGATCGGTGCGGCCGGCCGCATTCACTCGATCAGCGGCGACGGGGTCGTCACCGACGGCGGAACAGTCGTGGTCGAATACGGCAAGCGCCAAGGCGGGCAGGTCACGCCGCTGGGCACGGCTGCGCCCGTCGACATCGGGCCCGCGCCGTCCTGGCGAAACCTGCGGATCCCCCTCGATCAGATCTCGCCGGACGCCGACACGATCCGCGTCGTCGCGCAGGACGACGACCCGGACCCCGATCGCTGGCTCGCGGTGACCCCGCCGCGCGTGCCGCAGACCGAGACGCTCAACCAACTCGTCGGCTCGGACACGCCCACGATGATCGACTGGCTCGTCGGGCTGCAGTTCCCGTGCCAGCGGCCGTTCGATCACACTGCCGGTGTCGCCGAGATCCCCGAGTACCGGATCCTCCCCGACCGGCCCGCCGCGGTGATCACGAGCCTGTGGCAGGACCACCACGGCGGTGGACCGCTCGGCTGGATCCAGATGAGCGCGGCGACCCGGACCATCCCGACCTACATGAAGAACGACTGGGATCGTGACTGGGGCAGCCTCGAGCAGTACACCCGGCTCGACCAGAACGCCGAGCGCGCCGACGTCGACACCACCGACGTGCAGCGGTCCGGGACGTGGTCGCCCGGCCCGATCAACACGTCGTACTGATCGCGGCCGGTCACACCGCTAGACGAAGTGGGACTTGACGATCTGCCCGTGCACGCCGACCGTCCGGTCGACGACCTGGGAGATCGTGAAGTCGGCTGCTGCCGACAGGTAGGCGTACGCGGTCGCACGGTCCATGCCGCGGTCGTGCTCGAGGAAGTCGAGCGCGTTCACGACGGCCCGGCGCATCGCGACGTCGAGGTCGCTGCCCTGGCCGTCGGCGGACCCGTCCGGGTCGGACAGCCCGATCGGGATCCACGCGTCCTCCGTCTCGCCGAACGGGTACGTGTAGGCGACCGACGGCGCATCGCCCGAGCCCGGCTTGCAGACCGTCAGCCGGAACGTGCCGCGCAGTGAGCCCTCCATCGCCGTCAGCGCGACTTCGCCGTCGCCCATCGCCATGTGCGGGTCGCCGACGTAGAAGAGGGCGCCGTCGGCGAACACCGGAAGATAGAAGGTCGAGCCGGCACCGAGATGCCGGATGTCGATGTTGCCGCCGCCCAGAGTCGGCGGGATCGAGTTGGCGCCGGGCGACACCGGGTCGGTGTCCGTCGAGAACGCGACGCCCATCATGCCCATGAACGGACGCAACGGGAACCGCACGGCGCCGTCACCGAACCGCATGACACCCTGCCCGTCCTCGATCGCAGTGAAGGTCGAGACGTTCCCGTACGCGGCCGGATCCGCGCTCGTCCGTCGGTCCGTCGCGACCGGCGGCATCACCTCGTCGAGCGAGATGCCCGCGGGTGAGGCCCCGTCGGCCGTTCGCGCGAGAGCTCCCTTCCCGTGCCGACTCGACACCACCCCGTACGGGACCCGCGGCGTCGCCTCGAGTGTGTCGATCCTGAGGACGTCGCCGGGCGCGGCGCCCTCGACGAAGATCGGCCCGGTGACCACGTGCGGGCCGTCCTTGTCGAAATCGCGTGGCGTACGGTCGTATTCGGCGGCCACTGTTTTCGCATCGTCGAGGACGTCCGATTCGGCGACCCCTTTGCCGCCGAAGTACGCGACCGGATCACGGCCCTGATCCTCGAGGATGCCTTCGTGGGAGAGCGCGTCGATCGTGACCGTCGCCCCCGACGCGACGCGCAGCACAGGTTCGCTGTGCACCGTCGGCACGTAGCCCCACAGCACCTTGTCCGGTTCGGACGCGAGGTAGTGCTCGCCCGCGATGTCGCCCCGGCCGGGTTGCAGGACCGGGACCGGCCCCGCGAACGGCTCCGTCGGTGGCGGTGCCTCGCCGGTGGATGCTGCCGATGCGCAGGCCGCGGCGCCCGCGACGCCGACTCCGGCACCGACTGCCGCAACCGCGCGCATGAAGTCGCGACGGCCGAGGCCCCGCTGGAGGGTGACGGCGGCCGACTGGGCAAACAAATGCTGCATGGTCTCTCCTGGGCTCGGGAACGCCCGGAAAGTACCGATCACAGATTTCGCGCCTGTTGCGCGCGTGTGTCAGCCGGCGGCGCGATGCAACTTACGGAAACTGCTGCGGTGGAACACCACGGGGTCGACGTCTTCACGTACCTGCAGATCGGTGATGCGCAGCAGCACCATCATGTGGTCGCCGGCGGGTACCTCCTGCTCGACCTGGGTGTCGAGCCACACGCTCGCGCCGTCGACGAACAATGCCCCCGACACGGACGTGGTCGTGGTCAGCCCCGCGAACCGGTCGCCCGTCTTCGATGCGAGGGAGCGCGCCGCACCGTCGTGGCTCTCGCCGAGCACGCTGATGCCGATCGCGGCGGCTTCCGTCAGCCGGGGCCACGTGGTGGACGTGTTCTGGATGCACACCGCGACCAGCGGCGGCTCGAGCGAGACCGACACGAAAGAACTCGCCGCCATCGCGACCCGCGTGCCGTCGACGTCGGCGCCGATGGCGACCACGCCGCTCGGGAAATGCCCGAATGCATCGCGCAGCGTCGCGGGGTCGAGTTCTGCCGTCATGTCGCTATCACTCCAGTCGTTGCTGCCGTCGGGCCTCCACACGATTGTCCTCCATCATGCGAGTGAGGGCGATGGTTCCCCTCAGCGTGATCCCACTGAGCGGGCTGTCCTGGATGCGTCGGTGCCAGGTCAGTGCCCGGCGAACGCTTCGGCGAGCCACCAGGCGCCGCCGTCGTCGGTGATCTTCGCGTCGATCACCAACGGGCGGGCGGCGCCGATCGCGCGGTACCCGTCGATCCACTGCTGCACCGCGTCCAGGTCGGCCGTGGTGCGCACCGTGACGCCGGTGGCGCCGAAGCCGGACGCGATCGCGGCGATGTCGGTGTCCGGGAACGTCACCGTGCCCATGTCGGCGTCGCCGAAGTGGTGCACCTCGGCGCCGTACGCGGCGTCGTTGTAGACGACAGCCACGAGCGGTATCCCTGCCCGGACCGCGGTCTCGAGTTCGGCGATCGACATGAGGAATCCGCCGTCGCCCGCACCCAGCACGGGCAGCCGGTCCGGACGGGCGGTCGCCGCGCCGATCGCCGTGTACAGCCCGAGACCGATCGACTGGAACGCCTGCGTGAAGCAGAAGCCGTTCTCGTCCGGTACCGACAGGTGAGTCGACGGATACCCCATGAAGTTGCCGGAGTCGATCGACACGATGCGCTCGGCAGGCAGCATGGCGTCGAGCGCCAGGGTGAGCACGCGGGGGTCGATGCGCTCCGCGGTCGACGCATCGGCCACCGGAACGTCCTGCCACCGTGCGGAGTCCGCGATCCTGCGCGCCACCTCGGCGGTGCGGTACCGCGCGCCCGGCGACACCCGGGTGAGGACATCGCGCGCCGTCTGCCCACAGTCGCCCACGACGGCCACGTCGACGGGACGATGTGCGCCGAGCGCCGCGACGTCGTCGTCGACCTGCGCGACGACGGCCTCCGGCCCGACGAGCCGACCGTGCCGCATCGTCCACATGTTGAGGGCACAACCCCACCCGACGATCAGGTCGGCGTCGGCGACGAGCGCGGCCGTCGTCGGCGAGGAGAAGCCGCCCGAGATGCCGAGCGAGAACTCGTCCCCCACGAACAAGCCGTTCGCGACCGCCGAGGTCGCCACGAGGGCTCCCGCCGCGGCGGCGAGCTCCGCGATCTCGGGACCGGCCGCCCGTGCACCGCGGCCCGCCACGAACACCGGCCGCGACGCACGACCGATCGCGTCGGCGAGCCGGTCCACCGACGCGCGGTCCGGCCGTACACGCAGCTGCTCGATCGCCGCCGCGACCGGACGTACGACGCTCGCGGGCGCTGCCGCGACGTCGATCGCCACATTGAGCACGACGGTGCGCCGCTCGGCCACGGCGGTGCGGTAGGCGCGCGTCACGTCGTCGACGACTGTCGCAGCGGAGTAGACCCGGGTGCTGACGGCGCCGACCGCCGCGACCATCGCGTCCTGGTCGATGCGGAAGTTCGAGCGCAGCGCCGCGGCGGGACTGTCCGCCGTGAGCACCAGCATCGGGGTGCGGCTCTTCGCGGCTTCGGTGATGCCGGTCATCGCATTCGTGAGGCCGCAGCCCTGGTGCAGCGACACCACCCCCACGCGCGACGACATCCGCGAGTACGCGTCGGCCATCGTGGCGGCGCCACCTTCGTGCCGTGCCGCGGTGAACGGCACGCCGCCGCGGCGCAATGCGTTGGTCGTCACGAAATTTCCGCTGCCGACGACACCGAAGGCGTGGCCGACGCCGAGATCTGCGAGCACGTGGCCGACGACGTCGCCGACCGTCGGACCGTAGACGGTCACGCGGCGGCGCCCTCGACCAGCGCGAGGACCCGCGACGGACTGCCGGTGCCGCCGACGATCGGAAGCGGCGCCACGACGATCACCGCGCCGGTCGCGGGCAGCCGACCGAGATTGCGCAGCGATGTGAGCCCGTACTTGTCGTTGCCGAGAAAATGGTGGTGGACCGGGAACGCGGGGTCGAAGCCGCCGGCGAGTCCGGCGTCGACGCCGACGGTTTCGACGCCGAGGCCCGTGATCTCACGCTCGGTTGCGAGCCATTCGGCGCAGTCGACGGCGACGCCCGGGGTGTGCGAGCCGCTCTCGTCGGCGTTGAGGAACTCCGCCTCGGACCCGCCGCGCACCTCCCACCCGGTGCGCAACAGCAGCCATGTGCCCACGGCGAGGCGGCCGTGTTCCGCTTCCCACGCCTCGACGTCGGCGACCGTGAGCAGATAGTCGGGATCGGCGGCCACCTGCCGCGCCACGTCGATCACCGACGCGGTGCCCACCAACCGGCGGACCGCGATCTGCGAGACGTCGTCGCCGTCGCGGCCGGTGATCCAATGGACCGGTGCGTCGAGGTGTGTGCCGACGTGCTCGCCGGTGTGGATGTTGTTGTGCCGCCAGAACGGTCCGGGCTCGTTGTACGCGCTGACTTCTTCGAGGCTGAAGTCGACGAGATTCGCGAACGGGGCAGGCAATCGCAGCGCGGGTGTCGCACTGCTCAACGGGGTCGTGAGGTCGACGACCTCGAGTTGCCCGGACGCGATTGCGTCGACGAAACTCGCCAGCAGGGTGGGGTCGGATGTGGTCACGTCGGCGCCTCGCTCCTCGGTCGGTGTGTCCTGGTGATGCTAGAGACGCATTCTGGCGCTCCGCGAGGTGGCCGTCTCCGCGAGGGCGTCACGCGCACCCGCCCCGTGTCGTGCGGCTGCACTTGCAACGCTCGACGACAGCCGGTGCGGGCGGCGAACAGGGGCTCTCACAGCGCACCTCCACTCTCGTCGAGGCCGTCCGCGGTGACTCGCTCCTGCTCTTCGTACGCGCGCAACACGCGTTCGAGCGTGGCCTGCATGTCCCTCGCGAAGCACTCGTGCTCACGGAGCATGCCGACTGCCGAACTCGCGTAGGCGATCCGCCCTCCGCCGGTTGCCTTGTCCGCGAACTTGTTCACCAACTGCTGTGCCGAACCCAGCTCGTGCTCGCCGATACCCAACGCCTCGACCCTCAGCTCGCGCTGCGCCCTGTCCGCCATCGCCCCCATCGCCGTCGCGTGGTCGTGACACAGCCCGATGCACCGTCTGAGCCCGTCCGGATCGACTTCGAGACGTCCCGCGCCGACGGCATGGTCGAGGATCGGCTTCCATGCGCTGCCGACGGACGAGGTGGCAGACTCACCGGCGTTGCCGGGCGTAGGCCGAATGTGGTCGATACTCATCGCTCCTCGCCTCGCAACCCGTTGTCTACCAATGTGATTCTGTCTACCACTGTAATTCTGTCTACCACTGTGATTCTGTCCACCACTGCGCTTCCGTCCTCTCGCGACGCTCGGCAAGGCCCTGTTCGACGAGCGCCGTGACGGTGTCCACCATGAGCTGCGGACTCGCGGGGACCGCGGCCGCCGGGTCACGCGGGCCGATCATGTACCGCCCGTCCGCCGCCGCGTCGAACCAGCGGACGAGTCCGATCTCGTTGCTGCGGTAGCGCGGAGCAGTGAACACCTTGATCTGCCCTCGACCCGCGCATGCGACCGTCATCACGTCCTCGAAACGCGGAGTCGGGGCCCTGTCCCAACCACAGTCGAGAACACTGCGCGATGCGAAGTGGTTCTCGTCCTCGTCGCGTCGTGCGAAAGTGATTCGACCCGCGTCATTCTCGGGAATCACACCGACGAGCAGCGGCGCGAGGCCCGCCGCGATGCCCGCGCCGAGTACGACATCGCCACCGGCATCGGCGGTGAGGCCGGCCTGCTGGACGGCGACCGAACACCAACGATGCAGTTGCGCACCGACGACGCGGATCGGCGAACCGTCGACATCCACCCCCGAGATCTCCACGAAGACCTCAGGATCGGCGAGAATCCTGACGGCAGCGCGAACGTCGTCGCGATCCGACCCGGCGAACGCCGACCGGATCCGATTCTGCCGGTGTTCGTGCTCGTCGCGGGTGCTCGCCGAACTGACGAGAGTGAACGGATACGGCTGCGTGTCCTGCCCAGCACCCTCCCACAGCGCCGCGAACTGTTCGCCACGCATCAGCCAGTTGCGCATCATGCGCCGATCACACGGGGCGAGGCCGCCGCACTCTTCCCGATCAGCGCGTTGCCGTTGCCGAGAGTCACGAGGTATCCGGGCAATTCGTGCTCCTTGTCGTCCTCGCCGCGCGCTCTGGCACCGACTCCACCCATCATTGCGCCCATCCCGCCACCCCGGGATGCGGCGGCGCCGGCCCGGGCACCCGCCACGCCCGCTGCACCTCCGGCAGGACCCGCAGCGCCCGGCACCGTACCGAGGACCGCGCCACTGGCGAGATCACGACCACCGAGGCCTGCCGAACTCGTCCCCACACCTCCCGCGAGGCCGCCTGCACCGAGGCCGGCCGAACCGGTGCCCACAGCTCCCCCGTGACTGCCGGCGCCGAGAGCACCGCCCCCGACCCGAGCACTGTCACCCGACGCTGCCGCCACGGGTGCCGACGGTGAACCCGTGGGCGACGTTGATGCGGCGTTCGTCGACGCCGGTGCCGCGTGGGTGGACACGACGCTCTGGTCGGTCGTGGGCCCGGCTACGACGAACTCTTCCTCGGTGCTTGCTTTCTCGACAGGGCCGCCGGCACCGGATCCGGTGCCGGCGCCTGGAGCCAGGCTGCCTACCGAAGGCGCCGGCACATCCGGGTTCGCCGCGCCCGTCGTCATTGTGGGCATTCCGGCCGCGTCCACCGCACCGCCGTCGGAAGATTCCTGCGGATTGCCGCCCGTACCCGATCGTGCGACAAACCGTTCGAGCGGTTCGAACACCGGCACCGCGCCGTCCGTACCCGTGACTCCCCACGAGTACACCGTGTTCATCACACGCAGCGCCTCGTCCAGGCGGCGGCTCCGCTCGTCGTCGTGGTTCGTGTCCCACCACGAAAGCGCGTCGGGCAAGTCGACATCCTCGGGAATCGCACCGCTCCCGAGCCTTGCGACAGCATCACCGATCGGCCCGAGAGCTTCTGCGACGCCGCGCATCTGGGATTCGACGCTCTCGGCGGAGGTACCGTACGCGGCGGCAGTCCGGACGGCCCGACCAGCCGCATCGCCGAGCCAGCACGCGTCGATCTCGCGCTGGATCCGGTCCGCGAACTCGATGATCCTGGCGCAGGCGTCGGCGCCGAGTGCCGTCCACGCGTTCTGCACTTCGACGACGGTGGCAGGTGCCATGGACTGCGCGAGAGCCCGCAGCGCCTCCAGGCTCCATTCATGCTTCTGGAAGTACTCCACATCGGAGACATAGATCGGTTCGGTCACAATTCCCCCCTCGAGAAAGCCACCCCGCGACGTCGACGACGACGCGCCGTCACCCTATCCGGTGGATGCCGCCGACCGGCGGTCCGACGACCGGTTATCCACAGGCTTGCGACGCTGTGCACACCGCTGCAATCGGGCACGATGTGACGGTGTGTGCGTTGGACGCACACGATGTGACATTGTGGGCTCGGGGTGGGGGTTGTGCTGGGCGGCAGCGTGGTTGGTGTGGGTGTGGTTTCTGAAGATTGTTACGCGGAACCGTTGACGTCGAAACTGTGTTCGAACTAAGGTTCGTTCATGGGGCTGGGGGAATCAGTAGTAGACGCATCTGGCGGTGAGCCGTGGCAGTCGGCTGACGGCGAGTTGCTCGCGGAGGCGGTCGAGTTGTCGCGGGTGATTGCGGGGTTGCAGGCGCGGCGGGTCGTGGTGATGGGGGAGGTCGAGGTGCGCCGGGTGGCGGTCGAGGCCGGGTATCGCGACGGTGCGGCCTGGTTGGCAGCGCACACCCTGTTGGAGA
>NZ_JAASAE010000012.1 GCF_012726205.1 Rhodococcus sp. HNM0569 | reverse complement strand
ATCTGGGTAGACATCTCGTGTCTCACATCAACCCAGACTCAACAGCGTGCCCGGACTCGCAAAGTGCTCACGGCAAGGTCAGCCGTGAGCGCGGCGGGCGTCGTCGATCTCGGTGGCGAACGACCGCGCGCCCCAGCACCGAAGCCGGAGCGTGCGCTGCGGCGAACGGACCGCGACGACCTTCGTCCCGAAACCTCCCTCCACCTCGACCGACGTCACCGCCGACAGCGGTACCTCCACGTCGTCGGCGCCTCGGTGCACCGCGCGATTGGCACCGTTGGGCACGAACGCCAGAGTGGTCGGCGTCAGCGTTGCGCGCCCTCCGACCCAGAGGCCCCCGTGCTTCTTGCGATAGGCCTCGGCGCGATCCGCGGCGCCGGAAGAGCCGACGAGTCCGTCGAGCCCGGACGGCTCCACGTCCGCATCCTCGACGAAGGCGTTGACTACCTTCGAATCGATCACGTTCTCGTCCATGAAATCGACCCTAGGTACCCGGCGGGGAGTCCCGGCGCGGATCGGCGAGGACGACGGGCGTGCGGACGCCCTTGTGCGTGAAACAGGCGTGCCCGGACTCGCAAAGTGCTCACGGGGGACAATAGGGGCCATGACGCTGTCGGTGGATCGGTACCTGTCCCGCATCGGCTACCCGGGTGCCGCGCCGGCGACGCCCACCCGCGACGCGCTCGACACCATCGTCGCGCACCACACGGACGCGATCCCCTTCGAGAACCTCGACCCTTTCCTCGGTACGCCGGTGCGGATCGACCTCGACTCGATCCAGGCCAAGCTCGTCGAACGGAAGCGCGGCGGCTACTGCTTCGAACACAACCTGCTGCTCGCCGCGGTGCTCACCGCACTCGGCTACGACGTGACGCGACTGGCCGCACGCGTGCTGTGGGGCAAGTCGCCGGACGTGACGTCGATGCGCACGCACATGCTGCTGCTCGTGCGCGTCGCCGGTGACGACACGCCGCGCGTCGTCGACGTCGGGTTCGGCGGCATGACGATGTCCGGTTCGATCGCGCTGACCCGCGGTGACGCGCAGGCCACTCCGCTCGAACCGTTCCGCCTCGTCGACCTGGACGGCGACTACGCACTGCAGGGGCTCGTGGGCGACGAATGGCGGTGGATCTACCGGTTCGACCTGCACCCCGAGCAGCCGATCGACTACGAGCCGGTCAACTGGTACCTCTCGACGTCGCCGGACTCGCATTTCGTCACCGGGTTGATGGCCGCGCGCGTGACCGAAGGCAGGCGCCTCGCGCTCGCGGGCACGCGCTTCACCGTCCACGCGCCGGAGGGCTCCACTCGCCGCGAACTCGCGAACGCGGACGAACTGCGCGAGGTTCTCGCGGGCGAGTTCGGCATCGACGTGGCCGGCCTCGACGGGCTCGACGACGCGTTCGCACGGCTCGGCTGAGCGCGGCCAGCGCTGCTCAGGCCGGTTCGGACGCGGCTGTGACGACCGGCTGCGAGCTCCACGGAAAGTTGATCCACAGGTCCGTCTCGCGCCACGAGTAGTCGGGCGTGATGATCGTGCGCGGCTTGGTGTAGACGACGGCCGAACGCACCTCGACCGTGTGTTCCTTCAGCAGGTCGACGACGAGCGCGAGGGTGCGGCCCGAGTCGGCGACGTCGTCGACGACCAGCAGCTTCTTGCCCACGACGGCGTCGGTGTCGAGCAGCGGCGCGAGGACCACCGGGTCGGGCAGCGTCTCCTCGACGTCGCTGTAGAACTCGACGTTGAGGGTGCCCGCCGCCTTGAGGCCCATCGCGTACGCGATCGCACCCGCGGGGATGAGGCCGCCGCGCGCGATCGCGATGACGATGTCGGGTTCGAAGCCGCTGTCGACGACCTGCTGCGCGACTTCGCGCGATGCGGTACCGAACGTTTCCCAGGTGAGCACTTCGCGCATACGTGCAGCGTACCGAGGTGACCGGCGACGGGCTCGGCGGGAAAGACCGCACCCCGCGCTCGAGGAGGCGCGGGGTGCGGTTCGGTTGCGGTCGCTCAGCCCGCGAGCGTCTTCGCGGCCAGGTGCGCGAACAGCATGCTGGTGCCGATCGGGTTGCCGCCGCCCGGGTACACGGTGCCGCTCGGGGCGGCCATCGTGTTGCCCGCTGCGAACAGGCCTTCGACGACCGTGCCGTCGGCGCCGACGACGCGACCGACGGTGTCGGTGCGCAGGCCGCCCTTCGTGCCGAGGTCGGAGATGCCGAACGCCGCGGCGTGGAACGGGCCCTGGTCGATCGCGACGAGCGGGGATCCGCCGCCCGCGAACGCGCGGTCGTACGGTTCGTCGCCGCGGCCGAGGTCTTCGTCGACGCCCTTCTCGACGAGCTTGTTGAACCGTTCGACGGTCGCCACGAGCGCATCGGCGGGCACGCCGATCTGCTCGGCGAGGCCCTCGAGCGTGTCGGCCGACTTCCAGAGCCCGGCGTCGACGAACTCGCTCGTATCGACCATCGGGACGTTCGACGCGTGGACCGGCGGACGCTCGCCTTCCTTGTCGTCGTAGACCATCCAGTACGGCAGGGTCACCTTGCGGTCGTCCATCGCGGTGATGACGTCGCGGCCGAGCCGGTCGTACGGCGCGGATTCGTTGACGAACCGCTTGCCCTGGTCGTCGACGAAGATGCCGCCGGTGAACCACAGCGCGAATGCCGCACGCCCGTCCGGGTGGATCAGCCCGGGCGACCACCACGCCTCGCCCATCAGGTCGGTGTCGGCGCCGACGTCGATGCCGGCCTGGTGCGCCTTGCCGACATTGCCCCACGGACCCATCGTGTCGAGCGCCTTGCCGGGCACGCCGTACTTGCCGCGCATGTCGTCGTTGGCCTCGAACCCACCGGCCGCGAGGATGACGCCGCGCCGAGCACGGATCGCGCGCTGTTCACCGTCGTGCTCGACGACGACGCCCACCACGGCGCCGTCCTCGACGACGAGGCTCTCGAGCGACGTGTTCAGGTGCAGCGTCGCGTCGGGATACGCGTCGAGCGCATGCAGGAAACGGCCGATGAGCGATTGGCCGCCGATCAGGTGATCGGGCAGCGCGTCACCGAGCCGGTCGGTGCCGAGCGGCGGGCGCAGGTCGGTGCGGCGGTCGCCGAGAACGGACGCGGGCATCGGCGTCGGCGCGATGTGGCGGCCCTTCGCGCTGGCCTTGGGCGCCTTGCCGAAGTAGTCGGGCCACGGCAGGACGTCGAACGAGAAACGGTCGTCTTCTTCGAGGTAGTCGATCAGCGGCGCACCACCGGTGACGTACGCGTCCTGCAGGTCGCGCGGCGTCCGGTCGCCGACGACCGCGTGGTAGTACTCGAGCGCGTCCTCGATCGTGTCGTCGTCACCCGCACGTCGCAGCACCGCGTTGGTGGGGAACCACACGCCGCCGCCGCCCGAGTACGCCGTGGTGCCGCCGAACTTGTCGGTCGCCTCGACGAGGATCACCGAAAGACCTTCGCGCGCAGCGGTGTATGCGCCACAACATCCGCCGCCACCGGAGCCGACGACGACGACGTCGGCCTCTTCCGTCCACTCGTGTGCCGAACTGTCCTGTGCCATGAAACCGCCTCTGCCGTCGCGTGATCGGGATGCGCGGCGCGACAGGCCGCACGTCGTGCGACCGTAGGCACCACGGCGCCGCCCCGGCACGGGTGTTCCCGGCCACCGGGAGCGGCTCGGAGGTCAGCTGGAGACGACGGGCAGCACCGCGGGGTCGAGGACCGGTTCGAGATCGGACCACGGGATGGTGATGTCGATCAGGCCGATCGCGTGTGGGCCCACCTGGTAGTCGCCGAACTGCACGACCATCCCCTCGGGCGTCGCGAGCCAGTTCGCGAAGTTGTCCGCGGTCGGCTCGATGCCCGCGCGCTCGAAATTCTCGCCCGCCGCGGTGGCCGGAAGCAGCTTCGCGGACTCGTCCGACAGTGCCTGCAGGCCCGCCGTCAGGTCGGGGAACAGATCCGCCAGCGTGATCGGCTGCGCAGTGTCGGTGTCGACCACGACGGTGGACACCAACGGTGTCGAGTGCGCCCCGGGCGGGTCGGCGGTCCACGACACGACGAGCAGCCCGCTCAGCACGCGCCCACCGATGTGCACCACCTCGTGCTGCGACGACTCGAGAGTGAACCTGCCCTGACCGGGTCCACTCGTCGCGGTGCCGGGACCCGTCGCGCCCGGAATGTGGCCGTCGATCAGTTCCTGCAGCGCAGCGTGCATCGACTCGTTGAACTCACCCGCGACGGCCGCGTCGCCACCGGTGACCTGCGGGATCACGACGTCGTAGGTCGCACGTTCGGTGGAGCCGACGACATGGTCTTCGGCGGGGGAGTACGGCAGTGCCGGGACGGCGGGCGAGGTGCGGGTGGTGGCGGCCGGCGCCGTCGACGGAAGCACGATGTCGGACGACGACGTCGCCACCGCGTCGCCGGACGTGTCCGAATCGCACGCCGTGAGCGTGAGTGCCACCAGCGCAGCCACCGACGCCGCGAGAGCGGGAACAGTCCGCCGATGAATCCGCATGCGCTACTTCTAGCACGGTGGAACACCCCACCACGGGAGTACGGCCGCATCGACCTGTGCCCGCTGTGCGCGAAACAGGCGTACAGGGACTCGCAAAGTGCTCACGAGGAATAGGGCCGCCGACGCTCGCGTTGACAGTTGGACGTGTGACGTGGCCACGTCACCGCACGTTCGTGAAAGGTGTTGCCGTGACTGTTCCCCTGTCGATCCTCGATCTCGCCTTCATCCGCGACGGGGGGTCGATCCGCGACAGTCTCGACGCGAGCGTGCGGCTCGCGCAGCGCGCCGAGCAACTCGGCTACCGGCGCATCTGGTACGCCGAGCATCACAACATGCCGTCGATCGCGTCGTCGGCGACGAGCGTGCTGATCGCGCACGTCGCCGCACACACGGAGACGATCCGGCTCGGCGCGGGCGGAATCATGCTGCCCAACCACGCGCCGCTCACGATCGCCGAACAGTTCGGCACCCTCGAGACCCTGCACCCGGGACGCATCGATCTCGGGCTCGGCCGCGCCCCGGGCAGCGACCAGAAGACGATGTACGCCTTGCGCCGGGACGCGTCGTCCGCCGACCGGTTCCCGCAGGACGTCCTCGAGCTGCAGGCATACCTCGCGGGTCGCTCGCGGGTCCCCGGCGTCGACGCGATCCCCGGCAAGGGCACGAATGTTCCCCTCTACATTCTCGGATCCTCACTGTTCGGCGCGCAGCTCGCCGCGAAACTCGGTCTGCCGTATGCGAATGCGTCGCACTTCGCGCCCGACAGCCTCGTCGACGCCGTGACCCTCTACCGCGAGCAGTTCGAACCGTCACCGGAACTCGCGGAGCCGTACGTCATCGCGGGTGTCAACGCGATAGCCGCCGGCAGCGTCGAGGAAGCGCAGCGTCTGCACGAAGACGCCGCGCGCAAGCGGGTGCTGCAGATGGTGGCACGTGGCCGCACGTTCACCGACGAGGAGATCGACGCGATCATGACCTCTCCTGCCGCACAGCAGATTCGGCAGATGATGCGGTACAGCGCGGTCGGCACCGCCACCGACGTCGTCGAATACCTCGACCGGTTCGCCGAACATGCGCAGGCCGACGAGCTGATCGTCGCGTCGCAGGCCACCGACACCGACGCGTGGATGCGGACCTTCGAACTCGTCGCCGACGCGTCGGGCCTCGCCGCCCCGGTGCGGTGACGCCGTGACCACGGCGGCAGAGCGCATCGAACGCGAACGGACCGACGTCCGTAGGCGTCTGGACGCTCTGCAGGCGCGGTGGGACGCAATTCTGGAAGGCTCCGAGCTGACCACGAACGACGACGAGCACGACCCCGAGGGGTCGACCATTGCGTTCGAACGTGCACAGGTGGGCGGCCTGATCGCCGACGCCCGAAGCGAACTCGACGATCTCGACGCGGCGCTCGCCCGCGTCGAGACCGGCACCTACGGCACGTGCACTCGGTGCGGGCGACCGATCGCGGAGCCGCGCCTCGACGCGTTACCCGCGACTCGCTACTGCATCGAGTGCGCGTGACTCGTCGCCGGCGATAGGCACGGGTACACTTTGAACTTTCACCCTTCTCGGCATCGATTTGGCATACTTCTCTGGCAAAGGATCCGTGAAGACACAGGGGACGATGCTTGACCGCGCCACTCGATGCCGACCCGGCACAGCTCCGGACGCTCGCGGGTGAGTTCACAGCGACACACGACGACCTCACCGGTGAGATCACCACCGATCGCCTCGCCAGCGCAGCGGACTCGCTAGCCGGATCCGTCTCCGCACAAGCCCTCGCCGACGCGGACGCTTCCATCGCAGTCGCCCTCGCCGAACTCACCGAGCACCTCGAGGCCACAGGCACCGCCCTGAACGCCGCCGCCAGCGCATACGAGACCACCGACGGCGACACTGCCGATGTCCTCGACACCATCGAGCCCCGCTGATGGAGACAACGAGCGGATACACCCGCTCGCAACTCACCGCCTGGCACCCCGGAACCGCGACCGACGCCCTCTCTGCCCTCGAAGGGCTCGCAGACCAGGTCGAAGACCACTTCGGCGCCCTGAACCTGCGCCTGGCGAATCTCCCCGACACCGGCGGGTGGAAAGGTGACGCCCACACGGCTGCCGTCGACAAAATGACCCAAGTCAAGAACCATGCGACGACCCGCGCCGACGCCCTCCGTGCACTGCACGCGGGTGGCGTCGCCGCTCTCGCGAACCTCGACACCTATCGGATCCGGCTCCTCGCCAACGCCCAGTACGCTGAGACCGACGGCCTGATCGTCACCGACAACTGGACCGTCATGCCAGGCTCCACCGCCATCGAACAGTCAGTCGTCGACGAATGGTCACACGAACTCTCGAATGGCCTCGCGGCCGTAGCCACAGCCGACGCCGATGCTGCTACAGCGATCCGGGAAGCGGCCGCTACGCTGACCGAGAGCAATATCCAGGGCTTCCTACCTATCGCGCTCGCCGGGCTCGGCATTGCTGTCGAAGTCGCCGCCTACGCGCTCGTGGCCGGGGGCGTCGTCACCGGCGCGGCGGTGATCGCCTACCTGCTCGACAAGTTCGGAGGAATCGCTTCACCCTCCGAAATCCTCGACCACATCCCGTCGGAGTTCCTCTCGGACAACGGCCCCGGCGAATGGGTCGATGTCAACCGTGATGGAGTTCCCGAGCACTCGAAGGCATACGAGGAGCAGGTCACCGGCGCGTCATCAGGCACCGAATACGAGGTCGAGGGAGTCAAGTTCGACGGGTGGGAAGCCGGCGAGGGTGATGAGCCGGGAACGCTGATCGAAGCCAAAGGCCCCGGCTACGACCAGTTCCTCGACAAGGACGGAAACTTCCAGCCCTGGTGGAAAGGCGGAGATTCACTGGTCGATCAAGCAAACAGGCAGGTCGACGCTGCGGAGGCGACCGGCGACGACACCGTCATAGAATGGCGTGTAGCCGAGCAAAGATCCGCAAGTGCGATTCGGGAACTGTTGCGCGAGAACGAAATCGTCGACGTGGACGTTGTATTCGTCCCGCCGGAGTAGAGAGGTTACCGATGGACAGATTCTACTCGAGCGCTGTCTGGTCGCCGAGGCGGCAGACGCCGCTGGAGTGTGCACAGTCGATCGTGACGTGCCTGCGGTCGATCCCACGCCTGCCTGACTACTTCTCGAACTGGCGAATCGTGCCCGAGGACCTGGCGGGCCCGGACAGTCTCCTACCGCCGCCAGACGACGTCGAAATGCTGGCCGACTACGTGGAGTCCACCGCTCTGCGGAATGATCGCGGAGAGATCATGCAGGGCGGTGGCTTCTCTCCACGGTTCATGCGTCTCTACGGGGAACACCCGATCAGGTTGTCGCCTCGGTGCGGTGTCGAGTCCCGGCGTGGAAACAACTGCCTTCTCGAGTTCCCCCACCCTGACTGGGCACCGCCCGAAACCATCACCCACGACATCATCCGACAGTCGCTGCGGGCTGTCGTGACGGCGTGGAGCGCGGACTACGCGTATGTCATCACCCACCCTTTCTACGATGCGCAGGGCATGTCAGCGCGTGCTGCTCGCCGCGGTGAACGGCCCGTCGGGTGGCTTACGTTCGTGAGCAACGACGTCGACCTGGACCGGACCGCACTCGACGGTCTCGCCCGCGTGGACGAGACGGCCGACGGCGTCTGGATCGAGCTGCACGGCACACCCGCCGAACCTCTCCTCGACGACGCACTGACCGTGCGAAGGGCCCTTGGATACTCCGTATCCCCTTGATGTGCCCTGATACTCCCCATCCCGTGAGGTGGCTGCACCGGGAGGCTCGACGCGTTACCCGCGACTCGCTACTGCATCGAGTGCGCGTGACTCGTCGCCGGCGACGGGTACGGGCGGGCGCCGCACGGTGAGCACGAGCGCGACGCCCACGGCGCACACCGCGAATCCGACGAGACCGACGGTGGGTACCGCCTCGCCGAACATCGCCCACGCCCAGACCGCCGTCGTCGGCGGTGTGAGGTAGATGAGGGCACTCGCGTGGGTGGCTCCCACGCGGCGCACGGTGAGCCAGTAGAAGCCGTAACCGCCGAACGTCGAGAACACGACCAGCCACGCGACGGCCGCCCAGAACGATCCGTCGGCGAGAGAGGGCCCGACGAGGTCGCCGGTGGCCGCTGCGACGACGCCGAAGATCGTGGCACTCGTCGCGCACTGGACGGTCATGCTCTCCAGCAAGGGAATCGGGTGCCGCTCGCGCGCTTCGATGAGCGTAGCCGCGACGAGGCCGACCATGCCAGCGAACGGCAGCGCGTACGCCCACAGCGGTGCGCCACCGCCGTCGACGTCGCCGCCGACGACCAGCAGGACGCCGCAGAACCCGACGGCGAGGCCGAGCCATTGCCGGGCCACGACGCGTTCGCCGAGCACCGGGCCTGCGAGTGCGCCCGCGAGCAGCGGTTGCAGCGCGGCGACGAGCGCCGACGTGCCGGAGGCGACGCCGTACTCGATCGCGCCGACCACACCGCCGAGATAGACCACCTGGCTGAGGACGCCGAGTAGAGCTTGACGCGACCACTGCTTCGGCGACAGCCGTACCGAGTGCGGTCCCACAGCACGGCGGCGCGCCGCGGCGACCGCGAGACCGACGAGGACGAGGATCGGGACCAGCACGAGGAACCGCCAGGCCATGAGGGCCGCGGTGCTCGCGGTGTCGGTGCCGAGCCGGCCGCCGATGAACCCCGAACTCCACATCACGACGAGACCGACCGACAGTCCCGCCATGCTCGCCCGTCCCATGCGGTCACCTCCAGTTCATCATCAGATTTATATACTCACCGGTATACCTACCCTATACTGACTGGTATGGCTATGAGGATGCAAGAACGCAAGCTCACGCCCGCGGCACGCGCGGCCCTCGACGCGGCGGGCCGGTTGTTCTACGAGCGCGGCATCACCGCGGTCGGCGTCGAGGCCGTGGCCGCGGAAGCCGGCGTCACCAAGAAGACGGTGTACGACCAGTTCAAGTCGAAAAGCGCACTGGTGTGCGCGTACCTCGCCGAGCGCGACGAGAACTACCGCACGCTCGTGGACACGTGGATCCGCGAACACCCCGACACGTCACCGCTCGTGGCCGTGTTCGACGCGTTGGACGAGTGGCTGCGGACCCGGGGACCGAAAGGCTGCGCGTTCGTGCACGCGCACGCGGAACTGCTGTCCGAGCCGGATCATCCCGCGCACGAGGTGATCCGCGGCGAAAAGGACTGGCTGCTCACCACGTTCACGACTCTCGCGCGCGACGCCGGGCTCGCGGAGCCCGAGGCGATCGGGACGCGCATGTCGGTGCTACATGAGGGCGCCATGGTCCTGGCCTCGACCACCGATCTCCCCGACGTCGTCGCCGAGGCCCGCCGCGCCGCAGAGGCGGTCGTGCGAGACGCAGGCGAACAGTGACCGCCGATCCGGGCACGACCGCACTGTCCACGCACACAGACGCATAGGCGTGCTAGCGTGTGCACATGGGGTCGGAGAACGTGGATTCGCTCGACGCGCTGCTGGCCAAGCACCACGTCGACCTCACCGCCCGCGAGTTGCTACGCGAACTCGACGCCGCGCTGACCGAGGTGCCCCCGGCGTCGGACACGTTGTCGGCCGGAGAGATCGAGTTCCTGCGCACGACGGCCGGTGAAGGTGTCGGTGAAGTACTCGACCAGTGGTCGCCGGCGGCCGAGGTCCGCGCCCGGGCCGTGGAGGCTGCACGGCAGACCACCGCGGCGCTCGCGGATTCGCTGGGCACCAAGGAGGCGGCCGAGCTTCTCGGCATCGATCGGTCGGCGGTGTCTCGGCGGCTCACTGCGCGGGCGCTGTGGTCATTCGATCTGCACGGGCACCGTCGAATCCCCCGCTGGCAGTTCGTCGGTGACGACGTCCTGCCGGGTCTCGGGACCGTCGTGGCAGCCATACCGTCGACGGCAGGCCCGGTGCCGGTGGCCGCGCTCATGCACACCCCGCAACCGGACCTCGGCGGCCGGACTCCGCTCGAGCACCTGGCTACCGGCGCGGACCCCACGCCGGTAGCCGCACTCCTGAGCTCGCTCGACACCTGGTGAGCCAGAGAAACCCGAAGGCGCCGCGTGCGCCGCGCACACCGCTCACCCTCGAGTCGGACGACCTCCTGTCGTACGACGGTGTGCTGTGGCGGATCCACCGCACCACCGGGCCGCACCTGATGCCGTGGCGAACTCTGCGTACCTACGGGCCGATCGCGTCCATGCGTTTCGACCCTCATCCCGGCCCCCTCCCGGCGCAGTCCACCGTCGGAGTCCTGTATGCGGCATGTGACGTCGCGACGGCATTGGCCGAGGTGTACCAGGCGACCCGCACGATCGACGCCACGCTCGGAACACCCACGCTGACAGCGTGGTACCCGACCCGCCCGCTGAAGCTGCTGAATCTCACCGAAACCTGGCTGGTTCGTCACCACGCCTCGTACGCACTACTCCACGGACCGCGTGCGGTATGCCGCACCTGGGCACGCGCGATCCACCTCGCATGGCCTCATCTCGACGGCCTGTACGCGTCGTCGACCATGACCGGTCGTCCGAACGTCGTCTTGTGGAACGGTGCCGCCGACTCGTTCCCAGCCGACCCCGAGTTCACCCGGCCACTCGAACACCCGCGGATACGGCCGATCGTTCGCGCCGCCGCACGCACCGTCGGATACGACTGGACGCTCTGACTCGACGGCGCCGACGCTCCGACGCGAGGACGCGCCAGGGGCCTACGCGAACAGCCCGCGCACGAACGGCACCGCGTCGTCCTGGGACTGCACGAGTGCGCCGCTGTGATCGGTGTCGTAGGCCTTGAAGGTGACGGGTTCGCCGTTCGCCTCGAGCGCCGCGACGAGCGACAGCGCCGACGGCGCAGGCACGTCGGTGTCGCGCAGTCCCTGCCCGATGAACAGCGGCCGGTCGTAGCCGCTCGTCGGCACGCCCATGTAGTCGTGGAGCAGCCCCAGCAGATCGGGGATGTCCGACAGCGGCCTGCTGAACGCGTCGCCGAGCACGACGCCCGCGACGCTCTCCTCGAACTCGCCGATGCACTGTTGCTCCGCGAGGTCGGTGTAGTTGCGGCCCTCGGGGGTGAGGAACGTGTTCAGGTCCAGCTCGGGGTGCGCCGACCGGAGTCCGGCGAGGATGTAGAAGACGTACGCTGTGATGCCCTTCGGCAGCGCGACGGGCGGGAACCCCGGGCCCGCGGGCAGCAGCGTCAGTTCGATGTTGGCGGGGACGCCGGTGCCGACCGCACCGCGGTAGTCGAGCTCGTCGCCGCCGAACTCGGTGGCGTACCGCGCGGTGATGATCGCGGCCCCGCCGCCCTGCGACTGGCCGATCACCGCCCAGCGGTTCGACAGCTCCGGATCGATCGCCCGTGCGGCCTTCACCGAGTCGACGACGCTGTGCGCCTCGACCGTGCCGTCGAGATACGGCATGACCCCGGGCGTGCCCAGGCCGACATAGTCCGTCGCGACGATCGCGTAGCCCTCGCTCAGCCAGCGCGACAGATACGGATTGTCGCGTTCGGGCAGGGCGGGCCCGGCGGTCGACGGCGCGCAGTCGTCGGCGAGTCCGGTGGTGCCGTGCGCCCAGGCGAGGACGGGCCAGCCGCCTTCGGGCGCCGGGCCGGGCGGCGTGTAGTACGCGCCGCTGCTCAGTGCGGGCGCACCGTCCGGGCCGGTGCTCCAGTATGTGAATCGCTGCGCGGAGCCCGTACCCGGAATCCACAGCTCCTGCGGCTGTGCGGCCACCTCGGTGACCGTGCCTGCCGGTTCGGCGTGCGCGGCGGGCGCCGCGAGCACGAGCGTGCCGGTCGCAACGGCGGCCGCGGTGACGAGAGCGAACGCGGTACGACGACGCGATCCGAACGAGCGATGTGTCATGCGCCACACCATAGCGCTTCTGGACCTCTGTTCAGAACGGCGGGTTCCGAACAGTTCAGGACCACCATCCCGTCGCGGCACCGATCTGCCGGTCCAGTTCGGGCGCGGTCGACCGCACGTACGTCGCCGCGAGGTGATGGGAGTCGTGGTAGACGATCACATTGCCCTGCACCGCGCGGCACACGCTGTCGTCGCACACCGCGGAACTCATGTCCAGCGGGAACACGAGCGGCAGGTGCGCCGCCGCCTCCCACGTGGGGTCGACGGGCGAGAGGACGTCGTAGCGCGGCATGCCGCACCCCTCCGGGTCGCCGCCCTCGGCGATGCAGTCGACGGCCGAGTACGGCACCCCGTCGTCGTGCAGCCAGGGCGTGTCCCGCATCGCGAGCAGCGGAAGACCGTAGTCGGCGAGCCGCTCCCAGACGCCGACGTACCCCGGGGGCGCGACGTCGCCCGCACCGTCCGGGTTGGGACGGGTCGAGTTGGTGAACACCCAGTCCGGACGGTCGTCGCGGAGCCGGTCGAGCACGTCCGCCGACCATTCGCCGCACACCGGATTCGGCACGTCACCGAGCAGCGGTTCGGGCTCGACCGTGATCGGGCAGCCCATCTTGAGATAGGTGGCGATGCGGACACCGCGGGCCTTGCCGATCACGTCCAGCGCAGGCATCCAGTGTTCGGCGTGCGAGCCACCGACCACGGCGATCGTCCGCTCGGCGGTCTCGTCGCCGTACGTGCACTCGACGACCTCGCGGTCGTCCATCCCGGTGATGCAGCCGTCCGCGGTGGGCTGCGGGATGTCGTGCGGCGCCTGCAGCACCGTCGGGCGCATCGGCGCATCGGGCGTCGGGAGGCCGTCGAACAGGCTCGCCGCGCCGGGGTACGACGCGGGATCGAGCGCGAGGGTGTCCGGCTTGGCACGCTCGCTGTGCGTCAGGTGCTGGGTCCATGCGACCGGGGCCGCGACGAGCGCGACGCCGCCGAGCGCGAGCAGTGGCGTCCACACCCGGGTGAGGACGCGGGTCGCGGTGGTGGGGACGGTCTTGGTGGTGAACGGACGCTCGACGAGGCGCTGCGTGAGCCACGCCAGCACGAGCGACACGAGGATCACCGCGAGCCCGCCGCCGAAGCCGACCGACGCCTCGCCGCGCTGGTAGAGATAGAAGATCAGCAGCGGCCAGTGCCACAGATACAGCGCATACGCGAGGGACCCGAGTTCGACGAATCCGCGCGTGCCGAGCAGCGCCACGACGTACGGCTGCGGGCCGCTTCCTGCGCCCGCGACGATGAGCGCGAGCGCCGCACCGACCGGCACGAGTGCCCACGGGCCGGGGAACAGGGCGCCGCCGTCGAGCACGATGCCGCAGCCCACGACCACCGCGAAGCCTGCGACCGCGAGGATCCTGCGCCACACGAGCGGCAGCGCGATGCGGTCGACGACGAGCGCGAGCAGCGCACCGGCGAGCAGCTCCCACAGGCGGGCGCCCGAGTCGTAGTAGGCCCACGGCTGGTGGATGTGCGTGGCCGCGAGCGCGTACAGGAACGACGCGACCAGGCCGACACCGATCACGCCGGTCAGCGCGGGCCGCACCAGCTGGATCCGGCCCGCACGACGGCACGCCCACGCGACGGCGGCGATCACGAGCAGGATCGCCAGATAGAACTGGCCCTGCACCGACATCGACCACAGGTGCTGCAACGGGCTCACCGACGCGTCGGCGGCGGCGTAGTCGGCGGACGTCCATGCGAGCCGCCAGTTCTGGAAGTACAGGAGCGACGCCACCAGCTGGTCGCCGAAGGTCTGCCACTGCGTGTAGGGGCGCTGCAGAACGATCGCGGCGGCGACGGCCAGCAGCACCACGACGAGTGCGGGTAGGAGCCTGCGGCACGTCCGCGTGAAGACCGCGCGGATCGACGGACCCGAGTCGTCGCCGACGCGGCGCACCAACATGCCGGTGAAGAAGAACCCGGACAGCACCAGGAAGATGTCGACGCCGCCGGACACCCGCCCGAACCACACGTGGTACACGACGACGAGGGCGATCGCGATACCGCGCAGACCGTCGAGGTCGTATCGGTAGGCCGAGGCCGACACACGTCCGGGGCGCCGGGTCGGCGCCAGGACGTCCTGCGTCGACGTGGGCGGTTGGGGTGTCACGTGGTGCCTGATCCTCGGGTGCGCGTTCCCTTCGATTATCCACAGCGCGCAGGAGGCGTCTGGCACGGCTGTACCGGGGCACGGGTCCGCGAACGGAAGCGTCCGTCACGCACGACATTTCGCGCGATTTCGCCGCGCCCGGCACACCATGACCCAGGTCACATACGTGAGGTGAAGAGTGCTGCGACACGGCGTGACACACCCCGAACCGGGCTCGCCGGGCGCGTCGCATCCCGTTACGTGGCCGCCGCACACCGTCGCTATATTTGAGGCTCGACCGTCGGTAGAGACACCTGCCGTGTGTAAATCTCGGTGGGTGTCGACTGCGCTCGCCTCGTCTTTGGGAGTCGAATGTTCGAGCCTGTGCCGTCGGCCGCTACCGACGCGCTTGCGCGCGTCGACGCAGTAGCCGTCGCGCTCGAAAGCATGCAGGAGCGCCTCAAGACGCAGATGCAGGTGCACAGCTTCATGCACGAGCTGTGCGGGCGGGTCGTCGACACGTTCGGCGGCGCCGACATGGCGGGCGTCACCCTCCTCGCGCGCGACGGCGGCGCCGAAACCGCAGCCTTCACCGACCGGCACGTGTGCGAGGTCGACGGGCATCAGTACGTCACCGGCGAGGGGCCGTGCCTCGAGGCCGCGCTCACGCAACAGATCGTGCGGGCGCGGCGCGAACAGGCCACGGTGCGATGGCCGTCGTTCACGGCGCGCGTCGGGGACTCCGCGGTGCGCAGCTACCTGTCGGCGCCGCTGCGCCTCGCCGCCGACAATGTGGGCGCGCTCAACCTCTACAGCTTCGACGACCACGGTTTCAGCGACCTCGACGCCGCGTTGCTGCGCGTCTACATGACGTCCGTCGAGAGCACCGTGTCCCTCGCACGCGACGCGGAGGTCGCGTATGCCGAGGTCGCGGGGCTCAAGAAGGCGATGGAGACCCGCGCGGTCATCGAACAGGCGAAGGGCATCGTCATGGCATTGCGTCGAGTGTCGGCGGACGCCGCCTTCGACATCCTCGTCGACCAGTCGCAACGGGAGAACGTCAAGCTCGCCGCCGTCGCGCAACGCGTCGTCGAGACGGTCGCGCACAACGTGTCCGACACCGCCGACGGCCCGCAGGACCGGCAGCAGGGCTGAACCACCTGCCGCGGAATCGGATTCGCGCTCTCGACGCGGGACATTACGGTGCAGACATGACCGGTGACAGCGCACTCCCCGACACCCCACGCACGTCCGGTGCCCTCGTGGTCGGCGAGGCGCTCGTCGACATCGTGGTCGAGGCAGTCGGCGACGCGAGCGAGCACGTCGGCGGCAGTCCTCTCAACGTCGCGGTCGGGCTCGCGCGGCTCGGCCGGGCGGTCCGTTTCGCGACGGACATCGGCCGCGACGCGCGTGGCGACACGATCGTCGACCGCCTCGCGTCCAGCGGTGTCGACGTCGTGCCCGGCAGCGTGTGCGACACGCAGACGTCCACCGCCACCGCGGCACTCGACGCCCGCGGCGCCGCGCGGTACACCTTCGACTTCACGTGGAACCCACCCGTGCCGACGGTCGCCGCGGCCGGCGTGCGCGTCGTACACACCGGTTCGCTCGCCGCCGTCGTCGAACCGGGCGCGTCCACGGTGTCGACTCTCCTCGCCGCGGCCGCGGAGCACGCGACCGTGAGCTACGACCCGAACGTGCGACCGTCGCTCATGCCGGACACCGAGGCGACCAGGGAGCGCATCGCCGCGACGGTCGCGCGCGCCGACATCGTGAAGGCCAGCGACGAGGACCTCGCGTGGTTCGCTCCCGGACGCGACCCGCTCGACGTCGCATACGAGTGGTCGCGTTCCGGGCCCGCGCTCGTCGTCGTCACGCACGGCGCGGAGGGCGCGCTCGGGTTCGCCGCGTCGGGCATGGTCGACGTCGCCGCACCCGAGGTGCGGGTCGTAGACACGGTCGGTGCGGGGGACTCGTTCATGGCGGCGGTGCTCGACGCATGCTGGTCGCTCGACCTACTCGGCGCACCACGCAGGTCGCACCTGCGTGCGATCGACACCGGTCGACTGCGCGACGTGCTCGAACGGGCCGCTGCCGCGTCGGCGATCACGGTGTCGCGCGCGGGCGCCGAACCTCCCACCTCGGCCGAACTCGCCCGGTCGTCCGCGCGCTGACGCCGCTCGAGATCTCTCCCCGAATTCGGTCTTCCAGCCGCCCGGCGGCGCATACCGTGGAGCGTACGTACCAGCACGGCAGCCGACCGGTGCGGAAGGAGTGCGATGAGCAAGCTTGCGATCGTCTACTACTCGGCGACGGGACACGGCACGAAGATGGCCGAACGTCTCGCCATGGCCGGCGAGAACGCCGGCGCGGAGGTCCGGCTCCGGCACGTCGAAGAGACGCGCGATCCCGCGACATTCGCCGAGAACCCTGCGTGGACGGCGAACTACGAGGCGACGAAGGACAAGCCCGCCGCAACGGGTGACGATCTCGTGTGGGCCGACGCCGTCGTCTTCGGCAGCCCCACGCGTTTCGGCGCCACCGCCGCACCGTTCCAGACCTTCGTCGACTCACTCGGCGGGCTGTGGGCGCAGGGCAAACTCATGGACAAGGTGTACGCCGCGTACACGTCGAGCCAGACCCTGCACGGAGGTCAGGAGACGACGCTGAACGCGATCTACACGACGCTCATGCACTGGGGCGGCATCATCGTCCCGCCGGGCTATACGGCGCCGCTCAAGTTCGCCGACGGAAACCCGTACGGCGTCGGCCATGTCACCGGTCCGGACAACCAGAACGAGCTGGAGGAAGCCACGCTGGTCGCCCTCGACCATCTCGCTCAGCGCATCGTGTCGGTCGCCGACAAGCTCACGCGCTGAACGCACTCCCGCACAGGCTGATTCCACCGACACTCCGATCCACCTATCCACCGAGGTGAGCGATGACCGAAGGCTGGGTTTCCCGAGATCCGTTCGACGACATCTTCAGCCGCTTCTTCGGCAGCGGCGCCCGCGCGCAACCACAGGTGCAGCGGGTCGATCTCGGTCGGCTGCTCAACGACGACGCGAAGGCGCTCGTGTCGTGGGCACGCAAAGCCGCACAGGACTGGGGCAATTCGAGTATCACACCCGAACACCTGTTGTACGCGGCGACGCTGAGCGATCCGACGCGTGGAGTGATCGAGGGCCTCGGCCTCGATCCCGACAAGGTGGCGGAGCAGATGCAGGCCGCGGTGGCGGGCGACACGGCCGCGGACGAAGGCGAGGCAGGCGGGGCGATCACGCTCAGCCCCGCAACGAAACTCGCACTGCGCACCGCGCAGCAACAGGCAGGCCAGGCGGGCGTCGGGTACATCGGGCCGGAGCACATCCTGCTCGGCATCGCGTCCAATCCCGAGAACCCGGCATCGAAGGTGCTGTCGGGGGCGAAGATCGAGGCGGCTGCGCGCGGCGGCAAGAACGAGAGTTCGACACCCACCCTCGACGAGTACGGGCGCGATCTCACCGCCGAGGCCCGTGCGGGCAATGTCGATCCCGTCGTCGGACGCGCCGACGAGATCTCGCAGACCGTCGAGATCCTGTCGCGGCGGCGCAAGAACAATCCCGTGCTGATCGGCGATCCGGGCGTCGGCAAGACCGCGATCGTCGAGGGTCTCGCACAACGCATCGTCAACGGCGACGTGCCGTCGACCCTCGCCGACCGGCGCGTCGTCGCGCTCGACGTCGGGTCGATGGTCGCGGGCAGCAAGTATCGCGGCGAGTTCGAGGAGCGGCTCACGAAGGTCCTCGACGAGGTGCGCGAGCACTCGGACGAGCTCGTGCTGTTCATCGACGAGTTGCACACGATCGTCGGCGCGGGTGCGGGCGGCGAGGGCTCGATGGACGCGGGCAATCTGCTCAAACCCGCCCTCGCGCGCGGCGAACTGCACGCGATCGGCGCGACCACGATCGACGAGTACCGCCGCTACATCGAGAAGGACGCGGCGCTCGAACGCCGTTTCCAGCCGGTCATGATCACCGAGCCGTCCGTCGACGACACGATCGAGATCCTGCGCGGTCTCGCCGATGCGTACGAGGAGCACCACCAGGTGCACTACAGCGACGAATCGCTCGTGGCGGCGGCCGAGCTGTCCGACCGCTACATCACCGACAGGTTCATGCCGGACAAGGCGATCGACCTCGTCGACCAGGCGGGCGCACGGGTGCGGCTGCGCACCAAGACCCCCGACGCGGACACGCGGGAAGCGGAAGAGGAGATCTCGCGACTCGAACGCGAGAAGGAATCGGCGGTCGCGGCGGAGGACTACGAGCGTGCCAACGCGCTCAAGGCCGAGCTCACCGAGAAACGCGAGGCGCTGGGTGGGGCCGCGACCAACGAGGTTCCCGAGGTCGACGTCGTCGACATCGCCGAGGTGGTGTCGCGGCAGACGGGTATCCCGGTCGCCGACCTCACCACCGAGGAACGCGAGAAGCTGCTCGCGCTCGAGGACGTGCTGCACGCCCGGGTCATCGGCCAGGAGCAGGCGGTGACGGCGGTCGCGGAGGCCGTGCGCCGGGCTCGCGCGGGCCTGGCCGATCCGCGCAGGCCGACGGGGTCGTTCCTGTTCCTCGGTCCGACCGGTGTCGGCAAGACCGAACTCGCGAAAGCCCTCGCCGACGCGGTCTTCGGCGACGAAGACCGGCTGATCCGGTTCGACATGAGCGAGTTCCAGGAGAAGCACACGGTCTCTCGGCTCGTGGGCGCGCCGCCCGGGTACGTGGGCTACGAGGAGGCCGGTCAGCTCACGGACAAGGTTCGGCGGCAACCGTATTCGGTGGTGCTGTTCGACGAGATCGAGAAGGCGCACGCCGACGTGTTCAACGTCCTGCTGCAACTCCTCGACGACGGCCGCGTCACGGACGCGCAGGGCCGCACGGTCGACTTCAAGAACACGATCGTGATCCTCACGAGCAATATCGGCTCGGACCTGATTCTCGACGCCCCCGAGGGCGACGTCGAGAAGGTGGTGCCGCAGCTGATGGAGCGGCTGCGTGCGCACTTCCGGCCCGAGTTCCTCAACCGTATCGACGAGACGGTGGTGTTCCATCGCCTCGACCGTGCACAGCTGCGGGAGATCGTCGAGCTCATCCTGGACGGCACGCGCAGGCTGCTGCGGGCACAGGACGTCACGCTCGACGTCTCCGACGCCGCGGAGGACTGGCTCGCCGAGCAGGGCTACGAGCCGCAGTTCGGTGCGCGGCCACTGCGCCGCGTCGTGCAGAAACAGCTCGACAACCGACTGTCCGACCTGCTGCTGAAGGGCACGGTGACGGCCGGCGACACGGTGCGGGTCGATTCCGACGGTACGAACCTCACGATCGCGGCCGTCCCTGCTGTGAGCACTTGACGAGTCCAGGCACGCCTGTTTCGCGCACGGGGGTCTGTGAGTTCTCGCGACGTTGACCGGCCGCACGCTGTGACGCGCGACAACACGCCGGACGCTGGATGTTTCGGTGTTCAACCAGGTGCCGACCGGGCGTCACCGGAGGGCGGCGTCGAAAGCGGTGGTAGATCGAGCACGCGACGGTCGCCCAGCTTCGGTTTGCCGACTGTACTGAACGTACGTCCTGGTCAAGCCCCCGAGTGCGAGCGAGCGCCGAGGTTACTGTCAAGTAGGTTACAGTGCTTCGTTATGACCTGGATCACAAGCACAGCATCGACAGGGCGACGCGGCCTCGTCACCGTCGGTCTCCTCACGGCCGCGGCCACCGTCGGAGCCCTCGGCCTCGCTTCACCGGCCGCCGCGTACCCGGCCGTGCCCGCGCCCGAGAACAGCACCGTGGGCACCGGTCCGGCGAACACCAACTTCCCGGCAGCCTTCGCACAGAGTTTCGTGACTCCGGACGCGGCGCCGATCGGCGCGAACGACTGGGACTGCAAGCCCAGCGCGGAGCACCCGCGGCCGGTCGTCCTCGTGCACGGCACCTGGGAGAACGCGTACGACAACTGGTCGGGCGTCGCACCCGCTCTGAAGGCCGAGGGCTACTGCGTGTTCGCGCTCAACTACGGCAAGTCGGACCTCGTGAACAAGGGCGGCGCAGGCGAGGTGCTGCCGAACACCAATGGCACCAAGGCGATCGAGCTGTCGGCGAAGGAGCTCGCGACCTACGTCGACGCCGTCCTCGACCGGACCGGCGCCGAGCAGGTCGATCTCGTCGGCCACTCCCAGGGCGGCATCGCCGCACGTCAGTATCTGAAGTTCGAGGGCGGCACCGACGCGTCCGACCCGTCGAAGAACAAGGTGAAGAACGTCGTCACGCTCGGCGCGACCAACCACGGGACGTCGCTGCTGGGCATCGGCACGCTGGACCGGCAGATCCGTGACCTCGGGCTGAACCTCGACCCCGCGCTGGACTACGTCGTCGGCGAGTCGGGCATCCAGCAGGTGTACGACTCGCCTTTCCTCAACGCTCTCAACGAGGGCGGCGACACCCAGCCCGGCGTGAACTACACCGTCATCGGCACGCGCTACGACGAGGTGACGAACCCCTACGAGTGGACTTTCCTCGAGGCGGGCCCGGACGCGACGGTCCGCAACGTCACGCTGCAGGACGGGTGCGCCGCCGACCTGTCCGATCACCTGAGCATGACGTACTCGCCGCGGGCGATCGACTGGATCAAGCACGGGCTCGATCCCGAGGGATTCGCCGCCGACCAGGTCGTGTGCACGGGCAACTCGCCGGTGTTCGGCAACTCCGAGGGCGGCGCGGCAGCGGGCCCGGCCACAGAATCGGCCCAGGCGGGGTCGAGCACCGGCAGCTAGACCGGTGCTCGCATCCGGCCGATGACGCCAAAGCGGCCCTATATCACGAGAAGGTCACTACAGTTCTCCGAAACGCCGGCGGGGCGGCGGGACGGATCTGTCGAATCACCATCAGCGGGAGTACGCATGTCAATCCGCGACGAGCGCGCGATCACGCCACGACCGGCGCGCAACCGGGCAGTTCCGAACACCGGCCGCACCCCGAACGAGGCGGCCACCGACGACACCGACAGTTCGACGTTGATGCTGGCCGGCGCACCCGCGTCGTCGGCGCTGCGCAACCTGCACACGCTGGCCGCGGATTTCGTCGGCCACTTCACCGAGAACGTCATCCCGTGCGGTCTGCTGCCGCGTGAGGAACTACAGGGCGACGTCACCAACGTCACCCTCGGCTGCATCAAGCTTGCGGCCGCGATGCTGGACAAGGGCCGGCTGCCGGAAGACGACGATCTCGACGACTTCCGCACGGCGTGCGGGCAGTGGGCTCGCGAGGGCATCCCCCTCGAAACGGTGCTCGAGGTGCTGCACGAGGGGTTCCGCCTCGGCTGGCGGCAGGTCGCGGAGTACGCGGGCTCGGACGACGTGCGCGCGGTGGCCGATGGCGGCGACATGATCGTGTCGATGCTCTCGCTCACCACGCAGGCCGCGACAACGGCCTATCTCGCGGAGTTGCGTGTCGTGGCGAGCGAGCATCACACGGCGGTGCACACGCTCGTGACGGCCCTGCTCAGTGGGCAGAGCAGTTCGGCGATGGCGAGGCATTGCGGCATCGAGGTCGCGGGCGCGTACGCGGTGCTCGCGGTCCACCTGCCGCCGCACGCGGACGAGCTACGGTCGAGCGTGCACACCCAAGTGGCCGCGCGGCGCAAGCTGCGGAGGGTGCAGGCCGAGCTCGCGAAGCTGTGCGGGCGCACCGCGCTCTCGCTGCTGAGCACCGACGGCGGCACGATCCTGATCCCCGGCAGCCCCGACGCCGGGTGGATCGACCGGCTGGTCGCGGCGCTGAGTGTCGCGGGCGAGGTGGAGGTGACGGCTGCCGCGGCGCAGGCCGACCGCGAGGACATCCCCGCGGCGTCCGAGCGGGTGCACGAATTGCTCGATCTCGCCAGCCATCTCGGCCGCGAGCCCGGCGTGTACCGGATGTCGGATCTGGTGTACGAGTACCAGATGATGCGTCCCGGCGACGGGCGCAGCGAACTGATCGCGCTGCTGCAGCCGCTCGAGAAGTCGCCGGATCTGGTCAAGACCCTCGAGGTGCACGTCGAGAACGACCTCAACCGGCAGCGCACCGCCCGTCGGCTGCACGTGCACACCAACACCGTCGACTACCGGCTCAAACGAATCGCCGAACTGACCGGCTTCGATCCGACACGCGCGTCGGGGCTGCGGCCGCTGCAAGCCGCGCTCCTCGCCCGAAGTCTGCAGGATCGCGACGCCGCAACCGATCGACCGGGCCCCTGATCAGGACGTCGGGATCACTGGAAGGTCGAGTCCTTGCCCCACACGAACCACACGACGGGGCCGAGGAACGGGAAGGCGAGGACCAGCAGGATCCACACTGCCTTGCCGCCGGCGCGGTAGTTGTCCGAGCGCACCACCGACACGAGCGCCGCGACGAACAGCACCACGAGTGCGATGCCCACCAGCGCGAGTGCCACGAGCATGACCCACGCGCCGACTTGCTGACCTTCTGCCGCAGAGATGTTCACACCGCCGACCCTATCGAGGGTGTAGCGTCACGTGCGAAATTCCCTCCTACCCCGAGGGGGATGCGGTGGCCCGACAGTCCTTTCGCACGATCGTCCTGCACGCGTGCACCGTAGCGTCCACGCTCGCAACCATTTTCGTACTCGCACCGGCAGCGCATGCGGCACCCGGCCAGGTACCCCCGCTCGGCGCCGATTTCGCATGGGGCGTGTCGGCGTCGGGATTTCAGACCGAGGGCGACGCACCCGACAGCAACTGGTCGCGGTACGCGTCGTCGGGCGCCGTCGACGACCCCTACCGGAACGCGGTGGACTTCCGGCACCGCTATCGCGACGACATCGCCCTCGCCGCCGATCTGGGCGTGAACACGTATCGCGTCGGAATCGAATGGGCCCGAGTGCAACCGACTCCGGGCGAGTGGGACGAGCAGGAACTCGCGTACTACGACGACATGCTCGGATCGATCCGGGCCGCGGGGATGCGGCCGATGATCACGCTCGACCACTGGGTGTACCCGGGCTGGGCTGCCGACCGGGGCGGCTGGACGAATCCGGCGATGGTCGCCGACTGGCTGGCATACGCGCGCCGCGTCGTCGACCGCTACGCCCACCTCGACCCGGTGTGGGTCACGGTCAACGAGCCCACCGCGTACATCGCGAACGAGATCCGGCACGGCGCGCTGCCGCCGGGCGACGCGCCCGCGATGATCGACCGTCTCGTCGCGGTGCATCGCGACATCTACGAGCACATCCACCGTGTACAGCCGGACGCGCAGGTCACGAGCAATGTCGCATACATCCCCGCGGCCGAGCCCGCGCTCGACAGCCTGTTCCTGAACCGCGTCGCCGACCGGCTCGACTTCCTCGGCCTCGACTACTACTACGGTGCGACGGCCGCGAATCCCGCGGGCGCGATCGGTGCGCTCACGGGCGAGATGTGGACGGCGCCGCTGCAGAGCGAAGGCATCTACTACGCGCTGCGGCACTACTCGCGCACCTACCCGCACCTGCCGCTGTACGTCGTCGAGACCGGGATGCCCACCGAGAACGGACAGCCGCGACCCGACGGATACACGCGCAGCGACGCACTCGCCGATTCGGTGTACTGGGTGCAGCGCGCGAAGCAGGACGGCATCGACGTCGTCGGCTACAACTACTGGAGCCTCACCGACAACTACGAATGGGGCAGTTACGCACCGCGCTTCGGCCTCTACACCGTCGACGCGCTCGGGGACCCGTCGTTGCAGCGCAGGGCTACCGATGCCGTCGCCACGTACACCGACATCACGCAGCGCGGCGGCGTGGCGAGCGACTACCTGCCCACGCGCCCACCGGCCGAGTGTTCCCTGGTCGACGTGCCCGCCTCGTGCACCGAGCCGGTCACTCTCCCCCACCCGTGACCGGCAACGCCGCGCAATCCCCGGACACTCGCGGCCGACGCGGGGCAAGATGGGGGCGGACCGGCACCGCGACTACCGCGTGGGAGGCTCGAGATGGGCAAACTGAAGGACGCCATGCATCGGATGCACATCGGCAGGCGCGACAAGACCAAGCAGCAGCCGGCGCAGAAGCAGCTCGATCGGTGGGCGAACGAAGGTGGGGCGGTGCCTCCCGAGGACGAGGATCACCGGCCCCGGTCGTAGCCGCTCACGCGTGGGCGTGCATCTCCCACACGAGCACCTCCGACGGCTCGAGCGCGACGAGGCCGACTCCGCGCCCGGTGAGGCGCAGCGCGTCGCCCGGGCCCAATTCGGTCGTACCGTCCACCTCGGAGGTGCCGATACTCAGCCGACCGCGCGTGACGAACACGTGGACGAACGGCGCGTCGGGCACCGCCACGTGCACACCGATGGCCGGGCGGGCCGCGTGAAAGGTGGCGTACCGATTGTGGATTCGGCCCGGCGTCGCGTCGAGACGACGCGGCATCCCGGTGGCGACGGGCACGAGCCCGGCGTCGGGGGCGACTGCGTCGGTAGGCAGCTCCTGGTATTCGGGGGTGAGGCCGGGCGTGTCCGGCGGTATCCACATCTGCACGACGTGCAGCCGGTCCCGATGCCGGTCGCCGGCGACGGTCCACGAGTCGTTGTACTCGGAGTGCGTGATCCCGGTCCCGGCGGACATCCGTTGCGCCGCGTCGGGAGTGAGTACGAGTGAGTTCCCGAGTGAATCGCGGTGCACCAGACTGCCGCTCACGATCCAGGTCACGATCTCCATTTCGGCGTGCCGATGCCGGTCGAATCCCGAACCCGCCTCGACGACGTCCTCGTTGTTGACGAGCAGCAGTCCGTGCGCGTAGTCCTCGAGTCGGAAGTTGCCCGCGAACGGGAACGAGTGGCTGCTCGTCATCGACTCGAGCACGAGGGTCGTGCGGTCGGTGGCCGGGACGAACCGCGCGGTCGCGGTCGTCATCCGCGGTGTCCGGCTCGATGGAAGGTCGCGGTCGCCCACTCACGGAAGGAGGTCCACGGCACGTCGGAGGCCTCGCGATGCAGAGCGTCGAGGTCGACGCGGTAACCGGGCCCGTTGAGGAACGACCACATCGCGTGCATGTCGGTGTCACGGACGTCGCGCAGGGGCACCGGCACCGCACGCACGTCATGCCCGAGGACGTCGGTGAGCACCGCGGCCATCTCGTTCGGGGTGGGGGCGTCGCTCGCGAGCTCGATGCGGCGGCCCGTGTACGGAGCGGGGTCGACGAGCACCCGCGCCGCGAACGCACCGAGATCCTGCCGGGCGAGTTGCTGCAGCGGGCGGTCGATCGGCAACGGAAGTGGGAGGCGGCCGGCCTCGAGATCGTCGGCGTCGCCGAGCGCATTGTCGTAGAAGTAGGTGGGGCCCAAGATCGTGTACGGCACACCACTTTGTGCGAGTTCCCGCTCGACGACGGCTTTGCTCTCGAAATGCGGAACTCCGCTGTCGGTGTCGGCGCCCGCGACGGAACTGAACACCAGGTGCGGCAGTTGCGCGTCGAGCGCGGCGCGAAGAATCGTGCGGCCCTGCCGCACTTCTTCGTCGACACCCTGCTCGAATGGTGTCGTGAGCGCGAACGCCGCCGACACCCCGGTCATCGCGCGCGTCAACGACTCCGCATCGTCGAACGAGCCCTGCACGACCTCGGCGCCTGCCTCCGCGAGCGCGTCGGCGCGGCCCGAAGACACACTGCGGGACAACGCACGCACCGGCACGCCGCGTGCCAGCAGGGCGTCGACCACCGCGCCACCCTGGCCGCCGGTGGCTCCTGTCACCAGAATCGGATTCGGCATCGCATCTCCTCTCGCCACTGTTCATTGTGGCGGGACGGAGTTCTCGCGTGTAGGAATCCGGCCGAGAGCGGGCCGCTACGGCCGTACGCGTTCGACGGTGTCCGGCGGCAGTCCCCACTCCGACCGCCCGAGGCGTGACGGCGGCGCGAGACGCGCGAAGTCGGGCAGGCCGTCGCCTGCGAGGACGTCGTCGCGCACGCTGACCGACACGACACGGCCCATCACGACCGATCCGTTGCCGACCTCGAGGATCAGGTGCCGCACGCACTCGAACGAGATGGGCGCTTCCGCGACGCCGGGCACCGACACGACGGTGCTCTCCCGCGGCGTCAGCCCGGTTTCGGCGAACTCGTCCTCGTCGGGTGCGAACTCGGCCGACGACGCATTCATGACGTCGATGAGCGATTCGGTCCCGATGTTGACGACGAACTCGCCGGTGTCGGTGATGTTGCGCCAGCTGTCCTTGTGCCCGAGCGACGTGAACTGCAGGATCGGCGGCTTGCTCGACGCGACCGTGAAGAAGCTGTACGGCGCGAGGTTGAGCACCCCGTCGCGCGAGCGCGTGGACACCCACGCGATCGGCCGCGGCACGACGGACGCGGTGAGCAGACGGTAGAACGCGGAGCCGCGCATCGCGGCGGGATCGAAGACGGTGCGCACGGAGCGCGACCCTACCCGCGGCGTCGGAACGTCAGCTCATCCGCGGACTCGGAACGGCGGCTCATCCGCGGCGCCGGAACGCCGAGGGCGTCGTATTGGCTCGCGCCGTGAACCACGACCCGAAGTTCGACGCGTCCGGGAAGCCGAGTGCAGCGCCGATCCGCGCGACCGGGATATCGGTGTGTGCGAGACGTCGTCGCGCTTCGAGCAGGATACGTTCGTCGAGAACGGCTTTCGGGCTCTTACCGACCGATTCCCGGGTTGCGCGCGCGAGGGTCCGCGACGAGTAGCCGAGCAGCGTGGCGTAGTCGGCGACGGCGTGCAGTCGCATGTAGTTCTCCTCGACTGCATTACGGAACTCGGTGAACACGGGCGAGGCCGTGACCGAGGCGTCGGTCGGCTCGGCGCCGAGCGTGCCTGCGAGACCCAGCACGAGCGCCGACAGCAGGTGCCCGCTGGTCGCGCGGCGCAGCTCGTCGGGCAGCGTCGAGTGTGCGACATGGTGCATGTTCGCGACGTGCGCCGAGATCCGGTCGTACGTTCGGTCGGGCAGCTGCCACCACCGGGGCGCGTACTGGCAACCGACCTGTGCGAGCGTGTCGACGCGTGGCGCGACGAGCCCGTCCCGGAACAGCACGACGTGCCCGTCGAGGGCGTCCATCTCGCCCCACCGCTGCGCCATGCCCGGCCGGATCCACAGCACCGACCCGCGGCGCAGCGAGTACTGCGCGAAGTCGACGACGTGTTGCGCCTCGCCGCCGTCCACCACGAGCAGTGCATGAAAGTCGAGGCGTTGCGTGTCGGCGAACTCGTCGGGACCGGCACGGGCGATCAGCTCCCGCAGCGTGTACACCTCGACGTCGTCGGCGGCGGGAAGATACGAGACGCGACGCACACCGTCGTGTCGATTATCTACCATGATTCGGCCGCCTCTCACCATGACCTCCGGGTACTTCTGGCCTAAATTTACCTGTGTGAGTGATTCTGCAACTACCTCTGCCCCGTCCGTCGTGATCTTCGGCGGCACCGGATACGCCGGCGGCCACATCGCCGCACGTGCCGCCGCCCGCGGTCTGCGCGTCACCGCGGTGTCGCGCACTGCGCCCACCGCGCCGCTCGAGGGGGTCGACTACCTGCAGGGCCGTCTCTCCGACACCGACCTCGTCCGCTCCCTCGCCACCGACCACGATGTCGTCGTACTCGCGGTACACGGGCAGGACGTCGACGGCCGGAAGCTGGTCGAACACATGCCCGCGATCGTCGGGGCGGTCACCGAGGGTGGTGCACGACTGGCCGTCGTCGGCGGTGCCGGCAGCCTCCGCACCTCCTCCGACGGCCCCCGCGTCGTCGACACCCCCGAGTTCCCGGAGGCGTTCAAGGGCGAGGCACTCGCGCACGCCGACGTCCTCGCATGGCTGCGCACCGAGGCGGACAGCGACGCGGAGTGGTTCTACCTGAGCCCCGCGATCACCTTCGGCAGCTTCGCGCCGGGCGAGACCACCGGCAGCTACCGCACGAGCGGCGACATCGCGGCGTTCGACGACAACGGCGTCTCGGAGATCTCCGGCACCGACTACGCGCTGGCGTTCGTCGACGAGATCGTCGAACCGAAGCACCGCAACACGCGTTTCACCGTCGCGCACTGACGCAGGTCGATATCCTCACCGATTCACGCACGTGTCCCGTGCGACACGTGTGTGAAACACGCGGCGCCTAGCGTGCAGGAATGGACAGCGACACGACCGACCACCGCACCGCCGACGGCCGCGCGGTTTGCGTTCTACGGAATGCGCGCGTGCCCGGCGGCGCGGTGGTCGACGTCGCGCTCGCGGACGGACGCGTCGTCGACGTGCGGGATCCTTCGCGCTCGGCCGCGGCGGCCGGCGAACTCGACCTCACCGGCTACGTGCTGTTGCCCGCGCCCGCGGAACCGCACGCACACCTCGACAAGGCGTTCTCGTGGGACGAGATCCGGCCGCCGATGGGCGATCTCGCGTCGGCGATCGACGCGTGGCGCGCGCACAGCGAACACCTGACGGCCGACGGCATCGCGGTGCGCGCCGAGCGTGCCGCTCGCACGGCGCTCGCGAACGGGACCACCGCGATCCGCTCGCACGTCGACCTGCTCGTCGGCGACGACCCGTTGCGCGGCGTCGAGGCGCTGGTCGCGGTGCGCGAGCGGCTGCGCACCGCGATCGACATCCAACTGGTGGCGCTGTGCCCGTACGACGTGGGCGACGCCGCGCTCGAGGCGGCCCTCGACGCGGGCGTCGATCTCGTCGGTGGGTCACCGCACCACACGCCCGCGCCGTCGTCGGATCTGCAGCGGCTGCTGCGCGTCGCCGAGCGCCGCGGTGTGGGCGTCGACATGCACACCGACGAACAACTCGACCCCGACGTCCTGACGCTCGAGGAACTGGCAAAATCGGTGCGCGACTGGCCCGCACACATGCCGGTGACGGCGGGGCACTGCGTGAGCCTCGGCGTCCTCGACGCCGAGACGCTCGAGCGGGTGATCGCCGAGGTCCGCGACAGCCGGATCGGCGTCGTCGCGCTGCCGATCACCAATCTGTACCTGCAGGGCAGGCAGCACCCGGTGTCGACACCGCGGGGCCTCACCGCGGTGCGGGCCCTGCTCGACGCGGGCGTCGTCGTGGGTGCGGGTGGCGACAACGTGCGCGACCCGTTCAATCCGCTCGGCCGCAGCGACGCACTCGAGACCGCGATGCTGCTCGTGACGGCCGGACACGTCACGGCCGCCGAGGCGTATCACGCGGTGTCGACCGGTGCGCGGGCCGTGATGGGCCTGCCGGACGCGGGACCGCACGAGGGCGCCGTCGCCGATCTGCTCGCCGTGCGCGCGGACGGACTCGAGGACGCGATCGCGTCGGCGCCCGCGGATCGGTACGTGTTCAAAGCCGGCCGGCTCGTGGCGGCGTCGCACGTGCGGCGCTCGCTCCACGTCCCCCTGTGAGCGAAACAAGCGTGCCTGGACTCGTCAAGTGCTCACGAGAGTGCGGTCGGGGCGAGCGCCCAGACGTTGCGCGACGATCGCACACACGATCAACTGCAGCTGGTGGAACACCATGAGCGGCAGCACGATCAGGCCCACCGGGCCACCCGCGAACAGCACCGCCGCCATCGGCAGGCCCGACGCGAGGCTCTTCTTCGACCCACAGAACAGGATCACGATGCGGTCTTCGAGCGAGAAGCCGAGCCGCGTGCCCACGGCCGAACTCAGGCCCATCACCACCGCGAGCAGCACGGCGCACACGATCAACAGCACGACGATCTGGCCGACCGACACGGTGCTCCAGATGCCCTCGTTCATGCTTTCACTGAACGCGGCGTAGACGACGAGCAGGATCGAGCCCCGGTCGACGATCTTGGTGGGCTTCGCGTGCCGCTGCACCCAGCCGCCGACCCACGGCCGCAGCGCCTGGCCGACGAGGAACGGCACGAGCAGTTGCAGCAGGATCGCGACGGCCGAGCCGGCGTCGATGTGCGCGTCGCCGGTGGTGCTCATGAGCAGCACGACGAGCAGTGGCGTGACGAAGACGCCGATGATGTTCGAGAACGACGCGCTGACGATCGCGCCCGCGACATTGCCCCGCGCGATCGACGTGAACGCGATCGACGACTGGACGGTCGACGGCACGAGGCACAGGTAGAGGATGCCGGTGTACAGGTCGTCGGAGATCACGGTGGGTGCGAGCACGCGCAGCGCGAGCCCGATCAGCGGGAAGGCGACGAACGTGATCGCGAGGATCACCGAGTGCAGGCGCCAGTGTTTGACGCCCTGCCACGCCTCGGCGGGCGACATGCGCGCGCCGTAGAGCAGGAACAGCAGCGCGATCGCGATCTTGGTGGCCCATGCGAGGACGTCCTCGGCGGCGCCGGTCGCGGGGAAGATGCTCGCGAGCACCACGGCACCGAAGATGGCGAGAACGAATCCGTCGAGGTAACGGCCCACTGTCTGCACGAGCTTCGGTGTCTTCACGCATCGACGCTAGCCCGGCCGACGCTATCGAAAGCGGCGATAATACCTATATCAGCTATCGCGTATCGCGATAAGCTGGGTGCCGTGTTCGACCCTGTTCTGCTCGCCAGTTTCCTCGCCGTGGAGAACCACGGCAGCTTCACCGCGGCCGCACGGCAGCTGAGCCTGCGCCAGCCCACCGTCAGCGGGCACATCGCGAAGCTCGAGAAGCAGGTGGGCCGCGAGCTGTTCGCACGCGACACGCACTCCGTCACGCTCACCCCCGACGGCGCCGCGATGCTCACGTTCGCGCGCGAGATCCTCGACGCGCAGCAGCGCGCAGCACAGTACTTCGGCGACGCCGAGCTGTCGGGTCGCATCCGGTTCGGCGTGTCGGAGGATCTGGTGTCGGCGGCGCTGCCGTCGATCCTGTACGAGTTCCGCGAGAGCCACCCCGCGATCGACCTCGAGCTGTCGATCGGGCTGAGCGACGAGATCCACAACCGGTTGCGTGCAGGCCAGCTCGACCTCGCCTTCGTCAAGCGTCGGCCGGGCGAACGGCACGGCCGCCTGGTGTTCGAGGACCGGCTGGTGTGGGCGGGACCCGCAGGAGCCGTCCCCGACCCCGGCGTACCTATCCCGCTCGTCACCTACCCGCCGCCGAGCCTCACCCGCGACGCGGCGCTCACCACGCTGCGCCGGGCCGGGCTCGCGTACCGCATCACGTGCACCGCGCACGGCCACCTCGGACTGCGCGCCGCGGTGCGCGCAGGCCTCGGTTATCTCGTGCACAGCGAGAGCCTGCTGCCCGACGACCTGCACCCGACGCCCGGCCTGCCCGATCCGGGGCCGACCGAGTTCGTGCTGCTCACGCCGTCACGGCGCGAGCAGACCGCCCCCGAACGCGCGCTCACCCGCGCCATCGTGACCGACGCGCAGCGTGTGCGCACCGCGCGCTGAGCGTCAGCGCACGCGACCGGGATCGAAGATCGCGATCTCGTCGAGTGCGGACACCACGGTGCCGACGTTGTCCTCGAAGTAGGCCGCGCCCGCGTCGGCGGTGGCGCCGGAGGGATCGCCGACGACGCCCGACGCGAAGAAGTCGTCGGCGAGCCACCCGAATCGCACCGGCTTGCCGAAACCCACGTACTCGAAGTCGGCGATCGAATCGGGCACAGCGCGTGCAGCTTTCGTCATGTCGACCAGGTCGGGCCGCACGTGCAGCATCATCGACGTCTCGACATGGCCCGCGTGAATGCCGAAGCCGCGTTCGCTCTCGCCGGCCCGCGGCGGCCCCGAATACAGGAAGGTCTGCAGGTCGAAGCGTCGACGCAGCTCGCGCAGCCCGACCTCGAGGAGCGCGGAGTTTCCCCCGTGGCAGTTGACGAACATCACGCGCCGGGCGGGTGTGGCCGCGATCGAGCGCCCGAGGTCGACGAGCACCCGCAGCACCGTGTCGGCACCGAGCCACATCGTGCCCGGCAACCGCGCGTGCTCGTCGGACTTGGTGTAAGCGAGCGCGGGCATGAGCCACACGTCGTGACCCGCCGCCGAGCCACGCGCGACGACCTCGGCGGCGAGGGCGTCGGCCATCACGAGGTCGGTCGCCAGCGGCAGATGCGGACCGTGCGGTTCGACGGCGCCCGTGGGGATCACGAGGATCGAGTCGCGGCCCAGTACCGTCGCCGCTTCGACGGTGGTCAGCTCGACGTACCGCCGCGAACGGGTCGTCATGTCCTGCCCACTGTCACGACAGCCACCGGCCCGGATTGAGCAGTCCACGCGGATCGGTCTGCGCCGCCAGCGTTCTGATGCGGTCGGCGTCGCGGTCGACGTACGACTGGTGCGGCGAATGCACCGCCACACCCAGCGCCTCGAGTTGCGCGACGCCGTCGTACACCTGCTGTGGATCGCGGTAGCGGCCGTTGAGCATGCCGAACATGTGCCCGTAGCCGACCTCGAGGTGCAGCATGCCGTCCTCGTACACCGCTTCGACCTCGTCGAGTCGTTCCACCAGCGCGTCGCCCTGGACCTCCATGTGAAACCATGTGTCCGGCTCCGCCTTCTGCATCCACCACGTCGGGTGGTTGTACGAGAGCATGCTCGCCCGCAGCGTGTCCTGCAGACCCGAGCGCACCGCCTCGACGCGGCCTCCGCATGCCTCGACGATGCCCGAAATCTCGTCGACCACCGCCGAATCGACGATTGTGCGCAGGCTGGCACGTCCGCGCGGTATCGCGTCGTCGGTGGGAAGATGCGCCGACATCGTCACGGTGTCGGCCGAGCACAGTCGTGGCTGCGGGGACACCCCGCGCACGTGTACCGCGGCGGCGAAAGCGTCGTGATGCGACGCGAAACTCGCATACACGCAGCGCCAGTCCTGCAGCGGCTCGAGCTGCACCGTGGCGCGCACGATGATGCCGGCGACGCCGTAGGTGTGCACCATCGGCTGCGCGTCGTCGCCCGCCAGATGCACGATCTCGGCGTCGTCGTGCGCGTATACGACGTCGAGGGAGTCGACGAAGCCCATGTGGTTACGCCCGTGCACGATCGTGCCGGTGCCCGCCGAGCCACCCGCGACGAACCCACCGAGAGTGGACTGCGCCGTCGACGGATACATCCACAACTGCTGCCCCGCATCCCACGCGGCGCGTTCCAGGGTGATCATGCGAGCACCCGCCTCCGCCGTGACGTATCCGTCGCCGAGCGCGCTGATCGTCGTGAGGCCGGTCATGTCGATCACGAGACCGCCGTAGCGCGGCACGGCCTGTCCGTAGTTTCCGGTGCCCTTGCCGCGCGTCGTGATCGGAACCCCGCGGCGCACCGCGGCGCGGACGACGTCCGGAACCTGGTGCGCTGATTTCGGACAGCACACGAGGTCCGGCGCGCCGAGCGGCTGCTGCGCCGTGAGGATCGGGCTCATCCCCGAGCCGTCTTTCGATGCGCGGGCGAGCGCACGCGGTGCGGTGCTCACGCCGCCTTCACCGAGGATGCCGGCGAGGTCGTGTACGAGCGCCTCGACGTCGGCCGCCCTGAACGGCGGCCGGCCGGCGTCCGACACCGGCGCCATCGCGACGGGTGCGCTTGCCATCACTGCCCCGGGAAGCTGATCGACGTGTCGACGAACCGGTTGGTCGCGACCTGCTCGGGGGTCAGGTCGGCGGGAACGTCCTTGCCCTGCTTCGTGAAGACCGGCCGGGTGATGTCGATGAGCCGCTGCACGCGTTCGGTGTCGAAGTCGCCCATCGCGGGTGTGGTGCCGTTGCCGACGAGGCCCTGTTCGAGCATCGTGTCGATCGCGTAGTCTGCGTTGCCCTGCCCGTAGACCCATCCGGTGTCGAATTGCTCGACGGCGTCGAGGATCACGGCGTTGGCTGTCGACGGGTCGGCGAAGTAGTCGAGCATCGCCTGCTGCATGACCGGCACGAGCTGCTCGAGGCACGACGCGTAGCCGTCGAGCTCGCCGCTGCGCACCGCGAGCGGCGACTTGTAGGTCGGGTAGCCCGCGTCGTGCACGAGTTGGTAGTCGACGGGCTTCTTCCAGCCCTCGACCTCGTTCTCGTAGACGTACGGCTCGGAGCTCGCGAAGCCCTGTTGACCGTTGGTGCCACCGGCAGCGACGAAGTTCGCGGGCGTGCCGTCGTAGCTGCCGTCCACCTGGTTCGGGTCGAGGATGCCGGTGCCGGTGAGGTAGTCCATGTACGGTTCGCCCTCGAAGTACAGAACTTTCGCGTCGGTGCCCTTCAGGTCCGCGATCGACCGCGCTTCCGGATGCGACGCGGGATCCCACATGATCATCATCGGGCTCTTCTCGAGTGCCGCGTACACGCCCGTCGTCGGGTTGCTGCCCGCGCTCATGATCGCCTGGTCCGTGTCGACGAAGCCGAGCATGATGTCGGTGTCCTGATACATCTGCGATGTCACCGACTGGAATCCGATCGCCGGTCCACCCGAACGGATCTCGATGTCCACACCGGTGTACTCGCCGCTCGCGAACAGGGGTCCGCTCACACGCTTGGCACCCGCATCGATCTGTGGGTCCGGCCCCAGCATCTGGTACATGCCGCCGTGTTCGGCCTCGGGATTCCAGTCGGTCTGCACGACGATCGTCTCGGGACACGACTGGGACAGGTCGACCGCCCCGATCGGGCCGTCGTATCCGGACGGCTCGCTCGACGCGCCACCCGAGCACGCGGTGAGGACGACGCCGGTCGACGCCGCGAGCGCGGCCACCGCGCCTCTACGGACGAAGGACGTGCGACGGGACGAGGAAGCACGGGACATGGGGGCTCCTGTTCGTGGGACAGCGACGGGGAGGCGAGAGGGTGGGGGTTACTGCTTCGGGTTGTGCCACTTGCCGACGACGCGATTCGACAGCCAGCCGAAGAATGCGAAGACGGCGATGCCGAGCAGCGACGCGAGGATGATCGCGGCGAACAGTTGGGGTGATTGCAGCCGCGAGCGGTAGTTGTCGATCAGGATGCCGATGCCGGGCGCACCCTGCTTGAAGAAGAAGTCGCCCACGATGGCACCCACGACGGCGAGCCCGCCGGAGATCCGCAGCCCGGCGAACATCGCGGGCAGCGCGGCCGGCATCTCGAGCTTCCTCAACCGGGTGAGGCGTCGGGTCTTGTGCAGCGCGAACAACTCTCGATGACCTTTGTCCACCGACTTCAAACCGAACAGGGTGTTCGACACGATCGGGAACAGGGCGATCAGCACGCACACGAGCACACGCGCGGAGAAGCCGAATCCGAACCAGAATCCGATGAGCGGCACCAGCGCCAGGATCGGAATGCACTGCAGCACGACCGCATACGGAAAGAGCGACGTCTCGGCCCACTGCGCCTGCGACATGAGAATCGCCCACGCGACACCGAGCACGAATGCGATCACGAGGCCGGTGAGCGCGACACCTGTGGTGCGCCCGAGCGCTTCCAGCATCTCGGAGATGTTCTTGCCGAACACGCCGTCGACGACGACCGTGTGCGGCGCAGGCATCAGGAACCGGCGCGACGGATCGAGCACGAGGTAGGTGACGGCGTACCAGGCCGCGACGAGGAGCGCGAACACTCCGGCTGGGCCCAGGACCGGCAACAGCGAGCGGCGCGGAGAGGTCGCCCTCGGGCCCGGGGCCGGCGCGTCCGCGAGCAGGCCCGCTCCGGGATCCTGCGTTGTCCGTTCGAGATCGGTCAGTTCACTGCTCATGCGTGCGCCTCCCGCAGTGCTTCCGAGACCTTGGCCGCGAGCGTGGTGAACTCCGCCGTGTACCGCAACGACGGCTCGCGCGGAAAGTCGAAGGGCACCTCGATGTCCTGCACGATGCGCCCCGGCCTACCCGACATCACCACGACGCGCGTCGACAGGTAGACAGCCTCGGACACCGAGTGGGTCACGAACAGTCCGGCGAAGCGGCGGTCGGCGAACAGCCTGGTCGTCTCGTCGTTCAGGTGCTGGCGGGTGATCTCGTCGAGCGCGCCGAACGGCTCGTCGAACAGGAACAGCTCCGGGTCGAGGGTCAGCGAGCGGGCCACCGACACTCGCATGCGCATGCCACCGGACAGCATGTGCGGCAGGTGTTTCTCGAACCCGCGCAAGCCGACGAGGGCGATCGCGTCGTCGGCCCGGCGCAGCCGCTCGGCCTTGGGCACGCCGTCGAGTTCGGCGAGCAGCGCGACGTTGTCGCGCACCGAGCGCCACGGGAGCAGCGTTGCGTCCTGGAACACGTAACCGATGCGGTTGGCGCCCACCTGCGCGTACCCACCCGATGCCGACTCGAGGCCCGACGCGATACGCAGCAATGTCGACTTCCCGCAGCCCGACGGACCGACAACGCTGACGAATTCGCCTGCGCGCACCGTGAGATCGACGGCGTCGAGGGCGTGCGTGCCGTTCGGATACACCAGGTCGGTGCGTTCGAAGCCGAGCACCTGCTGCCCGGGCGCGGGCGACGCGTCGTGCATGGACGGTGCGTGCGGTCGAACACGACCCTGTTCTCGAACACGACCGGACATCGACGGCCTCCTGACGTGCGGCGTCGACGGCTCGGTGCAGACGACGGTGCTCCTGGCATGGAATGTTGATCCGATCAACATCCACGAGTATGGAAGGCCCGGTGTTGCCGTCCGGTTAACCGCGTCGACAGTTGTGTGAACACGCTTCGGCCGGAGAACCCACTGGGGCAGCGGGATTTTCCTTCGGTCAATCCGTGTCGGCGCTGCCACCGGAATGCACGAGCAGCACCACCGCGGGCTCGCCTCCGACGCGGCGGTGCCGGTGGTCGACGCCGCCGGGGCACACGACGGATTCGCGCGCGGCGAGCGTGTGGAACTCCGACGCACCCGCCTCGTGCAGCTCGACCTCGACCACCCCCGCGACGACGTACACGAGTTCACGGCGCGTGTGCCGGAAGAACTCCTCGAACCGTTCGGTCGTGACGACCATCTCGGTGACGTCGGCGGCCCCCTCCGCGCGATCGACGAGCCGTGCGGCGTGCACACCCTGATCGCCGCCGGGAGTCCGCACCCGTCCCGCCGGTGTCGTCGACACGCCGCGTGCGAGGAGAGTCTGCTGCGTCGTACCGAGGGCCGTTGCGACGAGATAGAGCGACCGCATCGACGGCCGCGCGCGGCCGCGCTCGATCTGACTCAGAAACGGGTGCGACAGGCCGGTGTCCCGCGCGACCTGCACGAGGGTGCGGCCCAGCTCGAGCCGGCGCGCCCGGATCGCGGCTCCGAGACCGGCGTCGCCCGCCGGTTCGGGTGCCGTCGCCGTGTGCAGAGTTTCACCGCGCGAGGTGCTCACGGTGGCACGATACGGGTATGAGTGCCCTGCGTCCGGTCTCGAACGTCTTCTACTTCGTCGACGACCTCGACGCGGGCATCGAGTGGTACGCGCGTCTGCTCGGCGAGCGACCCGACGAACGCCCGGACTCGATGCTCGGTCGTCTTGCACGTTTCTCCGTCGGTCCCGCCGTGCTCACCGTGCACGTGTCGGACGAGTACAACAAGCCGTCGAGAACCGACGGCCCGGTCGCGTACTGGGAGGTCGACGACGTCGACACGGTGGTCGCCGACTGCACGTCCCGCGGCGCCACGGTGCATCGCGGACCGAAGACGATCTTCACCGGCGAACGGCTGTGCCAGGTACTCGACCCGTTCGGCAATCTGATCGGCTTCGTGTCGCGTGGAGGCGCCGGGGCCACCGTTACCTGACCCGCGCGTACCGTGGACGTCCGTACGACGACCCGGGAGGCTGCCATGACGACCACCGAGACGCGACATGTCGACGTCCTGATCGTCGGCGCGGGACTGTCCGGCGTCGGCGCGGCGTGCCACGTGCACACGTCCTTCCCCGACCGCGAGTACGTGATCCTGGAGAGCCGCGCCGCGATGGGGGGAACATGGGACCTGTTCCGCTATCCCGGCATTCGTTCCGATTCGGACATGTACACGCTCGGCTACCGATTCCGGCCGTGGACGGGGGACAAGTCGATCGCGGACGGCGCGTCGATCCTCGAGTACGTCCGCGACACCGCCGCCGAGTACGGCGTCGACCGCCACATCCGGTACGGGCACCGGGTCACCCGCATGGACTGGACCGACGACCACTGGACCGTCACGGCCGAGGTGACCGACGAGACGAACGGCGCGGCCACCACCGTGCAGTACACGGCCGACACGGTGATGTGCTGCAGCGGCTACTACCGGTACGACCAGGGCTACCTGCCCGAGTTCCCCGGCATCGATCGCTTCGCCGGGCGTGTGGTGCACCCGCAGCACTGGCCGGACGACCTCGACTACGCGGGCAGGAAGGTCGTGATCGTCGGCAGCGGCGCGACCGCCGTCACGCTGGCGCCGTCGATGGCAGGCGACGCGGAGTCGGTCACGATGCTGCAGCGCTCGCCCACCTACATCGTGCCGTTGCCCGCGCGCGACAAGTTCGCACAGCGCCTCGCGCGGTATCTGCCTGCGCACACGGCGTATCGGGCGACGCGACTGAAGAACTCGATCGTCCATGTCGCGACCTATCAACTGTGCCAGCGTTTTCCGGCCCTAGCGCGGAAGGCGATCCGCAAGGTCCAGCAGCCGCTGCTGCCACCGGACTACGACGTCGACACGCACTTCGCGCCGCGTTACGACCCCTGGGACCAGCGTTTGTGCGTCGTCCCCGACGCAGATCTGTTCCGCAGCATCCGTAAGGGCGACGTCGAGCTCGTCACCGACCGCATCGACACCTTCACCGAGACGGGCATCACGCTCGAGTCGGGTCGCACGCTCGACGCGGACGTCGTGATCACCGCGACGGGCCTGAACCTGATCGCCTTCGGTGGTATCGAGTTCGCGGTCGACGGCGAGCCGGTCGATCTCACCCACACGATGGCCTACAAGGGCATGATGCTCAGCGGCCTACCGAATTTCGCGTACGTCATCGGCTACACGAATGCGTCGTGGACACTCAAGGCCGACCTGGTGAGCGAGTACTTCTGCCGCGTCCTCGCGCACATGGACGCGCACGGATACGACACCTTCGTTCCCGAACGCGACGCGTCGGTGCGCGAGGAGCCGTTCCTCGACTTCGACGCCGGTTACGTGCTGCGAGCACTCGACGAGCTGCCGAAGCAGGGTTCGCGGGCGCCGTGGCGGCTGCGGATGAACTACTTCCGGGACATGCTGACGCTGCGCTACGGCAAGCTCACGGACGACGCGATGCGCTTTTCTCGCCGTCGTCCGGTGCGCCGGGGTCCGGCTTCTGCTGCCACGGCCAGCGACCGCTGATCTCGAGCTCGAGCGACCAACTGAGGAAGGTACGCACCGCGACGATCATCGCGAGCACCCCCACGCTCTCGACGGTCGGCGTGACGGCGACGGTGCGGATGATGTCGCCTGCGACCAGCAGTTCGAGCCCGAGCAGGATCGTGCGGCCCAGCTCGACCCGCATACTCGGGTACACACGGGCCTCGCGCCGGTACGCGCGCAGCAGCGTGCGCACGGCCACCACGACGGCGCCGAGTGCGATGACGGCGACGCCTGCGCCGTCGATGCAGTCGGCGACGGTTTCGACGACCTCGACGAAGCTCATGCCACGGTTCCTCTCCTGCCACGGCTCCCCCTGGAGCGTAGCGGCGCCGCGGTATCCGCACGCCGGGTCCGGGTAAAGCCCTAGAGTCGGGCAGGAGGCCCGTGGACACGAGGAGCTCCCATGGCGACGAGCACGGCGAAGACCCGGCCCCGCGACGAGACGGACGCAGCGGAGCACTACGCGCGCGGACGGAAGCGACGCAAGACGGCTGGGCGTTCGAGCCCCGCGCACCTGTGCCCGGAGGCCGATCGCACCGATCCGCTCGAGTTGTTGCGGTCCCAGGACGCGTCGCGGCTGCCCGAGCTGGTCCCGATCCGGTACGGGCGAATGGCAGTGAGCCCGTTCGCTTTTCTGCGAGGGGCAGCGTTGCCGATGGCCGACGACCTGTCGAAGACCCCGCACAGCGGCATCGAGGTGCAGGCGTGCGGCGATGCCCACCTGAGCAATTTCGGACTCTTCCAGACGCCTGAGCGACGAACTGCATTCGACGTCAACGACTTCGACGAAACGCACCGCGCACCCTTCGAATGGGACGTCATGCGGCTCGCCGCGAGTGTCGTGGTCTCCGGTCGCGTCAACGGCATCTCCGACCGCAAGTGCCGCGCCGCCGCGCTCGCGACGGCGCACGCCTACCGGCACGCGATGCGCGACTCGGCGCGACTCGGCCATCTCGCGGTCTGGTACCAGCGCATCGACGTCGACGCGCTGCTGAAGCAGATCGGTGAGCGGCTCGACACGTCCCGCGAGAAATCGACGCGTGCGGCGCTCGCGAAGGCCCGCAATCGCAACAGCCTGCAGGCGCTGCGCAAGCTCACCACCGTGGTCGACGGCAGGCCCCGATTCAAGAGCGATCCGCCCTTGCTCGTCCCACTCGACGAGATCGCCACCGACCGCCAGTTCGCGAAGCTGAAGCGCGAGATGCATGCGCGATTCGACGACTACCGGCGCACGCTGCAGTCGGACCGGCGGCTGCTGTTCGACGCGTACACGCCGGTCGAGTTCGCTCGCAAGGTCGTCGGGGTCGGCAGTGTCGGTACCCGCACGCTCGTCGCGCTCTTCCGGGGCGCCGACGCCGACGACCCGCTGATCCTGCAGATCAAGGAGGCGCAGCCGTCGGTCCTCGCGCCGTACGTCGCCGGGCCGATCCACCGCAGCCAGGGCAAACGCGTCGTGACAGGGCAGCGCCTGCTCCAGGCGGCGAGCGACATCTTCCTCGGCTGGCAGACCGGTCCCGACATCGAGGGCGTCGACCGCGACTACTACGTGCGGCAGCTACGCGACGGCAAGGGTTCGGTGGTCGTCGAGGCACTGCGGCCCGACGGCCTCGCGCTGTACGGCGAACTGTGCGGTCGCACCCTCGCGTTCGCGCACGCGCGCGGCGGCAATCGATTCGCGATCGCCGGCTACCTGGGCGGCAAAGCCAACTTCGACCACGCCATCACCGAGTTCGCCGATGCGTACGCGGACCGCACCTTCGCCGATCACGCGCGACTCGTGGAGGCGATCCGTGACGGCACGATCGAGGCGCGCGACCTGTGAGGACCCTCTCGCCGCGCGAGCAGCGCCCCTCGTTGTCGCGGCGACACCCGCCGACTAGCATCCGATAATCGGATGTTTTCGGAGGGATGGGCATGGTCGAGGTTTCCAAGACCACGGACCAGGCACTCGAGGTGCTCGAGTTCCTGGGCCAGCGTGGTTCGCTGTCGATCGCCGAGGCCGCGCGCGAACTCGACCTGTCCCGCACCGTCGCGTATCGGTTGCTGTCGACTCTCGAACAGCGCGGATTCGTCAAACGCAACGAGGGCATCTACCGGCTCGGGCCCAAACTGTTCGCGCTCGCGCAACACGTCGAGTGGGCCGTCCGCGACGCCGCGCACCCGCACATGCGGGTCCTCGTCGACGAGTTGCGCGAGACCGTCGTGCTCAGCCTGCGCGACGGCGGCCAGACGCTGTCGATGCATCGCGTCGCCAATCGCGAACACTTCGTGCAGATCTCCTACCCGCCGGGCTTGCGCTACGACCTCGCCGACACCGTCGGCGGCCGCGTCATCCTCGCCCACCTCGAACCCGACGAGCAGCTGCAGATCCTCGGCGATCCCGACCATCCGCTGCTGCCCGAACTCGGCCGCATCCGCCGCCGTGGCTATGCGATGACCAAGGACGAAGAGGCCGCGGGCATGTCGGGGCTCGCCGTCCCGATCCGTTCGATGGACGGCGTCGTCGCGTGCCTCACCGTCTACACACCGACCGAACGCACCGCCGACGTCAAGGCCCGGCACGAGGTCGTCGTACGTGCCGCCGACGCGATCAGTCAGGAATTGCTCGAGAACTGATCAGGCTCCGTTACCGAGCACACCTTGTGGTGCCGACAGACACGGTGCGGCCTACCGAAACCTGCGCAACGCAGCCGAAACCCGTGCAGAACGGACCGTCCGCGCACCCGCACTGCTCACGTGCGGGAGACAGCAGGGGCCGGTGAGGTGAGCAGTTCGCGTGCACGGCACCAACTGTCGATGATGTCGACACACCGCTCGAGATGCTCGGGCTGACCCTTGTAGTAGTGGGTGGCCCCCTGGATCAGCTCGTAGCTCTTGTCGGCGGTGCCGAGTGCGGCGCGCACGATCGCATTGTGTGTCGCGGGTACGGCGTCGTCGGCGGAGTTCTCGATCTGCAGCACCGGGGTACCGGTGATGCGCGGCGCGTTGAGCACGCTGCGCGCCCGCGAGTCCGCGAGGCTCCACTGGCTCAGCCACGAACGCAGCGTCGAAAACCGTGCCAGGCCCACCGGACCCGCATTCGCGGTGCGCGGATCGCCGAGATAACACCAGCCCGGCCTGCGCTCGTTGGGGTCAAGGGACGCATCGAGCCAGCGCACGTCGCACATCGTGCGATGCACGATGAACGGCCGCTCGATCTCGGGGCCGTCCGCGTCCTTCAGCCGATCGAGTTCGCCACGCACCCATGCGGTGATGCGGTGGTTGCGGTCGCGCTGCGCCTGTCGGAACGTCTCGACGAAGCCGGCGTCGTAGGGCGGCGTGTGCCGCGGGTCGGCGGCGTAGATGTCGAGTTCGGCGTCCCGCGTGTACGGATCGGATTCGTCGAGCACCGACGGGTCCATCCACTCGGTGAGCGTCTCGGCACGCGAGAGGTGCGCCGCGATGAACACGACACCGTCGGCGGGGATCAGGCCCGCGCCCGCGACGTCGACGGGATCGCCTGCGGGAGTGCGCGTGATCGTGGGATCCTCGGCCTCTGCCTGGTACAGCAACGACAGGGAGCCGCCGCCCGACCAGCCCATCAGGACGACCTTGCCGTAGCCCGCTTCCTCACGCGCCCAACGAATCCAGCCTCCGAGGTCGAGCAGGACCTTCTCGAACACGAGTGCCGAGTCGTTTTTGGGATACCGGCTCGCCGCGCACAGGACGTGCATGCCGCGCTCCGCCATCGCCGTCGGAATCGGCATGAGCTGCAAGGTCGATGTCGGGTGCATGCACACGAACAGCGTGTCCGACGACGCATCGGTGCGCAGCAGCTGCCCTTCGAGAGTGACACCCTGGGTGCCCGCGAAGCCGTACGTCTCGACGGCCTGGGGCGCCTCTTCGAGGTGCAGAACCAGCGCTTCGCGCCGCACGCCGCTCATGCGCGATCCTCCTTCGCGCCGTGCCGTCCCGACCACGTCCACGCGTAGTCGTGCTGGTCGCACGCGAGCGCCGCCTCGGCGACCTGCAGCGGACGGAAGGTGTCGACCATGAAGGCCATCTCCCTGCTCTCGGTGGCGCCGACCGAATCGAGGTACGCCCTGCGCGTCGGCCCGTGCGTGTATCCCGCGGGGTGCAGCGTGATCGACGCGTTGCCGATCCCGGTGCCCTTGCGGGCCGCGGTCTCGCCGGCGTAGTAGAACATCACCTCGTCGGAATCGACGTTGGAGTGGTAGTAGGGAACCGTGATCGCCTGCGGGTGGTATTCGAGCTTGCGCGGCACGAAGTTGCACACCACGAAGTTGTCGCCCTCGAGGATCTGATAGGTCGACGGTGGCTGGATCACCTTGCCCGTCACGGGGGAGAAGTTGCGGTAGTTGAACGCATACGGGTACAGGCAGCCGTCCCATCCCACGACGTCGAACGGGTGGTGGTCGTACGTGACGACCGAGCCGCTGACGCCGCCGTCGCCGCGATGTTTGACGTAGACGTCGGTGTCGCGTTCGCGATCTGCCCTGTCGGCCAACAGGATCGACTCGGGACCGCGCATGTCGCGTTCGTTGAGGGGCGAGCCTTCGAGGAACTGCCCGTACCTGGTGAGGTACTTCGCGGGCGGGCGCACGTGCCCGGCGGCTTCGACGACATACGCGCGCAGCTCGCCGGACGTCGGGATCCAACGATGGATCGTGGCGCGCGGGATGACGACATTGTCGCCCTGACGCACGTCGAGCGAACCGAAGATCGTGTCGACGCGCGCCGAGCCGGCCTCGAGGTAGACGATCTCGTCGCCGATCGCGTTGCAGTACAACGGCGATTCGGCGTCGGCAACGACATACGCGAGGCGCACGTCGGAGTTCGCGAGCGCCGTGACGCGCGAGCGCACCGCGTCGCGACCGGTCACCCCGTCCGGGAACAGTTCGGGCAGCCTCAGGTGACGCGGTTTCAGCGGATCGTTCGCGCGCAGACGCTGATCGCCCAGATCCCACGGCTGCGAGTCGACCAGACTCGAGGGCACGCCCACGTGGTAGAGCAGCGAGCCGGTGCCGGAGAATCCCTCTTCGCCGATGAACTCTTCGAAGCACTGCTCGCCCGACGCGGCGGTGAAGGCCACGTGACGCTCGTCGGGCACTTCACCCAGGCGTCGGTAGTACGGCACGATTCGGACTCCTTCCGAGAAGCAGGTGCCGGCCGGAACACGGGATGTGCAGGGCGGCGGGCACTCCAGAGTGAGCGATATCGGGACGATAGCGTCCGATTATCGAGTGATCAACGACTCTTGACCCGTTCGCGGCGATCCTGTTGACTACGACCACCCGGACGTGAGCGTCCGATTATCGGGTTGCACCCGAGCCGCCGGTATCCGCCCGCCCCACACGAAGGCACGAGATGACGACCTCCCAGACTCCCGCAGACGCCGGCGGCGCCGCAGGCGCGCTCGGCGGGCTCCGCGTACTCGAACTCGGCACCCTCATCGCGGGGCCGTACTGCGGCCGGCTGCTGGGCGACATGGGTGCCGACGTCGTCAAGATCGAAGCTCCCGACCGTCCCGATCCGCTGCGCGACTGGGGGCAGGGCGGCCAGAAGCTGTTCTGGCGCGTGCACGCGCGCAACAAGCGCTGCATCAGCCTCGACCTGCGCACCGACGCGGGCAAGGAGATCTTCCTCGAGCTCGCGCGCACCGCGGACGTCGTGGTGGAGAGCTTCCGGCCCGGCACGCTCGAGCGGTGGGGCATCGGCTACGAGGTGCTCGGCGAGCTCAACCCGCGCCTGATCCTGGCCCGCGTGTCCGGCTACGGGCAGACCGGGCCCTATTCGGAACGGCCCGGCTACGCGTCGGTCGCCGAGGGCATCAGCGGCCTGCGTCACCTCAACGGCTTCCCGGGCCAGGCGCCGCCGCGCATCGCGCTCTCGCTGGGCGACAGCCTCGGCGGCATGTTCGCCTTCCAGGGCGTGCTCGCCGCGCTGTACGCCCGCGAGCGCACCGGTCGCGGCCAGATCGTCGATGCCGCGCTCAGCGAGGCGTCGCTCGCGATCCAGGAATCCACCGTGCCCGACTACCACAAGGCCGGGCACGTGCGGCAGCCGTCGGGCACCCGGCTCGAGCGGATTGCGCCGTCGAACATCTACAAGTCCAAGGACGGGCTGTGGGTCATCATCGCCGCCAACCAGGACACGCTGTGGATGCGCCTGGCCGCCGCGATGGGCAGACCGGAGCTCGGCACCGATCCCCGCTACGCCGACCACAACGCACGCGGCGACCGGCAGGACGAACTCGACGACATGATCGGCGAGTGGGCCGCGCAGTACGACGCGGCCGACCTGGTGGCGGTGCTCGAGAAGTTCGACGTCGTCACCGGCCCGGTCAACACGGTCGCCGAGGTGATGGTGGACCCCCAGTTCAACGCGCGGGAGATGTTCGTCGACCACGACGACCCGTCGAAGATGCCCGGCGACGAAGGGTACGACCCCGAACCGGTGAAGGGCGTCGGCGTGGTGCCCAAGCTCAGCGACACCGCGGGCGGCATCCGCTTCGGCGGGGCGAGCGCACCCGGCACACACACCGACGAGGTGCTCGGCGAGATCCTCGGCTACGACGCCGACACCCTCGCCCGGCTGCGCGCAGCGGGGACGATCGCATGAGCGCAGGCATCCCAGACGTCGACATCCGTGAGGTGGGGCCGCGCGACGGCCTGCAGATCGAGGATCCGATCCCCACCGAGGCCAAGATCGACCTGATCGACGCGCTCGCCGCGACCGGCGTGCGCCGCATCGAGGCCACGTCTTTCGTGTCGCCTCGCGCGGTGCCGTCCCTCGCCGACGCGGAAGCCGTTGCCGCACAGTTGCACCGGTGGCCGTCCGTGTCGTTCTCCGCGCTCGTCGCGGGTCTCGGCGGCGTGCGCCGGGCGCTCGCGGCGGGCGTCGACCGCCTCGAGTACGTCGTGTCGGCGTCCGACGGTCACTCGCAGGCCAATGTCGGCCGTTCGAGCACCGAGTCGGTCGAGTTGATCGCCCCGATCGCCCGGCTCGTACACGAGGCGGGCGGGCACCTCGAGGTCATCGTCGCGATCGCGTTCGACTGCCCGTTCGACGGCCCGACCCCGCCGTCGCGTGTCGCCGAGATCGCGCGCCGTGCCGTCGCGGACGGGGCCGATTCGCTGTCGGTCGCCGACACGATCGGCACCGCAGCACCCGGCCGCACCCTCGACGTCCTGGGCCGCGTGCTGCAGAGCGCGCCCGGCACCGACCTCGGCCTGCACCTGCACGACACACGCGGTCAGGGACTCGCGAACGCCTGGGCCGCATACGGTCTCGGGGTGCGCCAGTTCGACGCATCGGTGGGCGGACTGGGCGGCTGCCCGTTCGCACCGGGTGCGAGCGGCAACATCGCGACCGAAGAACTCGCGTACATGTTCGAGGACAGCGGGATCTCCACCGGCATCGACCTCGGCCGCGTGCTCGACGCCGCGGCATGCGCGTCGCGTGCGCTCGGCAAGCCGTTACCCGGGCGCATGCTCGCGGCAGGCGGCCGGTCGAAGCCCACACCCCGTGAGTGAAACCGGCGTACCTGGACTCGCAAAGTGCTCACGGGTCAGATGCCGAGCACGACCTTGGCGACCGAGAAGTAGATGACGAGCCCGGTCGTGTCGACGAACGTGGAGATGAACGGCGCCGACACGATCGCGGGGTCGATCCCGATGCGTTTCGCGGTCATCGGCACCGTCGAACCGACGGCGGTCGCGAGGGTGCACACGCACACCACCGTGATCGCCAGCACGAGGCCCACTTTCACGCCTGCGACAGCCATCGCAGGCCCGACACCGACGACGGCGAGGGTCGCGCCGAGCAGAAAACCCGTCGCGATCTCGCGGCCCACGACGCGTGCGACGTCGACGGGCCGCACGTCACCGACGGCCATCGCGCGCACGACGGTCGTCGCGGCCTGCGAGCCGGCATTGCCACCGGTCCCGATCAGCAGCGGAATGAACAGCGCGAGCGCGACGACCTGGTCGAGTTCGGCCTCGTAGTGCGACTGCACGCCCACCGTCAGCGTCGCGGCCGCGATCAGCACGAGCAGCCACACGATGCGGGCCCGCACGAGCCCGAACACCGGCACCGACAGGTACGGCCTGCGCAGCGGCTCGCTACCGCCGACGCGCGCCGAATCCTCGTCGTCCTCGGCCTCGAGCACGCGCATCGCGTCGTCGACGGTGAAGATGCCGAGCAGCCGGTCCTCGGCGTCGACGACGGGCACACCGACGAAGCCACCCGCACGCACCTTGTTGGCCGCTTCCTGCCGGTCGTCGGTGGCGCGCACCGTCGTCGCGTCCGACATGAGGTCGTCGACGAGTGTCGCGGGATCGGACACGAGCAGCCTGCGCAGCGACACGACACCCTCGACGCGCCTGCCCGGGCCGAGGACCGGGACGATGTAGATCGTCTCGACCTGCTCGCCCATCGCGCGCAACCGCTCGAGCGCGGCGCCCGCGGTGATGCCCTCGGGCACGTACGCGACCTCCGGCGACATCCGCCGGCCCGCGCTGTCGACGGGATAGCCGAGCAGCGCCGTCGTGGACGCCTGCTCGGTGCGGGGCAGCCCGGACAGCAGCCGGGCGGCGACGCCCGCGGGCAGTTCGTCGAGCAGAGGCGCGCGGTCGTCCGGGTCGAGCGCGGCGAACAGCTCGGAGGTGGTCGAGTCCTGCAGGGCCTCGATCAGTTCGCCCTGCACCGACGGATCGAGGTCCTCGAACACTTCGACGGCACGGGCCTTCGGCAGCAACCGGAATGCGACGGCACGGTCGCCGCGGTTCATGCGGCCGAGGAAGTCGACGACCTCCGCGGTGTCCATGCCGGCGAGCCGCGCCTGTGTGCGGGCGAGCTCGGCCGCCTCGCCGGATCGTTCGCTCTGCACCGTGTCGTCGCCCACGTGCCGCTCCCTTCCCGCCTCGCGGCGCCGTTCCCACTATCGCCTATCGGGGCACCCTGGGGAGAGCACTATCGAGGCGCTTCCGCGAGCGCGAGCGGCCGCGGTTCCCGCAGGTTCGCCCGCAGGTACGGCACCACCTGCCGTTCGATCGCGGTGTTGTAGGCGCCGGGCGCCTGGTTGGGGTTGGCGTGTCCGGTGCCGTCCATCCGCACGACGCGCAATGTGCCGTTCGAACCGCCGACGACGTCGAACAGCGTGCGTTGCGTGTGGTCGACGTCGACGACCCGGTCGGCGGCGGCGTGCCGCGGCCGCAGGAACACCACCCCCGGGCGCGGCTTGTCACCGACCGGCTCGGTGAGCGCACCCAGGTTGCGCGACGCGCCCGACGCGACGATCGCCGCGAACTGCGATTCGATCAGGCTGTTGCTCGCGACGTCCTGCCGCATGATCTTGTCGCGGCCCACCTCGCCGAGCACGTCGTACAGCTGCCGGAGGTCGACGTCGGGCAGCAGGCCCGTGCCGTCGCGGAAGAGACCGCCGTCCAGGAAACGGTCCTTGCGCGCGGCCACCTCGACGAGCAGCCGCAGGCTGCGGCTCTCGCGCGCGCCGGGCAGCCAGCCGACCCAGCGCATCATCTCCTCGCCCGCGTCGCGGCTCTCGGGCCGCACCGAGTGCAGGTCGAGCGGGGTCGAATCGAGCACGACGCCGGTGAGCACGATGTCGGTGTCGTGGTACAGGTGCCGCGCGACCTCGAGCGCGATCACGCCGCCCATGCTGTGTCCCGACAGCACGATGTGGTCGACCGCCGCGTCGCCGGCACGCTCGGCGATCAGATCGCTGATCACCCGGGTGTCGATACCGGCGTTGTCGTACTGGACGGCCCACACCTGGCCGATCTCGGTGAACGACGTGAGTGTGCGCGCGGTGGGTGCGGCGTCGAGATTGCCGAGGCCGACGAGGTCGACGACGGCGGTGCGCGAGTCGGCGGGGGCCGCGGCGTCGGCGATCGAGTGGATCTGCGGTTCGGTGTGGGCCAGCCGCTCGGCCTCGGGCCGGACGTCGAGGTTCCAGTAGAGACTCGCGACGACGAGCACCGGCAAGAGCACGACGACCGCGGCGCGGGCGAGCATCCTGAGCACCGGAGGACGCCACGACGCGCCGAAGCGGGTGGCGCGCACGTGAGCCCTGCGGCGGTGGTCGGACCAGTCGGTCACGGTCGTCGGGTGCCGGGGTGGAGCGTCACTCATCGGCCCCCACGCTACCCACGCGCGACTAGCATCCCGGATCATGAACACCGAGCGATCGGTGCACGTGCGCACCGCGACCGCGGACGACTGGCAGACGGCCGAGCTCCTCGACGCCGTCGCCTTCGGCGAACACACCAGCCGCGAAGGCGAAGCGTTCATCCGCACCGTCACCGACCCCGGCGACATCGTGCTCGCGACGGTCGACGACGCGCCCGTGGGCGTCGCGCTGCACATGCCGATGCAGATCACCGTCCCGGGCGGCGGCCAGGTCGACGCGCGCGGCGTCAGCTGGGTGTCGGTCGCGCCCACGCACCGCAGGCGCGGCGTGCTGCGCACGATGTTCACCGCCCTGCACGAGCGCATCGCCGCGACGGGCGCGCCGCTCGCGGCACTCGTCGCGAGCGAGGCCACCATCTACGGCCGGTTCGGCTACGGCCCGGCGACGGTCAAGTCGTCGATCACCCTCGACCGCCGGTTCGCGACCTTCCGCGACGAGGTGCCCGATCCCGGCGGCGTCGAGATCGCCGATCCGGACACCGCGCGCACCCGGCTGCCCGGCATCTACGACCGGTGGCAGCGTGTGACGCCCGGCGCCCAGGCGCGTCCGCCCGCGTTCTGGGACCTCATGTTCGGCGACCCCGACACCCGCAGGCGCGACGGCACGCCGCTGTTCTTCCTGCTGCACCCGGACGGCTACGTCGCCTACCGCTATCTGGGCAAGCATCGGCGCACCGCGCGCATCGACGACTTCGTCGCCGTCACCGAGGACGCGTACGCAGCGCTGTGGCGCGCGGTGTGCGGGCTCGACCTCACGCACACGATCGAGGCCGCCCAGCATCGGGACGCGTCGTTGCGCATGCTCCTCACGGACTACCGCCTGGTCCGGACGACGGCCTCCGTCGACGACCTGTGGCTGCGGATCATGGACGTCCCCGCCGCGCTCGAGGCCCGCACGTATCTCGGCGATCTCGACACCGTCCTCGAGGTCGACGACGACTTCCGGGCCGCGGGCGGCCGCTTCCGGTTGCGGGTCGAGAACGGAACGGCGCAGGTCACCCGCACCGACGCGGCGCCGGCGGTGCGGCTAGACCTGGAGGTACTGGCGAGCCTGTATCTCGGCACCCACCGGCCGCGGCAGTTCGCGGCTGCGCACCGCCTGCACACCGATCCGGCGACCCTCGCCGCGCTCGACGTCGCATTCGACGCCGACCGGCCCGCCGTCATGGGCTGGACGTTCTGACGTGCTCGCGGTGTGACGGGAACCGCTCCGGCGTTCTCGCTCGCTCGGCCCCGAAACGCGCTGTCCAGGGCGTACGGTCGATGACACAGCATCGGCGAAACCGACTGGTTCCTCGCACAGATATCGGGTGATCACGATGACCGACCAGGTACACCTGGACCCGGCACGCGCCCCCGCGGCGTCGTCCGAGGCCCCTCCACACGTCGTTCTCGACCGTTCGTTCCGTGTTCTCGGCATCACGCCCGAGCACGAGCGCGCACTCGGCGTGCCCCGCTCCGAGATCCTCGGCCGGAACGCCTTCGACGCATTCCCGGCCAACCCCGACGACCCCGCGTCCGACGGCGCCGACCGCGTGCACGAGGGCTTCGAGCGCGTACTGCGCGTGAAGCGGCCCCAGCACCTGTGGGTCCAGCGTTACGACGTCCCGAACCTCGCGACCGGCGGCTTCGAGCGTCGCGTCTGGAATTTCACGCTCCGCCCCGTAGTCGAGACCGACGGAACCATCTCCGCGCTGGTCAAGGAGGCCGAGGACATCACCGACATCGACACGACCTTCACGCGGCTCGCCGAGACCGCGCACACCGACGATCCCGCGACCCTCCAGGACCAGATCCACACGCTGCGTGCGCTCGCGTCGTCGATCCCGAGTTACGTGCAGGCCCGCACGGCGCTCGCGCAGGAGAACGCACACCTGCGGGCCGCGCTCGACACGCGTGCCGTGATCGAGCAGGCCAAGGGCATCCTGATGGTGCAGCGGCGGTGCGGTGCCGACGAGGCGTTCGACGTGCTCGTCAAGCTGTCGCAGGACACCAACCGCAAACTGCGCGACGTCGCGGCCGCGCTGGTGGAGCACGCGACCGCCCCGGAGCGGTGACCTGACCCATCCGGTGTGCGGACGTAGCACCCCACGTGGGCGCGGGCCTACCATCGACAGTGCAGGGCAGCGCCGCCCTCGAGGAGTCCCGAATGAGCACCGGTTTCCTGGACACCCCCACACGGGTCGCCGTCGCGGGGGACTGGCACGCGAACGCCGACTACGCCGTCGACGTGATCGACCGTGCCGCGCGCCGCAACACCGACGTGCTCGTCCAGCTGGGCGACTTCGGGTACCGGTTCCGCGACGACTACCTCGACCGCCTCGACCGCGCCCTCGCCTCGCACGGCATGACGCTCGGGTTCGTCGACGGCAACCACGAGGACTTCGACTATCTGCTCGGCGTGCCGATCGCGGACGACGGCATGCGCCACCTGCGCGAACACATCGTGCACCTGCCGCGTGGGTTCCGGTGGACGTGGGGCGACACGCAGTGCGTCGCCGCAGGCGGCGCCGTCTCGCTCGACCGGTTGCTGCGCGTCGAGGGCACCTCGTGGTGGCCCGACGAATCGCTCAGCGACGCCGACGTCCGGGCGCTCGTCGCGGGTGGCCACGCCGACGCGATGTTCAGCCACGACTGCCCCGCGGGCGTCACGATCCCCGGCCTCGAGCACTCCCGGCGTGGATATCCCGACGACGCGATCGCCCCCACCGAGGAACACCGCGCGACGATGCGCCGCGTCGTCGACGCCGTCCGCCCGAACAGGCTGTGGCACGGGCACTTCCACGAACGGTTCCACACCGTGCTCGTCGGCCGCGACTACCGCACCGTGGTCGACGGCCTCGGCCGGGATCGTCAGCCCGTCGACAACAACATGGTCGTGATGCCGCTCGACCGGCTCGGGCACGCTGCCGAAACGGCCGGAACGCAGAGTCAGCGTACGATCGTGCACTGAACCCCACACGGCCGACGACGGGAGAGGTGCATGTCCCTGCTGCGCTGGAGCAAGCGGCCCGCACACGACGTCCAGGCCCGCAATCCCGCGGTCAATGTGGTGCGCGGACTGGTCGCCCGAGCGACCACACCGCTGCTACCCGACGACTACCTGCACCTGGTCAACCCGCTGTGGTCGGCGCGGGAGCTGCGCGGACGCGTCGAGTCGGTCCGGAAGGAGACACCGGACTCGGCCACGGTCGTCATCCGGCCCGGCTGGGGTTTCCCGCGGCAGTACCAGCCCGGCCAGTACGTCGGCATCGGACTGCAGGTCGACGGCCGCTGGCACTGGCGCTCCTACTCGCTCACCTCGGTCGCCGACACCGACGACGAACTCATCTCGATCACCGTCAAGGCGAATCCGAGCGGATTCCTGTCGGCGCACCTCGTCGACGGCGTCGAACCGGGGACCGTCATCCGGCTCGCGGCGCCGAAGGGCGACTTCGCACTGCCCGAACCACCGCCCGCGAAGCTGCTGTTCGTCACGGCGGGCAGCGGCGTCACGCCGGTGATGGGGATGCTGCGGTCGCTGCGGCTGCGCGGACACGACGCCGACATCGTGCACGTGCATTCGGCACCGGGACGCGACGACGTGATCTTCCTCGACGAGCTCGAGCACCTCGACCGCGGCAACGACCGTTTCCGGCTCGATCTCCAGCTGACTCGCACGATGGGCAAGATCGACCTCACCCGGCTGCACGAACGCGTCCCCGACTGGGCCGAACGCGAATGCTGGGCGTGCGGACCCGCGCAGCTGCTCGACGACGTCGAACGCGTGTGGACCGAGGCGGGCCTACGCGAGCAACTGCACGTCGAGCGGTTCACCATCGCCCGCACCGACCGGGGCGGCGAAGGCGGCACCGTCACCTTCCGCGCGTCCGGCAAGACCGCCGAGATCGACGGCGCCACCACACTCATGGAGGCAGGGGAGAACCTGGGCATCCAGGTGCCGTTCGGCTGCCGCATGGGCATCTGTCAGACCTGCGTCGTCCCCCTCGCGGAAGGCTATGTGCGCGACCTGCGTTCGGGTGAGGAACACCGCGAAGGCGAACGTATCCAGACCTGTATCAGCACCGTGTCCGGCGAGTGCACCCTCGACCTCTAGGAGGTACCGGTGGCGATCACCGACATCGACCAGTACGCGCATCTCACCGACGCCGACGTCGAGGCGCTCGGCGCCGAACTCGACGCGATCCGACGCGACGTCGAATCGTCGCGCGGCGAACGCGACCGCCGCTACATCCGGCGCACGATCGCATTCCAGCGTGGCCTCGCCGTCGGCGGGCGGGCACTGCTGTTCGCGAGCCACCGCAAGCCCGCATGGGTCGCCGGCACCGCGATGCTGTCGCTCGCGAAGATCATCGAGAACATGGAACTCGGCCACAACGTGATGCACGGCCAATGGGACTGGATGAACGACCCCGAGATCCACTCGTCGTCGTGGGAATGGGACACCACCTGCCCGAGCGTGCAGTGGAAGCACTCGCACAACTACGTGCACCACAAGTACACCAACATCGTCGGCATGGACGACGACGTCGGATACGGCATCCTGCGCGTCACCCGCGACCAGCGCTGGGAATGGTGGAACATCGGAAACCCGCTCTACAACGCGATTCTCGCGGCATTCTTCCAGTGGGGTGTCGCGCTGCACCACGTCGAGGTCGAGAAGGTGCGCACGCGTCGCAAGCCACTCGCCGCGGTGGCGAAGGACCTGCGGGTCATCGGCCGCAAGGTCGGCAAACAGGTGGGCAAGGACTACGTGATCTTCCCCGCCCTCGCGGGCAGGCACTGGAAGACCACGATGACCGCGAACGCGACAGCCAATCTCGTGCGCAACCTGTGGGCGTACGGCGTCATCTTCTGCGGCCACTTCCCCGACGGCGCCGAGAAGTTCACCGTCGCCGAGTACGAGGACGAGGACCAGCCGCGCTGGTATCTGCGACAGATGCTGGGATCGGCCAACTTCCACGCCGGTCCGGTCATGCGGTTCATGAGCGGCAATCTCAGCCACCAGATCGAACACCACCTGTTCCCGGACCTGCCGAGCAACCGGTACGAGGAGATCGCCGTACGGGTGCGGGCGCTGTGCGAGAAGTACGACCTGCCGTACACGACGGGCTCGCTCGCGCACCAGTACATGCTCACCTTCCGCACGATCGCCAAGCTCGCGGTGCCCAACTCACTGCTCACCGCGACCGCCGACGACGCACCCGAAACCGCGTCGGAGTTGCGCTTCGGCATCCGGAAGGGTCTGCGCGAGAGCGTCGTCGACCCCGCAACCGGCAAGCGCCGCGGACTGCGTACCGCGCTGCGGGAACTGCGTTCGCGAGGCGTCCAGGCGGCCTGACCCGCGCCCTCGCGTCGGTGTGTTCTGGCATCCTGCCGCCATGACCACCGAACGCCACATGCCCCCGCCCACCGCAGGCGAGCGCGCGACACTCGACGGGTGGCTCGACTTCTATCGGGCCACCCTTGCGCGCAAGTGCGACGGTCTCGACGACGCGCAGGCCCGCACGGCGTCGGCCGCGCCGTCGACCATGACGCTGCAAGGGCTCGTGCAGCATCTCACCGAGGTCGAACGCAACTGGTTCCGGCGTGTACTCCACGGCGAGGACGTGCCGCCGGTGTACCCGTCGGCCGAGGGCGCCGGGCACAGCGGCGGTTTCGCGGTGTCGCCCGACGTCCCGCTGAGCACTGCGCTCGATCGGTGGAACGACGAAGTGGCGCAGTCGCGTCGCAACTGCGCCACTCTCGGTCTCGACCACACGGGCAGCTTCCCGGGCGGCGAGGTGTCACTGCGCTGGATCTACTCGCACATGATCAGCGAGTACGCGCGGCACTGCGGCCACGCCGATCTCCTCCGCGAACGCATCGACGGGGAGACCGGCGTGTGACGGTCAGCCGGCAGGCTTGACCGGCGTCGTCGTCGTGGTCGTCGGGGCCGTCGTAGTCGTGGTCGTGGACGGCTGAGTAGTGGTGCTGCTCGGCGCGGCGGCCTCCTCGCTCGACGTCGGCGCGGGCGTGGTGGTGGAAGTGCTGCTGGTGGCCGACTTCGGCGTCGACTGCGGCGTCTTCGTCGTCGTGGTGGTCACCGGCGTGGACGCGCGCGCGGCCGGGGTCGGCTCGGCCGTCGTGGTCGCGTCGAGCACCGCGGCGATGCTCGCGGCGTCCGGCTTCGACGCCGTGTCGATCTTCTTGCCGTCCTGCGCCTGCTGCGCGAGATGCGTGAGCCACGCGGCCGCGTACTCGGCGGACGTGAGCTCCTTGCCGTTCGCGGCGTCCGCGTCGCGCCAGTAGTCGAAGTGGTGCCCGGTGTCGGGGCCGAGGGTCAGCTGGTACGGATCGCTCATGACCACCGGGATCGTGTTCTGGTTGGTCGCGATGAGGCCGACGATCTCCTTGAACATCTTCTCCGGCAGGTACGCGAGCGGCGACGCCTCGTCGCCCGAGATCGAGTCGGCGGCAGGCTTCGTGACGGCGGCCGTCGTGTCGGGGCCCGTGTACGACGGGTCGGACACCTCGAGCAGCACCTCGAGGAAAGTCTGGTCGCCCTGCATCCAGCCGGGCTGACTCTGGATCTCCGCGAACGCGGCGAACGCCATGCGGCTGACCACGACCGCGACGTCGGGGCCGGTGGCCTCGGTCAGGCCCTCGCGCTCGAGTGCGTCGACGTCGAGCTGACGGCCCACGTTGACCGCGAGCTGCAGCAGCGACACGTTCTCGGGGGCCGAGCAGAACAGGTCGCCGTCCGAGCAGAACGACGCGACGCGGCCGTCGAGGGCCCCGAAACCGCCCGCCGAGTCGGCGAGTGCGCCCTGACCGGGCACCGCGGTGGTGCCGTCCTGGTAGACGGTGCCGAAGCCGTCCGGATTGCTGTACGGATTCTCGGCGCCGGGGAACGTGCCGTCGCCCGCGGTGCGGCCGGCGTCGGACAGGATCACGACACCCACGACGGACGCCGGATCGACGATCGCGTAGCCGCCGTTCTCGTCGGCCTGCTGGTTGCCGATGTTCTGGGCGACACGGCGCGCGACGTCGGCACCTTCGCTGTAACCGGTGATCGCGAACTGCGTGTCGGGGCACGACGTGCGGATGGCCTGCATGACCGACTGGGTGTTGGCGACACCCTGGTCGACCGCGTCCTGGTAGCTCGCCATGTCGGCCGGGTAGGCGATGTACATCGCCGCGTACGAGCCGTCGGTGACCTTGCCGCCCGGTGCGTTGACGACCGGATCGAGCCAGTTGCTCGCGTAGTCGCCGGACATCGCGGCGGGCAGCGGATTGCCGTTCGCGTCCACGAGCATCGCCGTCGAGCCTTCGCGCGGCGTGTCGCCGCGGCCGGCGATCGAGACCGTCACCATGTCGTAGCACTCGGTGGTGCTCGCGGTGAGGACCGTTTCGAGGTGCGTACTCGGCGCCGACGACATCGACCACGGCACCGCGACCAACGCTGCGACGCCGAGCGCGACGGGCGCCACCAGGCCGGACGCGATGCGGTGTCGCGCGAAGAAGCTTCGAATTGTCATGTCCCTGCTCCCGGTAGGAATGCTCGAGGACGCAAGGGGCCGACCGGCGGCGGTGCGTCACACGTCACGAGTCAATTCGCGCGACGCGTCGGCAACGTTACAGCGAACAGACTGGCAGTTTTCTGCGAACCGGCTGGTCGAAGGGTTTCACTGCACAACGATCGCGTCGAACGGGCGATGTCGCGACGATCGCCCGAGTAGCTCTCTGCGATACCGCCCGTTCGGCGACGGCCGGCACACCCCGCCGCAGCTTCCCGACACACTGTCGATATCATTTCGACACCATGTCGATAAAACGTCGGGAGGCGTCATGTTCCTCGCTCTGCGCGAACTCTGGTTCGCGCGCACCCGCTTCCTCCTGATGGGGGCGGTCGTCGCCCTCATCTCGATCCTCGTCGTCATCCTGTCCGGGCTGTCGTCGGGACTCGTCGACGACGGCGTGTCGTCGCTGCGGCAGTCGTCCGTCGACTCCTTCGCATTCGAGGAAGGCACCAAGACCGATTCCGCGTTCTCGCGCTCGGTCGTCACCCGGGAACAGGCGGACGAGTGGGCGGCGCGCCCGGACGTCGCCGACGCGGAACTCATGGGCAACGCGATCGTCAACGCACACACCGGTTCCGGAGCACCCGTCGACCTCACGCTCTACGGCATCACGCCCGGCTCGTTCCTCGAACCCGAGGCCGCACAGGGCCACGGACTGACCGGCGACCACGACGTCGTCGTGAGCGCGACACTCCAGGACGAGGGCATCGCGCTCGGCGACACCATCGTCCTCGATCGCGTGGACACCGAACTCACTGTCGTCGGATTCACCTCCGAAAAGCGCACTTTCGGCCACGTCGACGTCGCCTACCTGCCGCTGAGCACATGGCAGGAGATCCACGCGGGCACTCGTGCGGGCGAGACGACCGATCCCCGCGCGTACGACGAGGCGTCCGTCGTCGCGCTGCGCGGCGTCGACGGAATGCCCGATCTCGCGGCGGGCGACGCGGCCGCAGGCACGACGTCGACGAGCCTCGAGGAGTCGTACGACTCCTCACCCGGCTTCTCGGCCGAGATGATGACCATGTCTATGATCAAGATGTTCCTGTACGCGATCTCGGCGCTCGTCGTCGGTGCGTTCTTCAGCATCTGGACCGTGCAGCGCACCCGCGAGCTCGCCGTGCTGCGCGCCATGGGCTCCTCCACCGGATTCCTGTTGCGCGACGGCCTGATCCAGGCGGCGATCGTCCTCGTCGGGTCCGTCCTGGTCGGCGTCGCACTCGGTCTCGCGCTCGGCTCGCAACTCGAAGGCGGCGGCATGCCGTTCGCACTGGAGGCGCGCCCCGTCGTCGACGGCGCGCTGCTGCTCACCGCGCTCGGCCTGATCGGCGCGGCCGTCGCGATCGTACGCATCACCCGAGTCGATCCGCTCGCAGCGCTGGGGGAGAACCGATGAACGCAGGAGAACCGATGGGCACCGGCACCACCGCCACCCAGACGATGTCGACCGGATTGTCCCTCGACGACGTCGTCCTCACGTTCGGCGACGGCGACACCACCGTCGACGCGCTCGACCACGTCGACCTGGAGGTGCGGCGTGGGGAACTCGTCGCGATCGTCGGCCCGTCGGGCGCGGGCAAGTCGAGCCTGCTGGCCGTCGCGGGCGGCCTCACCTCGCCCACGAGCGGCACGGTTCGCGTCGGCGAGGAAGTCCTCGGCGGCATGTCGCGGCGACGGCTCGCGGCGCTGCGCCGCGACCGGATCGGCTTCGTCTTCCAGTCCGGCAATCTGATTCCCGCGCTCACGGCACGCGACCAGCTCGTGCTCGTCACGAAGATCACCGGACGCCCGGGACGCGACCCGGACGCGCTGCTCGACGCGGTCGGAATGTCGCACCGGGCGGACAAGCGGCCGGGCCGGCTCTCGGGCGGCGAGCGGCAACGCGTCGGTATCGCCCGCGCGCTGATGGGGAATCCGACACTGCTGCTCGTCGACGAGCCGACCGCGGCGCTCGACCGCACCCGCAGCCAGGAGATCGTCGAACTGCTCGCGCGCGAAACCCACGAGGCCGGGGTCGCTACGATCATGGTCACCCACGACCACGACGTCCTGCACCACTGCGACCGTGTCCTCGAGATGGTCGACGGCGCCGTGCACCCCTACCGGGACTGACAGCACGCGGGCGCGGCACGCAGCGGTCCGGCCCACGGGAGGAGACCGATGCCGAAGATCTCGGCCGCCACGGTGGCGGAACACCACGAGGCGCAGCGTCGGGCCCTCGTCGACGCGGCGTACGCGCTGCTGTCGAAAGCACCCGACCGCGCTCCCGGCCTCGCCGACGTGGCGGCAGAGGCCGGGCTCGCGCGGTCGAGCGTCTACCACTACTTCCGGTCGCGCACCGACCTGCTCGCGGCCGTCCTCGAAGACCGTTTCCCGCGCTGGAACGAGCGGGTCACCGCGGCGATGGACCGGGTGCCTCCGGAAGAGAAGGTGCTCGCGTACGTCGACGCGAATCTGCAACTCGTCGTCGACGGCGAGCACGCCGTCGTCGGCACGCTCGCTCGGCTCGAGCCGGGGGCGATGTCCGAGGACCGGCTCGCCGCGCTGCACGACGGGCTCACCACTCCACTCGTCGGGGCGCTGGTCGAATGCGGGTCGCCCCGGCCCGAACTGGTCGCCGACCTGGTCAACAGCCTCGTTCACCAGTCCACCGCACTCATCGAGAGCGGTGCCGACGCCGACGCAGTGCGCGCGGCCGTCCGCGACGTCCTGGGGCCGCGACTGGGCCGCCCCGCGTTAGGGTCGAGGCACCCGAGCACCGACCAGCGAGGTGAACGATGAGCGATGTGTGGATCGGTCTCGAACTGCTCGCGCCCGCGTTCTGGCTCGGGCTCGTCGTGGCGATCTCGCTCGTCGAAGCGCCGATCACCGCCGCCACCGCAGCCTCCGTTCTCTGACCGGTGCGGTAGCCGTTACGGGTAATTCGGATTGTTGTGCTCGGGGATCTCGATGCTCAGCGCTCCCAATTCACCCATGTAGAGCAGCACGAACTGGCGGAGCAACTCGTCGAACGTCCAGTACGCGTCGGGTGCGAACGGAAGCGGCAGCAGACCCTCACGCACCTTGATGAACGGACCCCACGCCGTGTTCAGCAGGGTGTCCCACACCGGTTCCCGTGGAATGTTCAGCCAGCCGGCGATCTTGTCGCCGAGCGTGAACCGCGTGAGCGCCCCCAGGATGGGGCGGCTGAGCAGCGTGAGGTCGATACCCTGCCCCAAGTCCAGCAGCATGTCCGCAAGCTTCAGGCCTTCCGGCGTGGGCGCGAGGATGGGGTCGAGCACCTCACGTGCCTGCGACTCCGCGTCGTCCCAGGTCGCCGGAATGTACTGATCCTCGATGCCGAGCATGTGCGCCGAGATCTGCCACGAATGCAGGAAGCCCTCGGACTCGTCGGGTGCGATGGGCACCTCCCACGCCTTCAGCGTGCGCATCACGGTAGTGGGCAGGCTGTGCCACGTGACCATCATGTCGCGCTGACTGATCGGAATATCCTCGGGCGCCATGTGATTCCACGTCTGCGACGTTTGCAGCAGGTGCCGCACGCCTGCGTGCGCGAGACGCGTCTTGACTGCCGTCACGATCATCTGCCCGTCCGGCGCGTATGCGTTGCGAGATCCGATGTCGTAGCCCAGCTTCGCGGTCTTCGAGATGCGGCGCTTCATGTTCGCGCCGCCCTTCGAGTAGTAGACGGCGAGCGCTTCCTTCGGGATGACCGTGCTCATCATGCCGCTCGCAAAGCCGTACAGCACACCGAGATACAGGCCACGCTTGTCGTTGAAGCGCACCGCGGCGTCGAGCTTCGCCGAATCCGACCACGACGGCATCTGCCGTGCGCGTTCGACGAAATCGTGCACGTCACCGGGCAACCCGGCGGGCAGCGGTTGAGCGTTCGTCTTCCAGTTGCGCAGCACTTCGTTGACTCGCGCCGACTCGCCACGGTCGAGCAGCGACGCGACGAGCGGGTCGGCCTCTTCGTCCCACACCTGTGTCGGGTCCGCGCCGCTGCCGGTACCCGGAATCGACCCGGCGGGCGACCACCGCCACGGCCTCGCAGCGGCGGGCGTCGCGAATGCGAATGCGCCGAGAGCGCCGAGTGCGCCGACTCCGCCGGCCTCGAGTACCTTCCGCCTGTTGATCTCGTCCATACCGTTACCCCTCGTCGGTGGGGCGCCGCGTCGGACGCCACCCCTCGTTGGCGTCATCACCCGTTCAACTCGAACCATGAGGCAATGACACAGATTTTGTAACGTCGTTACGCAGTGATAGCACGGGTCGGCCACAATAGGAAGGGAAACCGCCACAATGAGTGCGCGGCACAACGGGCGCCGCGGTCTGCCAGTGATGGTCGACAACCCGGGCCCGCCCGACCGAAGGAGGAGCGCGTGGTCCCGTCGCAGCAGGTCGGAAACGAGGCGTCCCAGCCGAAAACCCTGTTCGAGCGTGCCCTCGTGACACCCGTCGCCGACAACGATGACGCGACACGCACGCGGCTCCTCGACGCCGCATACGAGCAGTTCTGCAGACGCGGCATCGCGCGCACCTCGATGGAAGACGTCGCGCGCGAAGCGAACCTGTCCCGAGTCACCGTGTACCGCAAATTCGAGACGCGCGACGCGCTCGTCGACGAGGTCGTCCTCCGCGAATTCCGGCGCTACTTCCACCAATTCCTCGTCGACATCGCGCAAGCACCCACGGTCGCCGATCGCGTCGTCGTCGGATTCGTGAGCTCCCTTCGCTCGATCTCCGGCAATCCACTCATCTCCGAACTGATCGGCGCCGAACCCGGCGGGCAGGGCTCGATCGTGGGCGACGGCGGCCGCAACCTCGCCGCGGTGCAGGAGTTCGTCGCAGGCCAGCTGCGCCGCGAACAGCGCGCAGGCACCGTGTCCAGCGACCTCGACGTGGACCTCGTCGCCGAGATGATGGTGCGCATCTCGGCGTCGTTCCTCATGGTGCCCAGCCGCACCGTCGACCTCCACGACGACGACCAGGTCGCCGCCGTCGCCCGCAAGTTCCTGTTGCCGATGCTCGAGGTGTGAGCCGGTTCAGTCGCCGATCCGCCACGACGTCAGCCGTCGGAGCAGCGGGTTCTTCTTGTAGAGGTGCCCGTGCATGCGGCGGAGGATGTCGTCGAGGGCACCGATCGCCTCGACGATGTACGGACCCTTGTTGAGCATCACGCATTCCGCGCGTTCGCCCTGCGCCGCGTCGGTCACCTCGGCGCGCGTCGGCACGCCCGCGTCGGCGAGCGAATCGAGCACCTGCGTCGCCCAGATCACCGGTACCCGCGCCGCCTGACACAGCCACAGCGTCTCCTCCTGCACCTCGGCGAGACGTTCGAAACCCGCCTCCACCGCGAGATCTCCGCGCGCGATCATGACCCCCACGCGCGGACGGCGCATCAGCTCGAGCAGCGCCTCGGGAAGGGCGGCGAAGCCCGCGACCGTCTCGAGTTTCACGACGACACCGAGCTCGGGCGCGTCGCGCGCGTCCAACAGCTCGAGCAGCTCACGCACGTCCGCGGCCGATCGCACGAACGAGATCTCCACGATGTCCGCGAGCTCGACGACCGAATCGAGATCGGCCTTGTCCTCGTCGGTCAGCGCCGGAATCGGCAGCTCGGTGTCGGGCAGGTTGATTCCCTTTCCCGCCTTGAGTTTCGTCCCGCCGATCGGCGCGGACGTGATACCGACATGGATCTCGTTCTCGGACACCGACGTCACGACGCCGCCGATCTTGCCGTCGTCGAACAGCACCCGGTGGCCTTCGTGGACGGCCCCGAAGACGTCCGGCAGGCTGCACCCGATGCGGTGCCTGCCGTCGGATGTCGGCTCCGCGGGTTCCTGCGACGCCGTGAGCACGAGGGCGTCGCCGCGGCTCACCCGCAATGCCTGTTCCGTGGCAGGCAGGGGGCCGATCGTGGTGGAGTCGTTCCCGACGCCGATCGCCGTGCCCGGCACGAGATAGCTCGTGCGGTCACCCAACAGGTGCACACCGGTGCCGGTCGTCTCGACCACCCGCATCCGCCGACGCCTGCCGCGCGCGTCGCGGAAGTCGATCCGGTCGCCCACGACGCGCCGCGCCAGCCACCCGGTGCCGGCGACCGGCACCGCGGTGTCGTCGGCATGGAGGGGAGCACGTCCCAGCCACACCGCCGACGGCGCGAGCACCCGGCCCGCCGCGTCGCGTCGTGGCTTGATCTTCACGACCTCCGGGCCCGGCCGGATCGGGCCGGTGCGCAACTTCGGGCCGCCGAGGTCCATCGCGATGCGCACGTCCTCTCCCGACGAGCGCACATGTACCGCCATCGCCGCCCATTCCTCGGGGCCGTCGTGGGCGCAGTTGATGCGCGCAAGATCCATGCCCGCCGCCGTGAAGGACCGCACGAGGGCCGCATCCGTCGCCGCGTCGCTCGGCATCGTCACCATGATCCGCGTGCTGCGATCGTCGGGCGCGCCGCCGAGGAGCGCCGCCGCCTTGCGGAACAGTTCGGCGCCCGCCTCACCCGTGTCGACGTCCGCGGGAGCATCGTCGGTGGAGTCGCCGAGTGCGGCGTTCACCATCGCGAGGACCGCGTCGAGATTGCGCAGCACGTCCGGCTCCATGCGCCCGAGCGACGACAGACCGACCTGGGCGAGTCGATCCTGCAGACCGCGCAGGTCACGGCTGCGCAGTGCGCAGTAGCGCACCATGTTGGCCGCCGCGTCGCGATGCTCCGGTGCCACCCGGGCGATGCGCTCACCCGCCTCCTGCTCGGCATCCAAGGCTGCGGAGCGGAGGTCGCGAAGCTCGCCGCGCAGCTCGCCCAGCCGGGCCGCGAGACCGTTCATGAAGCACCTCCCCACGCGCTGTCCGTGCCTTCTCAGCGTGCAAGATTTCGACCCGTCGGGCATGGTCATCGGCCATTTCGCCCACACCCGGCGGCGTGTGGTGTCAGCATGACGGCATGGCACCCTCGGACGATGCCGCTGCCGTACACGACGCCGGAGTCGCGTTCGAGCGCGCGATCGTCGCGAACGACCCCGACGCGATCGCCGCGTCCGTCACCCCCGACTGGGCGATCGTCGACGGTGACGGCATCGGCACCGTCGCCGCCTTCCTCGACCTCGTCGAGTCCGGTCAACTCACGCACTCCGCTATGAACACCGTCGCCGGCACGGAACGGATCCGGGTGTACGGCGACACCGCGGTCCGCTCGGCTCGCGTCACCAACACCGCACAGTTCGACGACGAGACCTTCGGCGCCGACGAATGGACCACCGACGTCTACGTCCGCACCGCCGACGGCTGGCGCTGCATGCTCTCGCACACCACGCCTGTCGAGGAGTGAACTCTTCAGTTCCCTTGCCGAACGGGCTGTTCCGCAGATTTCCACTCGCGCGATAGTCGAGAAACCGCCCGTTCGACGAGGTGCGTCAGCCGCGTGCCATGTCCACGAACTTCGACAGATGCAGCTGGTGCGCAACGGTGATGGTGGCAGTGGGGCCGTTGCGGTGCTTGCCGAGGATGAGGTCGGCTTCGCCGCCGCGTGGGTCGTCGCGCTCGAACGCGTCGGGGCGGTGCAACAGGATGACCATGTCGGCATCCTGTTCCAGCGAGCCCGATTCGCGAAGGTCGGAGACCATCGGCTTCTTGTCGGTGCGTTGCTCGGGACCACGGTTGAGCTGGCAGATCGCTACCACGGGCACTTCGAGTTCCTTCGCGAGCAGCTTGAGGCTACGCGAGAACTCGGAGACTTCCTGCTGCCGCGACTCGACCTTCTTGCCGGACGTCATCAGCTGGAGGTAGTCGACGACGACGAGCTTGATGTCGTGTTTCTGCTTGAGCCGCCGCGCTTTTGCGCGGATCTCCATCATGGTGAGGTTCGGCGAGTCGTCGATATAGAGCGGCGCTTCGCTGATCTCGCTCATGCGGCGCGCGAGCTTCGTCCAGTCGTCGTCCGTCATGCGCCCCGACCGCATGTCGCCGAGCTTGATCTTCGCTTCGGCCGACAGCAGACGCATCACGATCTCGGACTTGCTCATCTCGAGCGAGAACATGACCGATGCCATGCCGTGCTTGACCGAGCACGACCGCAGGAAGTCCATGCCCAATGTCGAGTTGTGCGTGGGAACCATCGCGCGGCTGGCGAGGTACAGGTGCGCAGGGTTGTCGACCTCGACGCAGCGCACCGGAACGCTCACCACCGCACGGACCGTGGTGACCTTGCGGCCGTCGTCGAACGGCAGCTCGTGCACCGCGTCGAGCGATCCGGCGATCTCGGCCGTCGTCCGAACCCCGGAAACACCGCCGACCACCGTGAGCCACTGATGCTGCTCGTCGGCCACGATGACGGTGCCGTCGGAGAACTCGACCTCGTAGCACGGCCGGTCGACCATCACCTCTGTGGCCGCGACGACGCGGGTGGGCTTGCCGTCGGCGTCGAGAAGGTGATCGCCCACCTGGACGTCACCCATCGTGGTCCAACCGGCGGGCGTGGGCAGGGGAGTGTCGAGTGCGAGCGCCTTACCCACACCCGGCCTGGCCGCCACGATGATCATCTGCCCGGGGTGCAGTCCGTTGGTGACCTCGTCGAGTTCGGCGAAGCCGGTGGGGACGCCGAGCGAGATGCCGCCGCGCGACGCGATCGAGTCGATCTCGTCCATGGTGGGCTGCAGCAGCTGTTCGAGGGGCACGAAGTCCTCGGTGGTGCGGCGCTCGGTGACCTCGAAGATCTCGGCCTGTGCGCGGTCGACGACCTCGGCGACGTCCTGGCCGTCGGCGCCCGTGTAGCCGTACTGGACGATGCGTGTGCCGGCGTCGACGAGACGCCGCAGGATCGACTTCTCGCCGACGATCTCGGCGTAGTAGCCGGCGTTGGCGGCGGTGGGGACCGTCTGGGTGAGCGTGACGAGATAGGGCGCGCCGCCGACACGACGTAGCTCGCCGCGCCGGTCGAGTTCGGCGGACACCGTGACCGGGTCGGCGGGCTCGCCGCGGCTGTAGAGGTCGAGGATCGCGTCGTACACCGACTGGTGCGCGGGCCGGTAGAAGTCGCCCGGCCGGAGCACCTCGAGGACGTCGGCGATGGCGTCCTTCGACAACAGCATGCCGCCGAGCACCGATTGCTCGGCGGCCATGTCGTTGGGTGGCTGCCTGCCGAATTCCTCACCCGACTCGGGCTCGGGGTACTCGGAATGGCCTCGATCGTCGACTACCGCCATCCGTCACCCTCCCGTCGCGAATCGTGTGGCCCTGCGATGCCCGTTCTACGCGCCGGTACCGACACGTTCGAGGATCCTCGCGAGGCGGCCCACGCCGCCGTTCGACTCGCCGAGAAGAACGTTATGGATTTGCTGGCTCGTGATCAAACGAGGTTGTGCACAGGACTGTGGATAAATTGGGGAAAGTGCTGGGAAGGGATGTGTACCCCATGGGGACAACCTGAGGATAGTCACATCTCACAATTTCGTTTTGCCAGTTCAGCGGCGCTTTATTGGTTCACACAGCTGTGGATGCACAGGTTTCCGGCGTGTCGCCGAGTATTGACAACTCGGGCGTGTTGGGTGAACGACGGGCAAACACGTCCGTGGCGCGCATCACATTTGACACCGGGTGCCGTTAACTCCCAGTGACACTCCACACAGTCGCGAAAGGTATCGAAAGCAGGAAAAAGCCGGGCCCCGCACACCCGAAAGCGTGCGGGGCCCGGCTTCAGCCGTGTGTCAGGCGATCGTCACTCGGCGACGACCGTCAGATCGAACTTGGCGACGACGTCGGGGTGCAGGGTGACCGCGACGGAGTGCTTGCCGGTCGACTTGACGTGCGTCTTCGGCAGCTCGATGCTGCGCTTGTCGACGACGGGGCCACCGGCCGCCTTGAGCGCAGCCGCGACGTCGGCCGTGGTGACCGAGCCGAACAGCTTGCCCGAGTCGCCGGAGGTCTTGCGCGTGAGCGTGACGGACTCGAGGCCCTCGATGGCCTGCTTGACCTCGTTGGCGTGGTCGAGACCGCGGATGGCGCGGGCTTCCTGCGAGCGCTTGATGCCCTCGACCTGCTTCTGCGCGCCACGGGTCGCGACGATGGCCAGTCCACGCGGGAGCAGGTAGTTGCGGCCGTAGCCGTCCTTGACCTCGACGGTGTCGCCGGGCGCACCGAGGTTTTCGACGTCAGCAGTGAGAATGAGCTTCATGTCTGGTCTTCCTTTCCTCAGCGAGCCGAAGCGGCGTAAGGAAGCAGAGCCACCTCACGGGAGTTCTTGACGGCGACAGCGACGTCGCGCTGGTGCTGGACGCAGTTGCCGGTGACACGACGGGCGCGGATCTTGCCGCGATCGCTGACGAACTTGCGCAGCAGAGCCGTGTCCTTGTAATCGATCTGGGCGCTCTTGTCCTTGCAGAACGCGCAGACCTTCTTCTTCATCACCTTGTCGCGAAGCTGCGGCTTAGGCATGTGTGTACTTCTTTCCTGGATGTTCCGATCGGGTACGGATCAGAACGGGGGCTCGTCGCTCCCACCGCCGGAGCCACCGAAGGAGCCGGACGCCTGCGGCGCGCTGCCCCACGGATCGTCTCCGCCGTAGGAGTTGTTCGACTGCGGGCGCCCTCCGCCCGATCCGCCGGAGGAACCACCGAATCCGCCGCCACCACCGCGGCTGGCCTTGTTGACCTTGGCCGTGGCGAACTTCAGCGACGGGCCGATCTCGTCGACCTCGAGCTCGACGACAGTGCGCTTCTCGCCCTCGCGGGTCTCGAACGAGCGTTGCTTGAGCCGGCCCTGCACGATGACGCGCGAGCCACGGGTCAAGCTTTCCGCCACGTTCTCCGCCGCTTCGCGCCAGATGTTGCAGCGGAGGAACAGCGCTTCGCCGTCCTTCCACTCGTTGGTCTGACGATCGAAGATGCGGGGAGTGGACGCCACCGTGAAGTTGACGACGGCAGCCCCCGCCGGGGTGAAGCGCAGTTCCGGATCAGCCGTCAGGTTGCCCACGACGGTGATGACGGTGTCGCCTTGAGCCATAGTGATTCCTCCTGCAGTAGTGGAGTTCGAGTGGCACCGAGACTAGAGCGTGATGCAGACAGTTCGCCTGCGCCGCGCACACTCGGCGTCAGCCGAATCACTTGTCTTGGCGCAGAACCTTCGTGCGGAGCACGGACTCGTTCAGACCGAGCTGGCGGTCGAGTTCCTTGACCGTGTCGGGCTCGGCGTTCAGATCGATGACGGCGTAGATGCCCTCGCCGTGCTTCTCGATCTCGTAGGCAAGCCGGCGCTTGCCCCAGACGTCGACGTTCTCGACCTTGCCGCCGTCCTGGCGGATGACATTGAGGAACGTATCCAGCGAAGGAGCGACAGTGCGCTCGTCCAGGCTGGGGTCCAGGATGATCATCAATTCGTAATGACGCATGAGACCTCATCACCTCCTGTGGACTCGTGACGGCCACGGACCTTCCGTGGCAGGAGGGTCGCCTGCGTCGGCAACCGGTCCAGGCTACATGAAGCGCCCGTGACCAGCGAAATCGGCACTCACCCGGGCGTGACCGTGGCCTCGGCCCGTGCGACGCGCACCGCGACCGTCCCGCCGGCGGTGCGCGCCACATAGGCTGGAGCGCATGGCGTTCAGGAGGTCGGGCGAGTCCGGTTTCGCCGGTACGCGCACCGCGGCTTTCGTCACGGCGGTGTGCGGACTGTGGCTGCTCGCCGGCTACCTGAACAAGGCGCGTTGCTCGGGCGCACCGTTCGACGAGTGGGGCCGCAGCCTGATCTTCGACAAGATCAAGGACACGCACGCGTGCTACTCGGACATCCAGTTGCTGTGGATCGGGCGCGACATCGACCTGCACGTGTTCCCGTACGTCAGCGGTGGGATCACCCCCGACGGCATGCTCACGGGCGGCACGGTCGAGTACCCGGTGCTCAGCGGCATGCTGATGTGGCTCGGCGCGCTCGGCGCCGACACCGACGCGGCGTTCCTGCTGCATTCGGCGTTGCTCCTCGCGGTCTTCGGGCTCGCGACGGCGTGGATGCTGGGCCGCCTGTCCGGGGCGTGGGCGTTGCTCTGGGCGGCGACGCCGCCGCTCGTGCTGTACGCCTTCCACAACTGGGAGCTCCCGGTCGTCGCGGCGTCGGTGGGCGCGGTGTTCGTGATGGCGTTCGAGCGCATCCCGCTGCGCGTACGCGCCGTGCTCGCGGCGGTCCTGCTCGCCGTCGGGTTCTGTCTCAAGATCTATCCGGGCCTGTTCGTGCTGCCGCTCATGCTGTATGTGCTGACCGCCCGCGGCCGCGAACGGCTCGACATCCGCGGCGCGATCGCAACGGGCGCCGCGGCGGTCGGCACCGTCGTCGCGATCAACCTGCCGTTCGCGATCGCGTCGTACGACGGGTGGCGTGCGTCGTTCACCTTCCAGCAGAACCGGCAGGCCGACATCACGACCAATTCGATCTGGTTCTGGGGGCTGCGGCCGCTGTTCGGTGCCGAGGCCGACGCCACGGTGTCCGGCACGTACGACACCGTCGTGTCGATCCTGTCGCCGCTGTTGATGGCGGCGGCGTTCGCGCTCGCGGTGCGCCTCGGCTGGCGTCGCTACCAGCGCGACGGCACGTTCCCGTGGATCGCGGTCAGCGCCGCGATGCTGTGCGGCTTCCTGCTCTTCCACAAGGTGCACTCGCCGCAGTACACGCTGTGGATCCTTCCGTTCTTCGTGTTGCTGCGGGTGCCGTGGGGCCTCGTCGCGGCCTACCTCGTCGCCGACCTGTCGCTGGGCATCGGCGTGTTCAAGTACTTCGGGGCGCTGGGGACGGGCACCGACGTGGACGTCTACGAGACGATGGTCAAGCTCGGGGTGTGGGGTAAGGCGGCGCTGCTCGTGGCGCTGTTCTTCGTGTTCGCGCACGCCCGCTTGCGCCGCGAACCCGCGCCGCCCGCACCACCACCGGACAGTCCGGCACCACGCATCGGTCAGGAGGCCACCGCATGAACGCGGCACCGGATCACGAATGGTTCCGCGCCCCGACCCTCACGGGCGGGCACGTGCGTCTCGAACCGCTGTCGAGCCGCCACGTGGACGGGCTGCTCGCCGCGGCGGACGATCCGGCGATCTTCGCGTGGTCGGCCGCCCCCGTCACCGACCTCGCCACCGCGGCCGCGTACGTCGACGCCGCGCTTGCGGCGACCGATCGCATCGCCTTCGCGCAGGTCGACGCCCACACCGGGGCCGTCCTCGGCACGACGTCGCTCTACGACCTGACGCCGCGGCATCGGAACCTGTCGATCGGCTACACGTGGCTCGCGTCGGCGGCGCAGGGCACCACGATCAATCCCGAAGCGAAGCTGCTGTTGCTGCGCCACGCGTTCGTCACTCTCGGCGCGGTGCGCGTCGAGTGGCACGTCGACGAGCTCAACGAACGCTCACGCCGTGCGGTACTGCGGCTCGGCGCGCAGTTCGAGGGGCTGCTCGCGAAACACCGTCAGCGGCTCGACGGGTCGTGGCGCACCACGGCACTGTTCTCCATGACCGACGACGCGTGGCCCGACGCCGAGGCCGCGCTGAACGCCCGGCTGCGGCCCGAGTGATCGGCCCGGGGCCGCAGGATCGGCGGTAGCCAGCGGGGCGGCGCGTCCGGCGTCCCGTCGAGGACGCCGCCGAGCGGATCGTCGACGCGGCGACCGCGCACGAGATCGCTCCCCGGCCGGTAGATCTGCCGCACGATCAGCACACACAGCGCGATCACCGCGACGTCTCGCACCACGACGGCCGACGTGAACCACTGCTCCGGCAGCCCCTTGTTCGACACCCCCAGGTAGTAGTACATGCGGGGCACCCAGACGAGCGCGTCGAGGGTCATCCACGCGAGCAGGATCCGCCGGTGCGGCAGCGCGAGCACCGCGAGCGGCACGAGCCACAGCGAGTACTGCGGGCTCCACACCTTGTTGGTGAGCAGAAAGCCCGCGACGAGGAGGAAACACAGCTGCGCGACACGCGGGCGGCTCGGCGCGGTGAGCGCGATCCACGCGACGCCCACACACACGAGCACGAAGAGGATCAAGGACACCGCGTTGAGCGTCGACGGCGGCTCGCCGGGTGCGAGCGTGCCGTCGAAACCGGACCACCCGGTGAACGACGTGATCACGTTGTAGATCGAGTCCGGATCGGCGCCGCGTTCGGAGTTGAGCCGGAAGAACTCGCGCCAGCCGTCGGGGTAGAGGACCGCGATGGGCAGGTTGACGAGCACCCACGTGAGCGCCGCGGCGAGGGTCGTCTCGAGCCACGACCTGATGCGTCCCGAGCGCAGGCACAGCACGAGCAGCGGACCGAGCAGCATGAGCGGATACAGCTTCGCGGCACCACCGAGCCCGAGCAGGACGCCCGCGAGGACCGGCCGTCGCCGCGCCCACGCGAGCAGCCCGGTCGCGGCGAATGCGGTGGCGATCGCGTCGAAGTTGGTGAACGCGTGCACGATCACGAGCGGCGAACACGCGACGAGCGCCGCGTCCCACACGCGCCTGCCCGCGGACAGCGCGGTGGCCCACACCGTGACGAGCCATGCGAGCGACAGCCCGAACGCGACGACGTTGAAGTACACGACGACCTCGAGCGCACCGGGCAGCCACGGCGCCGCGTGCCACAGCTTCGCGACGAGCATCGAAAGGTACTGGTAGAGACCGGAAACGACCGGGTACTCCATGTACCGCGTCTGCACCGTGCCGTCGGAGAGCTCTTCCTGCCAGGACGTCTTGTACGGGAACGCGCCCTGATCGAGCCGCTCGGCCCCGTAGAGCGGGACCGTGTCGGAATAGCACATCGCGACGTACTGGCGGCTGCCGTTCCAGTCGAGGCCGAGCGCGCCGTCGGCACCGACCGGGCCCTGCTGGATGCACGGCGCCTTCGCGAACCATCCGAGCGCGAGGAACGCGACGGCCAGCAGCATCAGCACCCGCATCGGCGTGAAGAACCGGGCCCGTCCGACGAGCGCGTGCCTGCCGACCGGGCCGCCGATCGTGTTCGACAGCTCGCGCACGAACGGGTCGGTGCGCGACGGCAGGTCGCGTTCGTCGTCCGAAGACACGTCGGGGGCCACCGGTGCGGGCGAGATCTCGGATTCCGAGTCCCGCCACCACTCGGTGGCCCCTGACGTGGTGTCCCCGGCGTGGTCGTTCACGCGGGCGACGTTACCTGGCTGGGTCAGCCGCCCGGCATCACCAGGCCGTTGTTCTCGGTGTCCTCGCGGCCGGTTCCGGTTCCGGTTCCCGTGCCGGTACCGCCAGTCCCGCCGGTACCGCCGGTCCCGTTGCCCGTTCCGTTGCCGGTCCCGGTATCGGTGTCGCCCGACTGACTCTGGTCGCCACCCTGCGGCACCGTGCCCGGCGACTGCTCACGCGGCGCGACACCCGGGATCGGGATCGTGATGCCCGGCAGGATCTCGACCGGCCGCTGCGTGACCTCGACGTCCGGCAGCTCGGTGGGCAGCTGGAACTCGCTCGACGGTGCCGTGGACGTGGCCTTCGGCGCCGAGTACGCGGGCACACCCGACTGACCGCCGATCGCACCCGGCTTCGGGAACTTCTCGACGTCGGTGCCCTGCAGCGCACCGTCCATCGTGTCCTTCCAGATGTCCGACGGCAGGCCCGAGCCGTAGATGCTCGCGCCGCCCGACGTCTGCAGAGCGCTGCCGTCGGTGGAGCCGACCCACACCGCGGTGGACAGCGACGGCGTGTAGCCGACCATCCACGCGTCCTTGTTGTCGCCGGTGTCGCCGAGCTGCGCGGTACCGGTCTTCGCGGCCGACGGGCGGCCGCCCGCGAGACCGTGATTGCGCGAGTACGCGGCGATGGGCTCCATCGCGGCCGTCACGTTGTCGGCGACGTCCTTGTCGAGACGCTCCTCGGGGTCGGACCCTCCGGTGTTGTCGATGAGCACCTCGCCGTCGGCCGTCGTGACCTTCGAGATGAAGTGCGGCTTGTGGTAGGTGCCGGACGCGGCGAGCGTCGCGTACGCCGACGCCATGTCGAGCGGGCGCGACTGGTACTGGCCGAGGACGATGCCGTTGTTCGGGCCGGATCCGTCGGGCTCGGTGAGCGTGGCGCCCACGCCGGGGATCTCGTCGGGGATACCGGCCTTGTGCGCCATGTCGGCGACCGCGAACGGTCCGCCGTCCAGCGAGAGCATCTGGCGATAGAAGCTCGTGTTGAGCGACCGCTTGAGCGCTTCGGCGATGGTGCACGTTCCGCAGCTCTCGCCCTCGACATTGCTGATCGAGATGCCGTTGACCGTGAGCGGGCTCGAGTCGTACATCTGCGACAGCGGGATGCCCTGGTCGAGCGCCGCCGCGAGGCCGAACACCTTGAACGACGAGCCGGTCTGCAGGCCCGCGTTCGCGAAGTCGTAGCCGTTGCCCTCTTCGCCGCCGTAGTACGCGACGATCGCGCCGGTGTGCGGATCGACCGACGTGACCGCGGTTCGCAGCGTGTCGGCTTCGCCCTCGAGATTGTCGCGGGCGGCCGCGACCGCAGCTTCCTGCGCCTTCGCGTCGATCGTCGTGGTGATCTGCAGACCCTCGGTGTTGAGCTGGTCCTCGCTGATTCCCGCCGCGGACAGCTCGCCGAGCACCTGGTTCTTGATCAGGCCGTTGGGGCCCGTCGTCTGCTGCTCGGCGTCGAGATCGGCGGTGGGCCGGTATGCGGGGTACTGCGCCTGCGCACGCTGCGCCGGGTCGAGCCAGCCGGCGCCGACCATGCCGTCGAGCACGTAGTTCCAGCGTGCCTGCGCGCCGTCGGGGTTCGTCTCGGGATCGAGCATCGACGGCAGCTGGATCGACGCCGCGAGTACCGCCCCTTCCTCGACCGTCAGCTGGTCGACGGGCTTGTCGAAGTACGCCTGCGACGCGGCCGAGATGCCGTATGCGCCGCGACCGAAGTAGATCGTGTTGAGGTACGCGGCGAGAATGTCCTGCTTGTTCCATTCGCGCGCCATCTGCGACGAGATGACGAGCTCCTTCATCTTGCGCGTGAGGGCCCGCTCGTTGCCGACGAGCGAGTTCTTCACGTACTGCTGCGTGATGGTGGAGCCACCGCCCGCGCTCTCGCGACCGAGGACGTTGTCGCGTGCGGCACGCGCGAAGCCGGTGATCGAGAAGCCCGGGTTCGAGTAGAACTCGCGATCCTCGGCCGCGAGCACGGCGTGCTGCACGTGCTCGGGGATCTCGTCGATGCCGACCTCGGTGCGGTTGCCCTCCGGCGGCACGACGCGTGCGAGTTCGGTGGAGCCGTCCGCTGCCGTGATGGTCGCGACCTGGTTGGTCTTCAGATCGCCGGGACGCGGGACGTCCTGGACGACGTACGCGGCCATGAACACCAGGATCGGCACGATGAGGCCGAGCGCCACGAGCGCGTACGCGGTGCGACGAACCACCCGCCACCTCGAGTTCTTCTTGGGCTTGCCTGCCGAACCACGGCCCCGGCCGCCGCCGTTGCCGCCACCACCGTTACCGCCGCGCGGCGGCGGACCCGCGGGCGGGCGACCTCCGGGCGGGCCGGACTGTGAATAGGCAGGGCCGCGCTGCGGCTGGCCCTGCCGGGGCGGCTGGCCCTGCGGTGGGCGACCGGGCTGACCACCGAACTGGCCCTGCCCCGGGCGTGCTCCCGGCGGCGGGGCGGGACGACGAGCTCCGGGCGGCGGCATCGGCCTACCGCCCGGAGGCGGTCCGGGGGGACGGGCGCCGGGAGGCGGGCCCCCTGCGGGACGCCCGTACGGCGAGCCTCCTTGCGGTCCCTGAGGTGGCGGTCCGCTGGGCCTGCGCGGTCCGGTGGGTCGGTCACCCGGGGAACTGTTGGGGGAACTCACGTACCTATCTCCAGTCGTTTCGGACGCTCCGTCGGTCCTTGTCGTTCGAGCGGGGGTCTGTGTTTCATACGCGAGGCCACACGGCTGCTGGGCACAGTGGTGACCGTCGCCGTTCGCACGGCGTCCTTCGCGCGGGGATCATTCGCTTGCTGTGCGTCTCTTCGGTGGACGGTCGCGCGAGCCACGGGGGCGCTTCGGCGTGGGGACCGCACCGAGCACGTACGACTGGACCAGGTGGTTCCAGCTGCACGTGCGGCACACCTCGACCACATGCACCGAGAACTCCTCCTCGGTGGCTGCGAGCCGCACCAGCTCGTCGGGTGTACGGGCCGAGCCCGACACGGTACCCAACTTGTCGCCGAACACCCAGGACACGAGCGTGAGCTGCTCTTTCCGGCAGATCGGGCACACGACGTCGGTGCCTTGACCGTGGAACTTCGCCGCACGCAGCAGGTAGGGGTTGGCGTCGCACACCTCGGCCACTCCGGTGCGACCGGCACGCACAGCCGCCAGCAACGATCGTCGCTGGAGGGCGTAGTCCACCACCTGCCGCTGTGTCCGCACGGAAACCAGAGTACGTGCGTCGGGCGACGTGGGAGCGTGCCCCGCCGGTGAGCCTGGTCAATCCCCACTCGGAGGCGCGCGGCTAGCATCACCGTGTGGCACGGCGACAGATCCGATCGCATCCCGTCCGCGCTCGCGACACCGATCGCGCGCGGGCCGTCGCGCTGTTGGACGCCGCGCACGCGCACGGCGAGCTGGACGGCGACGAGTATCGCGAACGAACGGCCAGGGCCCACGGTGCAGAGACGGTCGGCGAGCTCGGTTCGGTGGTCGCCGATCTGCAGCGGGCGCCGTCGGCGGCGGTGGATCGCCCGGTGACTCCCGGCCGGGTACTACACGGTGTCGCATGGCTGGTCGCCGCCCTTGCCTTGGCGGTCGGCGTCGTCGCCCTCGTCGCGGTCCTCGCGCTCTAGAAACCCTCTTCCCGGGCCCGACCTGCCGATCCGTGCACATCGGACATAACCGGTACTGCTTGTCGCACCTATCGGCGTGACGTATGTTCGTATATATCGGTGCGATATAGTCAGCCATCGCATCACACGGGCACATCGGGAGGTGAACATGCTCGAACTCGCAATTCTCGGGCTCCTCCTCGAAGCGCCCATGCACGGTTACGAGCTGCGCAAGCGGTTGACCGGCCTGTTGGGCGCGTTCCGCGCCTTCTCGTACGGGTCGCTCTACCCGACCCTGCGGCGCATGCAGGCGGACGGGTTGATAGAGGAGAATCCCGGGGCCACCTCGGGTGTCGCCAAGCGCCGCGCGCGGCGCGTCTACCAACTCACCCCGGTCGGCAGGCAACGGTTCTCCGAACTGGTGGCCGACACCGGACCGCAGAACTACACCGACGACGGCTTCGGCGTTCATCTCGCCTTCTTCAGCCGCACCCCCGCAGCGGCGCGGATGCGGATCCTCGAGGGGCGTCGGAGGCAGGTCGAGGAGCGTCGCGAGGGTCTTCGCGACGCGGTGCAGCGCGCGAGCGGTTCGCTCGATCGCTACACGCGGCAGCTCCACCAGCTCGGTCTCGAGTCGAGCGAGCGAGAAGTCCGTTGGCTGAACGAACTCATCGCCGCCGAGCAATCGTCAGCAGCATCCAAGAAAGAAGGAGAGCCCGACCATGGGTGAGAACAGCACCGCGGTGCGCGTGGCCATTGTGGGCGTGGGGAACTGTGCCTCGTCCCTGGTCCAAGGCGTGCAGTACTACAAGGACGCCGACGTGTCGTCGACCGTCCCCGGCCTGATGCACGTCAAGTTCGGCCCCTACCACGTGCGCGACGTCAAGTTCGTCGCCGCGTTCGACGTCGACGCCAAGAAGGTCGGCTTCGACTTGTCGGAGGCGATCTTCGCGAGCGAGAACAACACCATCAAGATCTCCGACGTCCCGCCGAGCGACGTCGTCGTGCAGCGTGGCCCCACGCTCGACGGCATCGGCAAGTACTACGCCGAGACGATCGAACTGTCGGACACCGATCCGGTCGACGTCGTGCAGGCACTGAAGGACGCCGAGGTCGACGTCCTCGTGTCGTACCTGCCCGTGGGCTCGGAAGAGGCCGACAAGTTCTACGCGCAGTGCGCGATCGACGCGAACGTCGCGTTCGTCAACGCACTTCCGGTGTTCATCGCGTCGGACCCCGAGTGGGCCAAGAAGTTCGAGGATGCGGGCGTCCCGATCGTCGGCGACGACATCAAGAGCCAGGTCGGCGCCACCATCACGCACCGCGTCATGGCGAAGCTGTTCGAGGACCGCGGTGTCGCGCTCGACCGCACCTACCAGCTGAACGTCGGCGGCAACATGGACTTCAAGAACATGCTCGAGCGTGAGCGTCTCGAGTCCAAGAAGGTGTCGAAGACGCAGGCCGTCACGTCCAACCTGAGCGGTTCGCTCGCGGGCAAGGTGCACGACCGCAATGTGCACATCGGCCCGTCCGACCACGTCGAGTGGCTCGACGACCGCAAGTGGGCGTACGTGCGCCTCGAGGGCCGCGCCTTCGGCGACGCCCCGCTCAACCTGGAGTACAAGCTCGAGGTGTGGGATTCGCCCAACTCGGCCGGCATCATCATCGACGCCATCCGTGCCGCGAAGATCGCGAAGGACCGCGGCATCGGCGGACCGATCCTCCCCGCGTCGGCATACCTGATGAAGTCGCCGCCGGTCCAGATGGCCGACGACACCGCTCGCTCCGAGCTGGAGACGTTCATCAGCGCGAACTGATCACGCGCACACCGATTCACCGCCGAAGCGCGGCCGCCGAGTCCTCGGGCTCCGGCGGCCGCGCTTCGTTGTTGTCGTCCCGCCGTATGCGCGTGACCCGTGCGCGAAAAAGGCGTGCCTGGACTCGCAAAGTGCTCACGGTCAGGGGATCGGAATGACGATGCCGGGCAGCACCTCCACCTGTCGCGGCGGTGCGGGCGCGGCGGGCGGCGGCGCGGGCATCTGCACCGGCGGGGGCGGCGGTGCAGGCGCGGGTGCGGGTGCGGGTGCAGGCGCGGGAGCGGGGGGCGGCGGTGCAGGCGCGGGTGCAGGCGCCGGTTCCGGCTCCGGGGCAGGCTGTTGCCGCACGGGTTGCTGCGGCTCGGGCGCTCGCTGCACCTGATCGGGCGTGCGGCCCTGCTGCACCGTGCGCGGCGGCTCGGTCTCGGTGGGCGGCGGCACCGCCTTCGCACGAGCCGGCAACTTACCCGGCGCCGGGAAGTTCTCGTTCGGCCCGCCCGCGAGCGCACCGTCCATCGTCTTCTTCCACACGTCCGACGGCAGACCCGAGCCGTAGATGCTCGCGCCGCCACGGTCGTCGATCGCCGTCGCGTCGGCCTTGCCGATCCACACGGCCGTCGACAGCGACGGCGTGTAGCCGACCATCCATGCGTCCTTGTTGCGCCCGCTCTCGCCGAGCTGCGCGGTACCCGTCTTGGACGCCGACGCGCGTCCACCGGCGAGGTCGTGCCCCTTCGAGTAGCCCGCGACGGGTCGCAGCGCCTGCGTGACGCTGTCGGCGACCGCCGGATCGAGCCGTTGCTGACCGGCGTTCGGGTCCTCGCCGTCCGCGTCCGGGACGCCGCGGTCGAGGAGCACGTCGCCGTCGGCGGCCTCGACCTTCTGCACGAAGTGCGGCGGCCGGTAGGTGCCCGACGCGGCGAAGGTCGCGTACGCCGACGCCATGTCGATCGGCCGCGTGAGGTACTGGCCGAGCACGATGCCGCCCTCGGGTTCGCCGCCGTCCTGGCTGAGGCTCTTGCCGTCGACGCCGGGGATCTCCTGCGGGATGCCCGCCTGGTGGGCGGCGTCGGCGATCGCCTGCGGACCGTCGTCCATCGCCATCATGAGCCGGTAGTAGCTGGTGTTGAGCGAGCGTTTCGTGGCCTCCGCGATCGAGCACACGCCGCACGACTCACCCTCGACGTTGGTGATCTCGAGGCCGGCGACGTTGACGGGGGCGCTGCTGAACGGGGCGCCGAGACCGATGCCCTGGTCGAGCGCGGCCGCGAGCGCGAACGGCTTGAACGACGAGCCGTTCTGCAGCGGCGCCTGCGCGAAGTCGAAGCCCGCGCCGTCGTCGCCGCCGTAGTAGGCGCGCACCGCGCCGGTGCGGGGATCGACGCTCACGACGGCGCTGCGCAAGCCGTCGGGCTGGCCGGCGAGCGTGCTGCGCGCGCCGTCGACGGCTGCCCGCTGCGCTTTGGGATCGATCGTGGTGGTGATCCGCAGGCCCTCGGTCTCGATCTCGTGCCGGTCGATCCCCTCGGCCTCCAGCTCGGCGATCACCTGGTTCTGGATGAGCGCTTCGGGGCCGGGCGGCGCGGGGTCCGGCACGGCGACCGGCCGGATCTCGGGAAACTCGAGCTGGCCGCGTTCACTCGGCGACAGCGATCCCATCGCGGCCATGCCGTCGAGCACGTAGTTCCACCGGGCGACGAGGCCCGGCAGGTCGTTGTCGGGGTCGAGTCGCGACGGGCTCTGGATCATGGCGGCGAGGACGGCCGATTCGGCGACGGTGAGCTCGCCGACGCCCTTGTCGAAGAACGTGCGCGACGCCGCCTCGATGCCGTACGCGCCCCGCCCGAAGTAGATCGTGTTGAGGTACGACCCGAGGATCTCGTCCTTGCTCCACTGCCGCGACATCTTGGTCGCCGCGACGAGCTCGCGCGTCTTGCGCCACACATTGCGGTCGGTGCCGACGAGGACGTTCTTGACGTACTGCTGGGTGATCGTCGAACCGCCACCGGCGCTGTCGCGGCCGAGCACGTTGTCGCGCGCGGCGCGGGCGAAACCGCTGACCGAGAAGCCGGGGTTCGAGTAGAAGTCGCGGTCCTCGGCGGAGAGCACCGCGTCGCGCACGTACGGCGGGACGGCGGCGAGGTCGACTTCGACGCGATTGCCGTCGGGCGGGACGATCTTGGTGAGCTCGCTGCCGTCGGCGGCCATCACCGTCGCGATCTGGTTGGTCTTCGTCTGCGACGGCGGGGGCACATCGGTACGTACGTACGCGAACAGGAACAGCATGATCGGGAAGACCAGGAACAGCACCACGAGCGTGACGACGACGCGGCGGAACCTACGCCAACCAGGGTGACGCGAACCCCCGGGCCGACGCACGGTCGCGCCGCCCCTCGCCGAACGACTGGCCTGGTCGAATGCACTCACCCACTTCGCTCCTGGTCCGGCTGCCCAGTTCTGGTCCGCTCCGGCCGATCATGGCACCGGCGATGCAGCCCGCACGGCGTTTCGCGCAGACTGTGACCCGACTTTCACCGTTGCCACGGGCCGCGCGCCGCCGCACCGCGATGTCCCCGCGCTCGGCTTTGTGGCACTCGGGCGCTCAATATCGGTGGAGCTGCGTAACTTTCGGCACCCAGGACCGGGCAGAGCAGAATTCCCGCCCACCGGACGTATGACTGGTGTCACTGCCATGACCGGCAGTGTGATGTGCGGGCATCACCGACTCGCTCTCCGGAGATCCCCCTTAGGCCCGAAATCGATTGGGCCTTCTGCCTGTTGGCGCGCGAACGAAGTCTGTCGGCGCCCGAAAGGATTCACGATGAAGTCTGCCCAACGCCGGGCGGCCACGACCGCCACCGGCAGCCCGACGCCCGCTCCGGAGGACGACGCGGGCTGGAGCCTGCGCCTCGCCGCATCCCTGCTGTCGATCGTGCTGCTGCTCGAACTGCTCGCCGTGAGCTACATGATGATCTCGACGGCACTGCCGTCGATCGCGACGCACTTCCAGACCACCCAGGGGGCATGGCTGCTCACCGCATTCCTGCTGGTGGGGGCGATGGCGGCGCCACTGATCGGCAAGCTCGCCGACATGTACGGCAAACGCAGGATGCTGCTCGCCTGCGTCGCGATCGCGCTCGTCGGCTCCCTCGTCTCGGCCGTCGCGTCGTCCTACGCCCTCATGATCGTCGGGCGCTGCCTCGCCGGCCTGCTGGTCCCCACGCTGTTCCTGAGCTACTCCCTGATCCGGGACGTGTTCCCGCCGCGCACCGTCGCACTCGCCGTCAGCATCGCGACCAGCGGCATGGGCCTGATCGCGATCGCTGCCCCATTCCTCACCGGCTGGCTGCTCGACGGCTTCGGTTTCCGCGCGATCTTCTGGTTCTTCGTCGTGTGCCTCGCCGTGCTCGGGGTGCTCATCCAGTTCACGACGCCGGAATCGGGCGTGCGGCTGCGCTCACGCATCGACCTGGTCGGCGCGGTGCTGCTCGGCGCGGGCATCGCGGGCATCCTCGTCGCGGTGAGCTTCGGCCCGAGCTGGGGCTGGACCGACGCGGGCACGCTCGCATATCTCGTCGGTGGCATCGTCCTCCTCGGCGGCTGGATGGTCTCCGCGAGGATGCTGACGGAACCGCTCATCGACCTGGACGTGCTCGGCAAGCGCCCGGTCCTGGTCACGACGATCGCGTCGGGCATGGTGTACGGGTCGTCCGGCCTGTTCACGATCCTGTTGCCGATGATGGTCATGACGCCCGCGATCCTCGGGCTCGGCTACGGTTTCGGCGTCGACGCGGAAGGATTCGCCCTCTACCAGGTGCCGATCGGTGCCGCTGTGGTGCTCGGCGGCCTGCTCGTCGGCACTCTCGTGGGCCGCAACGCGAAGCCGCGCCCGCTGCTGGTCGCCGGGCTCGTGCTCAACGCCGTCGCGTTCGCGCTCATCGCCCAGTTCCACACGACGACGGCCGTCGTGATGATCGTGTGCGCCGTGTTCGGGTTCGGTATGGGCATGGGCTACGCGTCGATCCCGAACCTGCTGATCGAGGCTGTGCCGCCGCAGCTGCAGGCGAGTTCGGCGTCGATGGTGGGCGTGGCGCAGTCGGTCTTCCCGGCGATCCTGCCGGTCGTCGCGTTCTCGATCATGAACAACTCGCACATCGTGACTTTCCCGGCGGAGATCCAGGCGACGTTGCAGGGCGCGGTGTTCTACGACGACGCCGGCTTCCAGGTCGCCTTCTGGATCGGCGCCGTGTTCGCGCTGGTGGGCGCCGCGGTCGCGTTCGCACTGCCACGCCGGATCGAACAGGTCGCGGCGCCGTCGGCACCTCGGACGACGCACGACGGCGACGAACTGGTCGCGGCAGGCTGATCCGGGCGGCAGGCGTCCTCGGGGCGCCTGCCGCAGGTCACGTGCGGCGGTGCAGCACCCACGCGCCGCCGAGACCGGCGACACAGCCCAGCAGCACGAGCGACGCCGTGACCGACGGCTCGCCGCGCACGATCGGCACGACGGCCGCGACGAACGCCACGACCGTGAAGAATCCGAACAGGCCGATCAGGAGTTCGAGCTGTTGACGACGGGCTCCGCGACGCATGTCAGCTCTTGACGCCGCCGGCCGTCAGACCGGACACGATGCGACGCTGGAACAACAGCACCATGATCACGAGGGGGATCGTGACGAGCGTGCCCGCCGCCATGATCGCGGTGTACGGCTGCGAGTACGCGTCGGTGCCGGTGAACCGCGCGATCGCGACCGTGACGGGTTCGGTGGCCTTGGTGGACAGCTGGCTCGCGAGCATGAACTCGTTCCACGTCGCGATGAACGCCAGGATCGCGGTGGTGAACAGGGCCGGAGCCGCGAGCGGCAGGATGACCAGCCGGAACGCCTGCGCGCGTGTGGCACCGTCGACGCGTGCGGCTTCTTCGAGCTCCCACGGCATGTCCGACATGAACGACGTGAGCGTGTAGATCGTCAGCGGCAGCACGAACGAGATGTTCGGGATGATCAACGCCTGGTACTGACCGATCCAGCCGATGTCGCCGAACAACTGGAACAGCGGCGTGACGAGCGCGACGCCCGGGAACATCGACGCCGCGAGCACGACACCCGTGACGACGTACTTGCCGCGGAACTCGAGGCGCGCGAGCGCGTACGCGGTGAACACGCCCAGCAGCAGCGCGACGAGAGTGGTGACGGCGCCGATGATCAGGCTGTTTACGATCGCGCCGAGGAAATCGTTGCCCTTGTCGGTCGCGAGGGCCTCGCGGAAGTTGTCGAGCGTGACGAAGGTGGGCCACGGCGTCGTGTCGAAGGTGTGCGCGACGTCGCGGAATGCGGTGACGACCATCCAGTAGAAGGGCGCGAGACCCCACACGAGGATGACCGCGACACCGACGTACGTGCGGGCCGCGGGGCCGAAGCGCTGCTTGGGCGGACGCACCGCGGCAGGCGCCTCGGGCGTCTCGTCGATGTCGGGTGAACGGTGCTTGCCTGCGACGGTCATGCGTCCGCCCCCTTCCGCTGCGTCTCCTGCGTGCGTACGGCGTTGGCGCCGAGGAACTTCACCATGACGAATGCGATGACGAAGATCATCACGAACACGAGTGTGGACAGCGCGGACGCGCTGTTGAAGTTGCCCGCGCGCATGTCGGCGACCACGAGGATCGACACGGTGGTGGTGGGTGTCGAACCGCTCGTGCCCGACAGGATGGCCGGGAGGTCGTACATGCGCAGCACGTCGAGCGTGCGGAACAGGATCGCGACCATGAGCGCGGGTTTGACGAGCGGCAGGGTGATCTGCGTGAACCGCTGCCAGGTGGAGGCGCCGTCGACGCGTGCGGCCTCGTAGACGTCCTTCGGAATCATCTGCAGGCCCGCGAGGATGAGCAATGCCATGAACGGCGTGGTCTTCCAGATGTCGGCGATGATGACGGCGAACCGGGACGCCCACGGGTCGGTGGTCCAGGCGATGTCGGTGCCGAGAATCTTGTTGGCGATACCGTTCTCCGCGAAGATGAAGAACCACAGCTTCGCGGTGACGGCGGTGGGGATGGCCCACGGGATGAGCACGCTCGCCCGCAGCAACGAACGGCCGAAGAAGTTGCGGCTCATGACCGTTGCCATCCACAAGCCGAGGCATGCCTCGATCGACACGGTGACGACCGCGAAGAACAGCGTGACCCCCACCGACGGCCAGAAGTCGGATCCGAGGGTGCCGGGTGGGCACGTGCCCACCCCGCTGCCGCAGTTCTGGGTGAGCCACATGAGGTAGTGCTCGAACCCGGCGAAGCCGCCGTCCTGGAATCGGCCGGTCTCTTCGTCGATGCCACGATCGGCCTGGAACGACAGGTACAGGGCGCGCAGCACGGGATAGGCGATGACCACCGCGAGGATGACCATCGTGGGCGCGATCAGCCAGAACGCGCGCTGCTCGCGGATACGCCGAAACATGCTTCGGCTGTGCTGATCCGGGCCGGCGCCGCGGTCGGGACGTGTTGTCCCGGCCGCGGCGCCGTTGCCGCTGTCAGCGCTGGTGTCGACCGCGTCCACCGTCGGCCCCCCTCTTGTTCTCGTGCGGGCGTGTCTCGTGCCGGCTTCTCCGAGACGCTGGCATGTTACCCAGTGGAGCGGTCGTTGCCGCGACGCTGTCGCGGCGGTACTACCCGGCGGCCGCCGTGATGGCCGCCGACATGTCGGTCATCGCCTGGTCGACGGACTTCTGGCCGGTGATCGCGGCGTACGCGTTGTCCTGGATCGCCTTGCTCACGGCCGAGTAGTACGGCGTGACCGGACGCGGCACCGCGTTCTCGAGCGCAGCCTTGAGGGCGGGCAGGTACGGATGCATCTGCTGCAGCTGCGGGTCGTCGTACACCGACGCCAGGACCGGCGGGAACGACGCGTCGGCGAACGACGCCTGGTTCTCGGGGTTCTGGACGAACTCGATGAAGTCGCGGGCCGTGGCCTTGTGCTCCGAGTTGACGTTGATGCCGTTGTTGTAGCCGCCGAGCGTCGATGCACCCGGGCCGGACGGTCCCGCGATGGGCGCGACGCCGACCTTGCCCGCAACCGCCGAGCCTTCTTCCTCCGCATTGGAGTACATGTACGGCCAGTTGTACGCGAACAGCGTCTCGCCGTTGACGAACGCGAAGTTCGTCTCCTCCTCGGTGAATCCGGTGGCACGGGCCGGGATCTGGTTGGCCTTGTACGCGTCGACGAGTGCCTGCAGACCGGCCTTGGCCTCGGGGCTGTCGACCTCGGGGGTGTTGCCGTCGTCGGCGACGACCTCGCCGCCCCACGAGTTGACGAACTGCGTGGTGGCGACGGTGAGGCCCTCGTACTGCTTGAGCTGAGTGGCGAGGCAGTCGATGTTCTGTGCCGTCGCGACCCCGCACGCACCGGTGAGACCGGCCCAGTCGGTGGGCGCCTGCGGCATGAGATCGGTGCGGTAGTAGAGCAGCTGCGCGTTGGTGTTCTGCGGGCCCGCGTACAGGACGTCGCGGTAGGTGGCGCTGTCGACGGTGGCGGGCAGCAGGCCCGACGTGTCGATCGCGAGTTCGCCGTCGAGCGGCTGCAGCCAGCCGTTGGCCGCGAACTCGGCGGTCCACGTGACGTCGAGTGCCATCACGTCGTACTCGGAGCCGCCCGACTGCAGCGACTGCACGAGACGCTCGCGCTGGTCGTCGGCTTCGCCTGCGAGCTCGGCCAGTTCGACCTTCTCGTCGGGATGCGCCGCATTCCACCTGTCGATGACCGGCGTGAGCTTGTCGGTGTCGTTCTTGCCCATCGCGAACGTGATCGGGCCACGTCCGTCGACGTTCTCGCCTGCCGCGTCGTCCGAGCTGTCGCTCGAGCACGCGGCGAGCGTGACCAGCGACGCCGCCGTGGCGACCGCCGCCGCGCGGCGTGCCACCTTCGAAATCTGCACCATGGACCCTCTCCATCTGCACCGGTGGGCGCGCCGTCGAACGGGCGTACCCACGTGTTTGTCGAGTGGCAGCATACTGTGGCACACGACACAGACCGCATGCGACCCGCAGCGCCCCCACCACCCGACATGCGGTACCGGGCCTTGATTCGAGGACAGCCATGGCTCCCGACGATTCCGATCGCATCCACCCCGCCCGGAATACCGACGCGACGGCCCGCGGCGTGATGTCCGTCGTGGTGCCCGCGACGCAGCGCCGCCCACTCGCCGAACTGCGCGAGCGGCTCGACATCGGCGACGCCGAATCCGGCCGCCGCTCGGCCTTCTGGCTCATGCTCACCCTGGCGGGCGTCATCGCGGTCGCCGGGGTGGCAGGCGATTCCACCGCGACGGTCATCGGCGCGATGATCGTCGCGCCGCTGTCGGTGCCGATCCTCGGTACCGGGCTGGGAATCGCGTCGGGCGACCGGTCTCTCGTGCTGCGCAGCGTGTCGACGGTGCTGCTCGGGGTCGCGCTGGTGATCGGCATCGGCTTCGTGTACGCACAGGTGCTGCCCAATCCGACCGACGTCCTCGCCAACTCGCAGGTCGTCGGCAGGACGTCGCCCAAGCTGTCCGACCTCGTCGCGGCATTCGCCACCGGTCTCGTCGGCGTGATCGCGCTGGCCCGCAAGGACGTCGGGGACGTACTGCCCGGCGTCGCGATCGCGATCTCGCTCGTGCCGCCGCTCGGCGTGGTCGGGGTGTGCCTCGGGTCCGGTGCACCGGGACTCGCCGTCGGCGCCCTGGTCCTGTTCGCGTCGAATGTGGTCGCGATGATCGTGACCGCGGTCGTCGTGCTGGGGCTCACCGGATATCCCGCCGAGGCCGGCGCCCGGGCACAGCGCCGCGGCCGCACCTATGCGGCCATGGTCGTCACGATCGCCGTGGTTGCAGCTCCGATGGTCGTGAACTCCCTCTCGACGCTGTGGGCGAGCCAGATCGCCGACGCGGCGCGCACGTGGCTCACGCCTGCCGACGGCGCTCAGGTGACGGACGTGTCGGTGCAGGGCGGCACCGCCACCGTCGAGGTGCTCGCCCCCGCCGACCTTCCCCCGGTGGGCGAGCTGCAGGAGTCCGTGGACGCGCTGATCCCGTGGCCGGTGACGGTGGTCGTCGTCCACGAGTTCGGCACTCGCCTCTCCGGCTGAATGCGCCGGTGCGTCAGCTCAACCGGCGCCCGTCGACCGCCGAGAACACGTGCAGCGCGGCGGGATCGACGGCGAAGGACACCGATTCGCCCTTGCTCGGCGGGTTGCGCCAGTCGACCCGCGCCACCACTTCGGCGTCGTCGGTGGTGCGCCCGTACACGTAGGCGTCCGACCCGAGTTCCTCGACGACGTCGACCTCGACGGTGAGCCCGCGCGACGCGACCTCGAGATGTTCGGGCCGGATGCCGACGATCACTTCGCGTTCGGCGCTGTCGGCGCGCAACTGGCGGGGCACCGGGATCACGGCGTCGCCGAGCCGGACGCCCTCGTCGGTGACCGGGACGGTGAACAGGTTCATCGACGGCGATCCCATGAACCCGGCCACGAACACATTGGTGGGCCTGCTGTAGAGCTCGCGCGGCGATGCGCACTGCTGCAGGATGCCGTCCTTCAGGACCGCGACCCGGTCGCCCATCGTCATGGCCTCGACCTGATCGTGCGTGACGTACACGGTGGTGGTGCCGAGACGCCGCTGCAACTGGGCGATCTGGGTGCGGGTCTGCACGCGCAGCTTCGCGTCGAGGTTCGACAGCGGCTCGTCCATCAGGAACACCTGCGGCTGACGCACGATGGCGCGACCCATCGCGACGCGCTGCCGCTGTCCGCCGGACAGCGCCTTGGGCTTGCGGTCGAGATACGGTGTGAGACCGAGCAGTTCGGCGGCTTCGGCGACGCGCTCGCGGATCTCGCTCTTGCTCTTCTTCGCCAGTTTGAGGGAGAAGCCCATGTTCTCGGCGACCGACATGTGCGGGTACAGCGCATAGTTCTGGAACACCATCGCGATGTCGCGGTCCTTGGGATCGCTTCCGGTGACGTCGCGGTCGCCGATCAGGATGCGCCCGCCCGCGACTCGTTCGAGGCCCGCGAGCATGCGCAGCGACGTCGACTTGCCGCACCCGGACGGGCCGACGAGGACCAGGAACTCGCCGTCCTCGATGTGCAGGTCGAGTGCGTCGACCGCCGGGGTGGACGAGCCCGGGAAGACACACGTCGTGGAGTCGAAGGTCACAGTCGCCATGCGCGGCAGACTACCGCAGGCCGCAGCGCGGCCTGCAGGCGTGGATTCGGGCCGCACCGACGCGAGAGTCGACGGAAACGGGGCTCAGAAGATGAAGGCGCGCGAGTCGACCGTGTGGAAGTCGGAAGGATGCGTGACGGCGGCCGACAGCATGCCCGCCGCGGCGTCGGTGAGGAAGTAGCCGACTGCGGTCCAGTCGGGTTCGAACACGCCTTCCGCGATGCCGGCCTCGTACTCGGCGCACACGTCGGTGATCATCGAGCCGAGCAGGCGGCCGCGGCCGACCAGTGTGTTGCGGGGGATGTGTTCGGTGAACGTGCCGATGCGGCCTGCGAGCTGTTCGGCGAGCGGATCGGCCGCCTCCGATCCGAGGATGGCCTCGGCGGACGGCGTGTTGCGGAGCTGGCGTAGGAATCGTGCGCGCCAGCTGGGCACCGGCAGCGACGCGAACGTCTCGGTACCCGGCAGGATGAGGGTGCCGAGCAGGTCGGCGAAGGTCGGTTCGTCCGGCAACAGGGCCGCGCGTTCGGCGCGACGCTCGCGCGTACCCGCGGTGTGCCGGGCGACCATCGCGCGCAGCAGGCCGTCGCGGCTGCCGAAGTGGTAGCCGACGGCCGAGTGGTTCGCATTGCCCGCGTGCTCGGCGATGCGGCGGTTGGACACCGAGTCGATGCCGTGGGTGGCGAACAGTTCCTCGGCGGCGTCGAGCAGCGCTTCGCGGGCGCGGTCACCGTGCTTCGCCATCGTCGATCCTTCGTTGCGCGTTTTGTCCGAATCATCTTAATCCGCCCGAGTTTTCGACGGCGACCCACACCGTTGCACGGCGGTGAGACGAATACCACTGACTCGATACGTTGCCCATTCTAAGTCAAGTGGCGTAATTTTGTGAGGTGCCGTAGTCGACGACGACCGGTACGCGGGGCCGCGTTCTTCTCAGTCCGGTGACCCAGCACATCGACCGTTCCCAACCCAGGAGATGCCTGTGGCCGAATCACGTCTCGGCGACCCCGACGTGCACGAAGACCCCGATTCGCACGAGCCGGCCCCAGATACCGACGACACGAACACCGACGACGCAGCCGCCGCGGAAGCGGCACGCGCGCGCAAGGAACAGATCGGGCGGTACGTCTTCGCGTTCCTGTTCCCGTTCCTCATGGTCGTGATGATGGTCAGCGGCTACCTCGGGTCGATGCACGCCCCGTCGCCGCACGACATGCCGATCGCCGTGGCGGGCTCGACAGCGCAGGACGTCGCGTCGGCACTCGAGTCGGCCGACGCCTCCGCCGTCGACGTGCGGGTCGTCGCCGACGACGCCGAGGCACGGCAGCTCGTCGAGGACCGCGAGGTCGCGGGCGCGGTCTCCGTCTCGGCAGACGGCGCGAGCGCGTCGGTCTACACCGCGGGCGCCGCGGGCGCGTCGCAAGGACAGTCCGTCGCGACGCTGGTCACGCCGACCCTCGTCGGCCAGGGCCTCGACGTGCACGCCGAAGACCTCGTGCCGCTGCCGTCACACGACATGGCGGGCCTGTCGGCGATGTTCATGATGACGGGCCTGCTGCTCGCGGGGTACATGCCGCTGAGCATCGCGCTCTCGAACGCACCCGAACTGCTGCGTCTGCGCCGGTTCGTCCCGATCCTGGCCGGCTGGTCGGCCGTCGTCAGCGGGCTCGTGTGGCTCATCGCGGGCCCGATCCTCGGTGGCATCGAGGGCCACACCGCCGAGGTGCTCGGCGTCGCGTGGCTCGCGGTGTTCGCGGTCGGCATGGTGCAGCTGTTCTTCACCCGCATCCTCGGCCCGCTCGCGGTGCTGCTCGGCTTGCTGCTGATCATGGTGCTCGGTGTCCCGGCGTCGAACATGGGCATGTCGATCTACACCGTCCCGGCCTTCTTCCGGACGCTGTACGAATTCCTGCCCGCTCCGGCGGTCGGCGAGTCGCTGCGCTCGGTGCTGTACTTCGGCGGCGACGGCGCGGGCAAGCATCTGCTCGTCCTCGCGATCGGCGCGGTCGTCGCGATCCTGCTGACGATGGGTATCGACGCGCTCAAGCGCAAGCGGAACCCGGATGCAGGCGACCCCGCGATGACGATGCCGTCGCTCACGGGCGGCAGCACGCCGCCGAGCACGCCGGTTCGCTACGCGATCCTCGCGGCGTTCCCGCTGGCGATGGTGGCGCTCATGGCGAGCCTCATGACGTCCGGTATGTACAAGCCGATGCCGCACGACGTCCCGGTCACCGTGGTGGCCGCCGACGCGGCGCAGGCCGAACAGGCCGCGGCCGGGCTCGGCGAGAGCATGACCGGCATGTTCGAGTTCACGCCGTCGACGTCTGTCGACGACGCACGCGCCGCGGTCGAGGACCGCTCGGCCGTCGCGGCATACGTGCTGCCGTCGGCGCAGACGCCGCACGCCGAACTGATCACGGCCGGTGCGGGCGGCATGGGCCAGCAGCAGCTGGTGGCCCGCACGTTCGAGCAGGTTGCCGGTCAGCAGGGCTTCCCGATGGAGACGACCGACGTCGTGCCGCTCGATTCCGAGGACACGATGGGCACGGTGTCGATGTACCTGGCGATCGGCTGGATCATGGCCGGCTTCCTGCTCGCGATGGTGCTCACCAACGCGGCACCCGACCTCGCCCGGCTGCGCAAGTACCTGCCGATCGCCGCGATCTGGTCGGTCGTGATGTCGGCCGTCGTGTGGCTCATCGCCGGCCCGATCATCGGCGCCGTCAGCGGCCACTTCCTTCCGCTGTGGGGGATCGGTGCGCTCGCGATCTTCGCGATCTCGCTGTTCAGCTCGGTGCTCGTGCGGATGATCGGCATCATCTCGGTCATCCCGATCGTCACCCTGTTCATGTTCCTCGGCGTGCCCGCCTCGGGTGGCGGCGTGTCGGTGTACATGGTCCCGGGTCTGTTCCGCTGGTTGCACGACGTGCTGCCGCTGCCCGCCGCTGTCGAGTCCGCTCGCTCGATCCTCTACTTCGGGGGAACCGGCGTCGGCTCGCACGCCCTGACGCTCGCGATCTGGGGTGTCGTGGGACTCGTTGCGCTCGTCGCGTACGAGGCGATCACCGGGCGGCGCAAGCCCGAACCGGAAGACCTGGTCGCCGAGACCGACGAACGCGAGCTCGAGCCGGCGCGGTAATCCCGCACTGCTCGCGCATCCCGACGCCCCCTGTCGCACTGCGGTGGGGGGCGTCGGTGTGTGTGTGTACGGCCGTCGTGTCGGATGCGACGATCTACGAGCTCGTTTCAGCGCCGCGGTAGCGCGCGAGATAGCGCACCACGTCATGGCGATCGACGGCGGGTTTCATCGGGTCGACACTCATGCGCGGCTCGTCCGGGCCGGCCGGGTGACGGATCAGGTGCCTGCGCAGGAGGAAGCAGCCGAAGCCCGCGGCGTACAGCACGACAGTCGCGACCGCGAGCGGAATGCCGACCTCGATGCCGCTCGCGAGCATCGCAACCGAGATGCCGAGGCATGCGAAACCGAACAGCATCAGCACGTAGCCGGTGAACGGCAGCGGGAACCTTCGCCAACGGCTCGTGGTCGCCTGGACCGTGCCGCGCTGTGCAGCAGTCCCCGCGCTCGACGCGCCGGGCCTGTCCGTGGCCGCTCGTGTCATCTCCTGCTCCTTTCGTCTCGGGTTCACACCCATTGCGCTACGCTACGTGTAGCGTAGCGCTACGGTTAGTGTAGCGCCGAAGGCTGTGGTTGTATTCCCCTGTGGCCGACGCTCGACGAACCCCCGCTGACGACCGGATAGCCGCCGCCGCACTGCACCTGCTGCGCGCCCACGGCGCGCGCGCCGTCACAATCGAGGCCGTCGCCGCCGAGTCCGGGGTCGCGAAGACAACGATCTACCGACGCTTCCGCAATCGCCACGAGTTGCTCGCTGCAGCACTGGCACCGCTCACCCGCCAGCAGCCTCCTGCACCCGATTCGAGCGATCGTGAGCGGGCAACGTGGATCGTCCGCAGCGCGGTCGCGGCCATCGACGACGGCATCGGCCCCGGCGGCTTCGCGTCGCTCCTGATCGACGAAGACCCGGAGTTCAGCGCCCTGTTCCGCAGAATCCTCACTGCACACCGCGGCCGAATCGTCGATGCACTGTTCGCGGCCGGTCACGACATCGACCGCGGCCTCGCCGACACCGTGATCGACGCGGTGGTGGGCGGCTACATCTCCGAGCTCGCGCGCGCGAGCACCGTCGGGCCCGGATGGGAAGAGCGGATGCTGCGCGTACTCACCACCGCCCTGCCCAGCGGCGTCTGAAACGGAACTTTTGACGATTGCTTCGATGGTTGTCAATATCGAGACATGTCGAATCAACCACTGGGGGCCGGACGCGCCGCCGACCTCGCGCGCATGTTCAAGGCGCTCGGCGACCCGGTACGGCTGCGCATGGTGAGCCTGATCGCGAGCCACCAGGGCGGCGAAAGCTGCGTGTGCGACATCAGCCCCGCATTCGACCTGTCGCAACCGACCATCTCGCATCACCTCAAGGTGCTGCGCGAGTGCGGACTGCTGGAGTGCGAACGCCGCGGCACGTGGGTGTACTACCGCGTCGTGCCGTCGGCGCTCGACCAGTTGGCCGCCGTGCTGGACACCGAGCCGAACGGGGTGCCCGGCTCCGTATGCGCGCTCGAGGGTCCAGGCGTGGAGGCACTGTCGTGACGACTCGTGCCGCAGACCGTGCGGTGGTGGGCAAGCTCTCGACGCTCGACCGTTTCCTGCCGGTGTGGATCGGCGTCGCGATGGCGGCCGGACTGCTGCTGGGCCGCTTGATTCCGGGCCTCGGCGACGCGCTGAGCGTCGTCGAGATCGACGGCATCTCGCTGCCGATCGCGCTCGGACTGCTGATCATGATGTACCCGGTGCTGGCGAAGGTGCGCTACGACCGGCTCGGCTCCGTCACCGGCGACCGCCGGATGCTCGTGTCGTCGTTGCTTCTCAACTGGATTCTCGGCCCCGCGTTGATGTTCGCGCTCGCGTGGCTGCTGCTCCCGGACCTCCCCGAGTACCGCACCGGCCTGATCATCGTGGGTCTCGCGCGCTGCATCGCGATGGTCGTGATCTGGAACGATCTCGCGTGCGGCGACCGCGAGGCGGCGGCCGTGCTCGTGGCGATCAATTCGGTATTCCAGGTCGTGATGTTCGCGGTGCTCGGATGGTTCTACCTGTCGGTGCTGCCGGGCTGGCTGGGACTCGAACAGACCACCCTCGACGTCTCGCCGTGGCAGATCGCGAAATCCGTCCTGATCTTCCTGGGCATCCCCCTCGTGGCCGGCTTCCTGACGCGGCGTCTCGGCGAAAAGTGGCGTGGCCGTGCGTGGTACGAGGACACATTCGTGCCGCGGATCGGGCCGTGGGCACTGTACGGCCTCCTGTTCACCATCGTGGTGCTGTTCGCCCTGCAGGGCGAACAGATCACGTCGCACCCGGTCGACGTCGTCCGTATCGCGCTGCCCCTGCTCGCGTACTTCGCGATCATGTGGGGCGGCGGATACCTGGTCGGGGCGGCGATCGGGCTCGGCTACGAGCGCACCACGACCCTCGCATTCACCGCGGCGGGCAACAACTTCGAACTCGCGATCGCCGTCGCGATCGCCACCTTCGGCGTCACCTCCGGTCAGGCGCTGGCCGGTGTCGTCGGTCCGTTGATCGAGGTCCCGGTGCTCGTCGCCCTCGTGTACGTCTCACTTGCCTTGCGACGACGCTTCTCCCGCACCGATTCCGGGACCGCCGACGACGCGCGGCGCCCGTCGGTCCTGTTCGTGTGCGTGCACAACGCGGGCCGGTCCCAGATGGCCGCCGGTTTCCTCGCCTCGCTCGCAGGCGACGCGATCGAGGTCCGCTCGGCGGGCAGCGCTCCCGCCGAGCACGTCAATCCGGCTGCGGTACAGGCGATGGCCGAGGTCGGCATCGACATCTCCACCGCGAACCCGAAGATCCTCACCGCCGATGCCGTCGAGAAGTCGGACGTCGTGATCACGATGGGCTGCGGCGACGCGTGCCCCGTCTTCCCGGGTGTGAGCTACCGCGACTGGGCCCTCGACGATCCGGCAGGCAAGGGCGTCGACGCGGTGCGGCCGATCCGCGACGAGATCAGGCAGCGGGTCGAGGCGCTGATCGACGAGCTCGCACCGGTCGCGTCGCGCCGGTGATCGACCGTCGGTGACCCGCGGGTCAGGCCGCGCGCTCGACGCCGAGCGCCGCGAGAAGGAGACGGCGGTACTCCGCTGTTTCGACAACGCGCTCGGCGCGAGGATGGGGCAGGTCGATCTGCAACTCGACAGCGAGTACCCCATGGTCGAGAACCAACACCCGGTCGGCTAATGCGATCGCCTCGTCGACGTCGTGAGTGACCAGCAGAACCGCCGGCCGATGGACTGCACACAACTCTTGAAGCAGCGCGTGCATGCGCAGCTTGGTCAGCGCGTCGAGAGCACCGAACGGTTCGTCCGCCAATAGGAGATCGGGTTCGCGCACCAACGACCGAGCGAGGGAAACGCGTTGCTGTTCGCCGCCGGAAAGCTCGTTGGGCCATGCTTTTTCGCGTCCAGCAAGCCCCACTTCCGCCAGCGCGGCAGCGGCGCGCTCCTTCGCGTCGGAACCGCCGAGGCCGAGAACGACATTGTCGAGCACTCGTGCCCACGGAAGCAGGCGCGAGTCCTGGAACACCACCGCACGACGCTTCGGCACCTCGATCGTCCCCGAACCCGGAACACCGTGATCGAGTTCTGCGAGCGCCCGCAGCAGCGTGCTTTTTCCGGAGCCGCTACGTCCCAGCAGGGCAACGAACTCACCGGCACGGATCTCGAGATCGATGTTGCGGAGGACCGCACGGCCGTCGAATCCACGGCTGAGGTTCGACGTACGAACGGTCAGCTCCCGATCGTCTTGCGCCATGCGAGCGCTCTCCTTTCTGCCGAACGGACCAGCAGATCGCTGCCGAATCCGAGAACCGCATACACGACGAGGCCGACGATGATGATGTCGGTGAGTCCGTAGTTGCGTGCTTGGAACATCAGGTAGCCGATGCCGCTCGTCGCGTTGACCTGCTCGACGACGACGAGGGCCAGCCATGCGACCGTTACGGCCATGCGCAACCCGGTGAAAAATCCCGGAAGCGCGCCGGGCAGAGCAACTTTCCGCACGAACTGCCCACGAGACAGATCCAGCGTTTCCGCCAGTTCGACGTAACGCGCGTCGATGCTGCGCAACGCAGCATGAGTGTTGATGTAGATCGGCACGAACACCGACAGCGCGATGAGAAGAATCTTCATCTCTTCGCCGATTCCGAACCACAGAATGGCCAGCGGCATGAGCGCCAACGTCGGAATCGACCGCTTGATCTGCACCGGTCCGTCGACCAACGCCTCGCCGATCCGCGAGAGACCCGAGATCAAGGCGAGCACGACACCGAAGACGACTCCGAGAACACCGCCGATCAACGCCCGCTCGACAGATGTCAGCAGGTTGCTCTGCAGCCGACCGTCGTCGATCAGCTCCCAGGCGGTCGTCACGACGGTCCACGGTGCGGAGAGAGTCTTCGGGTCGAGCTGGCCGGACGCCGAGGCGGCAACCCACAGTCCCAGGAGCAGCAGGGGCCCGATCGCGAGCCCGAATCGGATCGGCCGCCCCGGGGCAAGTCGGCTGCGGGCACTGCGCGGCCGGAGCTCGGGGTCCGGATCGCGAGCGACTGTCTGGTCGGGCTCGCCGTCGCCTGCGAGTCCGCTGCCGAAACGCCGCGCGTCGACGGCGGGCGTGCTCATCAGCTGTCCTCTCGTTGCGCGGTCATGCTGTACCAGCCGTGACGAATTCACGTGAGTACTGGCTGTCGGGCCGTGGCAGTCCGTAGTGGTCGCGCAATGTAGTGCCCGAGTACTCCTCGCGGAACAGGCCGCGCTCCTGCAGGATCGGGACGACGCCGGTGACGAACGCCTCGAGGCCCTGCGGGTACTGCGGCGGCATGATGTTGAACCCGTCGGCAGCGCCGTGGGTGAACCACTCCTCGATGATGTCGGCAATCTGTACCGGGGTGCCGGCGACCACGTTGTGCCCGCGGGCACCGGCGAGCTTGTGCAGCAACTGACGAAGCGTCGGCCGCTCACGCTCGACGATCTTGGCGAACACCAGGCGTCGACTGGGATTGTTGTCGGTGATGTCACCGGATCCTGCGAACAGTTCGACCGGCACCGTGTCGTCGAGCTCGAGTCCCGAGACGTCGATGCGGCCCATCTTCGCGAGTTGACCGAGGCCGTACTCGACGATCGTCAGCTCGTTGAACTGCCGCTGGAGATCGCGCGCCTCACTTTCGGTGCGGCCGATGAAGGGGCTCAAGCCGGGAAGAACCTTGAGATGGGCCGCGTCTCGCCCGAACTCGCCGGCACGGCGCTTGATATCGCTGTAGAAGGCCTGGGCGTCGGATACCTGTTGGTGGGCCGTGAAAATTGCCTCCGCGTAGCGAGCCGCGAAATCACGACCGTCGTTGGACGAGCCCGCCTGCACCAGAACAGGCCGCCCCTGGGGCGATCGCGCCGAGTTGAACGGGCCCCTGACACTGACGTATTCGCCTTCGACGTCGATCCGGTGGATCTTGTCGGGGTCGGCATACACGCCCGCTCGCTTGTCGACGACGACCGCGTCGTCCTCCCACGAGTCCCACAGCTTCACCGTTGCTTCGACGAACTCGCGCGCACGCGCGTATCGCTCGGCGACGTCGGGATGATCGCGAAGACCGAAGTTCGCGGCCGCGGCATCGGTGGCCGTGGTCACGATGTTCCAGGCTGCACGCCCGCCCGAGATGTGGTCGAGCGAGGAGAACAGCCGCGCGAGGTTGTACGGCTCGTAGTAGGTCGTGGACGCGGTGGCGATGAGTCCGAGGTGACTGGTCGCCGTGGCCATCGCGACGAGAGTCGTGATCGGTTCGAGCCCGTAGTCGGGCCGGTAGCGGACCTCCGTGCGGAGAGCCGGCCCGTCGGCGAAGAAGACGGCGTCGAGCTTCGCGGCTTCCGCGGTGCGCGCCAGATCCTGGAAGTATCGGACGTCGTAGATGCGTTCCGGAGTGCTGTCCGGATGCCGCCACGACGCTTCGTGATGGCCTGTCGGATAGATGAATGCGTTGAGATTGAGCTGTCGCTTCTTCGTGTCCACTGTCATGTCGTCCGCTCGATTCAGTCTCGGGAGTGACGGGCGCCGGATTCGGCCACCGCGGCGGTGACCACCTCGTCGAACCGCAGGTCGTATGCATCGGACGCCTCGACGGGCCGGGGAAGCTCACCGGCGTCGTCGATGACGTCGATGGTGTGCTGCTGGACGGCTACGAGGTCCTCGTCCAGGTGCGGAAAACTCGTCGTCCCGCTTGCGGCGAGAATGCGTTCGCCGTCTGCGACCGTCAGTCCCTGGCTCGCCACGAAGTAGGCGTCGATCCACTCGTCACGGTGGTCGTTGGCCCAATCCACCGCTTCGACGTACGCCGACACGTACGCGCGGATTGCGGCTGCGGTTGCGGGATCGGAGAGCGCGCGCTTGGTCGAATAGAGGTAGGAGAGGCCCTCGCTGAGGTCGGCGATCTCGCCGAACGGAAGCGCGGTGGCTCCTGGGGTCTGCATGTACCGCGAGAACACGGGCTCGCTCATCGGCGCGGCGTCGATCTGATCGGAGCGCAGTGCGTCCGGAAAGTCCGGCAGCGCCATCGGAGTGAGCACGACATCGTCTACGGTCAGCCCGGCCTTGTCGAGCGCACGCAGTACGAACGCCTGCTGCGACGTGCCCTCGGCGTAGCCGATCCGCTGGCCGCGCAGATCATCCAGTGTGGTGATGTGAGCGCCTGGGGCGACCCCGAGGTTGAGGCTGTTGTCGGTCTGCAACGCTGCGACGACCTGGACGTCGTCGCCGGCGACCAACGATTGCACCGCCATGATCTCGCCTGCCCAGGCTACGTCCACGGCGTCGGCCCGAAAGGCCTCGAGAATCGCGGGAGCCCCTTGAAAGGTGGCGAACTCGTGCTCGAACGGGAGCGAGGCAAGCCGACCGGATGCCTCGAGTGCAACCTGTTGACGCTCGCCTTGGTCCGCGATCACCAGCTTGGTGCCCGCGGGTATCTGGGATGGGAGAGGGCCGTCCAGGGCGAGACCATCAGCCGTAGACGAGGTGCTACATGCGGCGGCCGCCCCGAGCGACAGAGCTAGTGCCACTGCACATCCGGCACGAAACAGGCGACCCATGCGAATCCTTCATCTTCGGTGAGCTGTACGAACGGCCCACGGTTCGGACCGCGGGCCGATCAGCATCCTCGAAGAGAAATCGGACATTTGCCAGCTTTTGCATCTGCCTGATCGCAATAGGGACAGCCCTCATTCGCCGCGCACGAGCGCGCGCAACTCCTCGCCGAGTTCGGGGGTGGCCGCGACGATCGTGCTCCATCTGCGGGTGAGGTCGGTGTCGAATGCGATGGGCCGGTCGAATGCGTCGAGAACCACGCCTCCGGATGCTCCGACGAGGACGACGGCCGCCGCGACGTCCATCAGCCGGTGCGTGTCACTGCCGGCGTCGAGGAAGGCGTCGACGGCGCCGGTCGCGACGAACGCCGAGTCGAGGGTGCTGCAGCTGAGGATGCGGATCCGCTGTGCAGCGCGGGTCACTCGCGTCCACGCGTCCCAGTTGCGCTCGTGCGGGCGAAGGACGGACACCGCCGCGTCGCCGACCGTGCGGCACCCGCTCGTGCGATAGGCCGAGCCGGCTCGCGACGCCCACCACGACTGACCGGTGTGCAGCCACGTCGTCATCGCCTCGGTGAACTCGCCGTCCACGACGACCGCGGCGCTGAAGCACGACAGCGGCACACCCGCGGCGGCGTTCGCCGAGCCGTCGACGGGATCGACGACGAGCGACACCGCCGAACCGACGTCGACCCAGCCGCGCTCTTCGGACAGCACGTTGACGCCGAGCGCCGTCGCGGCGGCGACGATCGCGTCCTCGACGACGACGTCGACGAACATGGTGTCGGTGCCGTCGGCGCCGACCTTCTCGACTGCCCGGAGCCGCGCACGCGGATACCGGGCGACTGCGTCCCGATACGCGTCGAGCGCGGCGGTCGACGCCGCGGTCAGGGCGGCATGTGCGACGTCCACCTGCTCGGTGTCGCGGTCGGTGAGAAACGATCCGGTCACGAGAGTCCTTTCACGCAAGTACTTTTCTGATCCACAGCGCAACGGCTTCGACGGCCACGACGACCGCGAAGATCATCGCGACGATCGTGGTGACGACGTCGAACTGCAGTACGCGGGTGGCGTTGAGCAGGTAGAAGCCGATGCCACCCGCACCGACGACGCCGAGCAGAGTCGCCGAACGAATGTTGACGTCGAGCTGGTAGAACACGTGCGCGATCAGCGCGGGTGCGCTCTGCCGAAGCGTCGCCGCGACGAATACCTGACCGCGGCGCGCGCCCGACGCGGCGACGGCGTCCTGCACGCGCACGTCGGTCTCCTCGAGCGAGTCGGCGACGAGCTTGCCGGTGAGCCCGACCGCGCCCACCGCGAGCGCGAGGGCACCCGCCGTCGCGCCGAGCCCGGTGACGACGATGAACACGATCGCCACGACGAGATCGGGGATGCCGCGTACGCATACGATGAACACGCGTGCGGCGGTCGCGATGGCCGGCGAGGGCGACACAGTGCGCGCTGCGAGGCAGCCGACGGGAATCGCGAGGACAATTCCGAGAAGTGTTGCAGCGAGCGCGATCTGTACGGTGACGATCAGTTCGGCGACGAGCTCGCCCCACATCCCGCCCGTGCCGGGCGGCACGAACAGTCCGGCGGTGGCGGGTAGATCGCGCAGTCCGGCGGCGGCGCGGCCGAAGTCGACGTCCACGTACACGAGGGCCGCGGCGAGCACGGTGATGCCGCCCGCCGCGTACAGGGTGCGGCGGATGCGGGCGGCGCTCCACGGCGGGCTGACCCGGAACCTGCCGTCGGCCAGGCGCACGGCCGCCGGCCGCGGAGCGCGAGGCGCACGCACCCACGCGAGCCCGCTGCGTGTGCGACCGAGCAGCCGGGTGCGGGCAGCGCCCGACACGAGTTCGACGGCGATGCACAGCACGACGACGAGAAGCGCGAGCGCCATGCCACGCGAGTAGTCGAGTGTGCGCATCGCGACCGAGAGTTCCATGCCGATGCCCGCGACGCCGACGTAGCCGAGTACGACGGACGTCCGCAGGTTGATGTCGAAGCGATGCAGCGCGGTCGCCACGAACGACGGCATCGCCTGGGGCACCACGGCTCCGGTGATCTGCTGCCACCAGGTTGCGCCCGCCGCACGAAGGGCGTCGCGAGGTCCGGCGCCGGTGTCCTCGATCGCGTCGGCATAGAGCTTGCCGACCATTCCGACGGAGTGGATACCGAGCGCGAGGATACCGGCGAGGGCGCCGAGACCGAACATGCGCAGGAATGCGATCGCCAGTACGAGATCCGGTACGGCGCGGGCGATCACGATCAGCGCACGTGCACCCCACCGGGCGCTGGGCGACGGCGTCGTGTTACGTGCCGCAAGCAGTGCGACGGCGAAGCTCAGCACGACCGACAGCGCGGTGGCACACACGACGATCGCGAGCGTCTGGCCGGTCATCCGCGCGATGTCGCCGACCGGCGGGAAGTCGAGCGGGAACACCCGGGACAGGAACGCAGCCGCATTGTCGGCGCTGTCGACGAGGGATGCGACGTTGATGCGCAGATCGACGATCGACCACACTGCGGCCGCGGCGAAGGCGACGAGGATTGCGGCGACCCCCAGCGCGGCAGGCCGGGGCGCTGGGACGGTCCGCTCGGGCGGACCGGCGTGCCTGGGTCCGGGCTCGAGCAGGGCCCCGCGTGTCACACGAGCTCCGGCGCGGCGACGTCCTGGTAGATGCGCATCGTCTCGGCCCGGTCGATGGTCGGCACCGGGCGGTCGAGTACGACGCGACCCGAGCGCAGACCTACGAGGCGGTGCCCGAACGAGAGCGCGAGTTCGACCTGGTGCAGGCTGCACAGAACAGTCAGGTCGTCCTCCCGGGCAACGCGGGTGAGCAGGTCCATCACCTGCGCAGACGATTCCGGATCGAGCGATGCGACCGGTTCGTCGGCGAGCAGGATGCGGGGACGCTGCAGGAGTGCACGGGCGACGGCCACCCGCTGTTGCTGTCCGCCCGACAAGGTGTCGGCACGCTGAAATGCGATGTGCGCGAGACCGACCCGGTCGAGCTGTTCCATGGCCCGTGCGCGCACGGTGCGCGGGTAGGTTGCGAGCCCGAAACGCGGGCCGCGGAGCGCGCCGAGCGCACCCGTGCACACGTTCTCGAGCGCGCTCGCGCTCGGCACCAGATGGAACTGCTGGAACACGAACCCCACGTCGCGCCGCAGCGCGCGCAACGCGCGGCCACGTGCGTGTGCGACGTCGGTGCCGAGCACGGTCACCGTGCCGGAGGTCGGGACGTGCAGGCCGTCGAGCATGCGCAGCAGCGTCGACTTACCCGATCCCGAGAGCCCCAACAGTGCGACGACCTCGCCCGGGTAGATGTCGAGGTCGACGGCGTCGAGCGCCCGGGTGCCGCCGAACTGTTTCGTCACGCCGCGCAGGTGCACCGACGGCTCGGGCACGTGATGGGCATGGTGTCCCCCTGCGTGGATGTCCGACCCTGCGTGGATGTCCGACCCTGCGCGGTCGTGCGAGGCTGCGTGCGCGAGGCCACGCGGGGTCACTGACACGAGTCTGCCTTCGTCACGTCGCACACCTTCCGCACGCCGTCGAAGTCGGCGTCTTCGACTGCGACATAGCCGTACTTCGAATCCTCCGGTAGCGCACATGATTCCGCGTTCGCACAGTATCCGGCGTCGACGAGAGAGGGGATCGTGAGTTTCGTTCGCAGAATCTCGGTGAGCCGTTCCTGCAGTTCCGGCGACAGCGACGAGCTGACGGTGAGGGGGCTGCCCGCGATTTCCTCGGACTTCCAGATCACCTCGACGTCCCCGGGTGTCAGCTGGCCCTTCTGCGGCAGGCTCACGTCGACCATCGAGTCGTACGCGAAGCCCGCGTCGCATTGCCCGCTCGCGACCGCGAGAGCGGACGCGTCGTGCCCGCCCGCGAACACGGGGGTGATGTCCGTCTTCGGGTCGATGCCGGCCTCCGTCAGCCCCGCCGTGGGGTAGAGGTAGCCGGACGTCGACGAGGGGTCGACGAAGCACACCGTCTTGCCGCGCATGTCGGCGAGTGACGCGATGCCCGAGCCGGGCTTGGTGATCGCGTACGACCGATACCCGGGTTGCTCACCTTCGGCATCGACGGGCGCGGCCACCGGGACCGTCCCGACGCCGGAGTCTTTCGCTGTGACATACGAAAACGGCCCGTAGGCAGCGATCTGTACCTTGCCCGCCCGCTGTGCTTCGATGACGCCCGCATAGTCGGATGCGTTGAAGAACTCGACCTTCTTGCCGGTCTCCTTCTCGATGACGTCGGTGACGACGCCGAATTCCTGTTGCAGGCTTGTCGATTCCTCGGACGGGATCGATGCGAACACGAGCGTCTCCGGATCGCCCGAGTTCTCCGCGGCACTCTGGCCGCATCCCGACACGGCGAGTATGCCCGCACAGCCGAGTGCAGCGAGCGCCACTGCGCGGTGGCGGCGAATGATGCTGGACATGAACGGTCTCGTTCCTCTGTTGAGTGGGCCCGCGTGTCCGCCGGGCCTGCTGGTGGATGTTCTCCCCGGGAGGAAGGATCGCGATTGCAGACGAATTGGCCGGCAATCGCGTATGAACACAGAGCGAACGTGCGGCGACGATGCGTACCTCCGGTCATCTGCTTCCGTCGCGTAAAACTGCCCGCACAACAGGCATTTCGCGCTCGTACGTCACGAGCGTGAGGTCCGCACGCAGCCCTTCGGCGAGTGTGCCGCGATCGGTGAGGCCGACGGCGGCAGCGGCCCCCGAGGTGACGAGCGCCGCGGCCCGAGGCAGCGGGACCGCGCCCCGCGCCGCGAGCGTGAACACCGCGCCGAGCAGCGACGACGGGAGATAGTCGGAGGCGAGCGCCGTCACCAGTCCCTCCGCCGCGAGCTCGGCGGCGGACACATTGCCCGAGTGCGACCCGCCGCGGAGCACATTGGGCGCGCCCATGACGACCGACATGTCCCGAGCACGTGCCGCGCGGGCGGCGTCGAGGGTCGTGGGGAACTCGGCGACGTGCCCGCCGCGGGCCGCCAGATCGGCGATTTCGGCGGACGACTCGGGGTCGTGTCCGAACACGCGCGCGAGGCCGTGCACGGCGCGGTCGGCGAGCCAGCCCATCGCGTCGTCGCGCACCGCGAGGTTCGCTTCGCGGGTGCGCACGATGGTGTCGACGTGTTCGCGCGCCTGGTCGGCGGTGAGGCCGTGGAGGCCCGCGACGTGGCGCTCGTAGTACGTGCGGTCGGCGTACTGGCCGATGCCGGGGGTGTGGTCCTCGTGGGACACGGCGGCCGGCGTTTCCGGCGTGACGTCGCCTGCCCCGACGGCGGCCGCGAGATGTTCGCGCAGTGCGTCGAGGCCGGCCCTGGAACGGACGTCGAGCCGGTGCAGGATCCGATGATCGACCATGCATACGTTCGTATTGTTACCGTTTTCGCAGGTGGTCGGCCTGCTCCATTCCGCGACAGCTCCGCACAACTCCCGCGCCGCGCCGACACTGCGCCCCGTCGCCACCGCCTCGCGGTCGGAGAACGACGCGCCGTGGAAGACCGTCGTGATGCCTGCGGCGCGCAACTTGCCCTCGAACGACATGACGCCGAACAGCCACGGCAGCTCGGCGCCCGGCCGAGGCATGCGTTCCTTCTCGAGCCCGTCGGAGTGCACGTCCACGAGCCCGGGCAGGCAGAACGCACCGGCGCCGTCGACGTCGAATCGCCCACGTCCGGTGTCGACGGCGGCAATCAGGCCGTCGCGCACCACGACGCGGGCGTCGTCGAGCACCCGGTCCGGCAGCACGGCCCGCACATTGCCCAGCACGTAGTCGTTCGGCGGCTCGCCGAGCGACCACGCCGCGCCCGGTGCGACCGTCGCTGCGGTGTCCACGCTCACGCCGCCACCTCCAACACGTCCGACGGGGCACCCTCGGCCGCGATCCGTCCGTCGGCGAACACCAACACACGCGACGCGAGGCGGCAGATCGCGTCGAGATCGTGGAACACCGCGAGCACCGCGACGCCCCGCGCCGACAGCGACGCGATCAGCTCGAGCGCCCGCTCGCGGTTGTCCGGGTCGAGTGCCGACACCGGCTCGTCGAGCAGCAACAGTCGCGGCGGCGCGACGGTGCCTGCCGCGATGTTGACCCGCTGGCGCTCCCCACCGGACAGGACGCTGCAGTCCACGTCCCACAGCGCCTCGTCGAGCGCGAGACGGCGCAGCGAGTCGGCCGCCGCGTCGCGTGCCGCGTCGCCGCTCAGCCCGCGCCTGCGCGCGGCCGCGGCGACCACCTCCCACGGGCCGGTGCGCGGCGGGGCCGACAGGAACTGCGCCACGTAGCCGAGTTCGCGCCCGCGCACACGGGCCATCTCGCGGTCTGCGAGCCCCGTGAGCTCCAGGGTGCCGTCCGGTGTCGTGAGCTGGATCGATCCCGAGTCCGGCAGGTAGCTGCGATGGATGCAGCGCAGCAGGCTCGACTTACCGGCACCCGACGGCCCGGCGAGCGCGACATGTTCGCCGGCGCGGACGTCGACGTCGACCCCGCGCAACGACGTGACGGTGCGACCGTCGATCGTGTGGAGCGTGAACTGCTTGCGCAGATCACGCACGGCCAGAATGTGATTCATGGTGGCTCCTGACTGCTGGGATCAACGACGGGCGGCCGCGACGAGCCGCTGCGTGTAGGGATGGTGCGGATCCTGGAACAACTGGTCGGTGAGCCCCGTCTCGACGACGCGCCCGACGTTCATCACGAGCGAGCGGTCGGTGAGCGCTTCGATCACCGCGAAGTCGTGACTGACGACGACGGCCGCCGTGTCACGTTCGGCGAGCAGGGTACGGAGCAGATCGAGTACGCCCGCCGCGACGGACGCGTCGAGGCCGGTGGTCGGTTCGTCGAGCAGCAGCACGCCCGGGTCGGTCGCGAGCGCCTTGGCGATCTGCACGCGCTGGCGCATACCGCCCGAGAACGTCCGCACCGGGTCGTCCATGCGGTCGAGCGGTACCTCGACCTGTTCGAGCAACCATGCTGCGCGGTCGCGGATCTCGTGATAGTTGCGCCACCCCGCGGCAGTCAGCCGCTCCGCGATGTTTCCGCCCGCCGACACCGGCATCGTGAGGCCGTCGGCCGGGTTCTGGTGCACGAGGCCGATCGTGTCGATGCGCAGCGCACGACGCGACGCGTCGTCGAGTCCGAACACATCGCGCTGCCCGGCGTCGACCCCGGCGAGGTACATCGCGCCGGTCGTGGCACGTTCCTCGCCGACGAGGCAGCGCAGCACGGTGGACTTGCCCGAGCCGGATTCGCCGATCACCCCGAGTGCTTCGCCCGGCGCGACGTCGAAGTCGACGTCCCAGGCCGCGACGACCGCGCCGGTGAGCGGGCTGATCGCAGTGCCCGCGGCCGGCCCCGTGCCCACGACGGCACGCTCGTCGCCGGGGCCGTGGATCTTGCCGAGGCCACGGGCGGCGAGTGTCCACCCGTCGGCCACCACCGGGACCGAGCGGGTACCCGGATCGCGGCGCTCGCGCACGTCCGCGACGGTGACGCGGACCCGGGCGGACGGATCGGGCAGGAACCGCAGCGGGGCACACGCGTGGTGCCGCGTCAGATCCGCGTCCCCGTCCCGCACGCGGGTGCACCACTCGACGTCGCTGCACGCGAGCGCACCGCCCGATGCTTCGACAAGAAAGGTGTCTGCGGAACCGCAACGCACACAGCACTGTCCCGATACTCCTTCGACCTCGAACGGCACGTCGTCGAAGGTCAGCGGCGCGACGTCGGTGTGCGGGGGCACCGCGAAGATGCGCTTCTCCCGGCCCGCCCCGAACAGGGTCAGGTTCGCCGCGCCGTGCAACCGCGGGACGTCCCAGCGCGGAATCGGCGTGGTGACCATGACGTACCGGCCGTCGACGAGCACCGGGTACCCGGTCGTCTTGGTGACGACACCGTTGCGCACGAGATCCTCGTACAGGCTCACCCACATCATCGAGTAGTCGGCCTCGGCGTGCATCCGGGCGCACTCGCGCACCGACTTCTCCACGCCCCGAAGTGGTTCGGCCACCGGAACCTGGAGCACGAGAGTCTGGCCGTCGGCCAGCGGCTCCTCCGGGATGCGGTGGCGGCTCTGCACGACGGTGCACTCGCGGGTGTCCTGCGTCTGCTCGCTCCCCTCGCTGTCGACGATCAGCCGGCGCAGGTTGGTCGCGTTGACGCCGTCGTCGTCGCCCTGATCGATGACCTTGACGGCGTCGTCCGCCCCCAACAGGCCGAGCGTCACCTGCAGCCCGCCCGAGCCCCACCCGCGGGCCACGGGCATCTCGCGGGATCCGAACGGCACCTGGTACCCCGGCACGCACACGGCGGCGAGTGTCGCGCGCCGGATCTCACGCTTCGAGCCCTCGTCGAGTATTCCGCGGGCGTCGCGTGTGTGGGCGGCGACAATGTCTGCGGTCGTGCGGTTTTCCGCTGCAGCGATCGTGTGCGCGGGGGCGGTCATCAGCAGGTCCTTCCGAGAGATTCGTCGACGCGCGGCGGGGCGTCGCCCGCACTGCGGACGGCGCGTTTGCGGTCGATCATCGAGCGGAATGTCACGTAGTGCGGAAGCTTGAGGTGTTCGAGGAAGCCGCACGAGTCGAGACCGTCGGTGGTCAGCAGCAGTACCTGTTCGAGACCGTCGCGATCACCGAATCTGCGGCACGCGATGTCGAGATTCGCCATCGCGATCGCCTTGCGTTCGTTGTGTCCGAAGCACAACCCGTATCCGACGTCGAAGCGGCCGCGGTCCTCGTCGGGCCCGTCGAGGTCTTCGATCGCCTCGCACTCGGTCACCCGGACCTCTCCGACCTCGACGGCGGTTCCGGTGTGCGGGTGGCACACTCGCAGCGGCACCCGGCCGTGCCGGACCTCACCGAGTGTCACCTCGTGGATGTTGCCGTCGGTGCCGCGGATCGACCGGTACCACGTGCCGATCAGCGCACCCGTCTCGGCACGCGCCATGCTCGCGAGGACCGCCGACCGGGGTGCGGGCGGTCGCGCCGGATGGCGGGTGAGGTCGAACGGCACCGGCTCGGCGGCGTCACTGCCGGGCCGGCTGTCGACGAGAAGGTCCATGTCGCGCAGCAGTTCCGAGAACCGTCGCGGGTGCCGCTCCGATTCGGTGCGCTCGACAGGTGGCGCCGTGGGCGGTGGTGGCGCAGGCGTGTCGGTGCGGTCGAGCATGCGCCCGGTGTAGTCGCTCGTGCGGCCGAGCAACTGCGGCCCGTCCGGCGTGCGGTGCGCCGGCACGACACGGCGCAGCACGACCATGTCGTCGGGGTCGACCGGCTCGCTCACCGCGAGCCGCGGGAGGGTCGACTGGTGTGCGCGGACGAGGTGCGTCGCCTCGATCACGTCGCCTTCCGCCTGGCGCAGCGCATCGGCCGCGGTCTCTTCGTGATAGAGGCTTCCTTCACCCATCACGCGATCGACGGCGAGGCGCATCCGTCCGGTGACCTGTTCGGTCGTGATCGGCGGCGCGGGGTCGTGCTCGCGGGCACCGCGCACCAGCGCCTCTGCGGCGAGGATCGCGTCGAGCCCCCCACGTGCTCCCGAATACCCCATGTCAGTTCTCCTTTCGTGCGATGCGCGTCGTGCGTGGCACGCCGAGCGCGTCGCCGTCGGGCGTGACGAACAGCAAGTCGATTCCCGCCGGGAAGGCGGCGTGCTCGTCGCGCGCGGGCCAGACGGCCGCGTCGACGGCGGCGAACACCGTGCGGACGCCGTCGACTCCGGGGCCACGGAAGGTGAGTGCCGGGCCGTCGTCGAGCGATTCGACGGGTGCGATCACCAGTGCCGCAGCCTCGGGCGCGAGCGGGGTGCCGGGATGGGTGGCCACGACGGTCTCCGGCGTGAGGGCCTCGAGTGCCGTGACGAATCGCGCGCGGGCGACCGACACGTGCGGTGCGCCGGTCGCGGTCGTCACGACGTCGCGCCACGGCGTGCCGGCGGCGGTGAGGTGCACCGGAGTCTCGAGATCGGCGAGCGCGAGCACCGGCAACAACACCGGAGGAAAGCCGCTGTGCGGCAGCGTGACCCGCGTCCCCGGCCGCGACAGCGCTTCGAGCATCGCGCGATACACGCTGCCCGCGACCGCGGGGGTGAGGCCGGCGGCGTGGGATTCGGTCGGCCCTGCGACCGGAGAGGTGGTGTTCACAGCTCCTCGAATCGGACGGTCGTGGGGGCGATGCGTGCCCATTCATCGCGGTCCTCGGTGCGCAGCCGCTCCTCGACACGCACACACAGATCGAGGACGAGCGGCGCCGCCGGCCTGTCGGCGTGCAGAGCGGCGTCGCAGATCGCCGCCGCGAGTGTGGCGGCGCGTTCGTCGCCGAGCCGTATCGCCCAGCCACGCTCACCGGCGAGCGACACCTCGGCGCGGCACGCGAGGACGTCGCCGAGGAAGAACTGGTCGTGCGCGATCGGTTCGCGCACCCGCGCGGAGATCGCGCCGAGCTCGGGCGGGGTCAGCACGATGAACTCGGCTCGGTCGTCGAGGGCGGGGTCGGCGAGGACGCGGTCGGCGACCTCGACGAGTTCGTCTTCGGTGGCACGCGCGAGCAACTCGGTCACGCGTTCGCGCGTGAGTCCTGCGAAAGTCACTATTGGTCAACCCCTTTCGGTTGATCGGAGGAGTGCGGATCGTCGATCTCCATGACGACGCGTACGGCGTCGCCGCGCATCCAGGCCTTGCTGTAGGTGAGGGGACGCCCCGACGCGACGTCGCGGTTGACGCTCTCGACCACCCACACCGGCACGGCCGTCACGAGCTGGAGGTGGTCCTGGACGACGCGGCCGGGGATGTCGGATGCGGTGCGGCACCACGCCCGCACCGCGCGCACCGACCCCATCTGTCGCAGCACCTCGTCGAGCGATTCCTCGACGCGCATGCCGCGGGCGAGGTCGGGCACGGCGTCCGAGGACACCCACTCGATGCCGTAGCTCGCGACGAGATCGTCGATATGGCTGAGCCGTTCCATGCGATGGGCGTGGGCGCCGACGGGCAGCTCGAGCAGTTCGCCGACCGCGGCGTCGACCGGCTCGGTGCTGTGCGCGAGCACGACCGATCGGGCCCGCGCGCCTGCCGCTTCGATCGTGTGGTGCCAGGACGGCCTGCGCTCGCGCGAGAGGACGTAGTCGATGCGCCGCCCGACGAAGGTGCCCGCGCCCTGGATCCTCCGCACGAGCTGCCGTCGTTCGAGCTCTTGCACCGCGGCGCGCGCGGCGGAGCGTCCGACACCGAAGCGCGCGCCGAGCGCGAACTCGCTCTCGATGCGGGCGCCGGGCGCGAGCCCGGCGATCTCGCGTTCGAGCGCGTCGGCAATCTGCCGGTACCGCTGCTGCGTCATGTCCAGCACTGTCGCGGCCGCAGTTGTACGGACAACCGCCCGCGAGGTAACCGGGAGGGAAACGCAGTTGAACAGGCGGGTGCGTTGTCGCCCGCCGGACGCGGGGCATCGCGCCCCGTCCGTTCTTCGGAGAGATTGCCGCGAAATGCGCTCGCGATCGGCGGATCCGGGATATACCTGTCGACTGACAACACTCATTGTCAGAACGCGACGATCAGGGGGCTCGATGCGCGACACGCGGAATCCGCACTCCACCACTGCACTGCCGCGGCGCACGGTGCTCGCCGGGATGGGCGCCGCGGGGCTGCTCGCTGCGACGGCAGGCACTGTCCGCGCGACGGCGCCCACACCCTCGACCCGGCGCTCCGTTGCCGTGTTCGGAGGCGGCATGGCCGGCCTCACCGTGGCGCACGAACTCGCCGAGCGTGGGTTCGACGTGACCGTGCACGAGCCGACCGCGCTCGGCGGCAAGGCGCGCAGCATCACCGTCGGCGGCACCGGAGCCGGCGGCCGCGGCGACCTGCCGGGCGAGCACGGCTTTCGTTTCTTCCCCGGCTTCTACCAGCACATTCCGGACACCATGCGGCGCATCCCGTTCGCGGGCAATGCGAACGGAGTGCTCGACAATCTCGTCGCGGCAGGCGGATTCCGGTTCGCACGCCCGAACGGCGACGACCTGATGATGCCCGCACCCGGCGCGCCGACGCGATGGGAGATGTACGACCTCGACACCTTGCGCGAATCGCTCGCCGCGCTGTTCGCGATCGGCACGTCGATACCTCCGCACGAGATCCAGGTGTTTCTCACCAAACTCTTGACGTCCTCCCGGCCGTGAACGACCGGGATTCCTACAGCGGCACGTCGTGCCGCTTCGGTGGGTTCCTGTTTCACCGGGACCTGCCTTCCGCTAGGCGGCAGGACTTACGGTCCCTCCGCAGGCGTTTAACCTCTCCGCACGTCCTGCGGCGAGGATGTTGATTGCGGCGTTGAGGTCGCGGTCGTGGACCGCACCACACGCTGCACACGTCCACTGTCGAATCGAGAGCGGCTTCGGCCCGTCGACCACTCCACACGCCGAGCAGAGCTGCGACGACGGGAACCAGCGGTCGATCTTCACGAAGGTCCGCCCATATCGTGCGGCTTTCTCCTCGAGCATGGTGGTGAACATCGCCCACCCGGCGTCGTGTACCGACTTCGCCAACCGTGTTCGCACCAACCCGGACACCGCCAGGTCTTCGACGTACACCGCTTGGTTGTCGCGGATGATCGCCGTGGACTGCTGGTGCGCGAAGTTGCGACGCGAATCGGCCACCTTGGCGTGTGCCTTGGCGACACGCAGGCGCGCCTTGGCCCGGTTGTTGCTGCCCTTCTCCTTGCGGGAGAGGTTCTGCTGAGCCTTGCGGAGCGTGCGCTCCGCGCGTCGCAGAAACTTCTGCGACGTGATCGTTTTGCCATTCGACAGGACAGCGAACGTGGTGAGCCCCAGGTCGATACCCACTTCGGTGTTGATCTCCGGCAGCGGCGCCTGGTCGACCTCGACGACGAACGAGGCGAAGTACCGGCCGGCAGAGTCTTTGATGATCGTGACCGACGACGGGTCGGACGGCAGGTCGCGCGACCATGCCACCTTCAGTTCGCCGATCTTCGCGACATACAGCTTCCGGTTCGGGCGGATCGTGAAGCCGTTGCGGGTGAGTCGGATCGCCTGCCGGTTGTCCTTGCGAGACCGGAACCGCGGCGCCCCGACCCTGCGGCCCTTACGCTTCCCCGACATCGAGTCGAACCAGTTCCGATAGGCGCGCCGCGCATCTTGGCAGGCCTGCACCAGCACCACCGACGCCACCTCGGCCAGCCACGCCCGCTGTGGAGTCTTCTTCGCTGCGGTGACTACCTGTTTCTGTACGTCGGTGTCCGAGAGCTTCACCCCGGTCTCGTATGCGTCCTGCCGGGCGCGCAGTGCATCGTTGAATACCACCCGCGCACTCCCAAACGACCGGGCCAGCATGTTCTGCTGGCCGGGCGTCGGATAGACGCGGAACTGGTATCGCAACTGCACAGGCAAACCCTATTCCTGACCACCGACACACTTGATGCGCTAACCCGGCCCTGAAGGACCGGGCTTGCACGCTACGTTCTCCGGTCACAGCCCCGGCGTAGCCTCGCGGGAGTGGATTCCGACAAGCTGCTCACGCGGATCGGCGGGCTGTTGCGCCAGGCCGAGTCGACGGATAACGAGCACGAAGCCGAAGCGTTCATGGCGGCGGCGCAGCGGCTCGCGACGGCGTCGTCGATCGACCTGGCGGTCGCGCGGTCGCACACGCGCGGCCGCGAGCGGCGGCAGACGCCCACACAGCGCGTCGTGCACATCGGCGAGGCCGGCAAGAAGGGACTGCGCACGTACGCGCATCTCTACATCGCGATCGCGGCGGCCAACGACGTGCAGTGCGACATCACCCAGACGTCCACCACGATCTTCGCGTACGGGTTCGCGTCCGACCTCGACGTGTGCGAACGGCTGTACTCGAGCCTGCTGATCCAGATGGTTCGGGCGTCCGACGCGTACGTCAAGTCCGGCGCGTACCGCTCCGAGACCACACCGCGCCGCGTCGTCGACCGGCGGCGACGCACCGTGCGCCTCGAGCATCGCCCCGTCGCGGGAGTCACGGCCCGGCTCGAATTCCAGACGGCCTACGCCGCGCGCATCGGCGCGCGGCTCGCCGACGCGAAGGCCGAGACCGAGGCGCAGGCCACCGCCGCGCCCGAGACGTCACAGGAGACCGCGCTCGCACTACGCGACAAGCAACTCGAGTTACGCGACTACTACCGCGAACACTCCGATGCGCGCGGCAGCTGGCGCGGCACTCGGGCGAGTGCGGGCCATTCGTCGCACGCGCGCCGGGCAGGCGATCGCGCGGCGCGCACCGCGCGGCTCGGGCCGGCCGACGAGTTGCCGGGGGCGCGCAGGCAGTTGCGGGAGAAGTGATGGCGCGGCGTACCCGCGACAGCGGACGTTCGGCAGTGTACGACGCGGAACAGTTGGTGCGCACCATGTTCGACCGCGCCGACGAACGCGGCCTCCGCACGGTCGAGGTGCTCGGCTCGCACGTGACGCTTCCGATCGAGCGCAAGTTCGCGTCGATCGACTCGGTGCAGGACTACGTCGACAAGGTGCTCGCGCTGCGGTGGGTGCGCGCGACGTGGCCGCGCGCAGCCGTCCCGGTGCGGGTGCGTGCACGGGCCGGCTCCGCCGCGGCCCACTACGAGGGCGACTGTGCCACGATCGCCGTGCCCGAGCATCGCGGTGGCACCGCGTGGGCGTTCCGCGAACTCGTCGTGTTGCACGAGCTCGCGCACCACCTCGATCCGCTCGCCGACGGCGACGAACCCGACACCACCTCCGCACACGGGCCCGAGTTCACGGCACGATTCCTGGCGCTCGTCGGCGAGATCGTGGGTCCCGAAGCCGCTTTCGTGTTGCGCGCGATGTACCACGCGGGCGGGGTATCACCCCCGTGAGCGCCGGGGCATCGCCGCCGTGAGCACTGTGCGAGTCCCCGCACGCGTGTTTCACGCACGGGGGTGACACGTGTCGTCAACTGATGGTTGACGAAGCGGGATTCGTCAACCTAAAGTTGACGCATGACCGATCCCGTGCCCGCCACCGGCAAAGTCCGGCTCGGCGACCTCATCGAAGCCATCCAATCCGTCCACGACGACGCACTCGAGCGCGTCAGCGATGCGGTGCTCACCGCGGAACACCTCGGCGACGTCGCAGACCACCTCATCGGCCATTTCGTCGACCAGGCCCGTCGCTCCGGGGCGTCCTGGACCGACATCGGACAGGCGATGGGCGTGAGCAAGCAGGCCGCGCAGAAGCGGTTCGTCGCGAAGGGAAGCGAAGGAGCACAAGATTTCTCACGCTTCACGCCCCGTGCCCGCAATGTCGTCGTCGAATCCCAGAATGCCGCGCGTGCCGCAGGAAACGACACCATCACGCCCGACCACCTGATCCTCGGCCTGATCGTCGACCCCGACGGGCTCGCCGCGAAGGCCCTCGTCGACGGCGGTACGACGCTCGACGCGGTGCGCGAGCGTGCTCTCGTCGCACTGCCGCCGCGCGTCGGCGAGCCGCCCGCGCTGATCCCGTTCGACGCCGACGCACGCAAGGCGCTCGAGTTGACCTTCCGGACCGCGCTACGACTCGGCCACAACTACGTCGGCACCGAGCACGTGCTCCTCGCGCTGCTCGAGAACGAAAACGAAGACGGAACACTCACCGGGCTCGGCGTCACGACGGACGCCGTCGAGCAGTACGTCGCTCGCGTCCTCGCGACACTCACCGGGGGCGCGTGAGCCGAGTCGGTGGCGCACCGGCGGCGACGCGCGCAGGATGGGGGAGGCCAGCACGGCCGACAGACCTGCCTGTGAGGAGAACGAATGAGCCGTCCCGTCCGCATCGGTGTCCAACTCCAGCCGCAGCACGCGCCCGACTACGGCCTGATCCGCGACGCGGTCCTGCGCGCCGAGGATCTGGGCGTCGACATCGTGTTCAACTGGGACCACTTCTATCCGCTCTACGGCGACCCCGACGGCGCGCACTTCGAATGCTGGACCATGCTCGGCGCATGGGCCGAACAGACCGAGAACGTCGAGATCGGCGCGCTCGTCACGGGCGGCGGCTACCGCAATCCCGAGCTGCTCGCCGACATGGCGCGCACCGTCGACCACATGAGCGGCGGCCGGCTGATCCTGGGGATCGGCTCGGGCTGGTTCGAGAAGGACTACGACGAGTACGGCTACGACTTCGGCACGAAGGGTTCGCGGCTCGATCTGCTCGGCGAATACCTGCCGCGCATCACGAGCCGCTTCGACAAGCTCAATCCCGCACCGACGAGGCACATTCCGATCCTGATCGGCGGCGGCGGGGAGAAGAAGACGCTGCCGCTCGTCGCGCGTCACGGCGACATCTGGCACAGCTTCAGCGATCTCGGCGAACACGAACGCAAGGCGGGCATCCTCGCGGACCGCTGCGCCGACGTCGGCCGCGATCCCGCCGCCATCGTGCATTCGACGTCGTGGCCGGGTGTCGACGGTGCGCAGGCCCTGGTCGACCAGGGAGTGTCACTGTTCACCGTCGGCACCGGCGGCCCCGACTACGACCTCACCCAGTTGCGTGAGGCGATCGAATGGCGGGACGAGTTCACGCCACCGCCGCTGTCCGGCCTGAGCTGAACCGTCCCGTGAGTGAAAAAGGCGTACCTGGACTCGTCAAGTGCTCACGGGTCAGGCGCGGGTGACGATCGCGTCCAGGTCGAGTCCGGTGGGCAGTGCGCCGTACTCGAACGCTCGGTCGTCGCCGAGCCGTGCCGCGACGAACGCATCGGACACCGCGGCGGGCGAAAAGCGCACGAGCAGTGATGCTTCGAGCGCGAGTGCCATCGACTCGACGACGACCCGAGCACGGCGCTGCGCGTCGACCGGCGAGCACGTCGCGAGCTCGCCGAGCTGACGACGCACGCGGTCGTGGTGCGCGTCGAGCACCGAGTGCGCACCCCGCGCGAGCGACAGCTCGGCATCGAACGCCGCGACGCACTCGGGTTCACGGGTCATCGCGCGCAGCACGTCGAGCGCGATCACATTGCCCGAGCCTTCCCACACGGCCATGACGGGCTGTTCGCGATACCGCCGCGCGAGCGGGAAGTCCTCGGTGTAGCCGTTGCCGCCGAGGCACTCGAGTGACTCGTACGCGTGGTGCGGCCCGCGCTTGCAGATCCAGTACTTCGCGACGGCGGTCGCGAGCCGGCGGAACGCCTTCTCCTGGTCCGACGCATCCTCGTCGTGCGCGCGGGCGAGCCGGATCGCGGTGACCGTCGCGGCCTCGGATTCGAGCGCGAGATCGGCGAGCACCGCCGTCATCGCGGGCTGTTCGACGAGCACACCGCCGAACGCGGAGCGGTGCCGTGCGTGCCATGCGGCCTCCGCGACGGACTGCCGCATACCGGCGGCGCTGCCGAGGATGCAGTCGAGCCGCGTGCGCGCGACCATCTCGATGATCGTGCGCACGCCGCGGCCGGGCTCACCGACCATCGTGGCGACGGTGCCGTCGAGCTCGATCTCGCTCGACGCGTTCGACTTGTTGCCGAGCTTGTCCTTGAGCCGCTGGATGCGGAACACATTGCGGGTGCCGTCGGGCAGCACGCGGGGCAGCAGGAAACACGACAGGCCCTCGCCGCCCGCGCCCTCGGCTTGCGCGAGCACGAGGAAGGCGTCGGACATCGGGGCCGAGCAGAACCACTTGTGCCCGGTGAGCAGGTAGTCCTGGCCCGGACCGCCCCTGCCCGCAGGCCGCGCGACGGTGGTGTTCGCGCGCACGTCCGAGCCGCCCTGCTTCTCGGTCATCGACATCCCGAAGATCGCGGACTGCTTGTCGCCCGCGCCGAGCGCCGGGTCGTACGCACGCGAGAGCGCCCGCGGCACCCAGTCGGCGGCGACGTCGGGCTGCAGCTCGAGCGATGGGACGACGGCGTGCGTCATCGACACCGGGCATGCGTGCCCCGCCTCGATCTGCCCGAACTTCATGAATGCCGCGGCACGCACGACGTTCGAGCCGGGCTGCGGATCCGCCCACGAGCGGGTGTGCGCACCGTGCGCGACGGCCGCCGCGATGATCCGGTGGTACGACGGGTGGTATTCGACCTCGTCGACGCGGTGCCCCCACTGGTCGAAGGTGTGCAGCTCGGGGGTGTGCGTGTTGGCGAGCTGCGCGTCGTGCTGGAACTGCGCGCTGCCGACGAGGGTGCCGATCTCGTGCAGTTCGGCCTCGCCCCACGCCCCGTCGTGGCGCTGGACCGCTTCGCGCAGGACGATGTCCTCGCCGTACTCGTCGACGTCGACGCGCGGTGTCGACTGGTTGAGCACCGTGTGTGTCGCGTGGGGCTGCGGGTGGGTGACCCGCCGGCTGCTGAAGGTGTCGGTCATGTCGTGCCTTTCGGTGTCTGCGGAGAGCTGGGGCGGGTTCAGGAGGCGGACCCGAGCGCGGTGTCGAGCACGGTGTCGGGAATCTGCAGGCCCGCGAAGATGACGGCGACGGCCTCTTCGAGCGAGTAGCCGAAACTCTCGCCGGTGGCGGCCTTCTGGATCACGAGGCCGAAGATCGCCGACCAGAATGCCTTCGCCTCGACGTCGATGTCGGTACGCAACTTCCAGCCGGTGCGCACGAGGGTGCGCAGCAGCGCCGCCTCGCCGCGCACGTGCAGCGTGCGGAGAGTGTCGGTGATGCGCTGCCGCAACTCGGGCTTGCGGCCCGCGAGGAGCATCGCCGACGTGAACAGTTCGACGCTCGGCGCGGCCGGCCCGAGCAGCGAGCCGACGAGTTGCTCGGTGTAGTCGCGGACGGTGTCGGCATGCGCCGCGGCATCCTCGGCCGCCTGGCCTGCGCGTAGGACGGCCGCGCACGCGGCCTCGACGAACAGGCTCTCCTTGGACCCGAAGTAGTACGTGACCTGGTTCGGGTACGCGTCCGCGGCCGCGGCGATCTGCGCGACGGACACGCCGACGCCCTGGGCGAGGAAGAGCCCGGTGGCCGCGTCGAGCAACGCGCGGCGCGTCTGCCGCCCGCCTTCGCGACTCCCGCGTACACCCACGACGTCTCCCTCGTTCGCAGCACAGTTTGTTGTATGACAAACAATATTCGCGAGAGGTAGCTCACGCAAGATTCGCACCGCGCGATCGGGCTGATCCTTATCGCCAGGAGGAGCCAGGGCGCGCGATACGCTTTTCTCCATGTCTTCACCAGCCCGGGCACGCGCGCGGGTCCGATCACGCCTGCGCGTTGTCGTCGCGCTCGTCGCCGCCGCGCTACTCGCGTTCACCCTCGCGTCGTGCGGAAGCGATTCCGGCACCGACCAGGGTGCCGAAGCGCCGGTGTCCGATCTGTGTGCGCCACCCGGTCTCGCGTCGGCGCAAGCGACGCCACCCAATTTCGACTCGGGAGCCGCGGCGGCGGAACCCGACCGGTACACGACGCCCGACACGACGCCGCTCGATCAGATCGACACGTCCCGGTTGGGCCTCGTCGAGCCGGGTGTGCTCACCGTCGGCACGCTGTCCGACGCCCCGCCGAGCATCTGCGTCGACTCGAACAACCAGTTCACCGGGTACGACAACGAGGTACTTCGCGCGATCGGCGAAAAGCTCGGATTGCGTGTCGATTTCGTCGGCACCGAGTTCGCGGGTCTGCTCGCGCAGGTGGCAGGCAAGCGTTTCGACGTCGGCTCGTCGTCGATCACCACCACCGACGAACGCCGGAACACCGTCGGATTCACCAACGGCTACGACTTCGGCTACTTCTCCCTGGTGGTGCCCGACGGCAGCGCGATCCAGGCGTTCGACCAACTCGACGCGTCGACGCGGATCGGCGTCGTGCAGGGCACCGTGCAGGACGACTACGTCGTCAACACCCTGCACCTCGACGCCGTCAAGTTCCCCGACTACGCCACCGCGTACGCGAACCTGAAGTCCGGACAGATCGACGCGTGGGTGGCGCCGTCGCAGCAGGCGGAAGGTGCCATCGCACCGGGGGATCCGACGTCGATCGTGCAGAACACGTTCAGCGTCAACAACTACGTCGGGTGGGCGGTCGCGAAGGAGAACCAGCCGCTCATCGACGCGCTCAACTCCGGGCTCGACGCGGTGATCGCGGACGGCACGTGGGCCCAGCTGTACTCGGACTGGGTGCCGCGTGAGCTTCCCGAGGGCTGGAAGCCCGGCAGCAAGGCGGCACCCGCGCCCGAGCTACCCGATTTCGCGGCGATCGCGGCCGAGAATGCCGCGAACGACCAAGGACAGCCGACCACGGCGGCCGCACCCAAATCGACACTGCAGCAACTCGGCGACACCTTCTTCGACTGGGAGCTCTACAAGCGGGCGTTCCCCGACCTGTTGAAGACGGGCCTGCCCAACACGCTGATCCTCGCGCTCACGTCGGGCATCGCGGGCACGATCATCGGCATGCTGCTCGCGGTCGCGGGCATCTCGCGCACCCGTTGGCTGCGCTGGCCCGCACGCATCTACACCGACATCTTCCGCGGACTGCCCGCGGTCGTCATCATCCTCATCGTCGGCCTCGGCGTCGGCCCCGTCGTGAAGGGCATCACCGGCAACAACCCGTACTGGCTCGGCGCGGCGGCGCTCGCGCTGCTCGCGTCCGCCTACATCGGCGAGATCTTCCGCTCCGGCATCCAGAGCGTCGAACCGGGCCAGCTCGAAGCCTCCCGCGCCCTCGGGTTCAGCTACCGGCGCTCGATGTCGCTCGTCGTCATCCCGCAGGGCGTGCGGCGCGTGCTTCCTGCGCTGATGAACCAGTTCATCTCGCTCATCAAGGACTCGTCGCTGATCTACTTCCTCGGCCTGCTCGTGAGCCAGCGCGAACTGTTCGCGGTCGGCCGCGACCTCAACGCGCAGACCGGCAATCTGTCGCCGCTCGTCGCCGCCGGCCTGTTCTACCTGGTACTCACGATCCCGCTGACGCACCTCGTCAACTACATCGACAACCGGCTGCGCACCGGCCGCGAGGACCGCTCCGGCGCGCTCGATCCGGTCGAACAGTCGATCGTCGTGGAAAGGGGCTGACGCGATGACCGTCGCAGCCACCGAATCCGTCTCGCTCACCGGCAAGGACCTGCACCTCGCGTTCGGCGCGAACAAGGTGCTGCGCGGCGTCGACATCCACGTCGACGCCGGCCACGCCGTCACCGTCATCGGGCCGTCCGGCTCCGGCAAGTCGACGCTGCTGCGCGTCCTCAACCGCCTGCACGAACCCGACCAGGGCGACATCCTGCTCGACGGCAAGTCGGTGTCGAAGGACGATCCCGACCGATTGCGTCAACGCATCGGCATGGTGTTCCAGCACTTCAACCTGTTCCCGCACAAGACGGTCGCCGACAACGTCGCGCTCGCACCGCGCAAGCTCAAGGGCATGTCGAAGGACGAGGCGCGCGCACTCGCGCTGGAGCAGCTCGAGCTCGTCGGGCTCACCGCGAAGGCCGATTCGCGTCCCGGCAATCTGTCGGGCGGTCAACAGCAGCGTGTCGCGATCGCGCGGGCGCTCGCGATGAAGCCGCAGGTCATGTTCTTCGACGAGGCGACCTCGGCGCTCGACCCGGAGCTGGTCAAGGGCATCCTCGCGGTCATGGCCGATCTCGCCGGTGGCGGCATGACGATGGTCGTGGTGACGCACGAGATGGGCTTCGCACGTCAGGTGTCGGACACGGTGCTCTTCATGGACCACGGCGCGGTCGTGGAGACCGGCAAGCCGGAGCAGCTGTTCGAGAAGCCGGAGACCGAACGCCTGCAACAGTTCCTGTCGCAGGTCCTGTGATTCAGGCCCGCACGCGACGGTAGTCGAGGAACACCACGCCGCTCGCGAACGAACGGTGGCCCACGAGTTCGAGGTCGTGCCGTCGCACGCCCTGCCACACCCGGAGGCCGCCGCCGACGAGTACCGGCATCACGAACAGCCGGTATCGATCGATCAGGCCCGCGTCGTCGGCTGCGGCGGCCACGGTCGGCCCGCCGATCGACACGTCGCGGTCGGACGCCGCGACCTCGCGCGCCACGACATCGGGATCGAAGTGCCGTTCGAGGCGGGTGTTCGGCGTCCACACCTCGGGCAGCGTCGACGAGAACACGACCTTGTCGGCGCCGCGCCACATGCGGGCGTACTCCCGCACCGGGGCGGGTTCGTCCGCGACGTCCATCTCCTCCCACACGGCCATCGTGTGGTACATGCGGCGACCGAAGTAATAGGTGCCGACGTCGCGCTCGCATTCGTTGACGAACGCGTGGACCTCGGCGTCGGGTGCAGCCCAGTCGAATCCGCCGTACACGTCGGCGGTGTGGCCGTCGAGCGACGCCAGTGCGGAGTAGACGAGTTCGCCCATAGGAAGAGTGTGCCCGGCTCGTGCTCGCGTGTCAGGCATTCGGGTACGCAGCGCCGGCCGGGTACGCAGTGCCGGCCGGGTACGCAGAGGTTTCGCCTATCGCACCGACAGCGATTGCCACTCGCGCCGCCTCTGGACGGCGTGCCACGGCGCGGCTAACTTAACGATCGTTCGAACAGTGAGCGGCACCACGCCGCGCGACCGATCGAAAGGCGCCGATGTCCAGCTCCGAAAGTGCCGTCCTGTCCACCACCGACGGTCACGTCACGACGTGGACGCTCAACCTGCCCGACGCCCGCAATCCCATCTCGGGCCCCGCGATGGTGGACCGCATCGTGCAGCTCGTCGACGACGTCAACGCCGACCCCGACACGCGCGTCGTCGTCCTCACGGGCGCCGGCTCGGCGTTCTCGGCCGGGGGAAACATCAAGGACATGGCCGATCGCGCGGGGATGTTCGGCGGCAGCCCGCGCGAACTGCGCGACGGCTATCGTTCGGGCATCCAGCGCATTCCGCTCGCGCTGTACCACTGCGAGGTGCCGGTCGTCGCGGCCGTCAACGGCCCCGCCGTGGGCGCCGGCTGCGATCTCGCACTCATGGCCGACATGCGGATCGCCTCGAGCACCGCGTTCTTCGCCGAGAGCTTCGTCAAGCTCGGCATCATCCCCGGCGACGGCGGCGCGTGGTTCCTGCCACGCGTGATCGGGCCCGCGCGTGCGGCCGAGATGGCGTTCACGGGGGACCGCATCGACGCACACAAGGCGCTCGAGTGGGGTCTCGTGTCCGAGGTGACCGAGCCGGACGGCCTCCTCGACGCCGCCTACGCATTGGCCCGGCGTGTTGCCGTCAACCCGCCGCACACCCTGCGGATGACCAAGAAGCTGCTGCGCCAGTCCGAGAAGCAGGACCTCGCAGGGCTTCTCGAACTGTCTGCGGCGCTGCAGGCGATCTCCCACCACACCGACGATCACCGCGAGGCGCTCGACGCGATGCTGTCGAAGCGCACGGGCGACTTCACCGGGCGCTGACCCGCCCCCTCCCGATCGTCCCCGAACTGCCGACAGGAGCACCCACGTGAAACGCACGATCTTCCATGCCGAGCACGACGAGTTCCGTTCGATGGTACGCGATTTCATCGAGAAGGAAGTGGTTCCCCAGCGGGAGAAGTGGGACGAACTCGGGCGCCCCGATCGCGACTTCTTCCTGCGCCTCGGCGAGCTCGGAATCCTCGGGATCCAGGTACCCGAGCAGTACGGCGGCGCGGGCGAGAAGAGCTTCGCGTACTCGGCGATCGTGTTCGAAGAGGTTGCGCGGGCCGGTGTCTCGTTCGGCTCGTACACCGTGCACTGCTGCCTGATCCTGCCGTACCTGCTCGAGTACGCGACCGACGAACAGAAGCAGCGCTGGCTGCCGAAGTTCGCGTCGGGCGAGCTCATGACCGCGATCGCGATGACCGAGCCCGGCACCGGCTCGGACCTCGCGAACATCTCGACCTCGGCCACGCTGTCGGCCGACGGCACGCACTACGTGGTCAACGGTGCCAAGACGTTCATCACCGGCGGTGTGACGGCCGACCTCGTGCTCACGGTGTGCCGCACCGCGCCCTTCGACCCGGACAACCGCCGCGCGGGCCTGTCGATCCTCTGCGTGCCCACCGACAGCCCGGGCTTCAGCGTCGGCCGCAAGCTCGACAAGCTCGGCCTGCATCAGCAGGACACCGCCGAGCTCGTGTTCGAGGACGTCGCGGTACCGGTCGAGAACCTTCTCGGCACCGAGGGCGACGCATTCGGCTATCTCACGCACAATCTGCCGCAGGAACGGCTGAGCATCGCGCTCAACAGCGTCGCGCAGGCCGAGGCCGCGATCGCACACGCGACGGCATACATCAAGGAACGCAGTGTGTTCGGCAAGCCCGTCGCGTCTTTCCAGAACTCGAAGTTCGTCGTCGCGGAGTGCGTCACCGACGCCACCGCGGCGCGCGTATTCGTCGATCACTGCCTCGAACTCCTCGACCGCGGCGAGCTCACGGTGTCCGACGCAGCGATGGCGAAGTTGCACTGCACCGAGATGGCGGGCCGCGTGATCGACAAGTGCCTCCAGCTGCACGGCGGCTACGGGTACATCACCGAGTACCCCGTCGCCCGGCTCTACGCCGACACACGCGTCACCCGCATCTACGGCGGCACGAGCGAGGTCATGAAGACGATCGTCGCCAAGAGCGCGGGCCTGTAGGGGCCGCGACATGTATCCGGGAATCCACGCGGCACGAACGCCCGACAAGCCCGCCGTCGTCGACGCGCACAGTGGCCGCGTCGTCACCTACGCCGAGCTGGAGGACGGCGCGATCCGTTGCGCCCACTGGCTGCGCGCGCACGGGCTCGGGCCGGGGGACCACATCGCGGTACTGTCGACGAACGACCCGACGGTGTACGAGATCTACTGGGGAGCCGTCCGCTCCGGCATGTACGTCACGCTCGTCAACACGCATCTGTCGGCGCCCGAGATCAGCTACATCGTGAACGACTGCGGTGCATCGGTTCTGCTGGTCTCCGCGACACTGGCCGAACTCGCCGCCGAGATCGTCGCGGACACTCCGGGCGTGCGGGTCCGTGCCGCATTCTCCGGTGCGGTCGCCGGACATCGCGACTACGCGGCCGAGCTCGCGACGATGCCGCAGGACGAGCCCGAGGACCAACCACGCGGTACCGACATGCTCTACTCGTCCGGAACCACCGGACGGCCCAAGGGAATCAAACCCGCGCTCAACGGCGCCGGTGTCGCCGACGAGCCAGGCCCACACGTCACCGAGCTGATGCGTCGACGGTTCGGATTCGACGCCGCCAGTGTGTACTTCTCACCCGCGCCCGTCTACCACGCGGCGCCGCTGCGCTACGGGGCAGGCGCGCTCGCGCTGGGAGGGACCGTGGTGATGGTGTCGCGGTTCGACGCCGAGAACGCGCTTGCGACGATCGAGAAGTACGGGGTCACCCACAGTCAGTGGGTCCCCACGCATTTCGTCCGAATGCTGCGACTGCCCGCGGACGTGCGCGCACGATACGACTTGTCGACGCTGCGGGTCGCGATCCACTCGGCCGCGCCGTGTCCGGTGGACGTCAAACGTGCAATGTTCGAGTGGTGGGGCGAAGTCCTCTACGAGTACTACTCGTCGACCGAATCGTGCGGCGGCACGAACATCTCTCCAGCCGAGTGGCTACGGAAGCCGGGCAGTGTCGGTCGCAGCGGACCGGACTCCACCGGAGTCGCCCACATCTGCGACGAGACGGGAAACGAGCTTCCGCGCGGCGAGATCGGGCTCGTGTACTTCGAGCGGCACGACTACAGCTTCGAGTACCACAACGACCCGGCGAAGACCGCGGAGGCTCGACACCCGACACGGCCCGGATGGAACACGACCGGCGACATCGGGTACCTCGACGAGGACGACTACCTGTTCCTCACCGACCGGGCCAAGTTCACCATCATCTCGGGCGGCGTCAACATCTACCCCCAGGAAGTGGAGAACGCACTCGGCTTCCATCCGTTCGTGCACGACGTCGCCGTGATCGGCACGCCGGATCCCGAGATGGGCCAGGTGGTGACGGCCGTCGTACATCCTGCCGACGGCGCCGCGCCGACGCAGGCGCTGGCCGACGAACTGATGACGCACTGTCGCAACACGATGGCGCACTACAAGTGTCCGCGGCAGGTCGTCTTCGTGCACTCGTTGCCCCGGACACCGACCGGCAAGCTCGTCAAGAGCGAGGTCGCCGCACTCGTGGAGCACTCGTGAGCACAGCAACGATCGGCGCCCGGCAGCGTGAGCTGGTCGACGTCGCCCGCCGCGAGTTCGTCGACCGCGGATACGGCGGCGCATCGATCCGCGCGATCGCGCAGCACGCAGACGTGAGCCTGTCGGCGCTGTACTACTACTACGCGAGCAAGCAGGATCTGCTGCGGGCGATCCTCGACGACGGGCTCGCGACGTTCGTCGACGTGTGTACCGCCGAACTCGACCGTGCGACAGACGAACCCGACGCCCGGTTGTGCGCAGTCGTCACCGGGCTGGTGCGATTCCGCACGCTGCACCAGCAGCAGAGCCGGCTCGTACAGACCGAGGTGCGCAATCTCGAACCCGCGCATCTCGCCGACTACCAGCAGCGCCAGCACGCGTCGATCGATCCGTTGCGCACCGCCGTCGCCGACGGGGTGCGGACCGGTGTGTTCCGCACCCCGTACCCGGACGACGCGCGGCGCGCGATCGTCGCGATGTGCAACTCGATCGCGTACTGGTATTCGCCCGAGGGTCCCGACACCGTCGACGACATCGCCGAACGATACCGGTATCTCGCCTTGAGCCTCGTGGGGTACACGGGGACGACACAGGGGGGTACACGGGCATGACGACACAGAAGGACGGCAGCCGATGACACGACTTGTTCCCCCCGCGACCGAGCCACCGGACGGACTGGACGGCCTGCGCGCCGAGGTACGCGAGTTCCTGCGCGAACAGATCGACTCGGGCGCTTTCGTTCCCGCGGTCGATTCGTGGCTCACGCGACGCGACGAGGCGTTCACCAAGGCCCTCGCCGAGCGCGGCTGGATCGGCATGACCATTCCCCGCGAGTACGGTGGGCACGGCCGCAGCTTCCTCGAACGGTTCGTCGTCACCGAGGAACTGCTCGCGGTCGGTGCACCGGTCGCCGGGCAATGGGTGGCCGACCGGCAGGCAGCGCCGTCGCTGCTGAAGTTCGGCTCCGAGGAACAGAAGCAGCGCTTCCTGCCCGGCATCGCGCGCGGCGAGATCTGCTGGGCCATCGGGATGTCCGAGCCCGAATCCGGCTCGGACCTCGCGAGCGTGCGAACGAAGGCGACCCGTGTCGACGGCGGGTGGCGCATCGACGGCACCAAGCTGTGGACGTCCGGCGCGCACCACGCCGACGGATTCTTCTGTCTCGCGCGTTCGTCGCCCCTCGACCCGGCGCACCGGCACGACGGGCTGAGCCAGTTCGTGGTGCTGCTCGATTCGCCGGGCATCACGATCAGGCCGATCCTGTCGATGACCGGGGCGCACCACTTCAACGAGGTGATCCTCGACGGCGTGTTCGTGCCGGACGAGCTCGTGCTCGGCACCATCGGCGACGGCTGGGTCCAGGTGACGTCGGAGCTCGGCTACGAGCGCAGCGGGCCCGAACGGTTCCTGTCGACGTTCGCACTGCTCGGTGCCCTGTGTGACGAGGCGGCCGCAGATCATGTCCCGGCCGATCCGGGCATCGGCCGGCTGATCGGCCGTATGTACGGGCTGCATCACATGTCGTCGGCCGTCGCGGGGTCACTGGCGCGCGGCGAGGACGCCGACCTCGCGGCCGCGGTCGTCAAGGTGCTCGGCACCGAAACCGAGGGCGACGTCGCCGAGCTCGCCGACGAGATGCACGGCGAAACACGGTTCGACGGCGAAGAATTCGATGCCATGGTGCGTGCGGGGGTCATGCAGCGCCCGGGCTTCACTCTGCGAGGCGGAACGACGGAGATTCTGCGCGGCGTGATCGCGCGGGGATTGGGGATGCGGTGATGAGCGCTCGAGGCGGCACCCGGCACCGCGAGTTCGCGGACATGCTGGACGGCCTGTTCGCCCGAGGCGCGGCCGACGACAGCCCGCGGCTCGACCGCACGCTGTGGTCGACACTCGACGAGGTCGGCGCGACGTGGCTGACGGCCGACGAGTCGGTCGGCGGCAGCGGCGCGACGTGGGACGAGGCGGCAGTGTTGCTCGGCGCCGCGGGCGCACACGCGGTGAGCCTTCCCCTCGCCGAGAACGACCTGCTGGCACTGCCGCTCCTCGCGGCGGCCCGTCTGCCGGTCGCACCGAGCGACGGCATCCGCACCGTCGCGGTGGCCGAGGAAACTCCCGGCGGTTTCCAGGCTCGCAGTGTCCCCTGGGCCCGCGACGTCGACCGTATCGTCGTTGTGTTCCAGCATGATTCGCAGTGGCACGTCGCGGATCTGCCGCGCGCCTCCGTGAGCGTCACCGACGCCGAGAACTACGCGGGCGAACCGCGCGATCACCTGCACGTCGACGCCGCGGCGCTGGAATCGGCCACCCGGATCGACGCCACGCTCGTCGGCGAGCTCCGACTGAAGGGGGCACTCGCGCGGGCCGCCGCCGTCGCGGGCGCACTGGACCGGATCCTCGAACTCGTCGTCGAACACACGACGGCCCGTACCCAGTTCGGCCGCCCACTCGCGCGCTTCCAGGCGGTGCAGTTCCTGGCCGCGGACATCGCGACCGAGACCGCCCTCGTCCAGGCGACCGTCGACGCGGCGGTGGCGACCGCACTACGCGACGGCTTCGGCACCGATACCACGACGTTTGCGGTCGCTGCCGCGAAATCGACTGCCGGACACGGTGCCTCGACGGTCACGCGGGCAGCTCACCAGGCGTTCGGCGCGATCGGGTTCACGCGCGAACACGCGCTGCACCGGTACACCACTCGCGCGCTCGCGTGGCGGTCGGAGTACGGGTCGACGCGAGAGTGGGACGAGCGGCTCACGCGTGCGGCACTCGCGGCGGGCGGGGACGGACTGTGGCCGCTGCTGACGGCGTCCTGACTCGCGGACCGGGCAGCAGCCTCAGCTGCGGATCGCCACGACCGCGCCGGGGAGCAGCGACCGCACGATCTGCGTGAGCGGTTCCTTCGCGATCGCCACGCACCCCTCGGTGGGCGTGCCGTCGGAGACGTGCAGGAAGAACGCGGAGCCCGCGCCGGGCGTGTGCTCCGGGTTCACGCCCATCACCACCGAGAGTGCGTACTGCGGGATCGCGAGGTTCTCGCTCGCGGACTCGTCGAAGCCGCACGTGCCCGGCGCACACCGCTGATGGGTGTCGAATGCCGCGCTGTCCGCGTCGCCGACCCACCAGTCGTCGCCGTCGACCTGCCGGTACGGGAGTACGCCGCCGGGCGCGGGGTCGGTGCCGAACGCCGAGTCCAGCGTGAACACCCCGGCGGGCGTCGCGGGCACGCCGTCGCGCGCCGGGCCGTCGGTGATGCCGTCGGAGCCGACGAAGCCGGGCACCGGACCGAGCACCCGCGACCAGCCGAGCGGCGAGCGCACCCACAGGGACACCGACGCCGTGCCGTCGCCGTGCCCGTCGACCTCGACGACCTGGACGGCGGAGCCGGCGGAGTCGGCGAACCACGGGGCGGGCGGTGCGGCCTGCGCGGGGCCGGCGAACGTGAACAGCGCGAGCAGCCCTGCGAACAGCACCGCGAGCCGCTTCCACGTCATGCGCTCATCGTGGCGAACGACGCGTCACGCCACCGCGGAAATCGGTGGAGTCGTTATCCGATCGGCACGTACGCACGCACGCCGTCGAGCAGGGCGGTCGGCCGCTGCGCCGTCGGCAGCGGGTCGACCTGGGTGAACGCGCATCCCAGTTCGGTCGCGGCCCCGTCGGCGTGCGCGCTGTCGCCCACCATCAGGGTGTGTTCCGGGGTGACTCCGAGCTCACGCATCGCGATCTCGAAGATCGCGAGGTCCGGCTTGACCACGCCCACCTCGAAGGACAGCACGAACGCCCCGACGAACCGGTCCCAACCGCGCGACGCGAACGCTGCGCGGGCGTCGAACGCGATGTTGCTCAGCACCCCGACGCGCACGCCACGCGCGTGCAGGCGCGCCAACACCTCGCCCGTGTCCGGATAGGGCGTCCACCCGTCGGGGTCGACGGCGAGCGCGTACAGGGCGTCCCGCGCGGCTGCGTCGGTGACACCCGAGGACTCGAGCACGTGCAGGTAGGCAGCCCGGTGCATCGCGGGATCGAGATCGCGGCGCTCCCACGCGCGCTGCTGCTCGGCGTCCATCGGGACGTCCGAGCCGACCGGCGCGGTCATGCGCGTCATCACCAGCGACCGCTCGTCGGCATCGAGCGACGACCCCTCCGCGGTGGTGAACAGCGCGTCCCACCGATCGTTCGCCTCGAGCCGGAACAACGTGCCGGAGAAGTCGAACAGGACTGCGTGAATCGCTCGGTCGGAGGCGGGGTCGATCATGCCGTCAGGGTAGACGAGCAGATGACCCCCCAGCGGCCCGCGCAGCCGCTACCGTCGGGAGCATGAGCGACATCACCGATCTGATCTTCGAGGACCACACGTGGTTTCGCGAACAGTTCGCGGTGCTCGACGACCTGCGGGCGACCCGCACCACCACGCAGGCAGGCACGGCCGAACTCGAGCGCGTGTGGCGTCCGCTCGCCGACCGCCTCGACGTGCACGCCGTCGCCGAAGAGGAGATCTTCTACCCGCAGTTGCTGCGGGTCGGCGAGGATCCCGAGGACGAGACGCTCGACGCCATCGGCGACCACAACGACATCCGCGACGGCGTGCGCGACGCCGAGAACGTCGACGTCGGGTCGGACGAGTGGTGGGCGGCGGTCGACCGGGCGCGACTCGCGAACGACGAGCACAGGGCGGAGGAGGAACGCGAAGGTCTCGCGAACTTCCGCCGCACGGCGCCGTCGGGCCTGCGTGAGGCACTCGGACGGAGGTTCGCCGCGTACTTCGCCGAACATCCGAGCAGGGCCACGGTGGACACGTCCGACAAGGACCCCGAAGAGTACGTTGAGGCCAACGAAGACACGGGCAGCAGTGCGGGGCCCGAACGCACCCCCGAGGCCGGCGGCCTCGGTATCGGAAGCTTGAAAGGACAGTGAGTGACGTGAGCTCCAATCACCTGCTGCGCGACCACGCGCCCATCCCGACGCTCGCGTGGAGCGCCATCGACGACGAGGCCCGCGAACGTCTCACCCCGCTGCTCGCGGCACGCAAGTTCGTCGACTGGGACGGTGGCGAGGGCGGGTGGCGGCGCAGCGCCGTCGACCTGGGCCGCACGACCGTGCTCGACACGCTGCCCACCAACATCACCAACACCGACGCGCGCGTGCGCCAGCGGCGCGTGCAGCCGCTCGTCGAGGTGCGGGTGCCGTTCACGGTGTCCCGGCACGAGATCGGCGACATCCAGCGCGGAGCCTCCGATCCCGAGTTCGACGACCTCGCGCGGGCCGCCCGCCAGGCCGCGGAGATCGAGAACAGTTCGGTCTTCCACGGGTGGAACGACGCGGGCATCGTCGGCCTCACCGAGGTGTCGCCGTACGAGCCGCTCACGCTCGGCCAGGACTGCAAGCAGTACCCGGGCATCGTCGCCCGCGCGGTGAACGTGCTGCGCGGCAACGGCATCGACGGTCCGTACACGCTCGCATTGTCCGTCGAGGGATACACCCGCATCGTCGAGACCACCGAGCACGGCGGGTACCCGTTGTTCGAACATCTCGAGCACATCCTCGACGGCAAGATCCTGCGCGTGCCCGGGGTCACCGGCGCCGTCGTCGTGAGCGAGCGCGGTGGCGACTTCGTGCTCGACGTCGGCGAGGACCTGTCGGTCGGCTACAGCCACCACGACGCCGAGGCCGTCCACCTCTACATCGAGGAATCGTTCACCTTCCGCGTGCTCGAACCCGACGCCGCCATCGCGCTCACGTAGCAGGCGGCACAGCTGTCACCTCGTCGCCCCCGAGCGTTCACGCAATGGACGCCTCGGGGGCGATCGGCATTCCTATGGTGCCCGAGTCGCTACTCGCAGAACTCGGGAGTCATCAGGTGAGCGTTCTCGATCCTCTATCGCTGTTCGTCACACACGACGGGCAGTCGTCGCGCCAGTCGGTCACGTGCCGCTACAAGTGCGGCGACGCGTGTGCGCACGCGGTGCCGAACACGTCGGACGGCACGTACTTCCGCGACCTCGCGCGCACGGCGCTGCGGCGTCGCAGCGTGCTGCGGGGCGGTGCGATGGCGGTGCTCGCGGTCGGTGCGGGCAGCGTGCTCGCGGCGTGCTCGGACAACGACGCGCAGGCCACCGCGCCCGGCGGCGGCGAGAACGGAGACATTCCGCGCGGCACCGCATTCGACGCGGTCGCGCCCAACACCGAGGACGCCGTGGTCGTGCCCGCGGGCTACGAGCAGGCCGTGGTGATCCGGTGGGGTGACGCGGTGCTGCCCGATGCGCCCGCCTTCGACTTCGCGCACCAGAGCGCCGTCGCCCAGGAGAAGCAGTTCGGCTTCAACAACGACTTCGCGGGTCTGTTGCCGATCGACGGTAGCCCCGACACCTCTCTCCTCGTGGTCAACCACGAGTACACGACCGAGCCGTTCATGTTCACCGGCTACGACGCCGACAACCCGACGCGCGAGCAGTTCGCAATCGCCCTTGCGGCGCACGGCCTCTCGGTCGTCCAGGTCAAGGGTCACGGAGGCACGCTCACGCCCGAGTTCGGGCGATACAACCGCCGGATCACCGCGGCGACACCGTTCACCGTCACCGGCCCGGCCGCGGGCAGCGAGCTGCTGAAGACGTCGGCGGATCCCGAGGGGCGCACGGTGCTCGGCACCCTCAACAACTGCTCGGGCGGACTGACGCCGTGGGGCACCGTGCTGTCGGGCGAGGAGAACTTCAACCAGTACTTCGCGAACGCCGAGTCCGTGGCCGACCCGGCCGCGGCCGAGCGACTCGCCCGCTACGGAATCGAAGGCGGTGCGTCCGAACGTAAGTGGGAACGTTTCGACAGACGTTTCGACATCATGGCGGAGCCGAACGAGGTGCACCGCTTCGGCTGGGTCGTCGAGATCGATCCGTGGGACCCGGCGTCGACACCCGTCAAGCACACCGCGCTGGGCCGGTTCAAGCACGAGGCCGCGACGATCCACGTGACGGACGACGGCACCGTCGTCGCGTACAGCGGCGACGACGAACGATTCGACTACATGTACAAGTTCGTGTCCAGCCGGCGGATGCAGAGTGGCGGCAGCGCGTCGGCGATGCGGCACAACCTCACGCTGCTCGACGCCGGCACCCTGTACGTCGCGAAGCTCACGGGCAACTCGGCGGGCGAGATCGACGGCACGGGCGCGCTACCTGCGGACGGCGCATTCGACGGCTCGGGCGAGTGGATCCCGTTGCTGCGCACCGGCGAGGACGGCCGCGGCGAGTCGCTCGTCGACGGCATGAGCGCCGAGGACGTCGCGGTGTTCACGCGACTCGCGGGCGACGAGGTGGGCGCCACCAAGATGGATCGCCCCGAGGATTTCGAGCCGAACCCGAAGACCGGCCGCGTGTACGTCGCGTTGACCAACAACAGCAACCGCGGGGCCGAGGGCAAGGCCCCCGCCGACGAGGCGAACCCGCGCAACGGCAACAAGAACGGGCAGGTACTCGAGCTCGTCGACGACCACGCGGGCACCACCTTCGACTGGAACCTGCTGCTCGTGTGCGGCGACCCGCAGGCAGCGGACACCTACTTCGGGGGCTTCGACAAGAGCGCGGTCAGCCCGATCTCGTGCCCCGACAATCTCGCCTTCGACCCGCACGGCAACCTGTGGATCTCGACCGACGGCAACGCGCTGAAGTCGAACGACGGACTGTTCAGCGTCGTACTCGACGGCCCGAATCGTGGTGAGACGAAACAGTTCCTGACGGTGCCGAAGGGAGCCGAGACATGCGGGCCGATCGTGACCGACGATCGGGTCGTGGTGTGCGTCCAGCATCCCGGCGAGCTCGACGACGCCTCCGCCGACGCGCCGGCGTCGCACTGGCCGGACGGCGGCGACGCGCAGCCGCGACCTGCGGTGGTCGTCGCGTGGAAGCCGGGCGGCCGCATCGGAGAGTGATTTCGCGGCGCGGATCTGATTGGGTGCAGCCATGACCGGACCGAAAGACGATCTGCGCCGCTACCTGCAGCACGGCCGCGACGCGGTGGCGTGGAAGCTGGACGCACTGTCCGAGTTCGGCATCCGCCGTCCGATGACACCGACGGGGACCAACCTGCTCGGGCTGGTCAAACACCTCACAGGGTGCGAGATCGGGTACTTCGGCGAGTCGTTCGGACGTCCCATGCCCGATCCGCCCGGGTGGCTCACCAGCGAGGAGCCCAATGTCGACCTGTGGGCGACGGCCGACGAGTCGCGCGCGCAGATCGTGGCGGACTACCGGCGCGCATGCCGCCATGCGGACACCACGATCGAGGCGCTGGACCTCGATGCGCCCGGCCGCATCGAGCCGTGGAGCACCCCGGACGTCACGCTGCATGCGGTCCTGGTGCACATGATCGCCGAAACGCACCGGCACGCGGGGCACGCCGACATCGTGCGCGAGCTGGTCGACGGCGAGGTGGGGATGCGAGCCTCGGCCCGGAACCTGCCCGCCGTCGACGACGCCTGGTGGTCGCGCCATCTCGCTCGTGTCGAGCGCGCCGCGCAGGAGGCGGACGCGCCCGACCACGGATGAGACCTCAGACCGTCGCGTCGGCCTTCGGCCGAGGGGCAGGACTGGTGTGCGAATGCAACGGCACCGAACGCGCATGCGGAATCGCGGCGGTGACGGCCGCGGCGACGAGTGCGACCCCGCAGCCGATGAGCATGCCGGTGCGGAAGCCGTTCTCCGACGGCAGCGTGTGACCCGCGAAGTCGATGCTCATCTGCGAGAGCACGAGGCCGACGACGGCGGCGGACACGGACGTGCCGATCGAGCGCATGAGCGAGTTGAAGCTGTTGGCGGCGCCGGTTTCCGACATCGGCACCGCACCCATGATGAGAGCGGGCATCGCGCCGTACGCGAAGCCGACGCCGATGCTGCACACGCACACCACCACGACGAGGCCGATCGCCGAGCCCATCAGCACCATCGACGACGCGTAGCCTGCCGCGATGATCAGGCTGCCGAGCAGCAGCGTCGTCTTGGGCCCCCGCAGTGCGGACAGCTTGGCGCCGAGGGGCGAGACGGCCATCATCATGATGCCGCCGGGTGCCATCCACAGACCCATCGCGAGCATCGACTGGCCGAGACCGTATCCGGTGCCCTCGGGCAGCTGCAGCAGCTGCGGCACGATGAGCGACTGCGCGTACATCGAGAAGCCGACGACGATCGACGCGATGTTGGTGAGCAGCACCTGCCGACGCGCGGTGACGCGCAGGTCGACGAGCGGATCGGTGCGGCGCAGCTCGTACCAACCCCACAGCCCGAGCACGACGACGGTCGCGACGAACAGCCCGACGATCGTGGGGCTCGCCCAGCCCCAGTCGCCGCCCTTCGAGACGGCGAGCAGGAAGCACACGAGGGCCACGCCGAGGCCGACCGCGCCGACAGCGTCGAAGCGGGCGCGTTCGGTGGCGGTGGGCGTCGACGGCACGACGAACTGCACGAGCAGGGCGATGACGACGCACAGCGCGGCGGTGCCCCAGAACAGCGCACGCCAGCTGGCGTTCTCGGCGACTGCGGCGGCGACGGGCAGGCCGAGCGCGCCGCCGATGCCCATCGACGAGCTCATCATCGCGATCGCGGTGCCGAGCTTCTCGGGGGGCAGCAACTCGCGCAGCGCGCTGATCCCGAGCGGGATGATGCCCATGCCGAGCCCCTGCAATCCGCGTCCGACGATCATCGGCAGCAACGACGACGCGAGGGCGCACAGCACCGAGCCGACCACGAGCGGGACGGTGCACGCGAGCAGCACACGCTTCTTGCCGTACATGTCGCCGAGACGGCCCGTGACGGGCATCGCGACGGCGCCGCACAGGAGCGTGGCCGTGACGATCCAGGTGGCATTGGAGGCCGTCGTGTCGAGCAGTTCGGGAAACTGCGCGATCAGGGGAACCACGAGCGTCTGCATGAGCGCGGCCACGATGCCGGCGAACGCCAGCACCCCGACCAGCGCCCCGGGACGCACTCGTGTCGAACCGTCCACCGGGACTCCTTCGATGACTAGAACACAAGAGAGAAAAGACCTACTTTTATGCACAGTACAGTCGAGGTGCATAGTGCACAACACGTGTACTATGCACCAAAAGTCCGCTCAGCCCGATTTCCGGAAGGGCCGCATGACCACACCAGTGGAGTCGATCGAGTTCGAGATGATGCTGCTCGGGCGGCACCTCAACCTGTACAACCCGCGTCCGCACCGCGACGGCGAACACCTCGAGCGCAGCGCCTACACGCTCCTGAGCCGCATCCTGATCGCCGGACCGATGTCGATCGGGCAACTGGCAGACGCGCTCGGGCTCGACTCGTCGACGCTCAACCGGCAGACGGCCGCGATGCTCTCCGCCGGGCTGGTCGAGCGCATCGCCGATCCGGACGGCGGGATCGCGCGCAAGTTCCGCATCACCGACGAGGGTCGCGTGCGACTCGAGGTCGACCGCGAGCGCAATGTGCATGGGGTCGAACGCGTCGCGGCGGAATGGAGCGACGACGACCGTGCCGCCTTCGCTGCCTATCTGCGCCGATTCAACCGCGACATCGAACGTCTCGAAGGGCGGCCGTGGCCGCGCCCGGAACCGGCTGTCACACCGGACCGTTCGAGTATCTCGTGAAGTCGCCCTGCGCTCCGCTGTAGACATTGAGGTCGACCGGCGCGCCGATGCCGGGCAGCTGGCCCGAATCGGTGTACTGCCAGAACGACCATGTGTTCCAGCCGCCCGGCAGCGGACCGGGCGTGTTCTGCCCGTTGTAGTCGGCGATCCACAGCGGGTAGTGGCTGAACTCGTGCGTGTCGGCCATCGCGGTGCGCCAGAACTGCGGATACGTGTAGATGATCGGCTGCCTGCCGGTGAGCGACTGCACAGCATTCAGGTACCGGTGCGTCCAGTCGATCAGCTGCGCGGGCGCGAGACCACCGCTGTGCTCGAGGTCGAGGACGGGCGGCAGGTCGCCGGGGCCGTTCATGCCGAGCACGATCGTCGCGTAGAACGCGGCCTGCGCCTCGGGCGACTGCGTCGGATCGGCGTAGTGGTACGCGCCGCGCGCCAGGTGCGCGAGGCGCATCGTGACGCAGTCCTGCACGAAGAACGGGTTGACGTAGTCGAGACCTTCGGTCGCCTTGACCATCGCGAAGTCCTGCCCCGCATTGCGCACCGCGAACCAGTCGATCGAGATGCCGTTCGGGTGTTGCCACGACGCGACATCGGGGCCACGCACGGGTTCGGCGCCCGCAACCCCCGCGGTGCCGAGCAACAGCGCACCGGCGACGAGCACCGGCGCGTAGCGGGTCAGTTTCCGGACACCGTTGCGCATAGCCATGACGCGAGGATAACGATTCGATAGCGGCGACGACCCTGTTTTCGGGCAGCTGGAATCGCTCACTTGACGTCCCCCCGGCCGTGAACGACCGGGATTCCTACAGCGGCACGTCGTGCCGCTTCGGTGGGTTCCTGTTTCACCGGGACCTGCCTTCCGCTACGCGGCAGGGCTTACGGTCCCTCCACGGGCGTTTCGTCTCTCCGCCCGTCCGGCGGCGAGGATGTTGATTGCGGCGTTGAGGTCGCGGTCGTGGACCGCACCACACGCTGCACACGTCCACTCTCGAATCGAGAGCGGCTTCGGCCCGTCGACCACTCCCCACGCCGAGCACGTCTGGCTCGACGGGAACCAGCGGTCGATCTTCACGAAGGTGCGTCCGT
>NZ_JAASAE010000011.1 GCF_012726205.1 Rhodococcus sp. HNM0569 | reverse complement strand
GCGCGAGCCCGTCGACGTCGAGCAGGCTCGCGTCGCACCAGCGTGGACCGTGCAGTGCGGCGAGGTTGACGATGGCCCCGGCGGCGTCGGCCGCGGTGCAGCCCGCGAGCTGATCACCCGGCTCGGCATCGACGACGTCCTCGAGCAGCAGTACGAAGTCCGCGCCGTCGCCTCGCGACGCAGCGAGGTAGGCGTGCGGGGCTCGGACCGCGACGGTGCGAGCGAGCTCGGCGTAGAAGCGCACCTCCGCGCGGTAGGCGCCCGCGAGCATCGCGCGCGTGCCACGGTCGGCCGCAGGCAGTTTCGCGAGCACACTCGTCGGCACCCCGTCGCCGGTGAGCACGAGCCGGTGACACGTGCCGATCTGCCCGGTACCGACCCGCGTCGGGAGCACGGTGTCGACACGTGCACCGAGCGCGTCCGACAGCCACCACGGCGTCAACTCGTCGATCTCCGTCACGACGTCAGGCATGCTCGCGCACCCTCCCGGGGTTGACCGGCAGCTCCCGCACGGGGAACCGCGTCCGTATCTCGGACCAGGCGTCGGCGACCGGCGCGAGTTCGGTGGGCGTGACTCCGTGGGCGACGACGCTGTCGGCGCCCAGTTCGAGCTGGCGGCCGATGCCTTCCGCGCACGCGTACGCGGTGCCCGTCGCCGACGCCGCCAGCCACTCCTCGGGCAACAGTGCTCGCACATGCGCGAGTTCGTCGGGCGTCGCGACGGCGTCGATCGCGCCCGCGACGCCACGCACCACCGGGTCGTCCCGGAAACGTGCGAGTACGGCGCGATCCCATCCGTTGGCGGCGACGAGGACGTCGCCGTATCCCTGCAGATAGGTCGCGAGGCGACCGGTGAGCTTGCGCAGCTGCGCGTCCTCGGGCAGCGACTCGGGGACGGTCGCGAGCACCGACCAGATCCGCACGTCCGAGGGCTCGCGACCCGCGTCGGCGGCGGCATTGCGCACGATCTCGACGCTGCGCCGCAGGGTGTCGTCGGTGAAGAAGGTGTGCAGCACGACGCCGTCGGCGCACCGTCCGGCGAGGGCGAGTGAGCGTTCGCCGATCGCCGTCAGCAGGACCGGAACAGCCTCGGCGAAGGACGGATCCTGGCGCAACAGCGGAAAGGTGCCGACGGGCCCGTCGTGGCCGACGACGGTCTCGCCGCACCACAGCCGTCGGTAGAGCCCGATCGCGTCCTCGAGCTGGGCCGTCGTGACCCGCGGTAGACCCATGACGTCGAAGAGCAGGTCGAAGCCCCGGCCGAGCCCCAGCGCGTATCGACCGCCGGACATGCGGTGTGCGGTGACCGCGAGGGTCGCGGTGACGACCGGATGACGCGTGTTCGGATTGGTTGCGGCGGTGGCGATCCCGATACCGGTACTCGTCGCGGCCGCCACCCCCGCGAGCACGCCCGCGTCCTTGGTGTCGAACCGCTCGGACAGGAATACGGCGCCGAGCCCGAGCGACTCGCCCGCGGCGATCTCGTCGAGCAGGCCGCGTGGATCGGACGCGTGCCCCGCGAGCCCGTACCAGCCGAGCTCCGGCATCCGCGCTCGCGCGCCGGACTGCGCTCGTGTCCGGTTCCCCATACACACCTCCGCGTCGCCAAATATGGACGCATGACTGGACACTAGTCCGGTCGCGGAGAATGTAACACCGGCCGCAGGACGGTGGCGAGCCCCGGAACAGAATCCGACGCGCCATACACGTACCGGATCAGGGCACCAGCACGAGCTTGCGCCGACTCAGCGGCGCGGCCGCCCACGCCGCGGCGACGTCCTCGAGCGGGTAGGTCTCGTACTCGACGTGAAGCGTGCCCGCGGCGGCCCAGCCGAGCAGCCGCGCGTACGACTCCGCCATCGCGTCGGCGCCCGCGTGTATCGGCATGAAACCCGTGATGCGCGCGCCTTTCTCGCGCAGCAGTTGTGCGGGCACCGGCGCATCGGCACCCGCACGCTCTCCGATCTGCACGAGCCGTACACCGGGATTGCCCGCCTCGAGCGCCGCGAGTGCGAGCTCGCCCCACGTGTAGTCGAGCACGACATCGACACCACCGTGCGCGCGCAGCTGCATGGCGAGTTCGTCGCGCGAGCACCCACGCGACGCCACGACCGCGGTCGCGCCGAGGTCGCGCGTCGCGTCGAGACTTTCGCCGCCGCGCGCGACCGCGACGATACGGCCGGCTCCGAGCAGCGCCGCGGCCTGGACGGCAAGCCGCCCAACGACACCGGACGCACCGAGGATCACGACGGTCTCGCCGGGGCGCAGTGCCGCCGTGTGCGACAGCGGCATGAGCGCCGCCATGCCCGCATTGCCGAGCGTCGCGGCGACTTCGAACCCGATGGCGTCCGGAATCTCGGTGACGAAGCGCTCGGGAACCAGTGTGCGGTCGGCCATCGCGCCGTACGGGGGCGTCGAGAAACCGAAGTAAACGCGCCTGCGGTCTTCGCTGACACCCGCGCCTTCGATGCCGGCGACGACGGGCAGGGCCCGAGGGCTCAGGTAGTGCGTGCCCGATGCGATCGCCATGTCGACGGCATTGAGCGTGGCCGCCTTGACGTCGACGAGCTTGGCGCCGTCGACAGGCTCGGGACTCGTGAAGTCCCGGTAGACCGGCATTCCGTAGCTTTCGAGCACCGCAGCCTTCATCGCTCTCTCCTTTGCTCGATGGTCCACACTGACTGAATTTATCTTCACTGAATCTCAATTCAGTCTGCGCGCGTGGTGCGGTGCTGTCAAGGACCGTCGTCCGTACACACTGTCGTGAGAAGCTTCCAAGGTGAGTTCACGGCAGGAAAAGGCAGCCCGGACACGAGCAGACCTCCTCGAGGCCGCGACAGTCGTGTTCGCACACAAGGGCTACCTCAACACCACGATCAACGACATCACCGACGAGGCCGGGCGCGCCGCGGGCTCGTTCTACAACCACTTCGACAGCAAGGAATCCCTGCTGCTCGCGCTCGCGGAGGAGATCGGCGAGGACGCCGACGTCCTCATCACGGAAGCCACGGGCGACCTCGCCGACATCGAGCCCCATCTCGAAGTCTTCTGGCAGCTGCAGTCCCGCCATCGTGCCGTCATCGCCGCGCTACGCGAAGCCGCGCTCGTCAATCCGGACTTCGCCGCGGGCATGCGCGACTACTGGGCCGAACAGCTCGAACCGTGGGTCGAGCTGTTCGCGGCGGCCCGCGACAACGGCGCCCAGCTCCCCGGCACCCCGGAGTTCACCGCACAACTCGTCGCCGACCTCGCGACGGCATTCGTCGCCGGCTGGGAAGGCGCCGACCGCGACGGCCTCGCCGCGCTCACCACATTCGTCGAACGCGCACTCGGCGGTTAGCCACCCGAGAACGCCGACAGGCCCCGCGCCCGAGACGAACTCGGGGCGGGGCCTGTCGGGTGGAGCGGTGACTACCTGCGGATCACCGGTAGTCGGCGCCGAAGCCGTAGTCGTCCAGCGGAACAGCAGCGCCGGTGTTCTGGCCGAAGCCGTCCGGGCTGTAGTACTGGTCGTCGTAGCTCGGCACGGCGTATGCCGCGGCACGCGCCTCCTCGGTGGGCTGCACCTGGATGTTCCGGTACCGGTTGATGCCGGTACCGGCCGGGATCAGCTTGCCGATGATGACGTTCTCCTTCAAGCCGATCAGCTTGTCGGAGCGGCAGTTGATCGCGGCGTCGGTGAGCACGCGCGTCGTCTCCTGGAAGGACGCGGCCGAGAGCCACGAATCGGTCGCGAGCGACGCCTTCGTGATGCCCATGAGCACCGGACGACCCGCAGCCGGCTCGCCGCCCTCGGCGACGACGCGGCGGTTGGCCGCCTCGAACTCGGCACGCTCGACCAGCGAACCGGGCAGGAACTCCGTCGAGCCCGAGTCGATGATCGTGACGCGACGCAGCATCTGGCGCACGATCGTCTCGATGTGCTTGTCGTGGATCGACACGCCCTGGCTCCGGTACACCTCCTGGACCTCGTTCACGAGGTGGATCTGCACCTGGCGCGGGCCCATGACGCGCAGCACCTCGTGCGGATCGGCAGCACCTTCCATGAGCTGCTGACCGACCTCGACGTGGTCGCCGTCCGACAGGAGCCGCTCGGTGCCGTCGTCGTGCTTGAACACACGCAGACGCTGGCGCTTCGACAGCTTGTCGTACACGACTTCCTCGCCACCGTCGTCGGGGACGATGGTGATCTTGTAGAAGCGGTCGCCCTCTTCGAGCTGCACCCGGCCGGACACGTCCGCGATGGGAGCCTTGCCCTTCGGGACACGAGCCTCGAACAGCTCCTGGACACGCGGCAGACCACCCGTGATGTCGGCGGCACCCGCGGCGCCACCCTGGTGGAAGGTACGCATCGTGAGCTGCGTGCCGGGCTCACCGATCGACTGTGCGGCGACGATACCGACGGCCTCGCCGATGTCGACGAGCTTGCCGGTGGCCATCGAGCGGCCGTAGCACGTGGCGCACACGCCGGTGGCCGTGGTGCAGGTGAGCACCGAACGGACCTTGACCTCCGTGATGCCCGCTTCGAGCAGCGCGTCGATCGCAGGGTCGCCGAGGTCGTGACCACGCTCGACGATGACGTTGCCGTTCTCGTCGACCGCGTCGGACGCCAGCGTGCGGGCGTACGTCGAGGTCTCGACGTGCGCGTCGCGGATGAGCGAGCCGTCCGGCTGACGCTCGGCGATCGTGGTCATGATGCCGCGCTCGGTACCACAGTCGGTCTCGCGCACGATGACGTCCTGCGACACGTCCACCAGACGACGGGTCAGGTAACCCGAGTCGGCGGTACGCAGCGCGGTGTCGGCCAGACCCTTACGGGCACCGTGCGTGTTGATGAAGTACTCGAGAACGGTCAGGCCCTCCTTGAAGGAGGACTTGATCGGACGCGGGATGAACTCACCCTTCGGGTTCGTCACCAGGCCCTTCATGCCCGCAAGCGACCGAACCTGAGTCATGTTGCCTGCGGCGCCGGACTTCACGATCATCGGGATCGGGTTGTCCTCGGGGAAGTGGGCCTCCATCGCCTTGCCGACCTCGTCGGTGGCCTCGGACCAGATCTTGACGAGAGCACTGTTGCGCTCGGCGTGGTTGAGCGCGCCGCGCTGGTACTTCTTCTCGATCTGATCGGCCTGCGCCTCGAAGTTCTCCATGATGCGCGGCTTCTCCGGCGGCACGAGGACGTCGGAGATCGAGACCGTGACACCCGAACGCGTGGCCCAGTAGAAGCCGGCGTCCTTGAGCTTGTCGACGGTCTGCGCGACCACGATCATCGGGTAACGCTCGGCGAGATCGTTGATGATCGTCGCCTGACGCTTCTTCGGCATCTGCTCGTTGACGAACGGGTAGTCCGCGGGGAGCAGGTCGTTGAACAGCACGCGGCCGAGCGTCGTGGACGCCGTCCACGCGTCGCCTGCATGCCAGCCCTCGGGGAAGAGCTCTTCCTCGATCTCCCGCGACGGACGCTGGTGCGTGAGCCGCACCTTGATCCGCGCCTGCATCGACAGCTCGCCGAGGTCGACAGCCATCTGCGCTTCGGCAGGCGAGCTGTAGACGCCCTGCTCCGCCTGATCGGTGCCTGCGTCCTGGTGCTCGCCGACGGCCCCGTCGACCTCACGCGTGAGGTGGTACAGGCCCGTGACCATGTCCAGACGCGGCATCGCGAGCGGACGGCCCGAGGCGGGCGACAGGATGTTGTTCGACGACAGCATCAGGATGCGCGCCTCGGCCTGCGCCTCCGCCGACAGCGGAAGGTGCACGGCCATCTGGTCGCCGTCGAAGTCGGCGTTGAACGCCTCACAGACGAGCGGGTGCAGCTGGATCGCCTTGCCCTCGACGAGCTGCGGCTCGAACGCCTGGATGCCGAGGCGGTGCAGCGTGGGAGCGCGGTTGAGCAGAACCGGGTGCTCGGCGATGACCTCTTCGAGGACGTCCCACACCTGCGGACGCTGACGCTCGACCATGCGCTTCGCGGACTTGATGTTCTGCGCGTGGTTGAGGTCGACGAGCCGCTTCATGACGAACGGCTTGAACAGCTCGAGCGCCATGAGCTTCGGCAGACCGCACTGGTGCAGCTTGAGCTGCGGGCCGACGACGATGACCGAACGGCCCGAGTAGTCGACACGCTTGCCGAGCAGGTTCTGACGGAATCGGCCCTGCTTGCCCTTGAGCAGATCGGACAGCGACTTGAGCGGGCGGTTGCCCGGACCCGTGACGGGCCGGCCACGACGACCGTTGTCGAACAGCGCGTCGACGGACTCCTGCAGCATCCGCTTCTCGTTGTTGACGATGATCTCGGGAGCGCCGAGGTCGATCAGTCGCTTGAGGCGGTTGTTGCGGTTGATGACGCGGCGGTACAGGTCGTTGAGGTCGGACGTCGCGAAACGGCCGCCGTCGAGCTGCACCATCGGACGCAACTCCGGCGGGATGACCGGAACCGCGTTGAGGACCATGCCCATGGGCGAGTTGCCGCTGGCCTGGAAGCCCGCGACCACCTTGAGCCGCTTGAGCGCACGGAGCTTCTTCTGCCCCTTGCCCGAGCGGATGGTCTCGCGCAGCGACTCGGCCTCGGCGTCGATGTCGAAGTTCTGCATGAGGATCTGGATCGCCTCGGCGCCCATCGCACCCGTGAAGTACTCGCCGTAGCGGTCGACGAGCTCGCGGTAGAGCAGCTCGTCGACGATCAGCTGCTTGGGAGCGAGCTTGGTGAAGGTGTTCCAGATCTCTTCGAGGCGGTCGAGCTCGCGCTGCGCGCGATCGCGCAGCTGACGCATCTCGCGCTCGCCGCCGTCCTTGACCTTGCGGCGGACGTCGGACTTGGCGCCCTCCGCCTCGAGCTCCGCGAGATCGGCTTCGAGCTTCTGCGCACGGGCCTCGAGATCGGCGTCGCGCTGATCGGCGACGGTCTTCTTCTCGACCTCCATCTCGGCCTCGAGGGTCGAGAGTTCGTTGTGACGCAGTTCGTCGTCGACACCGACGACGACGTACGCGGCGAAGTAGATGATCTTCTCGAGATCCTTCGGCGCGAGGTCGAGCAGGTAGCCGAGGCGGCTCGGTACGCCCTTGAAGTACCAGATGTGCGTGACCGGAGCGGCGAGCTCGATGTGGCCCATGCGCTCGCGGCGGACCTTGGCGCGAGTGACCTCGACGCCGCAGCGCTCGCAGATGATGCCCTTGAAGCGGACACGCTTGTACTTACCGCAGTAGCACTCCCAGTCCCGGGTGGGACCGAAGATCTTCTCGCAGAACAGGCCGTCCTTCTCGGGCTTGAGCGTGCGGTAGTTGATGGTCTCCGGCTTCTTGACCTCGCCGTAGGACCAGTTGCGGATGTCCTCCGCACTGGCGAGACCGATTCGGAGTTCATCGAAGAAGTTGACGTCGAGCACGTAACTTCCTTTCCCCATAGGGATTGCGGATCAGCGGTGCGACCCGCTTTTCCTTGACTGCCAATTCGTTTGTGAACTAGACCCTCGACGGGCCGACCCGTTGACGGGCCTTGCCTCCGGGGCGCGCGCACGCGCCCCGGAGACCGCAAGCTAGTTCGCGAGATCGTCCACCGTTGCCGACTCGTTCCTGGACAGGTTGATACCCAGGTTCGCGGCCGCACGCTCGAGATCCTCGTCGTCGCCGTCGGCCATCGCGATGGCCGCGCCGTCACTGGAGAGCACCTCCACGTTCAGGCACAGCGACTGGAGCTCCTTGAGGAGCACCTTGAACGACTCGGGGATGCCCGGCTCGGGGATGTTCTCGCCCTTGACGATGGCCTCGTACACCTTGACGCGGCCGACGACGTCGTCGGACTTGATGGTGAGCAGTTCCTGCAGCGTGTAGGCGGCGCCGTAGGCCTGCATGGCCCAACATTCCATCTCGCCGAAGCGCTGGCCACCGAACTGCGCCTTACCACCGAGCGGCTGCTGCGTGATCATCGAGTACGGACCGGTCGAGCGAGCGTGGATCTTGTCGTCGACGAGGTGGTGCAGCTTGATGATGTACATGTAGCCGACCGAGACCGGGTACGGGAACGGCTCGCCGGAACGGCCGTCGAACAGCGTGGCCTTGCCGTCCTGGCCGACCATCACCTCGCCGTCGCGGTTCGGCCGGGCCGAGCCGAGCAGACCGGTGAGCTCGTCCTCCTTGGCACCGTCGAACACCGGCGTCGCGATGTTCGAGTCGGCGGGAGCGGACAGCATCTCCTCAGGAAGCGACTTCGCCCACTCGGGACGCTCGCCACCGTCGGCGATCTGCACATTCCAGCCGGCCTTGCCGATCCAGCCGAGGTGCGTCTCGAGCACCTGGCCGATGTTCATACGACGCGGCACGCCGTGCGTGTTGAGGATGATGTCGACCGGGGTGCCGTCGGGCAGGAACGGCATGTCCTCCTGCGGGAGGATCTTGCCGATGACGCCCTTGTTGCCGTGGCGGCCTGCGAGCTTGTCGCCGTCCTGGATCTTGCGCTTCTGCGCGACGTAGACGCGGACCAGCTCGTTGACGCCCGGAGGCAGATCGTCGTCGTCCTCGCGCGAGAACACGCGCACACCGATGACCTTGCCGGACTCGCCGTGCGGCACCTTGAGCGACGTGTCGCGCACCTCGCGCGCCTTCTCGCCGAAGATCGCGCGGAGCAGGCGCTCCTCGGGGGTGAGCTCGGTCTCGCCCTTGGGCGTGACCTTGCCGACCAGCACGTCGCCGTCGCGGACCTCCGCACCGATGCGCACGATGCCACGCTCGTCGAGGTCGGCGAGGACCTCGTCCGAGACGTTCGGGATGTCGCGCGTGATCTCCTCGGCACCGAGCTTGGTGTCGCGGGCGTCGATCTCGTGCTCCTCGATGTGGATCGAGGTGAGGACGTCCTCTTCCACGAGGCGCTGCGACAGGATGATCGCGTCCTCGTAGTTGTGGCCTTCCCACGGCATGATCGCCACGAGCAGGTTCTTGCCGAGCGCCATCTCACCGTTCTCGGTGCAGGGGCCGTCGGCGAGGACCTGGCCGGACTCGACCCGCTGGCCCTCGTCCACGATCGGACGCTGGTTGCTGCACGTGCCCTGGTTCGAGCGCGCGAACTTGCGCAGCCGGTACGTCGTGCGGCTTCCGTCGTCTGCCATGACGGTGATGTAGTCGGCCGAGACCTCCTCGACGACGCCCGTCTTGTCGGTGACGATGACGTCGCCCGCGTCGACCGCGGCACGCAGTTCCATACCGGTGCCGACGATCGGCGACTGGCTGCGGATGAGCGGCACCGCCTGACGCTGCATGTTCGCGCCCATGAGGGCACGGTTGGCGTCGTCGTGCTCGAGGAACGGGATCATCGCGGTCGCGACGGAGACCATCTGCCGCGGCGAGATGTCCATGTAGTCGACCTCGCTCGGGTCGATCAGCTCGACCTCGCCGCCCTTTCGGCGCACCAGGACGCGATCCTCCGAGAAACGACCCTCGGCGTCGACCTCGGCATTGGCCTGGGCCTTGACGAAACGATCCTCTTCGTCGGCCGTGAGGTAGACGATGTCGTCCGTGACGCGGCCGTCGACGACCTTGCGGTAAGGCGTCTCGATGAAGCCGAACGGGTTGACCCGGGCGTACACCGACAGCGAACCGATCAGGCCGATGTTCGGGCCCTCAGGGGTCTCGATCGGGCACATGCGGCCGTAGTGCGACGGGTGGACGTCGCGGACCTCGAGGCCCGCGCGCTCACGCGAGAGACCACCCGGGCCGAGCGCCGACAGACGACGCTTGTGGGTCAGCCCCGACAGCGGGTTGTTCTGGTCCATGAACTGCGACAGCTGCGACGTGCCGAAGAACTCCTTGATCGCCGCCACGACGGGGCGGATGTTGATCAAGGTCTGCGGCGTGATCGCCTCGACGTCCTGCGTCGTCATGCGCTCGCGCACGACGCGCTCCATGCGGGACAGGCCCACGCGGATCTGGTTCTGGATCAGCTCGCCGACGGTGCGCAGGCGACGGTTGCCGAAGTGGTCGATGTCGTCGACCTCGACCGGCACCTCGACGCCACCGGGGACCGTCATCGTCGTGTCGCCCGCGTGCAGACGCACGAGGTACTCGATCGTCGCGACGATGTCCTCTTCGGTGAGGGTCGACGCCTCGATCGGCTGACCCGAGTTCAGGCCCAGCTTCTTGTTGATCTTGTAGCGGCCGACCTTGGCGAGGTCGTAGCGCTTGTCCTTGAAGAACAGGTTCTCCAGCAGCGTCTGCGCCGACTCCTTGGTGGGCGGCTCGCCCGGACGCAGCTTGCGGTAGATGTCGAGCAGCGCCTCGTCGGTGCCTGCCGTGTTGTCCTTCTCGAGCGTCGCCATGAGGATCTCGGAGAAGCCGAAGCGCTCCGTGATCTGCTCGGTGGTCCAGCCGAGGGCCTTGAGCAGCACCGTGACGGGCTGACGGCGCTTGCGGTCGATGCGCACACCGACGGTGTCGCGCTTGTCGACGTCGAACTCGAGCCACGCGCCACGACCGGGGATGACCTTGACGCTGTGCAGCGTCTTCTCGGTGCTCTTGTCGATCGTCTCGTCGAAGTAGACACCGGGGCTACGCACGAGCTGCGACACGACGACTCGCTCGGTGCCGTTGATGACGAACGTGCCCTTGTCGGTCATCATCGGGAAGTCGCCCATGAAGACCGTCTGGCTCTTGATCTCGCCGGTGTTGTTGTTGATGAACTCCGCGGTGACGAACAGCGGAGCCGCGTACGTCATGTCCTTGTCTTTGCACTCGTCGATCGAGGCCTTGACCTCGTCGAAACGAGGATCGGAGAACGACAGGGACATCGAACCGGAGAAGTCCTCGATCGGAGAGAGCTCCGCCAGGACGTCCTCGAGACCACCCGACACCGCGACGTCGCCGCGGGCCGCGGCGCGCTCGCGCCAACTCTGGGCACCGACCAGCCACTCGAACGAATCGGTTTGGAGATCCAGGAGCCCGGGGACTGCGAGCGGTTCGCGGATCTTCGCGAACGAGACCCTCTTCGGGGCTCCGGGGATTCCGGAAACTGCCTTGGTCTGGCTAGAGACTGCCAAGATGCGTCCTTCCAGCACCTCACGCGGGCCGCTCTTGCAGGTGCGACCGCCGCTGTATCTGCTTCGAATTCCGCTGGTCGCAACCCGAACGAAACTCGTCAGAAAGGCACTGTGAAGTGGTTACTTCGCAGTAGGTCGGACGAGGGGTGGACAGGAGGCAGCCAGCGCAACGTCCAAACTTACAGCAAATCGTGACAGATGTCGAACGACGCGGGGAGGAACATACGCTCACGGCTCGCTTGGCTGCAGAATGCCGCGACGCGTCCCGATCAGACTGACGCGTCCGCGTCGCCACGTCAAGACAGACGCGCTCTCCACCGGCCCGAACCGCGAGTCGCACGCCGCGCCGCGCCGATCCCTGTGCCGTCGGACACAGTGCGGTAACAATGTCCCCGGACGACAGTCCCGTGCACGACAGACGACAGTCCCGTGGACGACAGACGACAGACGGATACGAGCAGGTCGGGGGCGACACCATGACGTCAGGGTCGGCAACATGAGGCGTTGGAGCTCGTTCGTGGTGGCTCGTCCGCGCACAGTGCTCGCGGTCGTGCTCGTCCTCGTCGCGATCGCAGGCGTGTGGGGTGCGGGCGTGTTCTCGCGGCTGAGCCTGGGCGGCTACACCGATCCGGGCAGCGAGTCGGCTCAGGTCGAGCAGATCGTCGACGAGCACTTCGGCAGGCAGACGCCCGACCTCGTCGTGGTCTACACGGCGCGGGCAGGCGAGAGTCTCGACGAGCTCGGGCCCGCGGTCGCGGCGCGAGTCGACGCGCTCGATCCCACGCTGCTCGCGGGGGAACCGATGTCGTACTGGTCGGCCCCGCCGCCCGCGGCACCCTTCCTCCGTTCGACCGACGGCGAGCGCGGGATGCTCGTGTTGCCGCTCGCAGGCGACGAGAGTTCACGGATCGCCGACGTCGGGCAGTTCGAGGACGCGCTGCGCATCGACGGCGTCGACACCGAGTTCAGCGGTTTCTCGGTGGTCGCGGACGCGTACAACTCGATCTCGGAATCCGACCTCGTGACGGCCGAGTCCGTGTCGTTTCCGATCCTGATGGTCCTGCTGCTCGTGATCTTCGGCAGCGTGGTGGGCGCCGCGGTGCCACTGTGCATCGGCGGCATGGCGATCGTCGTCTCCCTCGGGATGCTGCGCGTGCTGTCGCACTTCACCGAGGTCAGCGGTTTCGCGGTCAACATCGCGAGCCTCGTCGGCCTCGGCATGTCGATCGACTACGGATTGTTCGTCGTCACCCGCTTCCGCGAAGAACTCCGTTCGGGCTCGTCGCCGGCCGATGCGCTGCACCGCACGCTCGCGACCGCCGGACGCACGGTCGGGTTCTCCGCGCTGCTGCTCGGGTGCGGCTTCCTCGGGATGCTCGTGTTCCCGCAGGCCCTCGTGCGCTCGTTCGCATACGGCGGCATGTTCGCGGTGCTGATCGCGGCGGCCCTGGCGCTCAGCGCGCTGCCCGCCGCCCTCGCGCTGCTCGGCAGGCGCATCGACGCGCTGTCGTGGCGTCGCGGTGTCGTCGATCGCAGCGAGGCACGGGCCGTCCGGTTCTGGGGTGGCGTCGCGAGCACCGTCATGCGCCGACCGGTCGCGGTCGCGACCGCGGTCACGGCGGTGCTGGTGTTCCTCGCCCTTCCGCTCGGGTCGGCGTCGCTCGGCGACCTCGACCACACGGGGCTGCCCGCCGGCCATCCCGCACGCACCGCGGTCGACGACATCGCGCGCGACTTCCCGATGTCGAACAACGGGGCGACCCTGCTGCTGCAGGGCGCCGACGGCGCACCGCCGACGCCCGAGCAGAACCTGCGCTTCTCGTCGGCTCTGGATCGCGTCGACGGCGTGTCGCGCGTACTTCCGGTCGGCACGGCCGAGGACTTCACGGTGGTGCGCGCGGTGCTCGACGGTGCGGATCGCAGTGCCGAGGCGCTCGCCGCGGTCGAGCGGCTTCGGGTGATGCCGGTGCCCGAGGGCACGACACTGCGCATCGGCGGCCTCAACGCCGCGACCATCGACGGAGTCGACGCGATGGGCTCGCGGCTGCCGTGGATGATCGCCACGATGATCGCCGCGACGTGCGTCGCGATGTTCGCGGCCTTCCGCTCGGTGCTGCTGCCGGTCAAGGCGGTCGCGATGGCGGCACTGAGCCTCGCGGCCACCTTCGGCATCCTCACGTGGATCTTCGAGCAGGGTCACGGCGCGCACCTGCTCGGTGTCGATCCGGGACCGCTGCCGGGCGCGATGGTGTTGCTGATCGTGGCGGTGGTGTTCGGGCTGTCGACGGACTACGAGATCTTCCTGCTCTCACGCATGAGCGAGGCGCACCGTCGCGGCGCATCCACGCGCGACGCGGTGCGCGAAGGCATCGCCCGCACCGGCCGCATCGTGACGGCGGCCGCCGCGCTCCTGGTCGTCGTGACGGGCGCGTTCACCCTCTCTGATCTGACGATGATGCGGTTCATCGGTGTCGGCATGATCGTGGCGCTCGTGATCGACACGACACTCGTGCGGATGCTGCTCGTGCCTGCACTCGTCGCGCTCATGGGCGAGGCGAACTGGTGGGCTCCGCGTTGGGCACGCGCATCGACGACGCCTCCCCGTGCGTCCGATCCCGATCCGGAACATGCTGTGTCACAGAGCAATACCGCTGCCGTCGACTGAGTTGACAAGGTGGCGACCGAATTCGGTTGTCCGCTAAGTTGATCCAACCTTCAACGGTTAATGTCGTACGACAGTACCAGTTTTTCCGAGCTCGCGTGGTCCATCGGAAGAATGTCCGAAAAGGTCGACACACGAGCCTCATTCGCCCGTCTCTGCCACGTGGACGGACGCGGGTCGAGCCGCTAGCCTCACTGGCGCTCGTACGCCTGTCGCATCCGTCGCCGACGGCATGGTGCGCGAGCCGTCTTCGTTCCACTCGTACGCACGCACAGACGCACGGGAGCACACACATGGTCGAGGTAGCGATCGTCGGCATGGCCTGCCGGCTGCCGGGCGGGGTCGACAGCCCCCGCTCCTACTGGGATTTCCTCACGAACAAGGGCGACGGCATCGTCGACGTGCCGCCCGACCGCTGGAGCATCGACAAGTACTACGACCCGGATCCGGACGCGCCCGGACGGATGTACACCCGCAAGGGCGGCTTCCTCACCCAGTCGCTGTGGGACTTCGACCCCGAGTTCTTCGGAATCTCACCCCGCGAGGGCTCGGTCATGGATCCGCAGCAGCGGCTGTTGCTCGAGGTCGCGTGGGAGGCTCTCGACGACGCGGGCGCGGCCGCGCGGGTCGCCGGCCGTCCCGTCGGCGTGTACGTCGGCGGCTTCACCAACGACAGCACGATGTCTCGGGTCTCGGCGAAGGCGCGGCCGTCGATCGACGGGCACACGCCCACGGCGTCGTCGTTCACGTTGTTGTCCAACCGGATCTCGTTCGCGCTCGACCTGCGCGGGCCGAGCATGACGATCGACACCGCCTGCTCGTCGTCGCTGGTCGCATTCCACGAGGCGACGCAGGCGATCACGCGCGGCGAATGCGAAGCCGCACTCGTGGGTGGCGTCAACGCGATGCTCCAGCCGGAGACGTTCGTGTCGATGTGCAAGGGCCGCTTCCTGTCGGCCGACGGGAGGTGCAAGACGTTCGACGCTACGGCCGACGGTTACGGCCGCGGCGAGGGTGCGGGCATGGTTCTGCTCATGCCGCTCGACGACGCGATCCGTCGCGGCGACCGGATCTACGCCGTCGTCCGCGGCACCGGCGTCAATCAGGACGGCCGCACCATCGCACTCACGGTGCCGAATGCGGACGCGCAGCACGAGCTCGCGGCGCGCGTGGCCGCCGAGGCCGGGATCGAGCCGCATCGCGTCGGGTACGTCGAGGCACACGGCACCGGCACCGCGGTCGGCGACCCCCTCGAGATGCGCGCGCTGGGCCGCGCATACGGCGCCGTCGCGGCACGCACCACTCCCCTACCGGTCGGCGCGGTCAAGGCGTCGATCGGTCACACGGAGGCTGCGGCGGGCGTCGCGAGCGTGATCAAGAGCGCGCTCACGGTGTACCACCGCACGCTCGCGCCCCAGGCGTGGCTGGACACCCTCAATCCCGAGATCCCGTTCGACGACCTGAATCTGCGCGTCGTCACCGAGGTCGAGCCGTTCCCCGGCACCGAAAGCGCGATCGTCGCGGTCAACGGTTTCGGCTACGGCGGAACCAATGCGCACGTGCTGCTCGAACAGCCTCCCGCACACGTCGACGGCCCTCGCGGCCGGCGGCCACGCACCGGGCTTCTGCCGCTGTCGGGCCGTCACGAAGGCGCGGTGCGCGACACAGCGCGCCGACTCGCGGATCTGGTCGAGTCGGGTGCCGACGCGCACGCCGTCGCCGAGGCCCTGTGGACGCGCCGAGCACACCACCTGCACCGCGCTGCCCTCCCGGTCGACGTGCCGGGCGCCTCCGCCGATCTGCCGCAGCGGCTGCGCGTCTTCGCCGACGGCGACGGCCGCGTCACGCCGCGCGCGGTCGGCGCGGACCACCACGACCCGGTGTTCGTGTTCAGCGGTATGGGCCCGCAATGGTGGGCGATGGCGCGCGATCTCCTCGAACACGACGGCCCCTTCCGAGACGAGGCGCTGCGCATCGACGACGCATTCCGCCGCATCGCAGGCTGGTCGATCGTCGAGGAACTCTCACGGCCCGAGGACGAATCGCGGGTCGCGAACACCGCGATCGCACAGCCCGCGAACTTCCTCGTGCAGGTCTCCCTCGTCGCCCATCTCGCATCGGCAGGCGTCGCGCCGACCGCAGTGGCCGGGCACAGCGTGGGCGAGGTGTCGGCCGCGTACGTGTCGGGGCAGTTGAGCCTCGACGACGCGCTGCTGGTGAGCCTGCACCGCGCGCGGCTGCAGGCGACGACCGCGGGCACGGGCGGCATGCTCGCGGTGGGGCTTCCGGAAACCGATGTCCTGACCTGGATCCCGGCCGACGGCAGCGTGTCGATCGCAGCGGTCAACAGCCCGTCGTCGGTCACGCTCGCGGGGGCCGACGACGCACTCGCGGTACTGCACGAGCAGCTGACCGCGGAGGGATTGTTTTCGCGCAGGCTGCGCGTCGAGGTGCCGTACCACTGCCATCTGATGGACCCGATCCTGCCCGAGATCGAACGCACCCTCGCCTCGCTCGACCCGCGCCCGCCGCGGGTTCCGCTGTACTCGACGGTCACCGCGGCCCGCGTCACCGACGGCGCGTGGGACGGGGCCTACTGGTGCGACAACGTGCGGCGTCCCGTGCGATTCGCCGACACGATCGCGGCACTGATCGCCGACGGACATCGCGTGTTCGTCGAGGTCGGTCCGCACCCGGTGCTGTCCGGCAACATTCGCGAGATCCTCGTGCGCTCGGGCGAGAGCGGCGCCGCGGTAGGCACTCTCGTGCGAGATGCCCGCGACGACGAGTCGCTGCTGCACACGATCTCCGGCCTGTTCGTCGCCGGCGTCCTCGAACCGGGCCGGGCCCCGGTGTTCGGTGCGTCCGCCGACGACTCGGGCGCCACGCCGCACCTCGATCTGCCGCCGTATCCGTGGCAACGCAGGCGCCTGTGGCACGAAGCGGATGCCGTCGCCCGCGACCGCCTCGGCACCGCGGACAGCTTTCCGATGCTCGGCGAACGCACCGAAGCGCATGCCGACGAGTGGGAGGTCGAACTGTCGGTGGCGCGGCTGCCGTGGCTACGCGAGCACGTCGTGGACGGGCTCGTCGTGTTGCCCGGTGCCGCGTACCTCGACGCGGCGCTCAGCGCGGCACGCGCGCGGACCGGCCGCACCGCACTCGCGCTCGAGGACGTCCGCTTCGTCGCGCCCCTCGTCGTCGATGCGCACACGGTCCCTACGCTGCGGTTGTCGGTCGAGCCGTCCACTCGACGCTTCACCGTCTCGTCACGCGCCCACGACGGCGACGCCTGGACGACGAATGCCCTCGGCCGGCTCGTCGAAGCGCCCGTCGTCGGCCGCGAACCCCAGCAGGCCGAAGCCCCGGCGACAGCAGGCATCACGGCAGACGAACACCGGCAGTACACGATCGACGGACCGTCGCTCTACGCCGCCCTCGCCGGCCGCGGTCTCGAGTACGGTGCCTCGTTCCGGTGTATCGACCGCGCCCACGTCGATGCCGACGAACCCGACGTCGTCCGTGCCTTTCTCGACACGACACACCTCGCGGGCGACCGGCACCTGGCCCATCCGGCCGCGGTCGACGCGGCGCTGCAGTGCGTCGCGCTGCTCGCGAGCTCGCCCGAGACCGGAACGGGCGCAGTCGTCCCCGCACGCGTCCGTTCCGTGCACCGGGTGCGCGCACTCCCCGACCTGACGACGGTGCACGTGCGGCGCACCGGGACGGCACCCCTGCGCGCCGATGTCATCATGACCGACGCGACCGGGAACACCCCGGGCGCTACGGTCCTCACGATGACCGGAGTCGAGTTCCGCCCGGTCGCGCCGCCCGCGGAGCCCACGGCACGGCTCCGCACCCTCCTGTACGAGCCCGAATGGGAGTTGCGGGATCCGCGCGAGCAGACGGCCGCCGCGACGGAGGCACGACGCGAGCACGCAGTCGTCGTGGCCTTCGGCGACGAGCCGACTCCGCTCACAGACGCGCTCGCGCGGTCTCGCCCGTCCGCACAGGTCGTCGTGGGCACGCCCGCGTCCCTGGACACGACCCTCGTCGGCGATCTCCTGGACGCGGTGCGGGACGGGCTCGGCCTACCCGGGGTCGAGCAGGCGACCCTGGTCGTCGTGCCCACCGACACGTGGACTGCCGCCGACAACGCGTACGGGCTCGTCGCCGTCGCCCGTGCGGCGGCGAGGACCGACGCGGTGCGTGCGGTCGTGGTGACCCACGGCGCACTGTGGCTGCCGACCGACACCGCCCGCAGTGCCGGGCACGCGCATCCGTTCGCTCCGCTGGTCGGTGCCCGCCGTTCGCTCGCCAACGAACAGCCCCACGTCAAGTGGCGCCTCGTGGACGTCGGCACCGACACGCGCACGGACGAACTGGTGGCCGAGACGCTCGGTGTCGGGGTGTTCGCGAGCGACGACGCCGACGAGGTCGCCCTGCGTCAGGGTGCTCGCTGGGTGATCCGCATGAGGCACACCTACGACGCTCACCGCGACGAAGGGAATGTCCCACGCCCGCTCACCGACGCCGACGCGTCGTTCGCGGTCGAGACGCCCCCGTCGCGCCTGCTGACCGATCTCGCGCTCCGCGAGTGTGCCCGCAGCGAGCCCGGACCCGGGCAGATCGAGGTGCGCATCGACGCGATCGGCCTGAACTACAAGGATCCACTCAAGGTGATGGGCCTGCTCACCGAGCGCGAACTGGACGGCACGTACTTCGGCACCGATCTCGCCCTCGAAGCAAGTGGCACGGTCGTACGGACCGGCCCCGAGGTCACCGAGTTCGCGGTGGGCGACCGGCTCGGAGTAGGCGTACGGAACATGATGCGCCGCTACGTCACGATCGGTGTCGGCGAGGGCAACACCACCGCGGTGCCGCAGGATTGGCAACCGGGACAGTGCAGTTCGACCCTTCCCTATCTGACGGCCGAGTACGGCCTCGTCGATCTCGCGCACGCAGGCGCGGACGATGTCGTGCTGGTGCACGGCGCGGCGGGCGGCATGGGCATGGCGGCGGTCCATGTGGCGCGCCGACTCGGCGCCACGGTCGTCGCGACCGCGAGCACCCCCGAACGACGCGCCGTGGCAGCAGAGGCGGGTGCCCACCACACACTCGACTCACGCTCGGTCGATTTCGTCGACGCCGTGCTGCGACTCACCGACGGGCGCGGAGCCGACGTCGTGTACACGTCCGCCCCCGGGGAGATCGCGGCCCAGAACCTGCGGGCCGCCGCGGAGTTCGGCCGCATCGTCGAGATCGGGAAGGCCGACATCTACGGCGGCGGGGTGCTCGACCTCGCGCCGTTCGACCGCAACCTGTCGTACTTCGCGGTCGACATGGACCGCATGCTCGCGCACCGCCCGCAGGTCGTGCGGGCCGTCACCCGGCGCGTCGTGGACCTGCTCGCACAGGGCGTCTACCCACACCTGCCGTACACGACCTACCCGCTCGACCGCATCGCCGAGGCGTTCGAGGCCGTCGCGCGCTCCACGCACACCGGTCGCGTCGTGCTGGCCCTCGACTCCCCCGAACCGGCGGTGCGACCGCGGCTTCCGCACGTCGCGATCGATCCGGACGGGTCGTACCTGGTCACCGGCGGGTTCGGCGCCTTCGGCCTCGCCGTCGCACGGCGGCTCGCGGCCGACGGTGCCCGGCACCTCATCCTCGCGAGCCGGTCCGGCCCGACCACCGACGCGGCGCGCGGCGCTGTCGCCGAACTGCGCGAGGCAGGTGTCGACGTCACGACCGCGACACTCGACGTCGCAGACCACGAGCAGGTCCACGCGGCGATCGCGCATGCCGTCGACGGCCCCTACCCGCTGCGCGGCGTGTTCCACACCGCCGGACTGGTCGACAACCGGCCGGTGCACGACATCACGCACGACTCCCTGCGCGCGACGTTCGCACCCAAGGTCGACGGTGGCTGGAATCTGCATCGGGCGACGGTCGACGCCGGCGCGCAACTCGACGCCTTCGTGCTGTTCTCGTCGGTCAGCGCGCTCACCGGCGGCACGCCGCAGCTCGCCTACTCGGCGGCCAACGCGTCGCTCGACGCCCTCGCATCCGAGCGTCGCGCGGCGGGCCTGCCCGCCCTCACCGTCGCGTGGGGGTCGATGAGCGGAGGCGGAATGGCCGAGGCGAACGACGAGACGGTGCGCTATCTCGCGCTCCTGGGGTTCCGGCCGATCGACATGACCGATGCGACGGCGATGCTGACGGAATGCATGCGCCTCGAAGTCCCGCATGTCGCCGTCATGGACGTCGACTGGGAACAGTGGGGCGCGACGAACGGCGCGAGCCGTGCCAATCCCCGCTTCGCCGAGCACATCCGGGACGCCACGGCGGGGGGCACCGGGGCATCGGCACTGCAGGCCGAGATACTCGCACTTCCCGAGGACCAGCGCGGCGATGTCGTCACCTACATCCTCGCCGAACAGCTCGCGGTGGTGATGGGCGTACCCGCGGACGCGGTCGACGTGCTCACCCCGCTTCCGGATCTCGGGATGGACTCGCTCATGGCGATCGAGTTCGCGGCACGCGCGGGCAAAACACTCGGCATCGAGATCTCGGTACTCGAGTTCGGACGCGGCTCGGGACTGTCGACGATCGGGACGAAGCTCGCGGCGACGCTCGCCGCGGACGGGCCCCCGCCTGCCACGGCACCGACCGGCGAGGTCGCGGCGGTGAGTGCGTGAGCTCCGACGCACGCGACATCGCCCGCAGGCTTCTGGCAGGCACCGATTCCGGGCCCGGTGTGCCCACCCCCGCGCCCACGACGTCCGCGAGCCCGAACAGGCGCACCAGGCCCCGCCACGACCCCACCTTCGCCGATCACCCCGATGTCGTCGCGACGAAACGGATCTACGGCAGCCTCGACGAGGTATTCGGCGCGGCGGGGCTGACGAACCCGTTCTTCCATCCGCACGACGGCACCAACGGCGCCACCGTCAGCTACTCCGGGCGTGAGCTGATCAACTTCGGCAGCTTCAGCTATCTCGGCCTCGCCGAGGATCCGCGGGTACGCGAGGCGGCGAAGGACGCGATCGACGTGTACGGCACGTCGGTGTCCGCGAGCCGCATCGTCTCGGGGCAGATCCCCCTCTACAGCGACCTCGAACGGCGGCTCGCCGACGCATACGCAGTCGACGACGCGGTGGTGACCACGAGCGGGTACTCGACCAACACCGCGGCGGTCGGCTACCTGTTGGGCGCGGGCGACCTCGCGGTGTGCGACTCGCTCGTGCACAGCAGCATCGTGTCGGGCACCCGATGGGCCGGGTGCAAGCGGATCTCGTTCCGTCACAACGACCCCGACTCGCTCGACGCCGTGCTGCGGATGTCCCGTGGCAGCTTCGAGCGCGCGCTCGTCGTACTCGAAGGCCACTACAGCATGGACGGCGACGTTCCCCCTCTACCCGAACTGATCGAGGTCGCGCGCAGGCACGACTGTTCGATCATGATCGACGAGGCGCACTCGTTCGGTGTACTCGGCCGCACCGGCCTCGGCGTACGCGAGTTGTTCGATCTCCCCGGCGACGCCGTCGACATCTGGATGGGCACGCTGTCGAAGGCACTCGGCAGCTGCGGCGGATTCCTCGCAGGCAATGCAGATCTCGTGCGCGGGTTCAAGTATTCGGCCCCGGGCGTGAGCCTGTACGCGACGGGCCCGGCGCCGTCGGCCGTCGCCGCCGCGCGGGCCGCATTCGACGTGATGCGCGCCGAACCGGAACGCGTCGAACGTGTGCAGGCGAACGGCGCACTGCTGCACCGGACGGCACTCGAGCACGGATTCGACGTCGGCATGTCGCAGGGCACGCCGATCGTGCCGATCCTGGTGCGCGACACCGACCGCGCGGCGCTCGCGTCGACGGCGATGATGGAACGCGGCGTCAACACGACGGCGATCACACATCCGTCGGTTCCCGCCGGCGAGGAGCGTCTGCGGTTCTTCGTCTCGAGCGACCACACGCCCGACCAGATCGAATATGCCATGGCGACACTGCGAGAGGTGGTCGATTCCCTGTGACGACACGAGGTCCGGTGACTACCGGAGACACGACGACGAACCGCGGCGGCGACATCACCGTCCGCTCAGCGACGGGCTCCGATCTTCCCGCGATCGCCTCGGTGCTCGGTCGCGCCTTCCATCGCGACGACCCCGTGGGCGAGTATCTCTTCCCGGACGAGTCGGTGCGCGACCGGCGACAGCCGAAGATGATCCTCACGATGGCGCGGCGCAGGCATCTGCCGCAGGGAACGGCGACCGTCGCCACGGTCGACGGCAGGATCGAAGGCGTGCTGCTGTGGCATGGCCCCGACCACACCCGTACGCCGTGGCACTCGCTGATCGGCGGCCCGGAACTCATGCGCGACATGGGAACCCGCGTGGCGGCGGGCATCCGGGTGGATGCCGCACTCGCCCGCACGGTTCCCGGAGTGCCGCATATCCTCGCGGTCTATCTCGGCGCGAGTCCGGAAAACCATCGGCGCGGTGTCGGCACCGCACTGTTCCAGGATCTCGTGGACCGAGCGGACACGCTGGGCGTGCCCGTGTGCGGTCTGTGCAAGGACTCCAATGTCCCGTTCTACGAACGCTTCGACGGCCACTTGATCGGGACGACCACCCTCGGACGACGCGGCCCGAGGGTGAACGTCATGCTGCGGGTACCGCGGCGCTGAACCGCGGCAGCGGTCACGCCTGGTTGTCGGAGATGTCCGAGAGCAGCCACTTACCGTCGACATTGGTGAGGTGCACGACGACCGGGGTGGCCGCACTGCCCTGCGCGACGGCATCGCCCGTCGCGCTCACGTTCAGGTGCGCGAGCACCTCGGCATTGTCACCCTCGAGGCGGACGACACCGATGTCGGTGACATCGGCTTGTGTTGCGGTCTTCGTCTGCTGTGCAGCCTGTTTCGTGGTGTCGGCCGTCTCGTCGAATTCCTTGCGCTTGTCCTCGGTGAGGAACCCACGCGCCTTGTCGAAGTCGGCGTCGATCGTGTCGTAGCTGTACGAGTACAGCGACTCGAGGCCCTCCGTCGTCGCCGCGGTGACTTCCGAGGTGGCGCCGGCGTCGACCCACGCCTGGTTGCCGGTGTCCGCGTCGAAGCCCGGTCGAATCGCGGCCACGACCGCGATCGCAGCGAATACGACGGCGGCGGCGAACACCGCGGCGATCGGCTTCCAGGCGACAGGCGCGGCGGGTGCCTTCTCCGGCTTCGATTCCGGCTCGGTCGGTTCCGTCGCCTCGGGAGCCGGCTCGGCAGGCTTCGTCAGGTCCGGCTTCGACTCCTTCGCGTCGGGAGCCGGTTCGACGGGGACAGGCGTCTCGGGTGCTTCGGCCCCTGGTACGTCGGCCTCGGGTGCGTCGACCTCCGGTGGTTCGGTTCCCGGCGCGTCGGCTGCGTCCCGCGGCGTGCGCCCACGGGTTCCGGCCACGTACGGACGCCGCCCCTTCGGAGCGTTGGCGGGAGTGTTCTTACGGCGTTGGGGTGGCATGGTTCACCATTTCTGTCGAGCTGCGTGCGCGGCGCGGACTACGGCCCCTCGGCGGGGGCGGCGGGTTCGGCGGGTGCCTCCTCCGCGGGAGCCTCGGCGGGCGGCGCGTCCGCGGGCGGCGCACCCTCGGCGGGGGCTTGCTCCGCGCCGGGAGTGGGCCCCGCGTCGAGCTGGATCCGGCTGCCCACCGGCTGCACCGACTCGGCCTTCCACACCCCGTCGACGTCACGCATCCCGAGGGTCATCGTGACCTTGGTGCGCTCGTACTGCTGCGGCCACGTGGTGGTGACGGCGAGCACGACGAGCGCCTTTCCGGTCTTGTCGTCGGTGTTGAGTTCGGTGAGGGCGCCGCTGAGCACCTCGCCCTTGCTCGTGGCACCGGATTGCCGCACGGCGTCGGTGAGCTGCTGGACCGTCGTGTCGAGGTCCTTGTTCATCTGGTCGCCGGTGATCGACGAACGCATGTTCTCGAACGACGCGTCGATGTTCGCGGCGTCGACCGTGTTGAGGTTGATCGCCGCCTGCTGGGCGCCGTCGAGGGCCGAGTCGCGCGCGGAGGCCACGTCGCCGTCGCCCACGACGGCTCGGACCCACGTGAATCCGAACCAGCCGGCCGCCACGACGGCGACGACCAGGAGGACGACCGCCCCGGCGAGCAGCGCTCTGCCGAGGGGCGAGGTTTCCTGCGTAGGCCCGGACGGGCCCTCGGGTTCGGCCGAAACTGTTGGTGTCACATCAATACCCTACTGATCGTCGTGCACACGCCCGTGGCTCGGCGAGGACGCCGAGCCACCGCGCTCTACTTCGGAGTGACCCCGACCAGCGGTGCGAGCTGGCTCGCGATCGGATTGAGGTCGAGCTTGTCGGGATCGACCTTGGGCTTCGAATCCCACGGCTGCGGGGTGTCGGGGTCGGCGAACTGGATGCGGTTCGCGCTGCGGACGCCGGTGACACTGCCCTGCGGCACCTCACACGACGCCTCCGAGTTGAACGGGAAGTCCTGCTGCGTGTCGTCGAAGTGCGGGTCCTCGCGCTTCATCTGGTCGAGGATTGCCTGCGTGCCCTCGTAGCCCACCGTGCACGACGGCGGGTTGTTCGTCTCGAGCACGATGCCCTGGTGCACCGTACCGTCGCCGGGCGCGATGGTCGACGCCGCCGCCGAGACGCCCGGCAGGAACAGCAGCAGGGGGTTGAGCGCGACGGCCTGCGGCGCGAGCTTCTCGGCGAGCAGTGCGAGGTTGTGCACGCCTGTGGTCAGGCCCGGGCCTGCGTCCTGGACGAGTCCGCCGAGCTGCTCGCTCGCGGGCAGACCCCCGTCGATGATGGTGCGCACGTCGGGGTCGCTGGCCCGCAGCTGCGCCGCGACGTCGTCGAGGTCGCGGCTGAACTGCCGGATCGAGGACGACTGCTCGCTCTGGGTGTCGAGCACGATGCGGCTGTCCCGGATCAGCTGGAGCGTCTCCGGCAGCGCCTCGACACCGGACTGGGTCAGCGTGGACAGCGAGTCGGCGAGCCTGCCGATCTCGTCCCCCCGGCCGTCGAGCGCGGTTCCGAGCTCACGGACGACCGTCGTCAGATCGTCGAGCGGAACCGACCGGACGAGGCCGTTGACACTCGTGAGCACCTGTTCGACCGGGACCGGAGTCTGCGTGTCGGTGATGACGGAGCCGTCGGCGAGGAAGGGCGGCTGATCCGTGTCGGGCTGCAGATCGACGTACTGCTCGCCGATCGCGGACCGGTTGGCGACCACGGCCTTCGACGACTCCGGAATGTCCGGCCCGCCCGAGTCGAGCTTGAGCTCGACACTCACCCCGTCGGACGTGAGCGACAACGCGCCCACACGCCCCACCGGGACACCGCGGTAGGTGACCTCGGCGTTGGTGAAGATGCCGCCCGAGTCCGATAGTTCGGCGTGCACGGTGTACTCGCCGAACCCGAGGAGCTTGTCGAGGCGCACGTACTGCGCGCCCACGTACACCAGGCCGAGCAGCGCGACCACGACGAACGCGATCAGCTGGACCCGGACGAGTCGAGATCTCACTGTCCTCCCCCGATTCCGAACTGTTGCAGGAAGCCTTCGAACGGATTCCGCGGAGCGTCGCCGCCCTGGTCACCGCCGTCTCCCGCGGTACCCGACGCACCCGGCAGCGGCGGCAGCGCCGGCGGCGCCCCGAACGGCAGCACCGGAAGCAGCGACACGGTGGGCCACCCCGGACGCGGACCGTTGCCACCCACGTACGGATTGCTCGGATCGATGACCGGCTTCGGCTCGCCGTAGAGCGGCGGCACGTACACCGGATCGCCCTGGCCGACGCCGAGTGCCGACAGCGCGTCGCCGATCTGCAGGTCCACGGTGAGCCACAGGTTGACCGAACCGCCCAGTGCGATCTTCTCGACGCCGTCGGGGAACGGCACGGTGGGCACGAAGGGCAGCGCGTCCGGCAGGTCCTGGCCCGCCGCGGCGAGCGCCTGCAGGGTGGGCCGCAGCGCCAGCAGGTCGTTGATGAGGTCGTCGCGCGAGCGCGTGAGCACGTCGGTGCCGACCTGCCCGAGCCGGTCGAGCTGGCCCAGCATCTGGGTGAGCTGTGGACGCTGCTCTTCGAGCACACCCGTCGCGACCGGCAGTTCGTCGAGCACGGCTTCGATCTTGTCGGTCTGCTCGGCGGTGCGGGCAGTGAGGGTGTCGAGCCCGTCGAGCGCACGCGTGATGTCGTCGCGCTGGTCGTTGAGCCCGTCGACGAGCGTGTTCGTCTGGTGCAACAGCTCTTTCACGCGACCTTCGCGGCCGTCGAGCGCGGTGCTGAGCTCGTGCACGACCGGCTGCAACTGGCCGACGCCGCCGCCGTTGAGCAACAGCGACAGCGCACCGAGCACCTGCTCGATCTCGGTGGAGTGCCGAGTGTTCGCCAACGGGATCTCGTCGCCGTCCGACAGCGTGCCGGCGGCGCCTTCCTGCGGTGGCGTGAGCTGGATGAACTTCTCGCCGAGCAGGCTGGTCTGGTCCACGGCCGCAATGGCATTCGACGGCAGGTCGACCGTGCGGTCGAGCAATATGGCGACCTCCGCGGTCCATCCGTCGTCCGCGACACCGATCGAGTCGACACGGCCCACCGGTACGCCGTCCACCTTCACCGCGGTCTGCGGCACGAGATCGAGGACGTCGTCGAACTGGATCGTGAGATGCATCGGGTCGTCGCCGACGTCGGCCCCGCCGGGCAGCGGGATGCCGTAGATGCCCTCCGACGAGCACGAGGTCGCGAGCACCGCCGCAACGGACAGCGCCGCGGTCGCGGTGGCCGCACGCCGCATCGTCCGCGCCGACACAGTCTTCCGGGTCACTGGCCACCTCCGCTGCCGAAGCCCTCGAAGCGCGGCGAGACATTGCCGGGCACCGTGCCGGGGACCACCCGGTTCTGGATGTTCTCGCCGCTCATGATGCCGAACGGGAGGGTCAACTCGGGAGTCGCGACGCGTGAGGTGACCTGATCCGCGATACCCGCGCACCGGTCGACGAGCGGCTGGGCCTGCCGGCCGAGCTGCTCGAAGCGTGGGTCGCCCGGCACGAGCTTGCCCAGATCGAGCAGCTTGCACACCGCGCCCGCGGGATCCTGCAGATCCGGGATCGTGAGCCGCGACGCGAGCGCGCCCGCCTCGGCATCGTACGAGTTGGTGAGGTTCGAGACCGCGAGCGGCAGCAGTGTGAGCGAGTTGATCAGCGAGTCGCGGTTGTCGGCGACGGCCTGCGTCACCGGCACGAGGTCGTTGATGTTCTTCGTCAGTAGCTCACGGTTGTCGCGTACGAAGTCGGCCACGTCGACGAGCGCAGGGCCCAGCAGCTGCAACGCCTTCGCGAGATCCTCACGTTCGGACGCAAGGAAGCCGGACAGGTCCGACAGCTGCGTGTTGAACTGGCGCACCTGTTCGTCGTTGGCCGCAAGCGCACTCACGAACGTCTGCAGATTCCTGACCGTGTCGAAGATGTCGCCACGGTAGTCGTTGAGTGTGCGACTCGCGTCGGACAACTGCTGGATGCTCTCGCCGAGCGCTTCTCCGTTGCCGTCCAGGTTGGCGGCACCCGACTGCACCAGGTCGGACAGCGCGCCCTCCTTGTTCGCGCCGTCGGGTCCGAGCGCGCGCGAGAGGTCCTCGATGCTCGAGTAGAGCTGATCGACCTCCACCGGCGTCGCGGTGCGCTCGCGCGGAATCGTCGCGCCGCTCGTCATCTTCGCGCCCCCCGTGTACGGCGGCGACAGCTGGATGTAGCGATCGGACACGACCGACGGCGACACCTGTGCGGCATTCGCCTCGGCCGGGACGTCGGTGCCGCGGTCGACCCGCATCTCGACCTTGACGACCTCGCCTTGCGGCTCGACCGAGCCGATCGACCCGACCTTGACGCCGAGGACGCGGACGTCGGACCCCTCGTAGATGCCGACGGACTTGTCGAAGTACGCCGTGATCTTGGTGGTGCCTGCGCGGGTGAACACCCACCACAGGGCGGTCGCCAGCAAGATCGCCGCGACGACGACGATGCTCGTGATCACGATCTGCGTGCGGCTGAACCGCCGCCGTTCGGTGTCGTGCGCGACGCCGCTCATATCAGTTCACCCCCAACGTGCGACCGGGCTCGCGCTCGCCCGGGATCTCGGGGAGCCCCGGCGGCAGGATGTTCACGATCACCTGGTCGAACCACCGGCCGTTGCCGACGACATTCGTGTACAGGCGGACGAACGGTTCGTACAGCTTCATCGCCTTGTCGATGTCCCCGAGATTGTCGTTGAGCAGACCCACCACCTGGTTCAGCTGGTCGAGGGCAGGCCCGATCTGTTCGCGATTCTCCTGGACGAGCGCGCTGAGCTGTTCCGACACGCGCTGCGTGCCGTGCAGCAGCTGCGAGATCGCCTGCTTGCGCGTGTTGAGCTCTTCCAGGAGCTTGCCACCGTCACTGATGAGCTGCGTGAACTCCTTGTTGCGGTCGGCGAGGATCTGTGTGGTGTTGGCGGTGGCGTCGAACAGGCGACGCAGCTCCTGGTCGCGACTCGAGATGGTCTGCGACAGCCGGCTCACACCGTCGAGCGACGCACGGATGTCGTCCGGCGTGCCCGAGAACGCCTGCGACAGCGTCTGCATGCTCTGCGCGAGCTGATCGGTGTCGATCTGGTCGACCGTGTCGGCAGCCGACGAGAACGCCTCGACGACGTCGTACGGCGCGGTGGTGCGTTCGAGCGGGATCGTGTCGCTCGGATCGAGCGAGTCGGAACCGCGTGGGTCGAGCGACAGGTACTTCTGTCCCAGGATCGTCTTGATCTGGATCGACGCGGACGTCTGGTCGCCCAGCCACGCGTCGCTCACCTGGAAGGCCACCGTCACCCGGTCGCCGTCGAGGTCGACCGACTTGACCTTGCCGACCTTGACGCCCGCGACGCGAACCTCGTTGTCGGGCTTGAGCCCCGCGGCTTCGGTGAACTGCGCGCGGTACACCTGACCCGCGCCGATGATCGGCAGCGAGTCGAGCGACATCGCCGCCACCGTGGCCAGGATGATCACGATGATGCCGAACGCGCCGATGGTGGCCGGATTACGCTTCTTCATTCGCCCTGCAGCTCCCTCAAGCCCTCTTGCGTGCACCGCTTCGCGGAGTTCGTGTAGAGCGGCTGGTTGACGGTGGGCAGTCCGGTCGGCAGGTTGAGCTGCGGAGCCGTACCCGGCCCGGCAGCAATGTCCACACCACACAGGTAGAACTGGAACCATGAACCGTAACTCGCTGCACGCCCGAGCTTTTCGAGTTTGACCGGGAACGTCTTCAGCGTCTCGTCGAGCTTGTCGTGGTTCTCGTTCAACGTGTTGGTGAGCGTGCCGAGCGCCGCGATCGAGTCGGTGACGGCCGGACGCGTCGGTTCGAGGATGTTCGCGGTGGCGTCGGTGAGGCCCGCGAGCGACGTGACGGCGGAGCCGATCGTGCCACGGTCGTTCGACAGGCCGGTCACCAGCTTCTGCGTGTTGACCAGCAACGAGTCGAGCTCGTCGTCGCGGCTGTTGACCGTCGCGAGCACCTCGTTGAGGTTGTCGATGACATCGCCGATGACGCGGTCCTTGTCGGCCAACGTGTTGGTGAGGCTCGCGGTATTGCGCACGAGCTCGTCGACGGTGCCTGCCTCGCCTTGGAACACCTGGATGATCTGGTACGACAGCTTGTTCACGTCGTCGGCACTGAGCGTCTGGAACAGCGGCCGGAAGCCGTTGAACAGCGTCGTGAGGTTGACCGCGGGACGGGTCTGCTCGATCGGGATCGTGTCGCCCCCGTTCAGCTTCAGCCCCTGCTTGCCCTCGCCCTGTTCGAGCGCGATGTACCGCTGCCCGACGAGATTGCGGAACCGGAGGGTCGCCGTCGTACTCGCCGGCAGCCAGTCACGATCGGACACCGTGAACTCGACCTTCGCCTCGCGCCGGTTGACGATCTCGATCTTCTCGACCTGGCCGACACGCACACCCGCGATGCGGATCTCGTCGCCTTCGTTGAGCGACGTGACGTCGGTGAAGACGGCCGAGAACTTCGTGCCGCCACCTCCACCGATGTTGGCGATCGTGGCCGCGAGCATGCCCGTGGCCAGGATCGTCACGACCGCGAACACGATGAGTTTGGTCAGCGGTGCCGCAAGCCCCCTCACTGGTAGCTCACCTCCGCTCCTCGCAACGACGGTGCGCCGATCGACGTCGTCCACGCGGGTACGTCCTCGGGCGCGATGCCTCCGGCCTGGCCGTACACCACTGCAAGCGTGTCCTTTTCGGCTTTCGAACCCTCGTACACGACGGGGGTGGCCTGCTCGCCCCAGCCCGGGACGTCGTCCGGGACGCCTTCGGGAGCGGGCAGGATGTCGAGCGGTCGCGTCGAGCCGGGGTTGCGGCTCGGCACCTGGTAGGCGCCGTCGTTGTAGGACGAGCCGCCCGGGTACTGCGGGAACTTCTTGCCCGGCTCCTTGTAGGAGTCGTAGCACGCGGGTCCACGGTCGTCGAGGAGCCGCGGCTCGTCCTGGTTGGGCAGATACCGCCCCTTCGGGTTGGTGAACTGGATGTTGGCGCGCACGCCCGGATACGGATCGTCCGGCGCGAGCAGGTCGCGTGCGACCGGCGCCGTGCGCGCGAAGCCTGCGAGCATGCACCCGAACGACGGCGAGTTGCGAGCCAGGATCTGCAGCGCCTCACGCGAGTCGGCCGCGAACGTGATGAGCGAGTCGCGGTTGGCTTCCAACAGGTCCGCGGTGCTCGATGCGGTGCCGGTGAACGACGCGAGCAACGACGACACCTGGTCCTGCTTCTCGACGAACGTGTTGCCGGTGGTGCGCAGGTTGTCGAGCGCATCGATCAGTTCGGGCGCCGCTTCGGAGTAGGTCTGCGAGAAGTCGGCAAGGCCGCGCAGGTCTTCCTGCAGGTTGGGCAGCTCGGAATTGAGCCCGCCGAAGATCTCCTGCAGCCGGTCGAGCGTGAGCCCGAACTCCTCGCCGCGGCCGCTGAAGCCCTCCGCGAGCGCGCCGAGCGTGTTCGACAGATCCTGCGGGGGAATGGCCTGCAACAACGGGAGCAGACCGTCGAGCACCTCGCCGATCTCGATGGCGTTGCCGCTCTTGTCCTGACGGATCGTGTCGCCCGCCTCGATCGCAGGCCCGGCATCGGTCTCGGGCACGACGATGGCCACGTACCGCTCGCCGAAGAGCGTCTTCGGGAGCAACCGCGCCGTCGAGTTCGCGGGGATCAGGGCGGCCTTGTCGGGTTCGAGCGCCAGCTCGGACGTGACCTCGCCGTCGACCGTGGACGTGGACCGCACCTCGCCGACGATCATGCCTCGCACCTTGACGTCGGCATTGGGCGGCAATGCGTTTCCGGCCGTGTCGGTGACGAGGTCGACTTTGACGACTTTGGTGAACACCTTGTTGAACGAGCCGATCGTGATGTACAGGAACAGTGCGAGCACGAGGAAGAACGCGATGCCCAGAATGCGGCGCCGCACCACCGTGGAAGTTCTCATCCGGCGACCCTCACCGTCGTGGACGTGCCCCAGATCGCGAGACTCAGGAAGAAGTCGAGGACGGCGATCGTGACGATCGCGGTGCGCACCGCGCGACCGACCGCGACGCCGACGCCTGCCGGACCGCCCGACGCGTGGTAGCCGTAGTAGCAGTGGATCAGGATGAGGACGAACGCGAACACGAGCACCTTCGCGAACGAGTACAGGACGTCCTCGGGTGGCAGGAACAGATTGAAGTAGTGGTCGTACGACCCGGACGACTGGCCGTTGACGACCGTCGTGATGATGCGGGATGCGAGATAGGCCGCGAGCAGGCCGACGATGTACAGCGGGATGACCGCGACGAAGCCTGCGATCATGCGGGTCGTGACGAGGAACGGCACGCTCGGCACCGCCATGACCTCGAGCGCGTCGATCTCCTCGGAGATCCGCATCGCGCCGAGCTGCGCGGTGAAACCACAACCGACGGTGGCCGACAGCGCGAGGGCCGCGACGATGGGCGCGATCTCACGGGTGTTGACGTACGCCGACAGGAAGCCGGTGAGCACGGAACTGCCCAGCTGCTCGAGGGCCGCGAAACCCTGCAGACCGACGACGATGCCGGTGAAGCCCGACATCATCGCGATGACGCCGATCGTGCCGCCGATGACGGCGAGCGCACCGCTGCCGAAGGTGACTTCGGCGAGCAGCCGCAGCACTTCCTTGCGGTAGTGGACGATCGTGTGAGGAATCCACGCGATCGAACGCGAGTAGAAAGACATCTGCTCGCCGGCCCGGTCGAGCACGTTCAGGGGTGCCCGGCCGACTCGACGGGCACGCATCAGGGCCCGGTCTCCACGGCCCTTCGCGATAGTCATCGGGTCATGATCCCTTCGCCGGAACGATCTGCAGGTACACCATCGTGAGAATCAGGTTCGCGAAGAACAGCAGCAGGAAGGTGATGACGACCGACTGGTTCACCGCTTCGCCGACGCCCTTCGGGCCGCCCTTGGGGTGCAGCCCCTTGTAGGCGGCCACCACACCCGCGATGACGCCGAAGATCGCGGCTTTCACCTCGCCGATCCACAGGTCCGGCAACTGCGCGAATGCGGAGAACGACGACAGGTAGGCACCCGGATTGCCGCTCTGCAGGATCACGTTGAAGAAGTAGCCGCCCACGATGCCGACGACGGCGACGAGGCCGTTGAGGAGAACGGCCACGAGCACCATCGCGAGCACACGCGGGACGACGAGACGCTGGACGGGGTTGATACCGAGCACTTCCATCGCGTCGATCTCCTCGCGGATGGTGCGCGAACCGAGATCGGCTGTGACGGCCGACCCGGCCGCACCCGCGACGAGCAGCGCGGTGACCAGGGGGCTGCCCTGCTGGATGACCGCGAGAACGCTCGCGGCGCCCGTGAACGACTCGGCGCCGAGCTGGCGGATGAGCGAACCCGTCTGCAACGACACGACCGCGCCGAACGGGATGGCGACCATCGCCGTCGGCAGGATCGTGACGGATGCGATGAACCATGCCTGCTCCACGAACTCGCGGAACTGGAACGGCCTTCTGAAGGTGTTGCGGACGACATCGACGAACAGTTCGACGATGTTCCCCGCCTGAGTCAGTGCCCCTGTGACCGGTGTGAGAACCGAGGCCCGGGTATCCCCCATCCGCGCTGCCTACCCTTGCTCGTAGTTCTGATCTCCAGCGCCCCTGTATGCCGGAATGACCTGGGTGTCCTGCTCGTCGTACGCGTAACCGCCCTGATCGTACGAGCCGGTGGCGTAATCGGACGGGTTCTCGACCATCGATTCGCGAATTGCTTCCTGTGCATTGGGGGGAAGCGTGTGCATGATCTCGCGCACTCGTGCCTGGCGGCGGGCGACGGCCTGTCGTTCGGGCTTGCCCGGCGTGGCGCGCATCTGGGGCACGATGCCCTCGACGTCGTCGACGCCACCCGCGTGGTGACCCGCCTCCACCATGGCCTGCTCCTGCGCCATCGTGGCTTCGTCCTTCTCCTCGGACATGCCGATCGGGCCGATCATGGTGCCGTTGAGGAACTGCTTGACCACGGGTTCCTCGCTGGTGAGCAGCACCTCCCGCGGACCGAACATCACGAGATGCCTGCGGAACAACATGCCGATGTTGTCGGGCACCGTACGCGCGAGATTGATGTTGTGCGACACGATCAGGATCGTGGCGTCGATCTCGGCGTTGATGTCGATCAGTGTCTGCGAGATGTACGTGGTGCGGACCGGGTCGAGACCCGAGTCCGGCTCGTCGACGAGGATGATCTCGGGATCGAGCACGAGCGCGCGGGCGAGCCCGGCACGCTTGCGCATACCACCGGAGATCTCACCCGGCAGCTTGTCCTCGGCGCCGATCAGACCGGTGATCTCGAGCTTCTCCATCACGATCTTGCGAATGTCCGACTCGGACTTCTTGGTGTGCTCCCGGAGCGGGAACGCCACGTTGTCGTACAGGTTCATCGAACCGAACAGCGCGCCGTCCTGGAAAAGCACACCGAACAGTTTGCGAATTTCGTACAGTTCCTTCGACGAGCACTGGAGGATGTCGGTTCCGTCGATCACGATCGAGCCCTCTTCGGGCCGCAGCAGCCCGATGAGCGACTTCAAGAACACCGACTTACCCGTACCCGACGGCCCGAGCAGGGCGCTCACTTCGCCCCGCGGCAGCGTCAGCGATACGTCCTGCCAGATCTTCTGCGAGCCGAAGGACTTGGTCAGTCCCTCGACGGCGACCTCGACACCCACGATTACCTCCACGACGTCCGATGCAGTATGTATGCGTTCCCCCCACCTGTCGCGAACCGACTCGGTCACGACCCGCACACCAGGGGCACGACCCCCTCGGCGTGCGGCCCAGGGACTGGCCCCCATGTCGTGCGACCTTGTGGGTTGCGTCACCTTACCGCATCGGGGTGTTAGCTGTGACACGCATCCTACTCACGAGTAAGGAAGGAAGACAACACGGGGTCACGTCCATCGTGGAAGATTGTCCGATCCCACCGAACTGTCCGAAATTACCTGTCCCATAACACATCCGAGGAGCGCTTGTGCCGTGAGACGACGAGAGGGCCGTTCCCCACGATGGGGGAACGGCCCTCTCGGACGTTCTCGGAACGCGCCGCCGGGTCGAATCGCGCCCGGCGGCGACACGCCGCGAAGGTCTTACTTGACGGTGACCGATGCGCCGGCAGCCTCGAGCTTCTCCTTGGCAGCGTCGGCAGCTTCCTTGGCGACCTTCTCCAGGATCGGCTTCGGAGCGCCCTCGACGAGGTCCTTGGCTTCCTTCAGGCCCAGGCCCGAGACGACCTCACGGACGACCTTGATGACCTGGATCTTCTTGTCGCCTGCACCCTCGAGGATGACGTCGAACTCGTCCTGCTCCGACTCGGCCGGAGCCTCGCCACCGGCAGCGGGGGCACCCGCAGCGGCGACGGCGACCGGAGCAGCCGCGGTGACCTCGAAGGTCTCCTCGAAGGCCTTCACGAACTCCGAGAGCTCGAGGAGGGTGAGTTCCTTGAACTGGTCGAGCAGTTCTTCAGTGCTGAGCTTCGCCATTGTGGCGTCCTTCCTGTAAGTCCCATGTCGCCGATCCGCGACCGGGCGGGGTTGTCAGTGATGCGCGGGTGCGGATCAGCTTTCGGCGGCCTCGGCGGACGACCCGCCCTCGGCAGCCTTCTTCTCCTGCAGCGCGGCGGCCAGACGGGCCACCTGCGACGCGGGAGCGTTGAACAGGCCTGCGGCCTTTGCCAAGTTGCCCTTCATCGCGCCGGCGAGCTTGGCCAGCAGGACCTCGCGGGACTCGAGGTCCGCGATCTGCTCGACCTGCTGCACGGACAGCGGAGCGCCGTCCATGTAGCCGCCCTTGATGACGAGAGCCTTGTTGTCCTTCGCGAAGTTCTTCAGCGCCTTCGCGGCGTCGACCGGCTCGCCCTTGATGAATGCAATGGCGGTCGGACCGACGAACAGATCGTCAAGACCCTCGACGCCCGCTTCTGCAGCGGCGCGCTTGACCAGGGTGTTCTTGGCGACGGAGTAGGTGGCACCTTCTCCGAGAGCGCGTCGCAGAGTCGTGATGCTGCCCACCGAGAGACCGCGGTACTCCGTGATCACAGCGGCAGTCGAACCCTTGAACTGCTCGGTGATCTCCGCAACCGCGGAAACCTTCTCAGGCTTTGCCATACTTCGCCTCCTCTCGTGACAGTCGTTGTCCCCAGCTTCGACCGCGCGCCGATCGGGGTTGCCGACTGACACACCCTGAACATGCAAAACGCCCCGGGCGCAGGCCACGGGGCGTCACAGAGAAGGCAGTCGCAGCTCGCACCGCGGCGCCGTCCCTCACCTCGTTCTCCTGCGTGGGCCGCCGGACAGGTCCGGGCTTTCAATCACGACCGGCGCAGCCGGACATGATCACCAACGGTCTCGGGTAGAACATGATTTCGGGATGGAGGACGCTCGAACCGAACGAACTCCGTAGGACAGAGTACGCGAAGCGCCCACCACCTGCAAAATCGTCCACGCTCGGACGACGGGGCGCACAACTCCGGGATATACCCGTTACACGTAGTTACATGTATTGCTACGGTGCTCGGCATGACGGTTCTCACCCCGCCCGTACCCGGGCTCTCCCGCGTACGCCGATTCGCGGCACTGGCCGTGATCTGCCTCGCCGAACTCCTCGTCGTGCTCGACAACACGGTCGTCAACGTCGCCCTGCCGTCGCTCGGCGTCGAACTGCGCACCTCGGTGAGCGGGCTGCAGTGGGTCGTCGACGCGTACACCCTCACCTTCGCGGGCCTGCTCCTCGCGTTCGGCAACCTCGGCGACCGGTACGGCCGAAGGCGGATCATGGTCGTCGGCCTCGTGGGCGTCGCGGCGATGTCGACCGCCGGTGCCCTCTCCGGCTCGCTCGAACAGGTGATCGCCGCACGCGCCGCGATGGGCGTGTTCGCCGCCGCGGTCTTCCCCGCGACGCTCGCGCTGATCATCAACATCTTCACCGACGCCCGCGAACGCGCACTCGCGATCGCGGCGTGGACCGCGATGGCCGGGTTCGCGATCGCGATCGGCCCCACGGCGGGCGGGTGGCTGCTCGAGCACTTCAGCTGGCACTCGGTGTTCTGGATGAACGTGCCGGTGGCAGCGGTCGCCGTGCTCGCCGTGCTCGCGCTCGTGCCCGAATCGCGCGCGACGACCGTCGGACGGTTCGACCTCGTCGGCATCGTGACCTCGGTCGTCGGCATCACCGTGCTCGTGTGGGCAATCATCGAAGCGCCGCACCACGGGTGGCTCTCGCCCACGACCCTCACCGCGGCCACGCTCGCCGTCGTCGCGCTCGCCGCGTTCGTGTGGCGCGAGCTGCGCGTGACGCACCCGATCCTCGACCTCCGGCTCTTCCGCAACCGCAGGTTCGCACTGCCCGCACTCGCCATCGCTGTCGCCTACTTCTCGCTGTTCGGCTTCCTGTTCCTCATCACGCAGTACTTCCAGGGAGTGCGGGAGTACAGCCCGCTCGCGTTCGGCATCGCGTCTCTCCCGTTCGCGGTCGCCGTCGCACTCGGCGCACCGATCGCGACCTTGCTCGCCCAACGCGTCGGCGCCGCCGCCGTCATCGTGCTCGGCCTCGCGTTCACCGCGGTCGGACTGTTCATCGCGGGCACGGTCGAGGTGGACAGCAGCTACCTCACGGTCGTGCTCCCGTCGATGGTGTCGATGGCCCTCGGCATCGGCATCGTGCAGGGCCCTGCGACCGAGTCGATCATGTCCACGCTCCCGCTCGACCAGGCAGGCGCGGGATCAGCCGTCAACGACACGACCCGCGAGATCGGCGGCACCCTCGGCGTCGCAGTGCTCGGCTCGATCGTCGCGTCGTACTACACGACCAGGATCCGTCCGGCTCTCGACGCGGTGCCCGCGACCCTCATGACCGACGACCAGAAGGACTTCGCGAGTGCATCGGTGCTCAGCGTCCTCGAGATCCGCAAGGCAGACCTGCCTGCCTTCCTCGACAGCCGCCGGGAGGAGCTGATCCTCACGATGAAGACCACGGTGCTCGAGGGCGTCACGACCGCGTCACTCGTCGCGAGCGGGGCCGTCGTGCTCGCGGCGATCGCGGTCGCGGTGTTCATGCCGTGGCGGCCCGACGGCCGCGGCACCATGCTCGCGTTCCGCGACGGTGACCGGACAGTCGCGTTCCGCGACGGTGACCGGACGGTCGCGTTCCGCGACGGTGACGAGTAGCGCGGCACCCACAGACACCAGAAGGGCCGGCACGGAATGTCCGTGCCGGCCCTTCTGCGCTGTTTCGTCGAAGCGACTTACGCGTCGGTGTCCTCGAGAAGGTTGCGCGTGCGGTTCGGGTCCACCGGGATGCCCGGTCCGGTGGTGGTCGAAACCGTGACCTTCTTGACGTAGCGGCCCTTCGCCGACGACGGCTTCGCACGCAGGATCTCGTCCAGCGCGGCGCCGTAGTTCTCGACCAGCTTCGCGTCGTCGAAGGACGCCTTGCCGATCACGAAGTGCAGGTTGGCCTGCTTGTCGACGCGGAAGTTGATCTTGCCGCCCTTGATGTCGTTGACAGCCTTCGTGACGTCCGCCGTGACCGTGCCGGTCTTCGGGTTCGGCATCAGGCCACGCGGTCCCAGCACGCGGGCGATGCGGCCGACCTTGGCCATCTGGTCCGGCGTCGCAATCGCGGCGTCGAAGTCGGTCCAGCCACCCTGGATGCGCTCGATGAGGTCCTCGGAGCCCACCGCGTCGGCGCCTGCGGCCTCGGCCTCGGCGGCCTTCTCGCCGACGGCGAACACGACGACACGTGCCGTCTTGCCGGTGCCGTTGGGCAGGTTGACGGTGCCGCGCACCATCTGGTCCGCCTTGCGGGGGTCGACGCCCAGGCGAACCGCGACCTCGACGGTCGCGTCCATCTTGGACGACGAGGTTTCCTTCGCGAGCTTCGCAGCCTGGAGGGGGCTGTAGAGCTTGCTGCTGTCGATCTTCTCGGCTGCGGCGCGATACGCCTTGCTGCGCTGTGCCATGTCTTCACGTCCTAACGTCTCGCCCGTGTGGGCGAATGGATCGATGTGGTGACGGGGCCTGGCCGGCCCTCCCACGGGGGTGCGGAGGCGGATCAGCCGTTGACGGTGATGCCCATCGAGCGCGCGGTGCCTGCGATGATCTTCGCGGCCTGCTCGATGTCCTTCGCGTTGAGGTCTTCCTGCTTGGTCTTCGCGATCTCGCGCACCTGGTCCATGGTGACCGACGCCACCTTGGTCTTGTGCGGCTCGCCCGAGCCCTTCTGCACGCCCGCTGCCTTGAGGAGCAGCTTGGCGGCAGGCGGGGTCTTGAGCTTGAAGTCGAACGAACGGTCTTCGTAGACCGAGATCTCGACCGGGATCACGTTGCCACGCTGCGACTCGGTCGCCGCGTTGTAGGCCTTGCAGAACTCCATGATGTTCACGCCGTGCTGGCCCAGCGCGGGACCGACGGGCGGAGCAGGGTTGGCCTGACCGGCCTGGATCTGAAGCTTGATCAGCCCTGCGAGCTTCTTCTTCTTGGGGGGCATCTTTTCGTTCCTAGTTTCTTGCTGGGTGTGGTTCTTGCGTACTGCAGTGCAAGTTCGATGTGCGGTCGCGCCGCGTCAGATCTTCTCGACCTGGTTGAAGCCCAACTCGACCGGCGTCTCACGACCGAAGATCGACACCAGGACCTTGAGCTTCTGCTGCTCGGCGTTGACCTCGCTGATGCTCGCGGGAAGCGTGGCGAACGGGCCGTCCATGACGGTGACCGACTCGCCGACCTCGAAGTCGACCTCGATGGCCGGCTTCGCGACCGCCTCGCCCGCGGCCTGTTCGCCACCGGCGGCCGGTGCTGCGGCCGTCTTCTTCTGGTCCTGCTGCGGGAGCAGGAACTTGACGACCTCGTTGATCGACAGCGGCGACGGCCTCGACGTGGCGCCGACGAAGCCTGTGACTCCCGGCGTGTTGCGCACCGCGCCCCACGACTCGTCGTTGAGTTCCATCCGCACCAGGATGTAGCCCGGCAGCACCTTGCGGTTGACCTGCTTGCGCTGGCCGTTCTTGATCTCGGTGACCGACTCGGTGGGCACCTCGACCTGGAAGATGTAGTCGCCCACGTCGAGGTTCTGGACGCGAGTCTCGAGGTTGGCCTTCACCTTGTTCTCGTAGCCGGCGTACGAGTGGATGACATACCAGTCGCCCGGCGCGCGCCGCTGCGCGGCCTTGAACTCCGCAACCGGGTCGACCTCTGCTTCGTCCACCTCTGCTTCGTCGACCGCTGCCGCGTCGCCGGACACGGCGGCGTCCGCATCGCCCGCGGCGTCGGCCTGGGAATCGGCGTCCTCCGTGGCAGCCTCGACGTCCACTTCGGCGGCCGCCTCGGCAGAGACACGCTCGTCGACCGCGGCGTCGTCGGCCGTGGCCTCATTCGTGTCGTTCTCGGGGGTGCTCACTGGGGCACTCGCTTCCTTTCGTGACTCGTGGCGTCGATCCAGCGGACCGGATCAGCCGAACAACCAGGTGACGCCCTTGATGACGCCGAGGTCGAGAAGTCCGATGAATGCCACCATGAACGCCACGAACACGAGCACGACGGTCGTGTAGGTGACCATCTGCTTGCGGTTGGGCCAGATGACCTTGCGGAGCTCGGCGACGACCTCGCGGAAGAACCGGACGAGCCGCTTGAAGATGTTCTCCTTGCGGTCGGCGGACTTCTTTTTCTTGGCTGCCTTGCCGTTGCCGGCTGTCTTGCCGTCTGCAGTTTTCGTGCGCGCGGACCGCGAGTCCGCGACAGTCACTTTGCCACGCGCACCTGCGCCGTCGTCGGAGTTCGCGCCGGTTGCCCGGCCGCGACGCTTGCCGCTCGGCTTGCCGGTGGGTGCGACGGAGCGAGCGGAGCCGGTGGCGTCGACGCCCTCGGGGTCGACGGACCCGGAAGTGTCGCCGTCGCGCTTCGCGCGATCCTCGCTCACGTCGTTCCTCTCGGTCGCTGGCATTCCAGGGCAGGGGCGACAGGACTTGAACCTGCAACCTGCGGTTTTGGAGACCGCTGCTCTGCCAATTGAGCTACGCCCCTTCGGTGGATCGGAACCCACCGCTCTGCGGCTACACAACACGCGCGCCACCCGTCACATCCGCCGAAACGGATCGAAGGGCAGCGCGCAGCGCTAGGCAACCCCAGAAATCTCAGTGTACTTCAATGCCCCGGAACTAACCCAATCCGCCTGGTCACGCCAGGCGAACCGTTGCCGTGGCCCGTCCGAAGATCTTCTTGCCCTCGGACTTCGCCACGATAGCGACCACTGCCGTCCTGTTTTCCCCGTCGACCGACTTCACCTTGCCGGTGAACTCGACCGACGCAGCCCTGCCCGCCTCGACGTAGACCGGGCTGGTGAACCTCACGCTGTACTCGGTGACCGCACCGGGGTCGCCGAGCCACTCGGTGACGAACCCCGCACCCAATCCCATCGACAGCATGCCGTGCGCGACCACATTCGGCAGGCCGGCCAGCGCCACGACCTCGTCGCTCCAGTGGATCGGGTTGGCATCGCCGGACACGCCTGCGTAGTTGACGAGATCGCCACGCGTGAGCTTGACGATGCGATCGGGCAACTCCTCCCCGACCTGGACGTCGTCGAATCTACGAAGCGACACCGTGCATCACCACCTCTCGCACCGAGTCCATCCACTGCTCGTCGACCTCGCCGCCGCTGCGTGCCACGAGCGTCGTGTACGTGGTCATGACCAGCTCGTCGTGCTGGTCGGACACGATGTTCTTCGTGACGATCAGATCGCTGCCCGCGACCTGCCGGAACGAATCGAGGTAGACATCGCACACGAGCCGGTCGCCGACCTGGATCGGACGATGGAACTGCAACACCTGATCGGTCTGCATGATCTGGCTCAAGTCGTATCCACGCACGATCTCGGAGAACAGCCGGTTCTGCGCGATGATGCCGACGAGCGAGATGAACGTGAGCGGCGCGAGCAGGCCGTCGTAGCCGAGCCCCTTCGCGGCGTCCTCGCTCCAGTGCGCGGGGTGGTAGTCCTGCACGGCCCGCGCGTACTCGCGCACCTTCTCGCGGCCGACCTCGTAGAAGTCCTCGACGCGGTAGTGGTGGCCGACCATGGCCTTCGCGTTCTCGGCGGGATCGAACGTCACGGCATCGGCAGGTACGGCGTCCGTCGCGGAGCCCTCTGGGTTCTTCACGTCGGTCTCAGTCACGCTCTGGTCACCTTTCACCCCGCGGCGCGACGGCCGGGCCGAGCCCGGCACGCGTCGCCGTCACGTCCTCACGAGCAAACGGGGCCCGACGGCGTGTGCCGCCGCGGCCCCGGTGCGACGCAGGTTCTACTTGGACTCGCGGTGCGCGCGATGCGTGCCGCAGTTCGGGCAGAACTTCTTCAGCTCGAGGCGGTCGGGATCGTTGCGACGATTCTTCTTGGTGATGTAGTTGCGGTGCTTGCAAACCTCGCAGGCCAAGGTGATCTTGGGCCGGACGTCAGTCGAGGAGGCCACGTGATGCCTTCTTTCGGGTGGTTCTGATCATGGTCGATCATTCGTACTGTGTAGCGGTGACCGGACTTGAACCGGCGACGCAACGATTATGAGTCGTTTGCTCTACCAACTGAGCTACACCGCCTCGGTGGTGCGGCACGCGAGGTGCCACCTCAATCCAGCGAGCCCCCTGACGGAATCGAACCGTCGACCTTTTCCTTACCATGGAAACGCTCTGCCGACTGAGCTAAGGGGGCGTGCTTCATTCGCGCAGTGCTGCGCGCCGAAGCCTTGACGAGATTACACAGAGTTCGCGCCCTCCACCAAATTGCCTGTTCAGCGACGTTCGGCGGACAACACCCCGTGCGCTCGCGGGTCGGCTCTCGACCCTCACGCCGGAACCCCCGGCGGGCATGTGCTCGCCGGGGGTTCCGGGGTGTGGCAGGTGTAGGATTCGAACCTACGTAGGCGTAAGCCGACGGATTTACAGTCCGCTCCCATTGGCCGCTCGGGCAACCTGCCGTTGCAGCGCATACCGGCCGAGGCCTCTGCGCTGCGGATGGAAGAATACAACGAACCGCCCCCCACAATGCAAACCGGGTGCATACAGCCATGCGGACCGGGTGCCTGCCGGCGGGCGAACGGGTGGATACCGGCGGTCCGCACCCGATAGCGTCGAGGCCGACCCGCCCGCAATGGGCACCTCGAACTCGAACCGGGAGAGATACCAGTGGCAGATTCGTCCTTCGACGTGGTGAGCAAAGTCGACCGTCAGGAGGTCGACAACGCGCTGCATCAGGCCGCCAAGGAGCTGTCGACCCGCTACGACTTCCGTGGCACCGGTGCGTCGATCGACTGGGCAGGCGACGAAGCGATCACCCTCACCGCGGAGACCGAGGAGCGTCTCCAGGCCGCGCTCGAGGTGTTCAAGGAGAAGCTGATCCGCCGCGACATCTCGCTCAAGGCCTTCGACGCCGGCGAACCGCAGCAATCGGGCAAGTCGTTCAAGCTCACCGGTTCCCTCGTACAGGGGATCTCCAGCGAGAACGCGAAGAAGATCTCGAAGAAGATCCGCGACGAAGGCCCGAAGGGTGTCAAGGCGCAGATCCAGGGCGACGAGTTGCGTGTCACCAGCAAGAAGCGCGACGACCTCCAGGCCGTGATCGCCCTGCTCAAGAACGAGGACTTCGGCATCGCGCTGCAGTTCGTCAACTACCGCTGACCCGCTCCCCCATGCCTGCCGACCCCGGCCCCGCGTCGGGGCCGGGGCGGGGCGGGGCCTCAGCGGTCGCCGTACGCCATGCGTTCGAGCCGCTCGATGCGTTCGTTCATGGGCGGGTGCGTCGAGAACAGCCGCGCCGCACGCTCGCCCGCGCGGAAGGGGTTCGCGATCATCGCGTGCGACTGCGCCTCGATCTTCGGGTCGGGCGGCAACGGTGCCGCCTGCGCGCCCGCCTCGATCTTGCGCAGCGCCGACGCCAGACCCAGCGGGTCGCCCGTCAGCTCGGCACCCGACTGATCGGCCTGGTACTCCCGCGAGCGCGACACCGCGAGCTTGACGACGGTCGCCGCGATCGGGCCGAGGAGAGACACGAGAAGCAGCGCGATCGGGTTCGCGTTCTGGCCCCCACCGCGGCCGCCGAACATGTTCGCGAACATCGCGAAGTTCGCGAGACCGGAGATGACCGCGGCCATCGCGCCCGCGATCGACGAGATGAGGATGTCGCGGTTGTACACGTGCGACAGCTCGTGCCCGAGCACCGCGCGCAACTCGCGCTCGTTGAGCAACTGCAGGATGCCGGTGGTGCAGCACACCGCCGCGTTACGCGGGTTGCGGCCCGTCGCGAAGGCATTGGGCGCCTGCGTCGGGCTGATGTAGAGCCGCGGCATCGGCTGGTGCGCGGTCGTCGCGAGTTCGCGCACGATCCGGTACATCTCGGGCGCCTGGACCTCGGTGACCGGCTGCGCGTGCATCGACTTGAGAGCGAGCTTGTCGCTGTTGAAGTAGACGTAGCCGTTCATCGCGACCGCGAATACGATCGCCACCACCAGGATCGTGCTGTTGTTGAACAGCGATCCGATGAAGACGATGAGTGCGGACATGCCCACGAGCAGTCCGAAAGTCTTCGCGCCGTTGGAGAAGCTGTTCACGGCTCCCGCCCTTCCTGTCGAGTCGTTCGCAAGAAGAACGTCCGAATCACACGCGCGAGTTCCCGATCACCCGACGGCAGGATTGCGGGATGCGCGAACGCGCGTCAGCCGACCCGCTCGATCGTGTAGTCGACGAGCCGGGCGAGCGCGTGGTTCGCGGGCCCCTGCGGCAACGCCGCGAGCTCCGTGCGGGCGCGATCGGCGTACTCGCCGAGTTTCGCCTTCGCGGCGGCCATGCCCGCCGAGCGCCCCAGCAGTTCGAGGGCCTCGGCGACGGCGGAGTCCTCGTCCACCGGACCGGCCAGCAGCTCGCGCAGCCGATCGGAGTCGGCACCCTCGTCGCGCAGCGCGTACAGCACGGGAAGGGTGTGCACGCCCTCGCGGAGGTCGGTGCCGGGCGTCTTGCCGGACTGTGCCGCAACCGAGGAGATGTCGATGATGTCGTCGGAGATCTGGAAGGCGGTGCCGACGATGTCGCCGAGCCGGCCGAGCCGCTCGACCTGGTCTTCGGACGCACCCGAGAAGGTGCCGCCGAAGCGGCCCGCCGCCGCGATGAGCGAACCCGTCTTCTCCCACACGACCTCGAGGTAGTGGTCGACGGGATCCTGTTCGGCCTTCGCGCCGATCGTCTCGCGCATCTGGCCGGTGACGAGTTCGGCGAACGTCTCGGCGATGGTGGTGACCGCTTCCGGGCCGAGCGTCGACACCAGCCGCGAGGCGTGTGCGAAGAGGTAGTCGCCCGCGAGGATCGCGACACTGTTGCCCCACCGGGCGTTCGCGCTGGTCGCACCGCGACGCATCGCGGCTTCGTCCATGACGTCGTCGTGGTAGAGCGTCGCCAGGTGCACGAGCTCGACCACGGTGGCCGCCGTGACGACGTCGGGGTCCGACGGCTTGGGGCCGAGTTGCGCGGTGAGCACCGTGAACAGCGGCCGGAACCGCTTGCCCCCGGCCTTCGCCAGGTGCAGTGCGGCTTCGGTGAGGAAGTCCTCGCCCCCGGACAGCTCGGTGACGAGCAGTTCCTCGACGTCGGCCAGACCCGCGCGGACCGTGGCCGCGAGCGCAGGCTCGCCCAGATCGACCCCTGCGACCACAGTGCCCTGTGCGTCCGCAGCGGCGTGCGCGGTCCCCTCGGTACTCACGATGTCTGATCCCAATCCTGTCGTCGGCGACGGCCGTGTTGTCACGGTAGAAGAACCTACTGTGTCGGACCCGAACCTACTTCCACCGAAACCTACTGTGTGCGCCCGGCCGGTGCGCGCTCGCCCGGGCCCGGCCATGTCGTCAGCCACACGAGTGCATGCCGTGACCGACGCGAGTGCGAGGATGACCGGCGTGTCCGATACGCAACATCCCGGCAGGCAACGTCCAGCGGGCGCGCTGCCCGACACCACCGAGGTCCTGGTCGTCGGGGCCGGGCCTGCGGGGTCGTCGGCGGCCGCGTGGGCCGCGCGTTCAGGCCGCGACGTCGTCCTGGCCGATGCCGCCGAGTTCCCGCGCGACAAGACGTGCGGCGACGGCCTGACGCCACGCGCGATCGCGGAACTGGACCGCCTCGGCCTCGGCGACTGGGTTCGGGAGCACACCAGGAGCAGGGGTCTGCGCCTGATCGGCTTCGGCCACACCCACGAGCTCGAATGGCCCGCCGGCCCGTTCCCGACGGTGGGCAGCGCCGTGCGGCGCACCGAGTTCGACGACCGCGTCCGTGCACAGGCGGCCGAGGAGGGCGCGACGGTCGTCGCACGGGCCCGCGCCGTCGACGTCGAACGCAGCGCGGGCCGCGTCACGGCCGTGGTGTTCGACACGCCGGACGGTACGCGCACGGTGCGCTGCCGCACGCTCGTCGTCGCGGACGGCGTGCGCTCCCCGCTCGGCAAGGTGCTCGGGCGTCGGTGGCACCGCGACACCGCATACGGCGTCGCGGCACGCAGTTACGTCGCGACTCCCCACAGCGACGACCCGTGGATCACGTCGCACCTCGAGTTGCGCGGCGACGACGGCACGCTCCATCCCGGCTACGGCTGGATCTTCCCGCTCGGCAGCGGCATCGGCGGTGGCGACGTCAACCTCGGTGTGGGCACGCTCGCGACGTCGAAGCGTGGCGCCCCGGGGGCACTGCGCCCGCTGCTCGACAGCTACGTCTCACGGATGCGCGACGAGTGGGATTTCACGACGCCGCCGCGCGACGTCACCTCGGCACTGCTGCCGATGGGCGGCGCGGTGTCGGGTGTCGCGGGACCCAACTGGGCGCTCGTCGGCGACGCGGCAGCATGCGTCAACCCACTCAACGGTGAAGGCATCGACTACGGGCTCGAGGGCGGCCGACTGCTCGCGCACCTGCTCGACGAGCCCGACCTGGCCGTCGCGTGGCCCGCGACGCTGCGCGAGCACTACGGCAGGGCGTTCTCCGTCGCACGGCGACTGGCTGCGATCGTGACGGTGCCACGGGTGCTGCCCGCCGCGGGGCCGGTCGCGATGCGCTCGCGGCTCGCGATGACGGCGGCGGTGCGGGTGATGGGCAATCTCGTCGACGACGCGGATGCCGATCTGACGGCGCGGCTGTGGCGGGGCGCAGGTACTGCTTCCCGCGCGCTCGACAGGCGGCCGCTGTTCGCCTAGCCCTGCCGCGCGCGTCGCGCAGAGCACTGCTCAGCGCGTCGCGCGATGCAGGGCGACGATGCCCCCGGTGAGATTGCGCCACTGCACGCCGTGCCAGCCGGCGGCGGCGATACGCTCGGCGAGTTCGGCCTGGTCGGGCCACGCACGGATCGACTCCGCGAGGTACACGTACGCGTCCGGGTTGCTGCTCACGGTCTCGGCGACCCGCGGGAGCGCCTTCATGAGGTACTCCATGTAGACGGTGCGGAAGGGCGCGAACACGGGCGTCGAGAACTCGCACACCACGAGCCTGCCGCCCGGCTTGGTGACGCGCGCGATCTCGCGCAGCCCCGCGTCGAAATCGGACACATTGCGCAGCCCGAACGAGATCGTCGCGGCGTCGAACACGCCGTCGGCGAACGGCAGGTGCATCGCATCGCCTGCCACCTTCGGCACGTTCCGCTCCGCGCCCGCCGACAGCATGCCGAGCGAGAAGTCGGTGGCCACGCACCATGCACCCGAGCGGGAGAGTTCGACGGTCGACACCCCGGTGCCCGCCGCGAGGTCGAGTACCCGCTCGCCGGGGTTCAAGCCGAGCGCGGTGCGCGTGGCACGACGCCAGCCCCGATCCTGACCGAACGACAGCACCGTGTTGGTGAGGTCGTAGCGCTTGGCGACGCCGTCGAACATCGACGCGACGTCGCGGGGATCCTTGTCGAGGGTCGCACGCGAGCCCTGCCTGGTAGCCACGGTAGCGACGCTACCAACGAGCCCGTGGGACGCGATCGTGGGCGTCGCCGGTGTCTGCGTCCTCCTCGGTCCCGGCCCCCGCCTCGTGCGGCGCCGCCGGTTCGCGCGCGACCTGCGGGCGGCCGATCCACTGCGCGACGAGCGGGTTCGACGTCGCGAGCGAGCGCACCGCGGTCGCGGTGACCGGATTGAGCAGGATCGCGACGGCGACCGTGACGAGGAGACCCCACGCAGCGCCTGCCACGACATCGTGCGGATAGTGCGCACCCTGCAGCACGCGCGCGGCGCCCGCGAGCGCGGCGACGGGCAGGGCCGCCCACAACAGGCGCGGCACGAGGATGCCGACGGCGGCCGCGAGGCCGAACGCGATGCCGGTGTGGTTGCTGGGGAACGACCAGTCGCCCACCTCGGGACACTCCGCGAGGACCACCTCGGCACGGCAGGGACGCTCCTCGGTGACGACGGTCTTGACGAGTTCGCTCGCGAGATATGCGACGACCACCCCCACCCCGCCCGTGAGTATCGCCGAGATGCGCGCGTACGGGCCGCCGCGCACGCTCCACGCGGCCCACGCGAACATCGCGATCAGCAACAGGATCGCGATTTCCGCGACGAGCCCCATACCGGGCAGCGACGCGGTGTGCGGGACGAGCGCGCGGTACACCGCGGCGCTGGGCGACGTCAGCGCGTGACACACCGTCAGCACGACGACCGCGACCGCCACGAGCGACGCGGGGAACACGAGTGACGTGGGGGCGAACGGGCGAGGGCGCATAGGTGAACGACGGTACAGGCGCCGGGGCACCTCGTCGCGAGGTGCCCGGGGATCACCCCGAGGTCGTCGAGGGTTCCGAGTGCGACGAAGCGTCGTCCTGGTCGGACCGCCGCAGGTACCACATGGCCGGTACCGCGACGAGCCACGTCACCACCACGACGGACGCCGCGGGCACGATCGCGACGGCGGCGGAGCGCCCCGCCACGCGTACGAGGTCGGGATCGGACTTCGCGTACTCGACCTCGATGCGCTGCCCGACCGTGAGGTTCGTGGGGTAGAGCACACCGAGCTCGGGATTGTGCGTGACGCCGTCGGGCGTGACGAAGCTGACAGCCGAGCGCAGCGAGCCCGCGGAGAGCACCTCGGCGGTGTCGACACCCATGTCCGCCTCGATCGTGCTGTCGTTACGCCACGCACCGACCACGAGCAGCGCCGCGAGCACCGAGATCCCGATCGCCGCGACGAGCACGCCGCGACGGATGCGTCCGAGGGCGCTCACAGTGCCGCACGGACTGCGGCGTGGAGCTCGCGCAGCCCGGAACGATCGGTGGCGACCTCGAGGACGCGGATGCCGTCGTTCGACGCGTCGAGGGCCTTGCGCAGTCCTTCGAGGTCGACGGCCTCGTGGTGGATGCGGTAGGCGGCGCACAACGCGGCGAGGTCCATGCCGTGTGGGGTGCCGAAGATCCGTTCGAACACGCCGGAGTACTGCGGGTCACCCTGTTCGAGGAGCTCGAAGATCCCTCCGCCGTCGTCGTTGGCGACGACGATCGTGAGGTCGGCGGGCCGCGGCTCGCCGCGACCGATCAGCAGCCCCGACGCGTCGTGCAGGAAGGTGAGGTCGCCGAGCAACGCGATCGTGCGGCCGGAATGGACGAGTGCGGCGCCGACGGCACTCGACACGGTGCCGTCGATGCCGGCGACACCGCGGTTCGACACGACCGCGACGCCGTCCGCGGGCCTGCCGACGAGCGCCGCGTCGCGGACCGGGTTGGACGCGCCGAGCAGCAGTTGGTCGCCGCTGCGCGCCGAGTCCACCACCGCGGCCGCGACGTGCAACCCGGTGACGTGCGGGTGCGACGCGAGCTGGCCACGCACCGCGGCGTCGGCACGCGACGAGACGTTCGCGCACCGGGCGAGCCACGCACCGTCCGGTGTGCCGGTGGTGACGGCGCGGGTGCCGGTGGCGCGGACGTTGCCGGACACGTCGGGCCAGCGGGGGCCGGTGGTGAGGGCGTAGACGTCGACGGCGGGATCGGCGAGCACCGCCGACACCTGCCGGTGCAGCGTGGGGCGGCCGGTGATGATCGCCTGCCGTGGGCTCAAGTGGGCCAACGCGAGTGGGTTGACTGCGAATCCGTGTACCGGTGCGGTGGGTTCGGCGACGGTGGGCAGGCCCGCGAGCTCGGGTCGCAGGGCGGAGCCGTGCCCGGAGACGACGAGCGTGTCGGGTGTGAGGTCGAGGTCCATCGGCACGTCGAGAGTGGCGTGCTGCGTCGTGGTCCAGGCGGCGCCGTCGGGGCGGCCCTCCGCGACGGACCCGGGCATGTGATGTTCGGGCACGAGCGGCTCACGGAGCGGAATGTCGAAGTGCACCGGGCCCGCGTTGCCGGATCGGGTGCCCCGTGCGGCCGCGAGGACGCGGCACACCGCCGCACGCCACTTGCTGTTCTGCTCGGCGAGCGTGCCCGCATCGGGGCCGCCTTCCGCGAGGCCCAGGCTGATCGTGGTGCGCACCTGACTGCCGAACAGACCGAGTTGCTCGACGGTCTGGTTGGCGCCGGTGCCGAGCATCTCGTAGGGCCGGTTGGCGCTGAGGACCACGAGCGGAAGGCGTGCGTAGTTGGCCTCGAGAACAGCGGGGCCGAGGTTCGCGACGGCGGTGCCGGAGGTCATCACGATCGGGACCGGCCTGCCGCTCGCGACGGCCAGTCCGAGCGCGAGAAAGCCCGCGGTGCGCTCGTCGATCCGCATGTGCAGGCGCAACCGTCCGTCGCGATCGGCCGCCTCGAGCGCGAAGGCCAGCGGCGCATTGCGCGAACCGGGGCACAGCACCACGTCGCGGACGCCGCCGCGCGCGAGTTCGTCGACGACTGCGGTGGCCTGGGCGGTGGACGGGTTCACTCCTCAAGATTGTCAGACTGCGGCGAGACGCGCCGCATCACCCCGATCGGCGATCGGCACTGCCGCCTCGCCCGATCCCAGGTTAGGGTTACCTATGAAGCAACTCGCACAGTAGAGGACAGCCGAATGGCACGAAGCAAGTACGTCAAGCCGGAGAACCCGAGCATCGTCCGCGCGCGCGTCGCCGCGAGCGAGCGCGTCAGTCCGCACTTCGTACGCGTCACGGTGACCGGGCCCGAGCTGGACTCGATCGCCCCGATGGGCGCCGATCAATGGTTCCGGCTGTTCCTCCCCCGACCGGGGCAGACTGAGCTCCGACTGCCCACCGCGTCGAGCAAGATGTGGTACGCGCAGTTCAAGCTCATGCCCGAGGCCGTGCGGCCGATCGTGCGCAACTACACGATCCGCGCGCTGCGTACGCCGGGCGCGGGGCGGTTCGGCGAGCACACCGAGATCGACATCGACTTCGCCGACCACGGCGACACCGGTCCGGCGTCACAGTGGGCGCGCTCCGCGTCGGAAGGCGACGAGGTGGGCCTGCTCGACGAGGGCCTGATCTACAACCCACCCGCCGCGTCCGACTGGCACCTGCTCGTGGGCGACGAGAGCGCACTGCCCGCGATCGCGGGGATCCTCGACTCGGCACCCGAGGGATTTCGCGCACACGTCTTCGTCGAGATCCCCGACGAACGCGACCGGCAGGAGGTGACGGTGCCCGACGGCGTCGAGATGCGATGGATCGTGCGCACGTCGGCCGAACACGGCATGGACGCGCTCGCGGCGGTGCGCGAGGCCGAGTTGCCGGCGGGGCGCGCCTACACCTTCGTCGCCGGCGAGAGCGCGCTGCCGACCGAGCTGCGCAGACACCTCGTGCGCGACCGGGGATTCGACAAGGGGGACATCAGTTTCACCGGGTTCTGGCGCCGCGGCCACGCCGCGTCGTGACACAGCGGCCACGCCGCGTCTCGACACCGAACGACGAACGCCGTTGGGGCGGGCAGGTACTCGACCCGCCCGCCCCAACGGCGTTGCATGCGCTGTGTCGCGTGAACTCAGCCCGCGTACTTCTGCACGAGCGCGCCCAGACGGGGAAGCGCCTCGACGACATGCTTCTTCGCCGAGCCACGCAGCGACGAGTACACCTTCTTGACGGCGGCGCGGTCGCTGCCCTCGATGCGCGTGTCGGTGACGCCGAGCAGGGAATCGGCCGCGGCGTCGCCCCGCGCGGCGAGGAAGTCGGCGAACGACGACTCGCCACTGCCTGCGAAGTCCTGCCAGTAGGGCTCGAGCTTGTCGACGAATGCGGGCAGCAGACCCTCGATGGCGTCGGGGACGATGGACGGCCCGACCTTCTTGACCGCGGCGTAGCCGCCCTTGAGTGCGAGTCCGGACGCTCCCGACTTGTCGGCGACCTCGGCGTCGACGAGGTTCTGGACGTCCGCGACGACCTCGCTGGTGCGGGACTCGTCGAGGAGTGTTTCCTTAAGTGCTGCAACCACTTTCAATGCCTCCGTATTCGGCTCTGCGATCAGTCCGGGCGCTTACGCTATACGACGATCTCGACCCCGCGCCGCTCGAGCACGGCGTGAGCGCGGCGCAGCCGGTCCGTCCACCAGCGCACGCGGTCGGGCGGTGCGGCGAGGGCACGCAGGCGGGCCCAGTCTGGCACGACCGTACCAGTCACGAGCGTGCCGGATTCGTCCGGCCCGTGGTCTGCAACGTCCTCCACGAACAGCCTCCCGGTGCCGAGGCCGCACGCGAAATCCAGCTCCGGCAGCGCCGCGGCCGCCGACGTGCCGACACCGATGCCGACGGCCGTGTCGAGGGCACTCGACACCACGACAGGCACGCCGTAATCCGCGAGTTCGGCGGCGAGACGCTGCAGCCGCCGAGCACCACCGAGCGGAGCGACCTTCACGACGGCGACGTCCGCGGCACCCGCGCGCACCACCGCGAGCGGATCGTCGGCGCGCCGGATGCTCTCGTCGGCCGCGACCCGCACACCGGGCACCCGGGCCCGCACCTGCGCGAGTTCGGCGACGGTCGCACACGGCTGTTCGGCGTACTCGAGGGTGCCGTTCTCGGTGAGCGCGCGCAAGGCCGTCACGGCGTCGTCGACGGACCAGCCACCGTTCGCATCGACGCGCACGTGCGGCACGAGCGCGCGCACCGCATCGACGCGCGCGAGATCGTCGGCCAGGGTCTGGCCGCGCTCGGCGACCTTGACCTTTGCGGTGCGCGCCCCGGCGAAGCGTGCGACGACGGCGGGCACGTCCGAGGCGGGCACCGCAGGCACCGTCGCATTGACCGGGACCCGCTCGCGCACCGGTGCGGGCACGCCTGCCCACGCGGCTTCGAGGCCCGCGAGCAGCCAGTCGGCGGCCTCGTCGTCGGGGTACTCGACGAACGGCGCGAACTCGCCCCATCCGGCGGGACCACGCACGAGCATCGCCTCGCGAACGGTGATGCCACGGAAGCGCACTCGCATGGGGAGTTGCAGCACGACGGCGTCGGCGAGGACGTCGGCGAGTGCGGGCAGTCGCACGGCTACCGCTGCCCCGGCAGCAGCTGGATCATGAGCGCCTCGCACTCCGCGAGCAGGGTGTCCCCGTGCAGCAGGCGCGCCTTGACGAACGTCTTGCGGCCGTCGACGCGCTCGACCGCGCCCTCGGCGACGAGTTCGGTGTCGAGCGGGGTGACGGCACGATAGTCGACGTGCAGGTAGGCGGTGCGACTGATCGGACGGCCGTACGCGTGCACGATCATGCCCATGAGGTCGTCGAACAGCAGCGGCAGCGTGCCGCCGTGCGCGACGCCGTTGCCGCCCAGGTGGTAGCGCCGGAACACGCCGCGGCTGCGGACACCGTCGGCGTCGAACTTCTCGATCTGCCACGGCAACATCAGCAGGCTGCCCCGGCCGGGCAGGTCGAGGACGCGACCTGCGGGCGAGCGGCCCTCGGGGACGACGTAGGGCGTGAGTTCGTCGACGATCTTCTCGAGCCGGTCGGCGACATCGGCGACGAGTTCGCCCGGTGCGTCGATAGACACGGCGCGATCCTGCATCGTGCGCATCGCCTCGACGAACCGCCCCCATTCGGGGCCGGGCTCGGCGATCTCGTACCTCGGGAAGCCGCCGTGGTGCTCGTATTCGGGATCGTCCTCGGGCACCACGCCGTCCGCCCGGTTCGCGTCGCTGGTCATGGCTGCACGGTAACCGGTCGCACCGCCGCATGCGGTCCGGGCCTATTGTCGAGGCGTGACCTTCGACCCGCAGCTCTGGCGCACCGTCCCCGGTTTCGAGGACCTCACCGACATCACGTACCACCGGCACGTCACGCACGGCATCGTCCGCGTCGCGTTCGACCGGCCCGAGGTACGCAACGCTTTCCGGCCACACACCGTCGACGAGCTCTACCGCGCACTCGACCACGCGCGGCAGACGTCCGACGTCGGTGCGGTGCTGCTCACCGGCAACGGGCCGAGCCCGAAGGACGGCGGGTGGGCGTTCTGCTCGGGTGGCGATCAACGTATCCGCGGCCGCAGTGGCTACCAGTACGCGGGAGGCGAGACCGCCGACACCGTCGACCCGGCACGTGCGGGCCGGCTGCACATCCTCGAGGTGCAGCGGCTCATCCGCTTCATGCCCAAGGTCGTCATCGCGCTCGTGGGCGGGTGGGCCGCGGGCGGCGGCCACAGCCTCCACGTCGTGTGCGACCTGACGCTCGCCTCGCGCGAGCACGCTCGGTTCAAGCAGACCGATGCCGATGTCGGCAGCTTCGACGGCGGCTTCGGCAGCGCGTACCTCGCGAAGATGGTGGGACAGAAGTTCGCCCGGGAGATCTTCTTCCTCGGCGAGCCGTACACCGCGGAGCAGATGCACCAGATGGGCGCGGTCAACCGCGTCGTCGACCACGACGAGCTCGAGAATGTCGGCATCGAGTGGGGACGCAAGATCCTCGGCAAGTCGCCACAGGCGCAGCGCATGCTCAAGTACGCGTTCAATCTCACCGACGACGGACTCGTGGGTCAGCAGTTGTTCGCGGGCGAGGCGACACGTCTCGCCTACATGACCGACGAGGCAGTCGAGGGCCGCGACTCGTTCCTCGAGAAGCGCGACCCCGACTGGTCCGGGCATCCCTGGCATTTCTGACCGGAACAGTCGAGGTCGCGGAAACGACGGCGTGGACGCGGCGGCGCGTGCGCGCAGGGGTTAGGAGGGCATGCACGTGGAAGTTCTCAGCAGCCGAACGATCCTTCGGCCGCGCGACTACGACGCGACACTCGCGTTCTACCGCGACGTGCTCGGGCTGGCGATCGCGCGTGAGTATCCCGGTGGCACGGTCTTCTTCGCGGGCCAAGGCCTCGTCGAGATCGCGGCGCACGGCGGGGCCGGCGAGTCGTCCCGCTTCGACGGCGCGCTGTGGCTGCAGGTGCGCGACATCACCGCCGCGCAGACCGAACTCGTGCTGGCAGGCATCAAGATCGTCCGCGAAGCGCGACAGGAGCCGTGGGGTCTGCACGAGCTGTGGATCGCCGACCCCGACGGCATCCCGATCGTCCTCGTCGAGATTCCGGCCGACCACCCGATCCGACGGGACTCGCGGACGCCGTGACGGCCGCGCACGGCCCCGGCCGTCGCTCGGCGCGATAGCGTGGGATGCGCTCACAGCTGCGACCCGGGAGGTTCGACGTGTGCCAGTACTGCGGATGTCGTGACATGCCCCTGCTACGCGACTACACCGCCGAGCACGAGCGGGCGGTGAACCTGGGCGGCGACGCCGTGCGCGCGATGGATGCGGGCGACCTTGCGCGGGCAGCCGGCCTCGCACGCGCGCTGGCCGACGAACTCCGCACGCACTGGCAGGGCGAGGAGAACGGACTGTTCGCCGAACTCCTCGCGAGCGACGACATGTTCGCCGACTACATCGCCCCGCTGGTCGCCGAGCACCGTGATCTCGACGCCTTCCTCCGCACGATGGATTTCTCCGCGCCTGCCGACCGCGAGAGCTTCCGGGGCGCGGTGTTCGACCTCCACGAACACATCGCGAAAGAAGAGGACGCCCTGTTCCCGGCGTCGGTCACGACGCTCGACGGCGACCAGTGGGATGCCGCGATCGCCGCGTGGCAACGCGCACATCCCGGCGAGCGGATGCTCGGTTCCTGAAGGCCCACGGCCCGCGACCGGTCAGGCGGCGATCACCTCGTCGGAGAAGCGGCGCACTGCGCGCAGACGTGCGCGCGCATCGGCCGGGTCGGCGCCGTACAGGTGCCACGGCGACACCCGGAACTCGGTGGCGCCGAGCTCCTCGAGTTCCCGGTACCCGTCGAGATCCCGCACCCCGGTGGGCGACACGTTGACGACGAAGGGCTTTGCGGCGCGGCCGTATTCGGCGCGCAGCGCATCGAGCTTCCCGATCGCGGTGGCAAGCTCGTCCGCCGTGGTGTTCACCGAGATCCAGCCGTCGCCGAGTCGCGCTGCGCGCCGCAGCCCGGCATCGCTGTGCCCGCCCACGTACACCGGCACCGGACGGTCCGGCGCCGGGCTGATCATCAACCGGTCGAAGTCGTAGTGCCTGCCGTGGTGCTCGACCCATTCCGGCCCGCGGCCCGCGCATACCGCGCGCACGATCTCGATCGCCTCGTCGGTGCGGGCACCTCGGGTACGCATGTCGGTGCCCGTGAACGCGAACTCCTCGGGGATCCACGACAGTCCGACACCGATCGCGATCCGGTTGTCGGACATCACGGCCATCGTCGCGATCTGCTTGGCAGTGAGCAGCGGGTCACGCAGCGGCAGCTTGAGCACGTTGGTGTAGAAGCGGATCCGTTCCGTGACGGCGGCCATCGACGTCATCGCGACGAAGGGATCGGGCATCGGCGTCTCCCCCGTCCACATCCTGGTGCCGTCCGTCGAGTACGGGTACGGGGCGGACACGGTTTCGGGGTAGAAGACCGAGTCCGGCAACGCGATCGAGTCGAAGCCGGCGTCCTCGGCACCGCGCGCGAGGTCACGCAACTCGCGCGCGTCGATCATCGCGACCGGAAGCGACCATTTCACAGCGTGATCACCTTGGCGGTCGGGATGGGATGCGAGTCGGCCTTGATCCAGCGCATCGCCCACGTGCCCTCGGTGTGACCGTCGGTGCTGATCCAGTTGCCGTACCCGGGATCCTTCGCGGACACCACGATCGTCAGCGTCCCGTCGTCGTTCAGCTTCGCGGTGTGATTGTTGACGTAGATGTTCGCCCGGCGGTAGTCGAGCGATTCCACCCAGAAGTTCTGGAGCACGAAGTTGTAGTACTCGCAGTTCGGGACCTCGGTCTCGATCACCCACGCCTCGTTTTCGGCGAGCTTCCAGTAACCGTGGAAGTAGAAGATCGTCGGATCGCCACCGGCGTTCTGGAAGTAGTCCTGGCCCCAGTCGAAGATCTCGTTCGCGTGCGGCATGAACTTGCGCGACCACTCCAGGAAGGTGTTCGCGGTGCCGCGGAACATGCCGATGGCCTTGTCGAGGCGTTGCCCCATCTCGGCCTCGGTCAGCGGGACGAACTCGCCGTCGGGGTCGAGGCATTCGATCGACAACTCGGCTGGAACCTCGCTGCGGCGGTCCCGGTAGGTCTGCCGCACCGAGATGAGGTTGCTCTCCGGATCCATCGGCAGCCACGCGGACCCGTCGGTCGGCTTCTCCGCGCTCGCGACGAACTCGAAACGACCGTGCTCGTCGACCTCGAGGTCGTGGATGTGCAGGTCGCCGGTCTGCAGCATGGTGCCGTCGATGTGGTACCGGTTGATGCGCGAACCGAATGTCACCAGCGGGACGGTGCCCCGGGTTCCCGTGATCCGGTAGGTGTACTTGCCGGAGATGTTGGCGCGCATGTAGATGTTGTCCGGATTGTCGGCGCCGATCTTCGTCATCATGTTCGGGTTCGGCGCGGACGTGAACTCCGGCAAGCGCGGGTCGGTGTACTCGACACAGTTGATCGTCGCGTACCGCAGCAGGCGCGACAGGTAGCGCACCCCCTCGGCCTGTGTCAGGTCGTCCTGGGGCACGATCGGGTCCGACAGGATGGTGCCGACGTCGCGGAGGTCGGCGCAGAACTTCTCCCAGGTGGCGTTCATGGTGGTTTCCTATCCGGGTGAGGGGTCAGACGGTGGCGAACTTGGCGTCGACGTCGGCAGAGGCGATTCCGAAGTCTTCGAGCGAGTACGTGTGCGACGGTCGACGATGGTCGGCGAGGCTGGCCTCGTGGGCGACGGCGATCGCGCGGCGCGCCTCGTCGGAGAACGGCAGGGAGAACCGGGTGTAGATCTCCTCGGCCGTCCCGATCGGGTCGGCCACGAAGTCCCGGTAGTCGACGTCGACGAACTGGTCGGGGTCGTGTCGGGCCCGGGCCTGACGGAAGTGCGCGTTCCCGCGCGCCCACAGGTCCAGCTGGGTACGTCCGATCGTCGTGCGGTCGAAGGCCTTCGACATGCCGTGCCCGCCCTGCTCGGCGAGGCTGAACGTCGACGCCATCGAGGTGTGCGGGTCCCGGAAGGTGCGGACGAACAGCGCGTCCGGGAACACCGTCAGGATCTCGTCGATCGCGAAGACGTGGCTCGGGCTCTTGAGCACCCAGCGGCGGTCACGATCGTTCATGCCGATCAGCTGCAGGTTCTTCTTGTAGCGGGCGTAGGTGTCGGTCCAGTCCTGCTTCGCCAGCCACTGCGTGTACGACGGCACGTACGCGATGGTGTCGAACGAGGTCGAGCGCATCGTCTGCTGGAGCAGTCGCCAGCATTCCTCCACCTCTTCGGCACCCATGAAGTGGACCTTCATCAGGTCCGCCTCGTTCGCCTGACGCGCCCGGTAGAAGGCGTCACAGCGGACGAAATCGGGGTTCTCGGGCCAGGTTTCACGGGCGGGACGAGGCTGCGGCGCCTCCGCCAGCCACATCTCGACGCCCTGGTGGGCAGGGTCTGCGCTGAGGAGGCGATGCAGCGCGGTGGTGCCGGTGCGGGTCAGTCCACACATGAAGATCGGTCGCTCGATCGGGGTGTCGACGTGCTCGGGGTGACGCGCGAATGCGGCCTCGCTGATCAACCGGCTCCGGAGCGCGGACACGATCATCTTCCGGGCGATCACGCGCCCGTGCGGGGTGAGGTCGGCCTCGTTCGCGAACGAGTCCAGCAGAATCCGCAGACCCTCGAGATGGTCGTCGCCACCGAAGTCGGTGAGGCCGGTCTCGTCACGGGCCTGCGCGTGCAGGTCCTCGATGGAACCGATGCCGTCGTAGTCGTGTGTCATCCGTACGTCCTTGTGAGAATCGATCAGTGGTGGGCGTGCCCGCAGTTGACGTCCAGGCACTGCCCGGTGACAGCGCGGGCAAGGTCGGAGGCGAGGAACAGCACCGCGTTCGCGATGTCGTCGGGTTCGGGCAGCCGCCGCAGGTCGGTGCCCGCGGCGATCTCGGCGTAGATCTCGGCGGGATCGACACCGCGCTGCTCGGCCTGCTTGTCGACCATCCGCTGCACCCGCTCGGCCCAGATGTAGCCCGGTGCCACGGAGTTCACCCGCACGCCCATCGGGCCCATCTCCACCGACAGGCCGCGGGCGAGCGCGAGCAGCCCGGCCTTCATCACCCGGTAGGCCCCGAAGTTCGGCAGCTGGTTGCGCAGCACCATCGAGTTGATCATCACGACCGACCCCTGGGACTTCTCCAGCGCCGGGACGAGCTTGCGGGTCAGGTTCAGCGCCGCCAGCAGGTTGATGTCCAGGCCCTGCCGCACCGACTCGAACTCGGTGTCGAGCAGGCGCTCGTGGGGTGGCTGCACGAACGCGTTGTGCACCACCGTGTCGACGGTGCCGAACTCCGCGAGCGCCGTGTCGACGAGGTTCGTCGCGGACGCGTCGTCGGTGAGGTCCGTCGGGACGCACAGCGCAGTGCCGCCCAGCTCGGCGATCTCGGCGGCGACGTCGGTCAGCCGCGACTCGGTGCGCGCGGCCAGCACGACGCGGGCGCCTGCCCTCGCGCCACGCACCGCCACCGACCGCCCGAGCCCCGATCCGACACCGGAGACGAGGAGAACCTTCCCGTCGAGCATCGCCGGCATCAGTGCCGCGGTCACGCGTGCGCCTGCGGGTCCAGTACGACGCTCAGGGACACGATCCTGCAGTTGCCGTCGAACTCGAAGAGATCGGTGGACAGGAAGTCGGGCATACCCTCGCGCTGCACCCGGAGTTGCATCGCGGCGAACCGTCCGGTGACGGTGATCGGCGAGTGCCGGCTGACGGTGAAGTCGACCTTCGCATTCTCCGTGTCGAACGCCCGGATCTCGGCGATTCCTCGATAGGTGTGCACGCCCATCGGCTCGTGCTGCACGGCGTCGTCCGCGAACAGCGACACCAGAGCGTCGACATCGTGGCTCGCGAGATGCTTCACGTAGGCGTCGACGGCAGAACAGATCTCGTCGCGGGTAGGCACCTTTCCTCCTTCGTGTGTCACGCGAGCACTCCCCGGCCGCGTAGGAATTCGACGATCAGGGTCCCGGCATCGACAGGCGACGTCACGGTCGTGTCGATCCGCAGTTCCGGGTTTTCCGGCGCCTCGTACGGCGAGTCCACACCGGTGAAGTTGACGAGGTCGCCGCGCCGCGCCTTCTTGTAGAGGCCCTTGGGGTCGCGCTCCTCGGCGACCTCGAGCGGTGTGTCGACGAACACCTCGCAGAACCGGTCTGCGCCGATCAACTCGCGCGCAGCATCGCGCTCCGCGCGGAACGGCGAGATGAACGACGCCAGCACGATCAGTCCGGCATCGGCCATCAGCCGGGCGACCTCGGTGACGCGACGGACGTTCTCGACGCGGTCTGCCTCGGTGAACCCGAGGTCGCGGTTCAGTCCGTGGCGCACATTGTCGCCGTCGAGCAGGTAGGTGTGACAGCCGAGGGCGTGCAGCCTGCGTTCGAGCTCGTTCGCGATCGTCGACTTACCCGATCCGGACAGCCCGGTGAACCACAGGATCTGGGGTTCATGGCCTTTCAGCGCGGATCGCGCTCCGGCGTCGACATCGACGGCCTGCCAGTGGATGTTGTCCGACCGGCGCAGCGAGTGCGCAATCATTCCGGCGCCGACGGTGGTGCCTGTCATGCGATCGATCAGCACGAAGCCGCCCATGTCACGATTGGCGTCGTACGCGTCGAACGGCACGGGGCGGTCGAAACTGAGGTTGCACACACCGATCTCGTTGAGCGCGAGCGTGTTCGTCGCGGTGTGCTCGAGCGTGTTGACGTTGATCTTGTACTTCGGCCGGGTGATGCGGGCCTGCACGGTCATCGTGCCGACGCGGCACAGGTAGGGACGTTCGGGAAGCATGTCGTCCTCGCCCATCCACACGACGTGCGCCTCGAACTGGTCGGCGACACCGGGCGGTGCGTCGGCCGCGGTGAGCACGTCTCCCCTGCTGACGTCGATCTCGTCGGCCAGGGTGATCGTGACGGACTGTCCGTCGACTGCCTCGCCCAGGTCGCCGTCCATCGTGACGATGCGGTCGACGGTGGACTCGCGGCCGCCGGGCAGCACCCGCAGGCGGTCGCCGGGACGAACGGTGCCGCCGACGATCTGGCCCGCGAAACCGCGGAAATCGAGGTCGGGGCGATTGACCCACTGCACCGGCATCCTGAAGGGGCCTGCGCGCCGGTCGTCGTCGACGGGCACGGTCTCGAGGTGGTCGAGCAGAGTGGGGCCGTCGTACCAGGGCGTGTTCGTGCTGCGTTCGGTGAGATTGTCGCCCCGGTAGGCCGACATCGGGATCGCGACGACCTCGGCGATCCCGATGCGCTGTGCGAACTCCGTGTACTCACGCGAGATCTCCTCGAAAACCTCGCGCGAGTAGTCGACGAGATCGAGCTTGTTGACCGCGAGCACGACGTGGCGGATACCGAGGAGCGCCACGAGATACGAGTGCCTGCGGGTCTGCGTCAACACGCCCTTGCGGGCGTCGACGAGGATGACCGCGAGATCGGCCGTCGAGGCGCCCGTGACCATGTTGCGGGTGTACTGCTCGTGCCCCGGGGTGTCCGCGACGACGAACTTGCGACGATCGGTGGTGAAGTAGCGGTACGCGACGTCGATCGTGATCCCCTGTTCGCGCTCCGCCGCGAGACCGTCGACGAGCAACGCGAAGTCGAGTCCCTCTCCCTGCGTCCCGACTTTGCGCGAATCGGTTTCGAGAGCACTGAGCTGGTCCTCGAACACGAGTTTCGATTCGTACAGCAGCCGACCGATCAGCGTGCTCTTGCCGTCGTCGACGCTGCCGCACGTGAGGAACCGCAGCATGCCCTTGCTCGCGTGCCGCTCGAGATACTGCTCGACATCGTGGACGAGGAGGGAATCCTGTCCGGAAGTATTGTCGCCCATCAGAAGTAGCCCTCCTGCTTCTTCTTCTCCATCGACGCCGCACTGTCGTGGTCGATGACACGCCCTTGGCGTTCGGACGTGGTGGTGAGGAGCATTTCCTGGATGATCTCGGTGAGCGTCGTCGCCGTCGACTCGACCGCGCCGGTCAACGGATAACAGCCGAGCGTGCGAAAACGGACGCTCTTCCACTGTGGAACCTCACCCGGGCGCAGCGGCATCCGGTCGTCGTCGACCATGATGAGAGCTCCGTCGCGCTCGACGACGGGGCGTTTGGCTGCGAAGTACAGCGGCACGATCGGGATGTCCTCGCGCCGGATGTACTCCCACACGTCGAGTTCGGTCCAGTTCGACAGCGGGAACACGCGCAGGCTCTCGCCGGGCGACTTGCGGACGTTGTACGTGTGCCACAGTTCGGGACGCTGCCGCTTGGGATCCCACCGATGCTGCGGCGAGCGGATCGAGAAGACACGTTCCTTCGCACGGGACTTCTCCTCGTCGCGGCGCGCGCCGCCGAACGCCGCGTCGAACTTGTGGAGATCGAGTGCCTGCTTGAGCCCTTCTGTCTTCCACATGTCGGTGTGTGTGGCGCTGCCGTGTGTGAACGGATTGATCCCCTTCTCGAGGCACTCGGGATTCTGGTACACGATCAGGTCGAAATCGCCTGTCGCCGCGCTCTTGTCACGCAGTTCGTACATCGCGCGGAACTTCCACGTGGTGTCCACGTGCAGGAGCGGGAAGGGCAGCCTCGACGGGTGGAAGGCCTTGCGGGCGAGGTGGAGCATCACCGCGGAGTCCTTGCCGACCGAGTAGAGCATCACGGGGTTCTCGCTCTGCGCGACGGCCTCGCGCATGATGTGGATGCTCTCGGCTTCGAGACGGTCGAGATGAGACAGTGTGCGGGTCACGGGGCGAGTACCTCCAGGACGTCCGCGGCGAGTTCGGGCCTGCAGACCAGCAGATCGGGCAGCCACGGATTCGGTTGGTTGTAGACGAGAGGTGAGCCGTCGAGGCGTGAGACGTGCAGACCGGCCGCCCGGGCGACCGCGACCGGCGCCGCGGAGTCCCACTCGTACTGGCCGCCGGTGTGCGCGTAGACGTCGGCGTCGCCGCGCACGACCGCCATCGCCTTGGCGCCCGCCGAGCCCATCTCGATCAGCTCGGCCCGGAGCGCTGACGCCATCGTCATGACGGCCTCGGGTCGTCGGGTGCGGCTGACCAGTACGCGCGGACGCGCGGGCACCGGGGATTCGGTGCCGGACAGCGGGGCGGTGTCAGCGCTCGAGTAGGTCACCCCCAGCGCGGGAAGTGCGACCGCACCCGCGACGAGATCTCCGCGCTCCACGAGCGCGACGTGTACCGCCCAGTCGGTCCGGCCGGCTTCGCCGAACTCGCGGGTGCCGTCGAGCGGATCGACGATCCACACGCGCTCGGCGGTGAGCCGGTCGGCGTGGTCCGCGCCCTCTTCGGAGAGCACGGCGTCGGCCGGGCGCACTCGCGCGAGTTCGGCGACGAGGTACTCGTGCGACAGTCGGTCGCCCGCGGCGCGCACGTCCGCGGCCGGCAGGACCCGCCTTTCGGCGTCGGCGCGGTGCGCGAGCAGCAGTCGGCCCGCAGCGGTGGCGAGGTCGGCGGCGACCAGGTGGTCCGGGTCGCGGCGGTCTGGGTCGTGACGGTCTGGGTCGTGACGGTCTGGACCGACCGTGGAATGCGGCGTGGTGTCCGCTGTTTCTCGGGTCACCCCGTGACGGTAACCACAGAATGAACAAAGTTCAATCCCAGATCGAACATTGTTCATTCTTTGCTCCGAGTCGGACACCGCGCAGCTCGCCCGCTACGGTGAGCTCGTGAGTTCTCCGAACGGGAAGTCGATCTACGGCGACGCCGAGGCCCGGCGACGCCGCACTCTCGACGCCGCGGCCGAGCTGCTGGACGAAGGGGGGTACACCGCGCTCACCATTCGGTCCGTCGCGGCACGTGCCGGCACCAGCACCGGGCTGATCTACCAGTACTTCACCGACAAACAGGACATCTTCGCGACACTGCTCAACGAGAGCCAGCTCGAATCGGCACGGTTCGTGGCCGCGCTTCCCCGCGACCGTGGAGTCGCGGCGCTCGTCGCTGCCGTCATCCCCGAATCTGCGCGACAGTGGGCGCGCATCGGACGCCTCGCCGCGGTATGGCGCGACCTGGATGCTCGCGAGGGCCGCGACTCCACGGGCGCGCGCCGCACCGCGCGCGAGTCGGTCGGTCGCCTGCGCGTCACGGCCGAGCAGTACAACGCCGAACTGCTGCGGGCGATCACCGAGGCCGCGCAGGCGGAAGGCAGACCGCTGCGGGAAGATCCGGCGATGCTGCCGTTCGTGCTCTCGGGCCTCATGGGGGTAGCCGACACGCTCGTCAACAACTGGGCGGCTCATCTGGATCCAGCGGACCTCGTCGAGTTCACCGCGGACGCGATCACCCGCGGCATCAGCCGCTGAGCCCGACACGGCGCCCGCCCGACCGGACCCCGACCGCCCCGACCCGGCCGGTCGGCTACGACTCGTCCCGCCGGTTCTCGTACAGCTGGCGCAGCAGCCACAGCCGCAGCACGCGCGACACCGCGCCGGCCAGATAGAGCGCGCCGCCGATCACCGTGACCGCGAGCAGCGCCGATGCAAGTATCTGGTACGACGCGATATTGCGCGGGTCGTCGAGGCTGAGCGACGCGAGGTAGACGACGAACGACGCGATCACGCCGACCACCATCAGAACGAGACCGCCGATACGGGCGCGGGCGTCGGCGCGTCCGCTGCCCCCGGTCTTCGACTTCAACGCGGCCACGTCCTTCTCGAACTGGTCCCGCCGGTCCTCCGCGGTTGCGGTCATCGTTGTCCTCCTAGGTAACTGGTGGAAAGTTCACGGTCGATCTCGGCGGGGTCGCCGATGCGGACGACGCGGCCCTGCAGCATCAGGGCCGCCGTGGTCGCGATCGGCAGTACGGCGCGGGCGAACTGTTCGGCGACGAGGATCGACAAGCCCTCGTCTGCGAGTTGCCCGACGACGTCGTACATCTCGGTGACGACGCGTGGCGCGAGTCCCATCGACAGTTCGTCGAGGAGCAGCACCGTGGGGCTCGTACCCAGAGCACGCGACAGCGCGAGCATCTGCTGTTCGCCGCCGGACATCGATCCGGCGAGCTGGTCACGACGCTTCCCGAGGATCGGGAAGCGTCCGTACGCGATCTCTTCGAGGCGGGCGAGATCGGTCCCGGTGCCGGTCGCGACCCACAGGTTCTCTCGCACGGTGAGGTTCGCGAAGATGCCGCGGCCCTCGGGGATCGTGCAGATGCCCAGGCGCGCGAGCGCCGCCGCGTCGACACCGTTGACACACCGGCCTGCGAGCCGGAATTCGCCCGACGCAACCGGCAGCAAGCCCGAACAGATCTTCAGCGTCGACGTCTTGCCGCCGCCGTTCGGCCCGAGCAGCGCGACGACCGCGCCCGGTCGCAGCGCGAGATCGACTCCGTGGAGCACCTCGATGGGACCGTACCCGGCGCGCACGCCGACGAGTTCGAGCAACGGTGCCGGGGCGTCGGATGCCGAACCCGTTCCCGGCGAGACTGCCTCGTGCTGCGCAGCGATTCCGGCAGCGGGCGTGTTCATGCGACCTCCTCCGTTCCGATGTAGGCCGCGACGACCGCGGGATCGTTCTGGATCTGTGCGGGGTCGCCGGACGCGATGCACGACCCGTAGTCGAGAACGTGGATGTGCGAGCACACCTTCATCACGAGCGGCAGGTCGTGTTCGACGAGACAGATCCCGAGCCCGTCGGCGGCGAGCCGCACGAGCAACTCGGCGAAATCCTCGGTCTCCTTCTCCGTCTGGCCGGACGCGGGTTCGTCGAGCAACAGCACGCGTGGATCGGTCATGAGCGCCCGCGCGACCTCGACGACGCGCGCACGGCCGGTCGGGATGTCGGAGACGTCCTGGTCCGCGACGTCGGTGAGGCCGGTCAGCTCGAGCAATCGGTCGGTTTCGGCGTCGAGGTCGCGCCGGTGGCGCACCCCGGCGCCTCCTCGTCCCGCGTGGTGGACCAGCCCCGTGTGGTGGATGTCGCCCGCGACCCGGATGTTGTCACGCACGGACAGCGACAGGAACAGTTCGAGCCGCTGGAAGGTGCGTGCGAGACCTTTGCGCGCCCGCTTGTACGGGGCCTTGCGAGTGACGTCCTCACCGTCGATCAGCACCCGCCCTGCCGTCGGCTTCTGCAGGCCGGTGACCGTGTTGAACAGCGTGGTCTTGCCGGCGCCGTTGGGCCCGATCAAGCCGGTCACAGCGCCGGCCCGCACCGCGATCGACACGTCGTTCACCGCCACGTGACCGCCGAATCGCACGGTGATGCCGCGGGTTTCGAGGATCGGGCGAGCCGCGACGGCGGCTTCGGAATCAGGAGACGACATCGGTGAGCTCCTTGCTGTGCTGGGTCGCGGGGGCACGGCGTCGCGGTTCGGCCGGCAGCCCGAGTTCGCGGTCGACGCGGGCCATGGTGTCGTCGTCGTACGGCTCCCCGAGCCCGACCGTCTCGGGGTCGAGAGGGCGCCTGCGCGCCGCTTCCTCCGGACCGAGCACCGCGGTGGGCATGATCATCTCGCCCGCCACCGGCAGCGCGAACACCGTCACGATCGTGATGGTGGCGAACCACCAGTTGTCGAGGACTCCGGTGAGCGCGAGCAGGTAGGACACCGAGACGATCGCGGCACCGCCTGCGAGCACCGGCTTGGCGTCACGCAGCTTGCGGTACCCCTCGACCACCTGGTGCACGGTTCCGGACGGGTTGTGGCCCACGCCGATACCGATCAGCGCAGGGCTGACCGCGGCGATGTTGCCGAGCAACAGGTAGAGCCCCTCCAGATCGGGTTGCGCCTTGGCGAGGTTGTTGAACGAGACCATGATGATCGAGAAGCCGACACCGGCCATGACGCCGCCGAAGAACGCGCCGCTGACGTAGCCGATGCCAGCGACGACCGTGAGCATGAGCAGCGTGAGACTGATGACGATCGTGAAGGTTTCGCCGGACACCGAGCCCATCGCCGACGACATCAGGATGCCGCCGAGACCCGCGATGGCCGCGGAGAGGACGAACACACTCAGCTTGAGCTTCACCAGGTTCTGCCCGAGCATCGCCGACGCCGCGGGGCTGTCCTTCATCGCGGTCAGCCGCCTGCCGTATCCACTGTTGCGCAGTGCCACGAGCAGGACGCCGACGACCGCGAACACGACGGTGACGGTCATCAGGAAGGTCGTCGGGTCGGCGAGATCGACGGGACCGACCTTCAGCGGCGGGATCACCAGGTTGCCGCCGGTGAACAGCGAGAACTTGACGCCGAACAGTTCGTGCTCGGTGGTGTCGCGCAGCACCATGTTCGACAGGAACACGCCGAACGCCATCGTCGCGAGTGCGAGGTAGAGCCCCCGCAGGCGCAACGCGGGTAGCGCGACGAGCCCGCCGACGAGCGCCGCGACGATCACGCCCGCCACGATGCCGATCAGCGTGAGCCGCTGCGCGAGACCGGATCCGCTGATCCCGAAGTGGTACACGACGATCGTCGCGATCGCGCCGAACGACAGTGGTGCGAGGTTCATCTCGCCCGCGTAGCCGGTGAGCACGGTGAGCGAAAGCGCGACGATCGCGAAGCAGATGCCGATCGTCAGTGTGGTCACGGCCGACTCGACCATCAGCAGCCGGATCAGGAACACGATCACGACGAGCGCGACGCCCCACACGATCGCCTTGCCCACGCTCGGCACGTGATAGCGCTCGCGCGTGCGCACCGCGGCCCCGCGCAGGCGGTCGTGCGGCAGCACGATCAGTACGACGAACAGTGCGATCATCGGCAGCGACACCCGCAGGTTCGACGTCCAGGTCCAGGTCGAGGGGGCATACCCGAGCAGGTAGGTCCCGGACATGCCGAGCACGATCGCGCCGACGAATGTGCGCGGGATGCTGCGCAGGCGGCCGAACATCGCGGCCGCGAACGCATCGATCACGAGCAGCGTCAACAGGTTCGCTTCGAGCGTGCCACCACTGATCGGGGTGATGAGGATGCCGGCGAGCACCGCGAGCATCGAACTCAGTGCCCACGAGAAGCCCGCGATGCGTTCGGGATTGTGGCCGCTGAGCCGCAGCAGGTCCGGGTCGTCGACGACGCCGCGCATCGTCGCGCCCATCCGGGTGCGGGTGAACAACAGCCGCAGGCCGACGGCGATCGCGACCGCCGCAGCCAGGCACAGCAACTCGTGCACCCGCACGGTGGCGCCGAGGACGGTGATCTTGGCGTCGTCGCCGAAGAACATGCGCAGCGTGCGCGGTTTCTCCGGGTGCCAGAACCACTGTGAGAGGAACAGCATCCCCAGCATCACCGACACCGTGACCACGATCTTGGTGACATCCGCGGTGTCGCGCAGACCGCGCATGATGACGACGTACAGGCCCAGGCCCATCATCGGCCCGAACACGAAGAGCACGATCAGTACGGCAGGCAGCGTCGGCATCCCCCAGCCGATCGTGAGCTGCCAGTAGAGAAACGCGCCGAGCATGGCCTGCGCGCCGTGAGCGAAGTTGAATATCCCCGAAGTGTTGTAGGTGAGCACCAGCCCGGAGGCGGCGATCGCGTACACGGATCCGAGCACGAGGCCCAGAATCGTGAACGTCACGAATGTGTCCATGAGCTAACCCTTGTCAGTGGAGACCCGCCGGTCGGGTGGACTCGCAGTGGTCCGAGCGTGCGGGGCGGTACCGGATCCGGCACCGCCCCGGCGTGCCCGGTGGTGACCGGTGCGGTCAGACCTGCGGCTTGATCACGTTCGGGCCGAGGTACTTGGTGGAGATGCGGTCGGGGCCCAGTTCGGTGCCCCATGTCGACGGCTCGGTCTTGATCAGATACTCGTCACTGCAGTCGAACTCGGCCTTCTTCTCCGGGAACGCCTGCGTGTACTCGCCGCCTTCGAGCGCGACCATCAGACCGCACTTCGCCGGCATGTTCTTGCCCGGATCGGTCACCGCGTGCAGGCCGCCACCGTCCCACTCGTGGATGCTCGCGAGCTCGTCGATCATGCACTGACGCGTGAGATCCGACCCGCATTCCTTCGCGGCCGTCGCCCACAACAGGAACGACGACGTCGCCTGCATACCCAGCAGCGCGGTCTTGCCGCCCTGCGCTTCGACGAGCTCCTGGTACTTCGCGACCGCGGGCACCTCGTCGGCATTCTCGAGCATCTGGAAGGTCATGTCGGCGTTGAGGTTGTCGAGCAGGCCCGAGCCCTCGTTGAACTCGCTGGCCGTGTCCGCGTACCAGGTCGCCTCACCGAAGATGATCGGGTCGAGGCCCACCTGCTGGACCGCCTTGAAGAAGTTGAATTCGTTGGGCACCGGCGACCGCGACGTCCACAGTCCCTTGACGCCGCACTGCTTGTACTTCTCGGCGAACGGCAGGTAGCTGGGCTCACCCTGGTAGTTGATCGTGACGCCGCAGTTCTTGAGCTCGAACCCGGCGGCCTCCGCCATCGAGCGCGTCTTCTGCAACGACGTGATGATCGTCGGCATCGTCGATCCGACGAGGTCGAAGTCCTTCAGCATGTCCGGATGCATCTTCGCCATCTGGAACCACGCGGCGCCGTTGGCGTAGTCGACGGGGAAGGGCACCCCTTGGAAGGTCATAGGGCCGTTCGCGGCGTCCGGGGACACCGTGTACGCGGGAACCGCTGCCATGTTGCACGCGACGCGGGTCTGCTCGGCGGTCTGGTCCATCGCGAAGCCGTGGCCGACCATCATGAACTCGGAGCGGCACGCTTCCTGCATCACCGTGTTCGCCTGCGTCATCGCGGCGTCGTAGTCGGTGCCGACGATCGTGCGGCCGTTGATACCGCCCTGCTCGTTGCACCAGTCGATCATCGCGGTGACGGCGTCGGACATCTCCTTGTTCAGTCCGGGGCTCTGCGCGTAGCCGCGGTCGTCGCCGTAGCCGATCTTGATCTCGGTGTCGCTGACTCCCTGATCGGTGGCGCCGCTCGCGTCGCCCTCGCCGCACGGCGATTCGAGCGTGCCGAAGTCCTGCGACCCGCCCGAACTCTCCTGCGCCTCCGCGGCCTGCGTTCCGCTGCCGATCGGCGACGCCCCGCGTTCCGTGGCGCACGACGTGATCGTGAGCACCGCGGCCGCGAGCATCGCCGCGGCCGTCACCGCCTTGCGACCGCGCCTGCGCCGACACCGGCTGACCGGTGGTTCCGAAATCGATGTCACGACGAGGGCCTCCTTCTGCTCGTTCGCAGCGCCGCCGTGGACACGGCGCTGCCTGTGCAACCACCAGGACAAAAGGAATTTCCCCAGGTGTGGCGGCGAAAGTAGCGACGACGGGGCCACTGGGACCGGACGTTCTCGGTCAGTGGGACTTCGGGGTGAGCTTCGCCACATCGCCTACCCGAAAGTGACGTGGACCGGCATTCTCGGGAACCACAGCGCGCGGGCTCGCCCCTCGTGCCGCGTACACGTGCGCGGCTGTACTTTTGCGCGGCCGATCCCCCACAATCGATGCGTGACCGCAGAGCTCGTCGTCCTACTGGTCGTGGTCGTCACGGCCCTCGCTTTCGACTTCACCAACGGCTTTCACGACACGGGCAACGCGATGGCCACCTCGATCGCGACCGGAGCTCTGCGCCCCAAGGTCGCGGTCGCACTGTCCGCCACGCTCAACCTCGTCGGCGCGTTCCTGTCGGTCGAGGTCGCCGCGACTGTCGCGAAAGGGGTCGTCGACCTCGGCACCGTGAGCGGCGAAGCGCTGTTGCTCATCGTGTTCGCGGGTCTGGTCGGCGGCATCATCTGGAATCTCACGACGTGGCTCCTCGGCCTGCCGTCGAGCTCGTCGCACGCGCTGTTCGGCGGCCTCATCGGTGCCGCGATCGCGTCGCTCGGCATGAGCGGTGTCGAGTGGGGCGGCGTGCTCGGCAAGGTGGTCGTGCCTGCCCTCCTCGCGCCCGTCGTCGCGGCACTCGTCGCCGCGGTCGGCACCCGCCTCGTCTACAAGCTCACCGACTCGGTGTCCGAGGACCGGCGCACACGCGGCTTCCGGCTCGGCCAGATCGGGTCGGCCTCGCTCGTCTCGCTCGCGCACGGCACGAACGACGCGCAGAAGACGATGGGCGTCATCTTCCTCGCGCTCGTCGCGCACGGTTCCCTCACCGCCGACGACGAGATGCCCTTCTGGGTCAAGTTCACCTGTGCCGTCGCGATCGCACTCGGCACCTATCTGGGCGGATGGCGCATCATTCGCACGCTCGGCAAGGGTCTCGTCGAGATCGCGGCGCCGCAGGGCATGGCCGCCGAGTCGTCGTCCGCGGCGATCATCCTCACGTCCAGCCACTTCGGCCTCCCGCTGTCGACGACGCACGTCGCGACCGGCTCGATCCTCGGCACCGGGCTCGGCCGCAAAGGCGCCGAGGTGCGCTGGGGCGTCGCGGGCCGCATGGTCGTGGCGTGGCTGGTCACCCTGCCGTCGGCGGCCGTCGTCGGGGCGGTGTGCTGGGCCGTCGCGCATCTGATCGGCGGACTGCCCGGCGTCGTGGTCGTGTTCGCGGCGCTGTGCGCGCTCGCCGGCTACATGTTCCTGCGCTCGCAGCGGCAACCCGTCCACGCGGGCAATGTCAACGACGAGTGGCAGGGCGGCTCCGACGACGGGCACACGCTGCCTGCGTCGGCCCACGGTGTCTCGCCCGACACCGACCTCCCCTCCGAGTCCGATCCGCTGCGACAGGGCCGCCGATGACACTCCTCACCGACACCCTCGACTCGCTGTGGCAGGTCGTCGCGGTCGGCCTGCTGTTCGGTGCAGGCCTGCCTGCACTGTTCGCTCTCGGCCTGCGCGTGCTCGACTCCGGCAGCGACGAGCACGGGCGCACGAGCCCGCTCGCGCACGTCGGCGCGTGGCTGTGTTTCGCCGTCGTGCTGATTGCCATCGCCGCTGGGATACTGATGCTGACGAAGGACTTCCTGGCCGGCACGTTCGGCCTGAACTTCTTCTGAGGAAGCACCGCACCCGCGCGTCGCACCCGCGCTCCACGCGCCGCACGGCAGTGTTTCCCCCGACGAAATGAGGTACCCGTGGTGAAGAACTCGATCGGTGCGGTCCTCGACTGGCTGCGCGCGGGCTACCCCGACGGCGTGCCGACGAAGGACCATTTCGCGCTGCTCGCCGTGCTGCGCCGCCGGCTGACCGCAGCCGAACTCGACGACGTCGTCGCGCTCGCGATCGACACGGCAGGCGACCATCCCGAACGCGTCGTCGACTACGACAATCTCGTGCGCGTCATCGCCGACGTCACGCACGAGGAGCCGACCGACGAGGACATCGACCGCGTCACCGCGGTACTGGCCCGGGCGGGCTGGCCCGTCGAGGACGCCGAGACGGACAGTGGCACCGAGACGGACAGTGCCGACGCGGCCGGGGACAGGGACGGATGAGCATGCCCCCGTTGCTGACGTCGATCGTCGCGTGGCTGCGGGCCGGGTATCCCGACGGCGTGCCCGAACAGGACTACGTCCCGTTGTTCGCACTGCTCAGCAGGCGCCTCACCGAGAGCGAGGTCGCGGCCGTGGCCGACCGCCTCGTCGACGACGGCGACCTCCCGATCGACAAGACCGACATCGCGGTACTGGTCACGAAGGTCACCAACGAGATGCCGCTCGAGTCGGACGTCGACCGCGTGCGTCGTCACCTGCGTGCCGGCGGGTGGCCACTCACCGATCCCCCGTCGCCCGAATGAGCCGCGGGCGCGCGATTCCGATCCGGATGCCTGCGCGCGGCCGCGATTCGTGCGCGTGACAATCTGACAGCGTGTCCGTTCTCCGTCCGCTTCCCGTCCCCACCGGTGCAGGCGTCCACGCGCTCCTGCCCACCCTCGCCGACGCCCTCGCAGGTCGCGGCCCCGCATGGTTGCCGGTGCCCGCGAGCGACGCGCGTGAGACCGCGCGGCTCGCCGCCGCGCTCGCCCCGGACACCCCGATCGACGACGACGTCGCACTCGTCGTGGCGACGTCGGGCACCACGGGTGTGCCGAAGGGTGCCCAGTTGAGCGCCTCGGCGCTACGCGCGAGCGGCGACGCGACCCACCGCCGTATCGGCGGCACGGGCTCGTGGCTGCTCGCACTGCCCGCGCAGCACATCGCGGGCATGCAGGTGTTGCTGCGCAGCGTGCTGTCGGGTACCGAGCCGACCGTGCTCGACGTGTCGGGCGGATTCGACCCGCACGCGCTGCCCGACACGATCGCGGCGATGCCCGGTCCGCGCCGCTACTCGTCCCTCGTGCCGACGCAACTGGTCAAGGCCCTCGACGTGCCGGACGCGGTCGCGGCGCTCGCGGAACTCGACGCGATCCTGGTGGGCGCCGCGGCACTGCCGATCCCCGTGCTCGAACGCGCCCGCGCCGCCGGCCTGACGATCGTCCGCACGTACGGCATGAGCGAGACGTGCGGTGGCTGCGTGTACGACGGCGTCCCGCTCGACGGCGTCCGCGTCCGGATCGACGGCGACAGCCGGGTGCTGCTGGGCGGGTCGGTACTCGCATCGGGCTATCGCGGGCTGCCCGAACATCCCGCGTTCGCCGAGTCCGGCTGGTTCCGCACCGACGACGCGGGCGTGTTCGACGACGGCGTGCTGCGCATCCTCGGGCGGCTCGACGAGGCGATCTCGACGGGCGGACTCACGGTGGTCCCGCAGGTGGTCGAGGCCGCGCTCGCGGGGCACCCGGACGTGCGCGAATGCGCGATCGTGGGTGTTCCCGACGACCGGCTCGGGCAGCGCGTCGTCGCGGTCGTGGTGCCCGCCGCCGATCGCACGCCCACGCTCGAGTCGCTGCGCGAGTTCGCGGGACGCACGGTGGACAGGACAGCGTGCCCCCGCGAGCTGTTCGTCGTCGACGCGCTGCCGCTGCGCGGCCCGGGCAAGATCGACCGCCGCGCACTCGTCACGCGAATCTCCCGCTGACCCGGCAGGGCGCTGACCTGCACCGACGATCCCACGCGCGCGTGTGGCCGTGCCGTGCAAGCGCAACGCAAGGGCCGTGCAAGAGGTGCCCGGCACCGTAGTCGGCATGACTTCTTCACCGCACTCCGCCGTCCCCGCGATCGAGGCCGACGGGCTGGTCAAGCTGTTCGGCAAGCAGCGCGCCGTCGACGGCGTGAGCCTCGCGGTGCCGCAGGGCACCGTGTACGGCGTCCTCGGCCCCAACGGCGCGGGCAAGACGACGACCGTCCGGATGCTCGCGACCCTGCTGCGGCCGGACGGCGGGCGGGCCCGCGTCTTCGGCCACGACGTCGTCGCCGAACCCAACGCCGTGCGCTCGCTCGTCGGCGTGACCGGTCAGTACGCGTCGGTCGACGAGGACCTGTCGGCGACCGAGAACCTCATGATCTTCTCCCGCCTGCTCGGCCTGAGCGGGCGCGACGCGAAACGCAAGTCGACCGAACTCCTCGAGGAATTCGGCCTCACCGAGGCCGCGGACAAGCCGCTGAAGAACTTCTCCGGCGGCATGCGCAGGCGTCTCGACCTCGCGGCGAGCCTCATCTCGCACCCGCCGCTGCTGTTCCTGGACGAACCGACCACGGGCCTCGATCCGCGCACCCGCGCACAGATGTGGGACACGATCCGCCGCCTCGTCGCCGACGGGTCGACGGTCCTGCTGACGACGCAATATCTCGACGAAGCCGATCAGCTCGCCGACCGTATCGCGGTGATCGACCGCGGCCGCGTGATCGCCGACGGCACCGCGAACGAACTCAAGGCGTCCGTCGGCACGTCGTCGCTGGGTCTCGTACTGGTCGACCGCACCGACACCGAGCGCGCGCGGGTGATCCTGTCCGGCTTCCTCGGCGTCGAGGTGTCGGTCACCCCCGAGGCCGGCGGCCTCACCGCGCCGCTGACCGATGCGTCGATCACGCCGGAACTACTCATCCGGCTGCGCGACGAAGGCATCGCCGTCGACGAGATCACCGTGCAGAAACCCAGCCTCGACGAGGTCTTCCTCACCATCACCGGTCACGACGCCCCCGGCGACACGACCGAACCCGAACGGAGCATCGCATGACCACCACGATCGAACGACCCGGCGCAGCCGTCCGCGCCACTCCCCAGGCGGCCGGCCGGATCGGCCTCGACCAGGCCGTCCGCAACACCCTGACGATGGCGCGGCGCGGGCTGCTGAAGATCAAGCACAACCCCGAGCAGCTGTTCGACGTCTCGATCCAGCCGATCATCTTCACCCTGATGTTCACGTACATCTTCGGTGGCGCGATCTCGGGTGACGTGGCGAGCTACCTGCCGATCATCATCCCCGGCATCCTGGTGCAGACCGTGATCACGACGTCGATCGTGACGGGCACCCAGTTGCGCGAGGACATGGACAAGGGCGTGTTCGACCGCTTCAAGTCGCTCCCGATCGCGCGTATCGCCCCACTGTCCGGCGCGCTGACGGCCGACGTCGTGCGCTACGCGATCGCCACGACCATCACCCTCGTGATGGGCCTGCTGATGGGTTACCGGCCAGGCGGCGGCGTGGTCGGGGTCGTCGCCGCCGGCCTGCTCGTGATGGTGTGCGCGTTCGCGATCAGCTGGATCTTCGCGCTGATGGGCGTCGTGATGCGCAAGGCATCGACCGTGCAGGGTGTCTCGATGCTCGTGCTCTTCCCGCTCACGTTCATGTCCAATGCGTTCGTTCCCGCCGACACGATGCCCGGCTGGATGCAGGCGTTCGTGAAGATCAACCCGGTCTCGCACCTCGTGACGGCGGTCCGCGAACTCGCCAACAACGGGCATGCGGGCATGGATCTGGTGTGGGCCCTCGTCGGTGCCGCCGTCATCGTCGCGATCATGGCTCCGGTCACCGTGCGCGCCTACATGCGCAAGGCCTGAGCGGCGGCGTCGCGCCCCGCGACCCGGCCGAAGGCGAGGGCGTCGGCGATGTGGAATCCGCCGTCCTTGGCCCAGCTGTACGTCGAACTCAGCTCACCCGCCGCGTACAGCCCACGGACGACGTGCCCGTGTGTGTCCAGCACCCGGGCACGTTCGTCCCGTCGGGGCCCGCCGTTGCTCCACCCCAGCAGCGGGGTCACCGTGAGCGCGTAGAACGGCGGCTGCGCGACCGGCCCGAGCCGCTCCGCCGGTCGACCGAAGGCGTCGTCCCGGCCTGTGGCGCACGCCGCGTTGTATGCGGCGACCGTGCGCCCCAGCGTCTCCGGGTCGACGCCGATCGCCCGCGCGAGATCCTCGATCGAATCGGCACGGGCGATCAGACCCGACTCGATCTCGGCGCTGTTGTCCTCGCTCCACGCGTCGCCTTCGACGAGCATCTTCCACCCGACCGGAAGGACTCCACGCGGCGGGCTCAGCGGCCCGGCGACGCGCATGCGTTCGTCGAACACCATGTGGAACGGGCGGAGCGGAAAGAGCTCGAGGGTGCCGTTGCGGTCGATGTGACCGTGCCGGTTGGCGGCGCATTCGTCGACGAAACGTCGACCGTCCTTCGCCACGTACACGAAGTGCGACGCGGCCGCCATCAGAAAGAACCCGGCGTCGCCGGCCCCCCGCACACCCTCGATCGTCATCATGTTGTCCATGTGCCACAGGTCGGCGCCGACGGACTGGGCGAGCGCGTGGCCGTCTCCGGTCGACAGCGGCGAACCCCACCGCACGTACTCCGGGACCCGCAGGTAGTCGCGCACCATCGACGGATTCGCCGAGAACCCGCCGGTCGCGAGAACCACGCCGCCCCGGGCCCGCAGCCGCGCAGTACCGGACGGTCCTTCGACCTCGACTCCGGTCACCGCGCCACCGTCCGTGAGCAGAGCGACCACCCGTGTCGAGAGCCGCGGCGCGAGACCACGAGCCGCCAACGCCTTCGCCAGGACGTCGGCGAGCAAGCCCTCCCCCATGCGGCCGCCGACGGTGTCCATGCCCAGGTAGCACTCGCTTCCCGGTACACCCGCGTACTCGGCTTCGACGTGATAGTCACCGCTGCGTCCCACGTCGGCCCCGAGCTCTTTCAGCCACCGCGAGTTCCCGGCGGTCTCGCGCGCCCACACCTCCACCACCTCGTCCGCCACCGGGTAGTCGCCGCACAGCGCTCGGAGGAAGGTCGCTGCACGAGCCGGATCGTCGTGCACGAACCAGCCTCCGCCCGACACCCGAGTGTTGCCTCCCACAGTCGACTCGTCGCCCTTGTCGACCACCACGACGGTCGCCCCTGCCGCGTGTGCGGCGAGGGCCGCTGCGGCGCCCGCCGCACCGGCACCGACCACGATCACGTCGCACTGTTCCGAGACGGTCTGTCCCCCGGCGGCGTCGGTCATGTGTTCCTCCTGTTTCGGTGTGGTCCGTGTCGGTTCGGCCGTGCCGTGTCGAGTGACGGCCTGTCGAGCGACTGTGCTCGCCGGGGAACCCGACGGCAGCGGCCGATCCCGCTACGCGGAACGCCCACAGCCTGCCCTGGCGGCGGTGGGCGGACGGCGACCACGGTTCGACTCGCAGGTCACGGGTATCCCCCTCCCATGGATGCCCACCGACTGCTGCCGACCGCGGAGTCGCTCGCCGTCCTCGACCGCCCGACCGCCGCGGAGGGCGGGGCCCCGATCACCCCTGCGCCGGGCTGAGCGGGAGGTTCGTTGCAGGCGCGAACGATCGCCGACCTTGCGGCATTTCTGCGGGCCCCCGTCGTCGGGGGCTCGCAGAACGCGATCGACAGGTCGGACGGCGCCCTTCACGACCTCGCCCTTCACGACCTCGCCCTTCACGATCTCGTCGACGATTCGCGCACGGTGTCCCCCGGCGACGCGTATCTCGCGGTCGCCGGGGCGCACCGGCACGGGCTCGACTTCGAGGACGACGTCGTCGACGCGGGTGCCGTCGCGGCGGTGAGCGATCGGCCCGCACGACACCTGCCCACCGTGGTCGTCGAGGACGCGCGCCGCATCGCGGGGCCGCTCGCCTCGTGGTTCCACGGCGAGCCGTCCCGGCAGCTGCAGGTGTTCGGGGTGACCGGCACGAACGGCAAGACCAGCACGACCCACTTCCTGCACACCGCGCTCGACGCCCAGGCACCTGCCGGTCTCGCGTCGGGTGCGGCGGTGACGGGCGAGCCGGTGCGCCCCGAGCGCACGACACCCGAGGCAACGGTTCTGCAACGCACTCTGCGACGGTTCCTCGACGACGGCCGCACCGCCGCGGCGCTCGAGGTGTCCTCGCACGCGCTCGTGCAGCAGCGGGTGGACGGCGTGCACTTCCGTGTCGCGGCCTTCACCAACCTGAGCCGCGACCACCTCGACTTCCACCACACGATGGACGCCTACTTCCGGGCGAAGGCGTCGCTGTTCGTTCCGGAACGCACCGACCTCGCGGTAGTCGGTGTCACCGATCGGTACGGCAGGCGGCTGGCAGCGCAGACTCGGGTGCCGACGTGGACGTGCTCGCCCACCGACCGATCGGCCGACGTGTGCGCGACCGATCTCGAGGCCGGACCGCACGGCGCGTACCGGTTCACCGCGCGCACCCCGGCGGGCGACGCTCCCGTACGCCTGCGGCTCAGTGGACCCCATCAGGTGCCCAACGCGCTGGTCGCCCTCGCTGCGGCGGTGGCGGCGGGCCGCGACGTCGTCGCCGCCGCCGACGCGATCTCCCGGCTGCCGGGTGTGCCCGGTCGGTGCGAACCCGTGTACTGCGGCCAGCCCTTCACCGCGCTCGTCGACTACATGCACAATGCCGCCGGTGCCCGCGCGATGCTGCCGTATCTGCGCGAGCGCACGCCGGGGCGGCTCATCATGGTGACCGGCACGACCGGCGAACGCGATCGCGGCAAACGCCGCCCCTTCGGTCGGCTCGCGGGCCGCTACGCGGACCTCGTGATCGTCACCGACGAGAATCCGTACGGCGAGGACCCGGCCACCCTGCGGGCCGACATGCTCGCAGGTGTCCACAGCGCCGCGCACGCCGTCGTCGTCGAGGAGCCCGACCGGCGCACCGCGATGCGCCTCGCGACAAGCCTCGCCGACGCGGGCGACACCGTCGTCGTCACCGGACGCGGCAGCGACCAATGGCAGTACTTCGGCTCGCGCCCAGTGCGTTTCGACGATCGCATCGAGCTCGCCGACGCGATCGCCGCCACTCGCCCGCCGGACACGATGTCACACGATGTGCGCTCGTCGATGCGCAGGATGTGACATCGCGACCGCGGGCCGGGCGCTCACAGGGTGCAGGCGACCTCGCCGAGCGCGGCAAGGGTGCGATCCCACCGGGCGACACGCGAGAGACCGCGTGCCCTCGAATATGCTTCGCGCCATCGTGATTCGCCGACAACCTCCGCCGCGGCCGCGATCTGGGCGTCGTGACGCAGCATGCCGAAGTCCTGCCGTCCACCCCCGGTGACGCCCAGCGCGAGCAGTTCGAGGCCTGCATCCTCGCGGCCGGACGCGACCAGCGCACCGCCGACGGCGACCACGACCGCGCCGGTGAGCGGGCGGTCGACGAAGTCCGGCCGGTCCTTGCGCCCCACGGTGGCCCGCACGGTACGGGCGGTGAGCTCGCGCACCTCGCCCGCGCGGCCCGCGAGCACGAACGCCGCGATCGCCGACGCCGCCACGAGCAGACCGAAGGGATCGCCGTAGGTGTCCTCGAAGACCTGCGACTCGACGACGGCGAGCGCTTCGCGGTAGCCGGCGAGACCACGCTCGACGTCCCCGTCCGCGAGGTCCGCCTCGGCGAGGGTGGCGACGAGCGCGGCGCGGCTCTGCTCGAGATCGCGCGGATCGGCCGGCCCCGGGTCGTCGACCACCGCGCGGAGCAGTGCACGCGCGTCGTCGACGCGGCCCGCGGAGATCAGCGACGACGCACGGTAGCTGTGCAACTGACGTGCCTCGTCGACGGCGCCGAGAGCGTCGAGCGCCACGGCCGCCTCGGCGTAGTACTCGGCCGCATCGCCGGGATTGCCCGTCTGCCCGAGCATCGACCCGACGAACTGGAATGCGACAGCACGCGACCAGATCCCGCCCGCTTCGCGGCTCGCCTCGACACCGAGCCACCCGTCACGCAGCGCCCCCTCGACGTCGCCCAGGTTCTCGCGCAGGTGGGCGCGCGTGGCGAGCGCCGCCATCCGTGTCACGGGGTCGTCGGAGCGGACGCCCTCGGCGACGGTCCGGCCCACCCGTACAGGCTTGCCGATCGCGAGCACGAGGTCGACGAGAAACCGCAGGATCGCGCGACGTGGCGGATGTGCGCGCACCCGGCGCCGGAGCGCGAGGCGCACCCGAGCCTGCCCACGGGGCACCTCCGCGAACACGACATGCGGGCCGAGCAGAAGCCACACGGTCACGATCGAATCGTCGGATCCCGGTGCAAGGTCGCCGTTCTCGAGGACCTCGAGCACGCGCGACGTCCAGGTGATGACCTCGGAGTGCGCGCCTCGCACCGACCACAGCGCCGCGAGCACCGCGAACGTCGACGCGGTGGTGACGGCATCCTCCGATGCCACAGCCTGCCGTAGCACCGCAAGCAGGTTGTCGTGGTCGGCGTCGACGGAGCGCAGCCCCTGCAGTTCGTCGTCCCATGCTGAGGCGATGGCCCGGTCGGCGAACGCGCGAGCCCATGCCGCCTGGCGGCGGTACACCTCGTCACTCTCCCCTGCCTCGGCATCCGCCAGTCGCATCTCGCCGTACTCGCGCACCGTTTCGAGCATGAGGTAGCGGATCGTGGGACTGCCGTCGGGCGCGTCGGCGTCGACGACGGTCAGCAGCGACTGGTTCACGAGCCCTTCGAGCGCGCTGTCGACGGGGTCGCCGAACGCGCCGGCCAGGTCGCCCCAGTCCGCGACGGCACGTGCGGCCTCAGCCGTGAAACCCGCCGGGAATCGGCACAGCCTGCGCAGCACGATCTGCTCGTGCTCGCCGAGCAGCTGCCAGCTCCAGTCGATCACGGCGTGCAGGGTGCGGTGCCGCTCGGGCGACGTGCGGTCGTGCGAGCGCAACAGCGCGAAACGGTCGGCGAGCCGGTCCGCGATCTCCTCGAGGCTCATGGTGCGCACCCGCGCCGCCGCGAGCTCGAGCGCGAGCGGCAAACCGTCCAGTGTGCGGCAGATACGTTGCACGACGGCGGGATCGAGGGACGCCGACGGCCGCACCGCACGGGCTCGGCTCTCGAACAGCAGCACCGCGGGCGCGTCCGCGTCCGCATAGCCGAGAGGCGCGAGCGGGTAGACGACCTCCGCACCGAGATGCAGCGGCGACCGGCTCGTCGTGAGCACGGTGAGCTGTTCCGCGGCGCTCACGAGGTCGGCCACGAGGTCGGCCACAGAATCGCCGACGTGCTCGCAGTTGTCCAGGATCAACAGCAGCGAACGACCGCGCAGTTCGGACCGCAGGCGGTCGCGTGCCGAGTGCAGGCGACCGATCGTGCGCCCGGGCGCGAGATCGACCTCGCTGAGCCCGAGGGTCGCGCTGACCGCCGCCAGCACGTCCTCACCGCTGCGCAGCGACGCGAGTTCGACGAGTGCCACCGACTCCTTCTCCGCGACGCGACGACCCAGTTCGTTGACGAGCCGGGTCTTGCCGGTTCCGCCGGGCCCGAGCACCGTGACGACGCGCGCGGCGGCGAGCAGTGTGTCGAGCGCGGCGAGATCGTCGTCGCGGCCGAGCAACGCATTCGGTGCCGCCCGCAGCCCGACAGCGGAGCCGCGCGGCGCCGGGGCGAGCACGGACTGCTCCGGTTGCGGGCCGGCCGATGCGGGACGGACCGGGGCCGCCGGACCGTCGACGTCACCGCGCAGGATCTGTGCGTTGAGGTCGACCAGCACGGGCGACGGGTCTGCGCCCATCCGGTCGGCGACGGACCGTCGGTACTGCGCGAACAGCGCGAGCCCGTCGGTGCTGCGGCCCGACCGCGCGAGCGCGAGCATCGCGTGCCCGACGGCCTGCTCGTCCCACGGCCGCCGTTCGACCCGCACGACGGCCCGCGACACCGCTTCGGCGGTCTCGCCCGCGGCGAGCAGGGCGTCGATCTCCGCGGCCTCGAGCCGTTCGTGCACACGCGCCGCGGTTTCGGTCAGTTCGTCGGCGGCGGCCCCTGGTGTCAGATCGGTGCCCGGCTCGCCACGCCACAACGCGAGCGCCGAGCGCAGGCGCCCCAGCGGCACCGACGCGGTGCGGTCCCACTCGTCGGCGGCGTCCTCGGCGACCGCGAGATCGACCGCGGCGCGCGGCAGTCGCAGCCGGTATCCGGACCCGACACTCTCGAGGACGTCGCGCGGCAGCACCGCGCGCAGCCGCGAGATCTGCGTGTGCAGCGCATTGCCGGGAGACTTCGGCGGCCGGTCGCCCCACACCTCGTCGACGAGCGCCGCAGCCGATCGCACCCGGCCGGGGGTGCGCGCGAGTGCCGCGAGCAGGCTGCGGGCCCGGATGCCGGGCACCGCGACCAACTCGTCCGCGGTGGCCGACCCCACGGTACGACGAGTCGCGACGTCACCCAGCAGGGCGACGTCGATGCGTACGTCGCCGTCGCGCACCGCGTCGAGACTCATGTACTGCTCACCGTCGTCGATCGTATGGCACCACACGCCGGGCGTGCCCGCGCGCCGGTGCGAACCGCGACGCTGCGAAGATCGAGTCATGGCAACCGCTGCACAGTGGATCGAAGGCGCACGTCCGCGCACCCTCCCGAACGCGATCGCGCCCGTCCTCGCCGGTACCGGCGCGGCCGCGTCGCTCGACGGCGCGGTGTGGTGGAAGGCCGTTCTCGCGCTCGTGGTCTCGCTCGCGCTCAACATCGGCGTCAACTACGCGAACGACTACTCCGACGGGATCCGCGGCACCGACGACGAACGCGTCGGGCCGATGCGGCTCGTCGGATCGAAGGCCGCGTCGCCGGGCGCCGTGAAGGTCGCCGCGCTCGCGTCGTTCTCGGTCGCCGCCGTCGCCGGCCTCGTCCTCGCCGTCACCACCGCGTGGTGGCTCGTCGTCGTGGGCGTGGTGTGCATCCTCGGCGCCTGGTACTACACCGGCGGCCGCACCCCGTACGGCTACAACGGGCTCGGCGAGATCGCCGTGTTCGTGTTCTTCGGCCTCGTCGCGGTGCTCGGCACACAGTTCGTGCAGGCCGAGCGGGTCGACTGGGCGGGACTCGCCGCAGCCGTCGCGCTCGGCGCGCTCTCGTGCGCCGTGCTGGTCGCGAACAACCTCCGCGACATCCCGAGCGACACCGAGACCGGCAAGCGCACACTCGCGGTGCGCATCGGCGACGCGAAGACGCGCATGCTGCACCTGGCGCTCGTGAGCGTGCCGTTCGTCGCGACCCTCGTCCTGATCGTGCGCACCCCGTGGGCCCTGCTCGGCCTGCTCGCGTTGCCGTTCGCATGGCGCGCGAACGCACCGGTGCGCGGCGGCAGGCACGGACTCGAACTGATCCCCGCGCTACGCGACTCGGGCCTCGCGATGCTCGTGTGGGGCGCCGCGACGGGCATCGCACTGGCCGTCGGCTGAGCCGCCGGCCCCGGCCTCAGTTCTTGTCCGGGACCAGCGCGCTGAGCACGAAGTTGACCACCGAGATGATGAGGGCGCCCCACACCGCGGTCCAGAACCCGTCGACGGTAAGACCGTATTCGGTCTGCGACGAGATCCACGCCGTGAGCATGAGCATCAGCGCATTGATCACGAGCGTGAACAACCCGAGCGTGACGATGAGCAGCGGGAACGACAGCAGCTTGACGATCGGCTTGACGAACGCGTTGACCACGGTGAAGACGAGCGCGACGAACAACAACACGAGCACGTCGCCGCCGGTGCCCTGAACACCGCCGTCCTGACCTGTGGTCGCGATCTGGATGCCCGCGAGCCACGCCGACGCGAGCCAGATCGCGAGCGCGTTGATGACCAGCCGTATCAAGAAGCTCATGGCGTGCATGCTGGCACACGCGCACCATGCTGGGCGAATGAGAGTGCGGCCCACACGGCGAACGAGAGTGCGGCCCGCACGCTCACCACCGCGCGGCGGCCCCGTCGACCGCCGCTTGCAGATCGGCCGCGACGGTGCGGGTGATCTCGGCCGGTCGAGCGCCGAACTCGAACAGCGGCGCGCCGAGGAACACGCTCGCCTCGCGAACCGCCTCGCGCGGGCGGCCGTACGCGGATTCGGGTCCGTACGAGAGCCCGATCGACAGCAGCACCGGCGTCGCACCGCGCTTGGCGGCGCGCATCGCGATGTGACCGATGCCCGAGTTGATGTCGGTGAGCACCGCGGGATCGCCGAGATTGCATGTGCCTTCGGGGAAGATCGCGAGGCTGTCGCCCGCCGCGACCCGTTCGGCCCCGACATCCATCATGCGACGCCCCGCATCCGCGACGGCCCGCATCCCGTGGTTCTTGCCGCGGAAGACGGGGATGCCGCCCATCAGGTCGATGCGCCTGCGCAGTGCGGGTTCACGGAAGAGCTCGTCCTTGGCGAGCACACGCGTGCGGCCGACGATCGGGCGCAGTGCGCTGCGCCAGGCCGCCGCCGCCAGGACGTACGGATCGTTCTCGGTCAGATGGTTGACCGCGACGACGAACGGCCGGTGCACCTGCAGCGCCGCACGGATGCCCGCGGCGGCGCCGGGTGCGTACGCGACGCGGGGCCGGAACCGCCGCCCGAGCAGTGCGTACGCGGCGCGCGCGAGCGGCACGTTCTGCCGGTGCACGGCGTAGAAGTCGTACACCGCGTCCTGGTTGTCGAGAGTCACCTCGGGTCGCGCCGCCATGAGCCACCTTCCGTCCTGAACCTACGGATTCGTAGGTTACGACAACGTAGGGTCCGGATCTTCGCCGGGCTCTCGCACGTCGGCACTCGAATCGGGTAGAACGGACGAGTGATCCGCCCGGCCACACCGAAGGACATCTCCACCCTCCGCGACATCGAAGTCGCTGCCGGTTCACCCTTTCGCGCCCTCGGGATGGACGCGGTGGCGGACGATCCGCCACCCACCGTCGCCGAGTTCACACACGCGATGCACGACGGTCACGTGTGGGTGCACGATCACCCCGACGTCCGGGTCGCAGGCGATCGGCCCGTCGCGTACGCGGTCGTGTTCGTCGTCGACGACGGCGCGCACCTCGAGCAGGTGTCGGTCCACCCCGATCACGCCCACCATGGGCTCGGTGCAGGCCTGATCGAGCACGTGAGCCGGTGGGCCGCACGCCGGGGCATCCGCAGACTCACGCTCACCACATTCGTCGACGTGCCGTGGAATGCGCCCTACTACCGCAGGCTGGGGTTCACGACGATGCCGGACGCCGACGTCACACCGGGCCTCGAGGCGATACGCGCACGCGAGTCACGGCTCGCCGAGCTCTGGCCGCGCGTGATCATGACCCGCCCGGTGGCCGTCCCCGGTGAGGTCGGACGCGAACGCGAGCTGACGCCGCCCGGGTAACCGTCAGGTCTTCCAGCGGCCCGTCGCCACGAATGCGTCGAGAGTCGCGCTCGGGTCGGTCAGGTCGAGCCCCTGCTCGCGGACCCAGTCGTCGTTGTAGTAGGTGTCGGCGTACCGCTCGCCGCCGTCGCACAGCACCGTCACGACACTGCCCGTGCGCCCCTGCGCGCGCATCTCGCCGACCACGCTGAACGCACCCCACATGTTGGTGCCGGTCGAGCCGCCGACCTTGCGGCCGAGTGCATTCGCGGTGTGCCTCATCGCGGCGATCGACGCCGCATCGGGCACCCGCATCATGCGGTCGATGACCTGACCGATGAACGACGGTTCCACGCGGGGACGGCCGATGCCTTCGATGCGCGACGGCATGCCCGTCGCGTAGTCGGCCGAACCGGTCTCGTAGCCGCCCAGAAAGGCCGAGTTCTCGGGATCGACGACGAGCAGCCGTGTGGCATGACGCCGGTAGCGGATGTAGCGGCCGAGCGTCGCGCTGGTGCCGCCGGTGCCCGCGCTCATCACGAGCCACTCCGGCACGGGATGTGCTTCCTGCTGCATCTGCTGGAAGATCGACTCGGCGATGTTGTTGTTGCCGCGCCAGTCCGTCGCGCGTTCGGCGTGCGTGAACTGGTCGAGATAGTGACCACCGGTCTCGTCGGCGAGCCTGCGCGCCTCGGTGTAGATCTCGGGCGGGCGGTCGATGAAGTGGCACCGGCCGCCCTGCGCCTCGATGAGCGCGATCTTCGCCCGGCTCGTGCTGCGCGGCATCACCGCGACGAACTCGAGCCCGAGCAGCTTCGCGAAGTACGCCTCGCTGACTGCGGTCGAACCCGACGAGGCCTCGATGACCGGTGTGCCTTCGGTGATCCATCCGTTGCAGATCGAGTACAGGAACAGCGAGCGTGCGAGCCGATGCTTGAGGCTGCCTGTGATGTGCGTCGACTCGTCCTTGAGGTAGAGCTGGATGCCCCACTCGTCGGGCAGCGGGTACCGCAACAGGTGGGTGTCGGCGCTGCGCTGCGCGTCGGCGTTGATCAGCCGGACCGCGTTGTCGACCCAGTCGCGCGGTGCGCTGTGGTCGACGACCTCCGGCGCCGAGCTCACTTGCGATCGCCCGGGTCGCGCAGACGCGCGTGCAGCTGCTCGCGGTCCGCGCGGCGCTGCGCGTCGAAGCCGGCGATCGCGGTGTTGACGCGACGGCGCAGCGACGAGAACAGCACGAGCGACAGCGGCATCGCGATGAGGACGGCGAAGATCGCACCCACGAGGAGCGGCACCTCGACGCCCACGGCACGGCCACCGAACAGAATGACTGCCGCGATCACCACGACGAGCAGCAGGCGCGCCAGCGTGTAGAGGGCCAGGTCGCCTGCGAGCCGCCCCTTGGTGACGGGCTGCCCGTCCGGGCTGTTCGTGGCGGAACGGGACTGACGATCGGGCGACTCACTCACGTGACCAGGGTACCTGTCGACGCGCCGCGGCCCCGCGCCTCGCCCGACAGCCCACTGTCCAGCCGATCTGCACTGCCTGTCCAGCCGATCTGCACTGCCTGTCCAGCCGATCTGCTCTTCCTGTCCAGTTTGTCCATTACCTCCCCTTTACCAACATTAGACAAGTCGAGTAACCAGGGGTCTCGGTGCCACGATGGTCGGGAGCACAGTTTGGATGCACACGTCGGCCCGCGCGCCGGCGGCGAGATTCGGAGGACACGAAGTGAGCGCTCCCGCCTACAACGGACAGAACGATGCCCTGATGACCCCTGGCCAGGTGGCTGCGCTGTTCCACGTCGACCCCAAGACCGTCACGCGATGGGCACACGCGGGCCGACTCGGATCGCTGCGCACGCCCGGTGGCCACCGCCGGTTCCGCGAGGCCGAGGTCATGCAGCTGCTCCGCTCCCTCACCACCGAGGCCGCTCGGCCCTGACCACACCGTGGTCCGCTCGGCCCTGACCACACCGTGGTCCGTCGGCCTGCCCTGACGAAACGACCACGAACGCCCGTGCCCCGGTGCGTTACCCTCGTGCTGTACCGCGTCCCGTCGCGCGAGGAGGTGCAGGGTGCTCTACCTGCTGGCCCTGATCGGTCTGGTGACCGTGCTCGTACTGCTGTGGAAGGCGTTCGGGCCGCGCCCGTCGTCCACGGTGCCGCCGCGGGTCAAGGGCCCGGACGACGACGCCGAGTTCCTGTGGCGCGTCACTCGCGACACGCAGCGGCGACGCACGGACGAGCGAGGCGACTCGGGCACTCCCGAAACCGACTGAACCGCTGAGCCACCGAATCACCGTTCGTCACGACGGCGGAGACCCACCCGGGTCTCCGCCGTCGTCGCGTGTGGGGTCGCTACTGCTTGGAGAACGCGCCCGGCGCTGAGAAGTCGCCCGCCACGGCGGCTGCGAGTTCGAGCAGCGCGTGACGAGTCTTGGGCCGCAACCGCTCGAGTTCGATCTCCGCGCCTTCCTCGAGATGCGGATCGAACGGAATCAGGCACACGGCGCGGCACCGTTGCTCGAAGTGCTCGACGACCTTCGGCAGGTCGACCTTCCCCGAGCGCGGACGCACCGCATTGACCACGGCGACCGATTTCGCGACGAGATCGCGGTAACCGTGCGCGTCGAGCCAGTCCATCGTCGCGGACGCGCTGCGCACACCGTCGACCGAGCCCGAGCTGACCACGACGATCGCGTCCGCCTCGTGCAGCACCGACGACATCGCCGAGTGCATCAGTCCGGTGCCGCAGTCGGTGAGCACGATGCTGTAGAACTTCTCGAGCAGCGCGACGGCCCGCGCGTAGTCGTCGCCGCTGAACGCCTCGGACACGGCGGGATCGCTGTCGGACGCGAGCACCTCGAGCCGGTGCCGCGACTGCGAGGTGTAGCTCCTGACGTCGCTGTACTTCTCGATCGTCTTGGCGTCGCGGAGCAGGTTGCGCACCGTCGCGGGGGTCTCGAGCGGAATCTTCTGGCTCAGTGTGCCGCGATCGGGATTGGCATCGACGGCGATCACGCGGTCGCCGCGCAGCGTGGCGAAGGTCGACCCGAGGGTCGCGGTGATCGTGGTCTTGCCGACACCGCCTTTGAGGCTCAGCAGCGCGATCTTGTAGCACCCGTGCAGCGGCGCGTCGACCTCGCTCACGAGGTCGAGCCGGTGCTGTTCCTTGCGGCTGTTGCCGAGGTTGAGCCGTCGGCCGGTGATGCGGTAGATCGCCTTGCGCCAGCCCTTCGTGGGCGCCGGCTTCGCCTTCTTCAGCAGCAGCGACGAGGGCAGGTCGCGGGACGACACGGTGTACTGCGATCGTTCGCCGTCGTACGCGTGCTCGGCGGGATCTGTGACCGGTTCGTCGACGGGCGGCGGCCAGGGTTGCCGCGCCTGGTGCGGCTGCTGCGGGCTGGGCGGCGGGTACTGCTGGGACGGCGTGGCCTCGCCCTGCGGTGCGGCCGGGCGCGGGGGCCCAGGAGGCTGCTGGGTCGGCGCCGGTCGCCCCTGCGCCGGAGGCGGCGTCTGCGGTGGTGGTGGCGGTGGCGGTGCCGGCTGCTGCGGCGGAGCATCCTGCCGATTCCAGGCCGGCGGCGCGAACGGGTTCGGGCCGGGCGGCGGCTGGACATACGGCCGTGCACGCTCGTCCGGCTGCGGCCTACGCGGCCGCTCGTCCGGGCGTGGGTCTTCGCGTCCGGAACCGCTGCCGGCTCCGGAGTCGCCCGGTCCGGAAGAGTCGGCCATGGGTACGCCTCCCTTCGAGGTTCGGTCGCTGGTTGCCAGTTGTCGCCGGCTGCTAGTTGAGGCCCGCGTACGAGTGCAGGCCCGAGACCACCATGTTGATGATGAACAGGTTGAACAGCATCGCGACGAAACCGGCCACGTTGATCCACGCCGCCTTCGTGTCACGCCAGCCGGAGGTCGCACGCGCGTGCAGATACGCCGCGTAGATGACCCACGCGATGAACGACACCGTTTCCTTCGGGTCCCAGCCCCAGAAGCGGCCCCAGGCCGCCTCGGCCCAGATCGCACCGAGAATCACACCCGCGCCGAACAGCGGGAACCCGATGATCGTGGTCTTGTACGCGAGCCGGTCGAGAGTCTGCGCGTCGGGCAGCCGTTCCGCGATGCGCGCGAACAGGCCAGCGCCTTCGGTGCCACTCTGGTACCGCATGCGCAGCAGGTACAGCAGGCTCGCGATGCCGGAGATCATGAACACGCCCGAGCCCACGCTGACGATCGTGACGTGGATCGGCAACCAGAACGACCGCAGCGCGGGCACGACGGGCGCCGCATCGGCGTACAGGACGGTCGCGGCGAGGAACATCAGGATCAGCACCGGCACGAGCAGGAAGACCCACAGCGACCGGTATGCGGGCTTGCGCAGCAGAACCAGGCCGAGGGCCAGTGCGGCCGCGCACGCCATCGCGACGAACTCGTACATGTTGCCGAGTGGGAAGCGTTCGGTGGCGAAGCCGCGCAGCACGATCGACGCGAGGATCAGGATCGTGCCGACGAGGAGTACCGCGCGACCCATGTTGCCGAACCGGTCGGCGAGCGAACGCCGCGGAGCCTCTGCAACACGTCCCGGCGCAGGCGCGTCGGGAACCGCGGTTCCGCCGCCGCCCGCCGCGACGAGGGCGGCCTCGCGCTTCGCCTCGTTGTCCTGCACGGCGACCGCGCGCGACGACGCGTACTGCACGATCAGCAGCACGAGCGCGAGCACCAAGACCGCGAACGAGGATTCGAAGGCCAAGTCGCTGTACTGCGACAGCGTCTCGTTGATCGTCATCGGTTGCTCTCCTGCAACTCAGGCGTGGTCGTGTGGTCTGCCAGCAGGCGGTCACAGAGTCGGTCGAACTCGTCGCCCCAGCCGGCCTGATCGGTCCGGGCGAGCCCACCCAGCTCTACTACCGTACGTCGTGCTCCGTCGGGCGAGGCATCCGACGGGTGGATCCGGGCCCAGATCCGGCGGCGTTTGACGAGCAGCGACACGAGCAGGCCGCCCATCGCGGTGAGCGCGAACACGAGCACCCACTGCTGCGCCGGGTCGTGCGACACCTGCAGGTTCGCGAAGTCGACGGCGCCGTCGAAACGCACCTGTGTGCCGTCGGCGAGGGTCGCGCTCTCCCCTGGGTAGAGGTTGACTCTGTCCTGTTTGCCGCGCCGCCCCTGGTCGACGAGCGACGAGTCGAGCGAGAACAGCTGCTGCGGCATCCCGGTGTCGAGTCCGGTGTCGCCCTTGTAGATGTCGATCGCGACGGCCGGGTCGTTCATCGCGGGGAAGCTCGACGACAGCAGCGTGCCGTGCATCGCAGCGGTCGGTGCGAACAGGCCCTCGATCGCGATCTGGTTCTTTCGCCTCTCCTCCGCATCGGGGTACACGCCGCCGGGTGGGTCGAAGCGCATCGCGCCGCTCGACAGGAAGGTCGTGGCGTCCTGCGGCGCCCACTGCAGCGTTTCGGTGCGGGTCTCGCCGTTCGGGAAGGTGACGGTGAACGTGGGCGCGTAACCGTGGCCTTGCAGGTAGACGCGGTCGCCCGCGACGCGCAGCGGGTGGTTGACACGGATCTCGGTGTCGCGCCACGTGTTGCTGTCGAGGTCGTCGCCTGCCTGGTACCGGATGTTCGACCGGAACATCTCGGCCTGGCCGTTGTCGAGGTAGTCCGCGGAGAAGTCCTCCACCTGGATGCACATCGGGGTCATGCCGGTGCCGTCGACGAGATTGCCCGCGCGGAACGAGTCGAACACCGCGGGCGAGGTGGTGCAGAACCCGGCGCCACCGTTCGCGACGACGATGACATTGCCCTCGTAGCCGAGCAGCTTGCCGAGCGCGATCGTGACGAGCAGGCCGACGAGCGACAGATGGAACACGAGGTTGCCGACTTCGCGGAAGTACCCCTTCTCGGCGGAGATCGTGATCTCGTCGGGACGCTTGGCGCGCTCGCCGCCCTCGCGGGTCTGGATGCGCCAGCCGCGCAGGTGCCCACGGATGCCGTCGGCGAGTTGTGCGGGCTCCGCGTCGACGACGGCCTCGCGGTGGTGCGGCAGGCGCGCGAGATTGCGCGGCGCAGGCACCGGCGGGGTGCGCAGCGCCTTCGCGTGGTCGATGCAGCGCGGCAGGATGCAGCCGACGAGCGACACGAACAGCAGCACGTAGATCGCGGTGAACCAGAAGCTGCCGAACACGTCGAACAACTCGAGCCGGTCCATGATCGGTCCGAGCGTCGCGCGGTCGGCGATGTACTCGTTGACCTTGCCCTCGTTGAGGCTGCGCTGCGGCAGCAAGGCACCGGGGATCGCGGCGAGCGCGAGCAGGAACAGCAGCACGAGCGCCGTCTTCATCGACGTGAGGCCGCGCCACGTGTTGCGCACGAACGCGGCGGCCCGTCCCCCGGGACCTTGCCTGCGCACTCGGTTCTCTCCGGTGTCGGTATCGGTCATATCGGCAGGGTCACCTCCGAGATAAAGGCGTCGCGGATCCAGCCGACGAACTGATCCCACGCTCCGGTCACGAGGGCGACACCCACGAGCACGAGCATGATGCCGCCGACGATCTGTACGACACGCGCGTGACGCCGGAGCCATCCGACGCCACGCAGGGCACGCGCCGACCCGAGGGCCAGCACGACGAACGGAAGCCCGAGGCCCACGCAGTACGCGACGATGAGCGCGACGCCACGTGCGGCGGTCGCGCCCTCGGTGCCCGCGGCGAGCGAGATGACGCCTGCGAGGGTCGGCCCGAGACACGGCGTCCACCCGAGCGCGAACACCGCGCCGAGCAGCGGCGCACCCGCGAGGCTCGAGATGCGCCTCGGTTCGAGGCGGGTGTCGCGTTGCAGTGCAGGCACCAGGCCGACGAACACGAGACCCATCGCGATCGTGACGACACCGCCGACGCGCATCAGGATCTCGCGGTTGACCGTGAGCGCCGAGATGACGCCGAACACCGACGCCGTCGCGAGCACGAACACGACGGTGAAGCCGGCGACGAACAGCGCCGCGGCCCCTGCCACGCGGTAGCGTCCCCGCGACCTGGTGCGGGTGGACGCCTCGGTCGCGGTGACCGCGGGCGCGTCGGCGCCCACGATTCCCGCGAGATACGACAGGTAGCCCGGCACGAGGGGCACGACACACGGCGACGCGAAGGACACGAGCCCGGCGAGCACGCAGGCGCCGAGCGCGAGCAGGAGGGGTCCCGACGCCGCAGTCGACGCGAACGCGTCGCCCACACCTGCCGCGAAGACGTCGGTGCCGCCCGCCGCGAAGAGGTCGGTGTTGCCTGCCATGATCGATCCGGACATCGTCAGCCCTGCGGCTGTTCCTGCGCGAGGCGTTCGACGACCGGCTGAAGGTCTTCGGCGAGAAGCTCTTTCAGGAACACCGCGGCCACGCGATGGTCCCGGTCGAGCACGATGGTGGTGGGCACGACGCTCGTCGGGTAGCCCTTGCCGAACGCCATGAGCGTGCGCATCGGCGGGTCGTAGATCGACGGGTAGCTCACGCCGTTGTCGATCACGAAGTCCTGCGCCTTGTCCTGCGCGTTGTCCCGCACGTTGATGCCGAGGAATGCGACGCCGGAGTCCTTGGTGGCTTCGTAGACCTGTTCGAGGTCGTTCGCCTCGGCGCGGCACGGCCCGCACCATTGGCCCCACACGTTGAGCACGACGACCTGGCCGGGAAAGTCCGAGACACCGACGGTCTCGCCGTCGTTCATCAGGTCCGGGCCGGACAGCTCGCCGATGTCCCCGCGCGCGGCGGGCGGATCGTAGAAGATCTCGGTCTGCCCGCCGGGCGAGACGAAGTCGAACGTGCCGCCCTGTGCGACGGCGTCGTCGCCGCTCGAGCATCCGGCGACGACGAGCGCCGCGGAGGCCAGCAGAGCAGCGAGCGCGGTGCGGGGCCGAACGGTCATGCCCCGGTCACCGTGGGATCGGACGAGCCTGCGGGTTCGGAGTACACGATGTCGACGAGCGTGTCGCCGTCGTACACGAGGGACGTGAGCGACGCGAGGGCGCACTGGCGCGTGCGCGGATCGTGCCACAACCGCTCGCCCTGCAGGAACCGTCGCAGCGTCCACACCGGAAGCTGGTGGCTCACGACGACCGCCTCGTGCCCCGCGGCCGCGGTGCGCGCGTTGCCGACCGCGGCGAGCATGCGATGCGCGATCTGCAGGTAGGGCTCGCCCCACGACGGTGTGAACGGGTCGCGCAGCTTCCACCAGTGCCGAGGGCGGCTGAGTGCGCCGTCGCCGACCGACACCTTGAGGCCTTCGAAGTCGTTGCCCGCTTCGATGAGGTTGTCGTCGGTGACGATCGGGAGACCGTGGGCACCCGCGATGGGTGTCGCGGTCTCCTGCGCGCGCTGCAGCGGCGACGCAGCGACGTAGCGGATGTCGTTGCGGCCGAGCATCGACGCGACGGCGCGGGCCTGCGCTTCACCGCGCACGGACAACCGGAATCCGGGCAGGCGCCCGTACAGGATGCCGCGTGGGTTGTGCACCTCGCCGTGGCGCATCACGTGCACGATGGTGGTTTCGCTGGTCACTTCGCGTCCTCGGGTCCTCGGGCGGCGGCCGCCGCGCGTGCGGCATGTGGCAGCGCGTCGGCGATGATCGAAAAGGCGTCGTCGTCGAGTGCCGCGGACACGAACCATGCCTCGAACGCGCTGGGCGGAGCATAGACGCCGTGGCTGAGGAGTTCCTGAAAGAAGGGCGCGAAGCGCCATGTCTGCGCAGCCTTCGCCTCGGCGTAGTTCGTGACGGGCCCGTCCGTGAAGAACACCGTGAACAGGTTGCCCGCGGTCTGCACGTGGTGGGTCACGCCCGCGCCGGTGAGGGCGTCGGACACGAGGTGCGAGAGCGTCGCGGCGTGGCGGTCGAGCGCGGCGTACACGGACGCGTCGGCGGCGCGCAGCGTCGCGAGACCCGCGGCGACCGCGACGGGATTACCGGACAGCGTGCCCGCCTGGTAGACGGGGCCGCTCGGGGCGAGCTGGGACATGACATCGGCGCGGCCGCCGAATGCAGCGGCGGGCAAGCCGCCGCTCATGACCTTGCCGAAGGTGAACAGGTCGGCCTGGACGGGGTCGAGGCCGTACCAGCCTGCCGCGCTCACGCGGAAGCCCGTCATGACCTCGTCCATGATCAGCAACGCACCGTGCTTCGCCGTGATGTCCCGCAGGCCCGCGTTGAAGCCGGGCAGCGGCGGGACGGCACCCATGTTGCCCGCGGCGGCTTCGGTGACGACACACGCGATCTCGCCGTCGTTCGCCGCGAACGCGGCCTCGACGGCGGCGAGGTCGTTGTACGGCACGACGATCGTGTCCTCGGCCTGCGCACCCGTGACGCCGGGCGACGTGGGCAGACCGAAGGTCGCGAGCCCCGAGCCCGCGTCGGCGAGCAGGGCGTCGACGTGGCCGTGATAGCAACCGGCGAACTTGAGGATCTTGGGGCGGCCGGTGACCCCACGCGCGAGGCGCACGGCACTCATCGTCGCTTCGGTGCCCGAGTTGACCAGGCGCACCTGCTCGACGGGCGCGACGCGCGAGACGATCTCCTCGGCGAGCAGGACCTCGCCCTCGGCCGGCGCACCGAACGAGAGCCCGGACGACGCGGCACGCTGCACCGCGTCGACGACCGTGGGGTGCGCGTGTCCGAGGATCATCGGGCCCCACGAGCACACGAGGTCGACGTAGCGATTGTCGTCGACGTCGACCAGCGTGTATCCGGACGCCGACTTCACGAACCGCGGGGTACCGCCGACCGAACCGAACGCGCGGACCGGGGAGTTGACGCCTCCCGGGGTCACGGCTTCGGCTCTCTCGAACAGCCGGGCGGACAGGTCGGTACGCACTTCGGATTCGCCGGGAGACACAGTCACGCGTTCCAGTGTCCCAGTTCGCCGCGATTTGCCAACGACAGGGTGTAGTGGGTGGCAAGGATCACCGGCTCCCGACCCGTGCGCGAAACAAGCGTGCCCACACTCGCGAAGTGCTCACGAGCGGCCGGCCCACCGCGGCGTCACCCGTCGCTAGGCTCGAGAACATGGCCTCCATCGCTGACCACCTGAGAATCGCACTCGACGGCCGCTGGCGAGAGGTGCGCGAGCGCACCCGCGCCGAGCTCGCGTCGAGCCCCGAGTTCGCGCCACACCACACCCCCGATCTCGAGCAGGCGCGCGCGAAGACGATGCGCCAGATGCGCCTGCTCGCGAGCCACGGCTACGCCGCCGACGGGTTCGCCGCCGAGCACGGCGGCACCGGCGACACCGGCGGCGCGGTCATGAGCATCGAGACGCTGGCGACCTCCGACCTGTCGCTCATGGTCAAGGCAGGCGTGCAGTGGGGCCTGTTCGGCGGCGCGATCGAGAACCTCGGCACCCAGCGCCACCACGAGGCGTATGTCAAGCGCACGATCGACCTCGACCTGCTCGGGTGCTTCGCGATGACCGAGACCGGGCACGGCAGCGACGTCCAGGCACTCGAGACCACCGCGACCTACGACCCGGCGACCGAAGAGTTCGTGATCCACTCCCCCACACCGTCGTCGCGCAAGGACTACATCGGCGGCGCAGCACAGGACGCCCGCATGGCCGCGGTGTTCGCGCAACTCGTCACGCACGGCGAGGGCAAGGGTGTGCACTGCTTCCTCGTGCCGATCCGCGACGACGACGGCAACGACCTGCCCGGCGTGTCGACGTCGGACTGCGGTTACAAGGGCGGATTGACGGGCGTCGACAACGGCCGCATCCTGTTCGACCAGGTGCGCGTCCCGCGTGAGAACCTGCTCAATCGCTACGCCGACGTCGAGGCCGACGGCACCTACAGTTCGCCGATCGAGAGCGACAGCCGCCGCTTCTTCACCATGCTCGGCACCCTCGTGCGGGGCCGCGTCACGGTCGGGGGATCGGCCGCCGCGGCCGCACGCGTCGCACTCACGATCGCGACGAAGTACGCGCTGCAGCGCCGCCAGTTCGACGCCCCGAAGTCGGACGACGAGGTGCTCATCATGGACTACCTGGTGCACCAGCAGCGGTTGCTGCCGCTGATCGCGAAGTCGTACGCGCTGCAGTTCGCGCAGAACGAGCTCGTGTCGACGTTGCACGCGCTGCAGGCGCAGGGCAGCGACGCCGATCCGCAGGAGCAGCGCGAACTCGAAGGCCGCGCCGCGGGCCTCAAGGCCGCGAACACATGGCACGCGACCGCCGCGATCCAGACGTCGCGCGAGGCATGCGGCGGTGCGGGTTACATGGCCGAGAACCGGCTCGTCGGACTCAAGGCCGACAGCGACGTGTTCACCACCTTCGAGGGCGACAATGTGGTGCTCACCCAGCTCGTCGCGAAGGAACTGCTCACCGCCTACGCCGACGAGGTGCAGACGATGAGCCCGGTCGAGTGGATGCGCTTCGCCGCCACCACGGTCAGCGATGTCGTCAAGAAGCGCACGGCGGCGCAGCAGATCATCCAGACCCTCCTCGACACGCGTCAGGACAACGAGGAGGACGGCAGCCTGTTCAACCGCGGCACTCAGTTGCGGATGTTCGAGGACCGCGAGGAGTACCTGCTCTCGACCGCCGCACGTCGGCTGCAGGGCGCGATGAAGCGCGAGGACGATCCGTTCGACGCGTTCAACTTCGTGCAGGATCACGTGCTCCACGCCGCGGCCGCGCACATCGACCGCGTCGTGCTCGAGGCGTTCGTCGCGGGTATCGAGGAGTGCGCCGACGACGAGGCGAAGGACCTGCTCGGCCAGGTGTGCGATCTGTACGCGCTCACCGTCATCGAAGAGGACAAGGCGTGGTTCGTCGAGCACCGGCACCTGTCGGTCGAGCGCGCCAAGGCCGTCACCCGCGGCATCAACGAGCGATGCCGCACCCTGCGTCCGCACGCCGAGACCCTGGTCGACGGTTTCGGTATCCCCGAGTCGCTGCTCGGCTCGGCGATGCTCGACGGTCCGGGCACCGATGCGGTGCGCAAGGCCACCGTGCCGCGCTGATCCCTGCCGGACTCGGCGGTCGCGATGTCACATCGTGTGCGCTCGATGCACAGGATGTGACATCGTGCCCGCCCGGCCGCGGCGCGCGGTGCGCACCGCGAAGACGACACACACGCCCGCGACCGTGACGAACACCGTGGCCAACCCGATCCACCGCCCGTCGTAGAGCGTGGACGTGTAGGCGGGCAGTCCGTGTACGGGCGGCGCGAACTCGGCGGTCGTGGTCGAGTGCAGCATGCTCCACGCGGCGGCGGCGATCATCAGGACCGCGGCGGTGCCGTAGCCCCACACCCGCATCGGATACTTCATGCCCACTCCTGTCCTGCTCGCTGTCGGCCGTCTCGGACGGCTATTCGCCGACCTGCCTTCGGTCGACGACGGCCTCGAGCGCTGCACGCAGGCTGTCGTCGTCGCGAGCCCACGCGCGCACGAGCCCGCCGCCGCGCAACCGCAAGCCTATGCCGTTGCGCCGCCGCGGCACACCGGTGAGTTCGCCGAGTGCCCGGGCGGATTCCCAGTCGGGTGAATCCCAGTCGTCGGGGTCGGCGGGCGGGAGGACCGCGGCGATCTCGTCGACCGGCAGTTCCTCGGTGCCCTGCCGCAGCACGGTGTCGGTCAGTTCGACCGAGGCGTGGGTGCGCGCCGCGACGACCTGCACCGCGACGAGCCCCGCGAGCAGCGCGGCGAACACGACGAATGCGAACCAGTGCACGATCTGCGGGCCGGTGAGGAGTTCGGCGATCAGCACGACGAGGCAGAACGCCGGCCCGTACGCGACGGTGCGCCAGCGCCCACCGGGCTCGAAGAACAGCGCGTCCGGGTGGGCATTCGTGGCGTCACTCATCCGGTCGGTCCCCCTGCATTCGATCCCCCTGTGGTCGGTCGTCCGGTAGCCGGTCCTCGTGATCGAACCATTGCCGCGCGGCCGGGCGGTAGGCGCACACCGTCGCGACGAGCACCAGCACGGGTGCGATCAGCAACAGCGACGACGCGAATCCCCCCAGTACCGCGGTGAATCCGACGACCGCCCCGGCGAGCGAGATCCACAGCAGCATGCGACGCACCGACGCGTGTCCGGCCCGGACCGGGCCCGCGAGGACACCGACGACCAGCCCGAACACGAGCGACACCGCGCCCGTGACACGCAGCGGCGCGGTGCCGTCCGGCAGTGCGGTGGTGGTGAGTGCGAGCAGTCCGACGACGATCGACGTGAACGACGCCGCAAGCCACGACACGTACGCGGCGTCGACGGAACGAGGTCTCGCGGCCGGTCGCGGGAAACCCGGAGCCGGGCGGGGACTGCGGGTCACTAGTTCGAGAAGATCCCCGGAACGAGGAGAAGGACAACCGTGATGAGCATCATCGTGGCAAGGAGGCCGAACACCGCCAGTTCCTTGCGTGAGCCGTGCTGCGGTTGCTCTTCCACGCGCATGAACAGGACCTCTCCGCGTCGCTCCCGGTGCCCCGACGACTACCGGAATCGTGTGATGCATTTCACCGTACATCGTTTCCGCGGGAGATACTAACGGCCCTGTCCGCGTGACGAAAGTCCCGGACGAAAGTACTCGTCGGCCTCCCGGCGATGCATCACGACGATCGCGCCGACCGCGGCCACGGCCTGCAGGATCTGTACGGCGCCGAGGGCGACGACCGTGCCGGTACCTCCTGTGTCACCGCCGAAACCGTCGGTGCCGACGCCGAACAGTACCGGCACCGTCCACACGACCATCACGACCCCCAGCACCGTGAGCAAGGTGCGCGCCCACAGCTTGCCGCGGTACATGAACCGCACGAACAACACGAAGACCGCGGTCACCGCCAGGATGATCACCGCCGTCAGACCCATCCCGACGGCGAAGAGCGTCTCGACCTCACTGCGGCCGACGTCGGCTCCGGCCTCACGCAGCGCGGGATCGTCCATCAGTTGGTCGACGAAACTGTCGCGATCGCCCCACAACACCGCGATCGCCGCGAAACCCTGGATCGCGCCGAGCACCGCGACGACCCACCACAGATGCCGCGCCGTGCCGACGTCGACAGGCGGCAGAGCGGGCTGCGCACCACTCGGCTCGGGGGCGGCCGGATACTGCGGAAACTGCTGGGTCATGGCCCCAGCGTAGCGGTGTCGGCAGCCGCGTCCGCGAGCGCGATTCCGGACTTTCCGGATACCCGCGGCGATACCATCGAGAACGGACGGTCCGTTTCCGTGCCGCCGCTCGGCGGCCACGCGGCCGCGTCGCATCCGGCGCGCCTGCCGAACCGGCATCACACCGATGGCGGCTCGGTTCCTGCTGCTTGTACACGTATCTCGGCAGGCGTCCTGCGTTTTCCGTGGGCGCTCGCCGTGCGATTCGAGGCGTCCATGACATCCGACGACGACATCCCCCGCCGTGACGACCCACCTCGGCGTGACGGCCCACCCGAGGTGCCTCCGGAGACTCGCGCGTACTCCGCGATGCCGCCACCGCCTGCGGCGTACCCACCGGCGGGGGCCGGCCCGCCGCCGTACGGCACCGCACCGCCGTACCCGCCCGGCTACCCACCGGGGCCTCCCGAACGGGACGACCTCGCGCTGAAGATCGGACTCGCCGTGCTGCTCGTGATCGCGCTCGCACTCGTCGGCGTCGCCGTCTACCTGTGGGTGAGCCGCGACGACGGCGAGGACACCGCGGCTCCCGCCGGTACGTCGGTTCAGGAGTCGGCCCCGGTGGTGCCCTCCGTACCCGCGGTTCCCTCCGTCCCCGCCGCCCCCGTCGCGCCGCCCGCCGGAACGACGTCGTGTCCCCGCACCTTCACGGGCGGTGAGCTGAACAACTCGTCCGCGGGCAGCGCGACGTCGTGCGAGTTCGCGGAACAGGTGCGCGCGGCCTATCTTGCCCAGCCGCGGCGCGGATCGGTCGACGTGACGGCGTTCAGCCCGGTGACCGGCCGGACGTACACCATGCACTGCAACGGCGGCGCGTCGGTCGTGTGCACCGGCGGCGACGGCGCAACCGTCTACCTGTACTGAACGCGATGCGCGCAGCGAGGGTCCGCCTCCTCGTGTCGGCGACGGTGCTCGTCGTGCTCACGGGCGGGTGCACGCAGACCGGGACGCCGCGCGCCGAATCCGGGTCCCGGCCGCCGGATACCTCGGCATCGGCCGGGTCGGCGGCCGTGGCGGATCTGGTACCGGCCTTCGAGTCGGCGTCCGCGACCGTGCATGCCACGGTGGGACTCGCGGTCGCTCCGGTCGGGTCGGGTGAGCCCGTCACCGCGGGAAGCTGGCAGAGCGGCCCCGCGTGGTCGACGATCAAGGTGCCGCTCGCGCTGGCAGCGACCGAGCGTCCCCCGGACGGCGACGCGGCCCGGATCGACGCGGCCGCAGCGCTGGGGGCGTCGGACAATGCGGCGGCCGACCGGCTGTGGCAGTCACTCGGCCCGCCCGACGTCGCCGCGAACGAGACCCAGGAGGTGCTCGCGGAGCACGGCGACACCGCCACCCGCGTCGAATCGCGCGTCGTACGGGAGGGATTCTCGGCGTTCGGGCAGACGCAGTGGTCGCTCGACGCGCAGGCGCGTTTCGCGGCGGCGCTCGCGTGCGATCCGTCGGCGTCGGAGGTACTGGGCACGATGACGGCCCTTGCGCCCGGCCAACGGTGGGGGCTCGCGGCGTTGCCCGGCGTTGCAGCGAAGGGCGGCTGGGGCCCCGGCGAGGATGGCGGCTATCTCGCGCGCCAGTTCGGCATCGTGCCCGCCGAGGAGGGCGCCGTCGCGGTCGCGCTCGCTGCCGAGGCCGCGTCCTTCGACGACGCGACCGCCGCACTCACGACGCTGGCGTCCGCCCTCGGCGGTGCCGCCGCGAGCGCACCGCTCGGCGGGTCGTGCTGACGGTCAGCGCCGCAGCCAGCCTGCGGCCTCCGTCGCCCAGTAGGTCAGGACGATGTCCGCGCCCGCGCGGCGGATGCTCGTGAGTGATTCGAGCACCGCGGCGTCGCGGTCGATCCACCCGTTCGCCGCGGCAGCGGTGATCATCGCGTACTCACCCGAAATCTGATATGCCGCAACGGGAACGGTCGACCGGTCGGCAACCTCGCGCAGCACGTCGAGGTACGACATCGCGGGCTTGACCATCACCATGTCGGCGCCCTCCGCGAGATCGAGATCCACCTCGTGGAGTGATTCGCGGCGGTTCGCCGGATTCTGTTGGTACGTGCGGCGATCGCCCTGCAGCGACGAGCCCACCGCCTCGCGGAACGGACCGTAGAACGCCGAGGCGTACTTCGCGGAGTACGCGAGCTGGCCGACGTCGGTGTGTCCGGCGGCGTCGAGCGCGGCACGGATGACGCCGACCTGGCCGTCCATCATGCCGCTGGGACCGAGCAGGTGCGCCCCCGCATCGGCTTGTGCGAGGGCCATCTCGGCGTACCGCGCGAGGGTCGCGTCGTTGTCGACGGCCCCGTTCGAGTCCAGCACACCGCAGTGCCCGTGATCGGTGAACTCGTCGAGGCACGTGTCGGCCATGAGGACCGTCGTGTCGCCCAGTTCCGAGGACAGCGCACGCAGGCCACGATTGAGGATGCCGTCGGGTGCGATGCCGGACGCGCCGCTCGGATCCTTGTCCTCGTCGCGCGGCACGCCGAACAGCATCAGTCCGCCGACTCCCGCGTCGACCGCCTCGGCGGCCGCTCGGCGCAGCGAGTCCAGGGTGTGCTGCACGACACCCGGCATCGACGAGATCTCGCGAGGTTCGTCGAGCCCGTCGGCGACGAACATCGGCAACACGAGATGTCGTGGTTCGAGCGAGGTTTCGCCGACGAGCCGACGCAGCGCGGGGGTGCGACGCAGCCTACGGGGACGTTCGGTCGGGAACATGCCGTGATCTCCTTCGTCGCTGTGAGCGCCTGTGCTCCTTCGTCGCCTGTGAGCACTTGACGAGTCTCTGGACTCGTCAAGTGCTCACAGGGCAGCGGGTCAGCGCCGCCGGGACTTCTTGCGCGGCGGAGGCAGAGCGCCCTCGGCACGCAGCCGGGCAGCGTGCTCGGCAAGAGCCTCGACGAGCGGCCCGACCTGTGCACTCTCCGGCTGGACGTCGACGCGCAGGCCGAATTCGGTTGCGGTCTCGGCCGTCTTCGGCCCGATGCAGGCGACGAGCGTGCGTGCGTGCGGCTTGCCCGCGATGCCGACGAGATTGCGCACGGTGGACGACGACGTGAAACACACGGCGTCGAATCCACCGGTCTTGATCATCTCGCGGGTCTCGGCAGGCGGCGGGGATGCACGCACCGTGCGGTAGGCGGTGACGTCGTCGATCTCCCAGCCGCGTTCGCGCAGACCCTCGGCGAGCGTCTCGGTCGCGATGTCGGCACGCGGCAACAGGATCCGGTTGACCGGATCGAACACGTCGTCGTACGGCGCGAACTCGGCGAGCAGACCCTCACTCGACTGTTCGCCTGCGGGCACGAGTTCGGGGCTGATACCGAACGAGCGCACCTTGTCGGCGGTCGCCTGACCGACACACGCGATCTTGACACCCGAGAACGCGCGGGCGTCGAGTCCGAACTCCTCGAACTTCTCCCACACGGCACGCACCGCATTGGTGGAGGTGAACACGACCCACTGGTATCGGCCGTCGACGAGTCCCTTGACGGCCCTTTCCATCTGGGCCGGGCTGCGAGGCGGCTCGACCGCGATGGTGGGTACCTCTATCGGGATGGCGCCGTGCGTGACGAGCCGATCGCTCATCTCCGCGGCCTGCTCCTTCGTGCGCGGCACGAGGACCTTCCAGCCGTACAACGCGCGCGACTCCCACCACGACAGCTTGCCGCGCTGCGACACGACCTTGCCGACGGTGACGACGAGCGGACCGACGAGCTCGGAGCCGGCGTCGTTGAGCGTCGCGAGGGTGGCCTCGACGGTGCGCTGCTGACGCGTGGTGCCGTTGACGGTGATCGCGGCGGGTGTCTGCGGTGCGACACCGTGCTCGGCGAGCGCACTCGCGGTCTCCGCGAGATGCCCCGACGTGGCGTGCAGCACGAGCGGGCCCGGCGCAGCCGCGAGGGCCGCCCAGTCCACGTCGCCGCGCACGTCGGCCTCGGTGTGATCGGACCCGAGCGCCATGCCCGCGTAGGCGGGAACGGCAGCCGACGACGGCAGCCCCGGAAGCACCTCGAACTGCACCTGAGTGCGTGAGACCGCAGTGACCTCGGCGATGACCGAGTCGGTGGTGAGCGGATCACCCGACACGAGACGGACGACGTCGTGGCCGTTCTTCGCCTCGGCGACGAGCGTCTTGGCGACCTCGGCGGGCTCGCCGAGTGCCGGACGGACGTCGGCCACCGGCTCGCCGGTCTCCTCGTCGACCCCGAGTGCGGTGCCGACGAGAGCCGTGACGCCCTTGTCGACGTCGGGATCGGTGAAGGCCAGTGCGGCACCCGCGAGCACGTCGCGGGCGCGCACCGTGAGCAGGGCGGGATCGCCCGGCCCGGACCCCACGAACAGGATGCGTCCGGGGGCGTTCTTGCGAGCTCGGCTCATCGGTGATTCTCCAGTGCGGTCAAGATTCGAGCGGGACTGTGGTCTGTGTGTTCGGTGCGCGCGCGACATACGCGTCTGCGGCCGTGGTGCGGCCGGCCCGCCGGGGGCCACCTGACGACGTCAGACATCGGCATCACCTGCCTCGGCGGTGACCATGAGTTCGCGGGCCCCCAGGTCGAGCAGCTCGCGAGCGACCTTGCGGCCGAGCTCGTGCGCATCGGCGACGGGGCCGACGGCACTCGCCCGGATGACATCCGAACCGTCCAGTGCGGCAGCGCATCCGCGTACCGAGATCTCTTCGACGGCCCGGCCGTCGTCGTCGAGCGATTCGACGACCTCGGCGAGCGCGCCCACCGGCGCGGTGCAGCCGGCTTCGAGTTCGGCGAGCACGGCTCGCTCGGCGACCACCGACGCGTGGCTCGCCTCGTCGTCGAGCTGCGCGAGGATCTGCACGAGTTCGGCTTCCTCGGCGCGGCATTCGACGGCGAGTGCACCCTGCGCGGGGGCCGGGAGCATCTGGACGGGCTCGAGGGCCTCGGTGACCTCGTCGGTGCGGCCGATGCGGGAGAGGCCGGCACGGGCGACGACGATCGCGTCGAGCTCGCCGGACGCGACACGGGCGAGACGGCTGTCGAGATTGCCACGCAGCGGCAACAGTTCGAGCCCGAGTCCGAGGGCACGCAGCTGCGACGTGCGGCGCGGCGCCGAGGTGCCCACCTTCGAGCCCGGCGGCAGTTCGCCGAGCACGAGCGAATCACGTGCGACGAGCGCGTCGCGCGGGTCCTCGCGCTGCGGCACCGCGGCGATCGTGAAGCGCGGATCGCGGGCGGTCGGCAGGTCCTTGTACGAGTGGACCGCCACGTCCACGCGGTGGTCGGCGAGCGCTTCGCGCAGCTCCGCGGTGAACACGCCCACACCGATCTTCTCGACCGGCGCCTGCGACTGGTCGCCCTTGGTGCTGATGATCACGAGCTCGGCGGCGTGGCCGGCGGCGATCAGGGCGTCGCGCACGGTGCCCGCCTGGGTGGTGGCGAGAAGGCTTCCGCGCGTGCCGATCCGGAGTGTCCGTGTGCCCACCGTGCCGGTGTCCTGCTGGACGCTCATGCCTGCGAACCCCCTTCGTCGTCGATCACGAAATGCCGGAGCCGCGGGTCCTCGCCCGCGATGAAGCCGTCGGTGAGGGCGATGACGTCCTGGGAGACGTCGCTCGACTTCGACACGGCCGCAATGGCTCCCGGCGTGAGCTCGAACAGCTCACGCAGCGCCTCGGCGTAGCTGTCGCCACCCGGCGCCGAGGCGAGTTGCTTGACGCGCACCGTCGGCGCGTGGAGCAGCTTGTCGACCACGCGGCGGACCGTGCGCGCGACTTCGTCGCGCTCGGGATCCTCGAGGCCGGGCAGCCGCGATTCGAGCCGCAGCAGTTCGGCTTCGACGACCTCGGCCGCGCGCCGACGCAGCGCCGTGACGGTGGGCGTGACCTCGGCGAGCCGCTGGCCCGTGAGGTATGTCGACAGCTCGGTCGCGACGATGTCGCGGGCGGCCTTCTCGTCGACCGCCGCCGCATTGGCTGCGGGATCGCGCTGCAACGACTCCATGTCGAGCACCGTGACACCGGGCAGCCGCGACACCGCGGGTTCGACATCGCGTGGCAATCCCAGGTCGCACACGACGAGCGGCCCGCCGCCCGCGAGGGTGCGGCGCGCGAGCGCGCGGTGCGCGTCGGCGAGCGTGACGACGGCGCCGACCGCGCCGGTGCACGTGACGAGGACGTCGGCACTCGCCACCGCGTCGGCCAGCGCGTCCAGATCGGTTGCCGCGGCGTCGAGGCCGCCGGCGCGGGCGGTCTCGGCGAGGTGCTCGGCACGCTCCCGAGTGCGGTTGGCGACGACGATGCGCGCGATACCTGCACGCGTGAGGTGTGCGACCGACAGTCCGCCCATCGCGCCCGCACCCACGACGACCGCGGTACGGCCCGCGAGGCTGCCACCGAGCAGGCCTGCCGCGCGGTCGAGCGCGACCGACACGACCGACGCACCCGCCGCGTCGATACCGGTCTCGGCGTGCACGCGCTTGCCGACCCGCAGCGCCTGCTGGGCGAGTTCGTGCAGTGCACGGCCCGCGGCCTGCTGCGCGTCGGATGCCGCGTACGCGGAACGGATCTGACCGAGGATCTGCTGCTCGCCCACGACCATCGAGTCGAGACCGGACGCGACCGCGAACAGGTGCTCGGCCGCGGCCTCGCTGTAGCGCACGTAGGTGTGCTTGTGCAGGTCGGCCATGTCCAGGCCGGAGTGTTCGCCGAGCACCCGGCCGACCTCGGCGAGTGCGCCGTGGAACGCGTCGACGACGGTGTAGACCTCGATGCGGTTGCAGGTCGAGACGATCATCGCCTCGGAGATGTGCTCGGAAGCGAGCAGTGCGTCCGTGAGCTTGGGACGATCGGTGTCGGTGACGGCAACACGCTCGAGCACGGGGACCGGGGCGGTGCGATGTGAAATACCGACGAGGAGAACACTCACGGCGCAATCACCGATCCGTTTCTTGGTGCTGGAGTAGGGACCGCGGAGCCGACGCGCACACACGACCCGTCGACGTGGCCTGCGGCGGGGGCGCCGTCGGCCTGCTGCGTGTTGCGGGCGCTGTTGAACGACAGCACCTGCATCTCTGCCGCGAGGTCGACCTCGCGGAGTTCGACGTGGGGCGGCACCACGAGCGCCACCTGGGCGAAGCTCATGATGCAGCGCATTCCGGAGTCGACGAGGCTGTCGGCGACGCGCTGCGCCGCGTCGTCGGGCGTCGCCACGACGCCGATCGTCGCGCCGAGTTCGGCGCACGACACGGGCAGGCTCGCGGCGTCGCGTACCTCGAAGCCCGCGACGGTCTCGCCGACGAGCGCGGGGTCGCTGTCGAACAGGCCGACCACCGAGAAGCCGCGCCGCCCGAAGCCGCCGTAGCGGGCAAGTGCGCGACCGAGATTGCCGATCCCGACGATCACGACGCGATGGCCGCGTTCGAGGCCGAGCGCGCGCTCGATGCGCTTGCGCAGGCGATGGACGTCGTATCCGACGCCGCGCACCCCGTTGGGACCGAGGAACGACAGGTCCTTGCGGAGCTTGGCCGATCCGACCCCGCACGCCGACGCGAGCTCTTCACTCGAGACGATCGACGCCTCACCGTCGGCGAGCGTTTCCAGGACCCGCAGATAGGCGGCGAGACGGGCCACCGTAGCCTGGGGGATGTCGCGGGATTCGGCACCGGGGCCGGGAGCCGCGTCCACAGCACGTGCGACACGCTGGGCACGCTGCCCGTGTGTCTCGCGCTGTTCGGTCACGTGTGGCTCCTCGTCCGAGCAGCCTCATACACGACCGCTCTTCACGATGCTCCGGGGGATTCGTTCACCCCACGGTAACCGCTTGTGAACCCCTGCACAAAGTCGCCGACGGCGCGCCATCGACCCTCCGACCTGCAAAGCGGCCGAGAGTTACCGAATTAGGCCACCCTTACTTGCGAAAATCGGCCCGGAGGCGCTCGACGTCGACCTCCCAGTAGCTGTGCTCCTTGCCGTCGAGTAGCACAACCGGTAGCCGGTCGCCGAATTCAGCACGTAGATCGGGTTGCGTGGCAGCCGCTTCGTCCACGTCGACCCATGTCGGCGTGAAGCCCAACTCGCGGCCCAATTCGAGCAGACGGGCCTTCGCACCGTCGCATGCGCCGCACCCCACGCGGGTGAGAAGGGTCACCTCCCGTTCCGCCCCGCCGCGGCCTTGTTCACTGTTCGGTGCCTGCGTCGCACCGTCGGATGCCTCGTGCATCGGGCCGAACCTCCGTCGTCGTCACCGGGCTCCGGTGGAGAGAGCTTGCTCGCGCGGCGGTGAGCACACGCGATCCTCGGGATAGGCTACGACCATCACTCGAGCGACACGGGAGGTGCTGGTGCCTGCGCGATCACTGCCGAGCAGGTCCGGGAACGTACTGGCGGGGATGGTCCTGCCCGGGCGGCGCCGGTTCCGCAACCCGCTCGGCCCGAGCGAAGAAGAGGTGCGCGCCAACCTCGCCGGCGAAGCCAGCGCCGACGCCGCACACGCGATCCACGAAGCCACCACACGCGAGGTCGAACCCGACGACACCGAAGTCGACCACGTCGACGTACCGCTCGATCTGACCGCGGCAGCGTTCTTCGACGTCGACAACACGATGGTGCAGGGCGCGTCGATCATCCACTTCGCGCGCGGCCTCGCGGCCCGCAAGTACCTCAAGACGTCCGACCTCGTCGACTTCGCCTGGAAGCAGGTCAAATTCCGCGTCACCGGCAAGGAGAGCAGCGACGACGTGGCGACCGGCCGCGAGCGGGCGCTGTCGTTCGTCGCGGGCCGGTCGACGGCCGAGCTCGCGCAGCTCGGCGAGGAGATCTACGACGAGGTGATCGCCGACAAGATCTGGCCGGGTACCCGCGCGCTCGCCCAGATGCACCTCGACGCCGGCCAGCAGGTGTGGCTCGTCACCGCCACGCCGGTCGAACTGGCGCAGGTCATCGCGAAACGCCTCGGCCTCACCGGCGCCCTCGGCACGGTCGCCGAGAGCGAGGACGGCGTGTTCACCGGCAGGCTCGTCGGCGACATCCTGCACGGCCTCGGCAAGGCGCACGCGGTGCGTGCGCTCGCCGTGCGCGAGGGCCTGAGCCTCGACCGCTGCACGGCCTACTCCGACAGCTACAACGACGTGCCGATGCTCTCGCTCGTCGGCACCGCCGTCGCCGTCAACCCCGACACCGACCTGCGCGAGCTGGCCAAGAACCGCGGCTGGGAGATCCGCGACTTCCGCACGGGCCGCAAGGCAGCGAAGATCGGTGTGCCCACGGCGCTCGCGCTCGGTGCGGTCGGCGGTGCGGTGGGCGCGCTCGCCGCCCGCCGCCGCGAACAACAGATGTGAGTGCGCTCCGTCGCGGGACGACGGTCAGCCCAGGAAGACGTTGCGCCGCTTCGCGAGTAGCCGGTAGAGGGTCTGCTGGATGGTCTCGCGGACGTGGTCGGTGACCTCGAACAGTTCCATCGGATCCTCGGCCGCGGCGTCGTCGTACGAATCGGTGTGGATCGGCTCGCCGAACTCGATGTGCCATTTCGAGGGCAGCGGCACGAGCCCGAGCGGCCCGAGATGCGGGAAGAACGGAGTGACCGGGAAGTACGGCACGCCGAGAACGCGTGCGAGCGTGGTCAACTCGCCGATCTTCGGGTAGATCTCTTCCGACCCGACGATCGAGCACGGGATGATGGGCGTGCGCGTGCGCATCGCCGCCGACACGAAGCCGCCACGCCCGAACCGCTGCAGCTTGTAGCGCTGGCCGAACGGCTTGCCGATGCCCTTGAACCCTTCGGGGAACACCGCGACCACGTCGCCGCCGCGCAACAGACGCTCGGCGTCGGGGGTGCAGGCGAGGGTGTGGCCTGCCTTGCGCGCGATGTCGCCCACCACGGGCAGATCGAATGCGAAGTCGGCGGCGAGCATGCGAAGCGGGCGGTGCGCGGGGTGTTCGTCGTGCACCGCGACCGACACCATGAGGCCGTCGAGTGGCAGCACGCCCGCGTGATTGGACACGACGAGGGCGCCACCGGTGGCGGGGATGTTCTCGATGCCGGACACCTCGACGCGGAACCAGTTGTCGAACAAGGGCCGCAGCGCAGGCAGCCACACGTGCTCCGTGAAATCCGCGTCGTACCCGAAGTCGTCGACGTGGTAGTCGCCCGCGAGCCGACGGCGCACGAACTCGGCGGTGTGCACGATCTGCTCGGCGAGCACGTCACGCACCGCATCGACCGGCGACCGACCGTGCTCGGACTGCCCCGAGGGATCGGAGGCGGCCGTGTCCCCCGAGGCCGGTGGCACGGGCCCGACGGCCGTGACGTGCGGGGCGTCGACGTCGACATGGCCGGACGGGTGTCGTTCCTCGCTCGCGCGACGCGCGGCGCGTTGTGCACTCGTCGCCCGCGCCGCCGAACGTGCCTGCGCATCCCGGTCCGTACGCTCGCGCTCGCCGTGCAGCGGAATCACCTTCGCCATGTCACCCCTTCCCGGCGGGCCCGGCCGTGCGCGAGGCACCCACCAGACCGAGCAGCGTGCCTTCGATGCGGTCGACCCACTCCTCCCGGACGACCGGCCGCAGACCCGCGGCGCGACCGAAGTCGTCGAGCGCCTCGAGCGTGGACCAGCGCGGTGTGAAGCCGAGTTCGGTGCGCATGCGCGTGGTGTCGAGCCCGCAACCGAAGTGGAAGTACTCGGGCTGCTCGTCGGTGTACGCGCGCATGAGCGGGCCCATGAGCGCCCGTCCCGGGCCCCGGAACACCGAGAACGGCATGGGCACCTCGACGCGGCCGAGCCTGCGGATGGCCTGCGACAACATGACGGTGCCGTCGCCCGCGACGTTGAACGTGCCCGCGGGACCGGACAGCACGGCGCGCTCGAGCGCCGCGAGCGCATCCTCTTCGTGCAGCAACTGCAATCGTGCGTCGCGGCCCGCGACGGTGGGCACGACCGGTGACGAGAGATAGCGCGCGACGGTGGCGTTGAGTCGCTTGCCCATGAGCGGCGCGAGCCGCAGCAGCCCCACCGAGATGTCGGGCCGCCTGCGCCCGAGCGCCCGCGCGTACCCCTCGACTTCGATGCTGTCGCGGGCGTACGGGCCGGTGGGACGTCTGCGTGCGCTCATCTCCTCGGTGAACAGCGCGGGATCGCGCGCAGTGGAGCCGTAGATCGCGGAGGTGGACCGCAACACCACCTTGCGCACACTCGGCGCCTTCTGGCACACGGCGAACAGTTGCATCGACCCGAGGACGTTCATGTCCTTCATGACCGAGCGGTTGCCTGCGCGCGGGGTGTGTGCGAGAACCGAGGTGTGCACCACCGTGTCGACCTCGGCGCTACGGATGATCTTGCCGATCAACGGGTTACGAATGTCGGCGCGCACGAACTCGGCGCGGCCCATGCGGCGCAGCATGTCCTTCGACGGCGACTGCGTGTCGACCGCGACGACACGTTCGATCGCGGGATTCTGCGCGAGTCGCGTGACGAGATAGCCGCCCAGGAAGCGGCTCGCACCCGTGACGAGGACGACGCGAGGTGTGTCGCCGTCCGTACGTGCCTCGTCGCGTGTGCCCGCCATTCGCCCCCCAGATTCTCACGACCCGATCGGATTGTGATCCACGATACGGGTAGGCGCGCGTGAGCGCTTCCCAGCCGCTCACCCGGAAACACCAATGCCCGCCACCGAGCGGTGACGGGCATCGACGAATCGCAGCGGCGCTGCGCGGTGATTACTTGCCGAGTTTCCGGCGCTGCACGCGGGTGCGGCGGAGAAGCTTGCGGTGCTTCTTCTTCGACATACGCTTGCGTCGCTTCTTGATCACTGAACCCATGGCGGGTGTCCCTCACGTTCTTCTCTAGCGTTCCTGCGCACGCCGGTCACGTACGCCAGCGCCACCGTGGCGCTCGGGCCTCGTTCTTCCCGGCACAGCGCCTCGCGACGCAGGCAGGGTGGTACGACGAGAGTTCATCGTACCGGTGAACCGGCACCCCACGGAAACGAGGGTGCCGGCACCCGGGTCGATCGCCTCACGCCGGCGCGTCAGCCTGCGTCGAAATACGAGGTCTCCAGATAGTCGTGCACCGCTTTCGCGTGGACACGGAACGAGCGACCCACACGCACGGCGGGGAGCTCGCCACTGTGCACCAGCCGGTACACGGTCATCTTGGACACTCTCATCAGCGACGCCACTTCGGCGACGGTGAGGAATTGCGTTCCGGCCAGAGCCGGTTGTCCGTCGGACGGTGCCCTCGCAGGCTTGCCCGTCGACGGCTGTTTTCCAGTCGTCATCGATTCACTACCTCCGGGCACGTTCCGTGTCGCCGGCTTCCCCTCCGGCGATACGAACACGCACGTGCTCTCCCGAGCTTAGCGGTGCAGATGGGATTCCTGCGACGGGTGTGCGGAATCGATTGCTCGCCCGCAGGTCGGGGCGAGACCGGACGAGCGGCGCGACGAGACGGGAGCGGACCGGGCCGCGCGTTCAGTCGCCGGTGGCGCCGAGCTCGGCGGACCGCGTGGCGGCGGCCTCGAGCGCATCGAAGAACGCGGCGCGCAGTCCTCGCGACTCGAGCACCCGCAGCGCGGCCGCGGTGGTGCCGCCGGGCGACGTGACGGCCGCCTTGAGCTCGTTGGGGGTGTCGCCCGAGTCGGCGAGCATCGCCGCCGAACCCACCATCGTCTGGACCACGAGGTGCTCGGCCACATCGCGCGTGAGCCCCAGTCCGACCGCGGCCTCGATCATCGTCTCGGCGACGAGGAAGAAGTATGCGGGCCCCGACCCGGAGACCGCGGTGACGGCGTCGATCTTCGATTCGGCGACGACCGTGACCTCGCCGACGGCCGACAGGATCCCGCGGACCAACTCGAGATCGTCGTTCTTGACGTGCCGGCCCGGCGCCATGACGCTCATGCCCGCACCGACCAGCATCGGCGTGTTGGGCATGACGCGGACGACGGGGAATCCCGCGGGCAACCGGCTCTCGTAGAACGACGTGGGGATGCCTGCCGCGAGGGACACGACGATCTGCTCGTCGTCGTTGTCGAGGTCGGCCTTCGCGACCTGAGCCAGCGCCGACTCCACGTCGCCCGGCTTGACGGCGACGACGATGACGCGCGCACCCTCGACCGCGTCCGCCGTGTCGGACGTGACGCGCACCGAGTACTTGTCCGCGAGTTGCTCGCCCCGGGTCTCGGAACGCTCCGACACCACCAGATCCTTGACGGCGTGACCCGACTGGAGCAGTCCCGACACCAGTGCTTCACCGATACGTCCGCCGCCGACCACCGCAATTCTCGTCATGGTCCCCAAGCGTGCCACGCCGCCCGGCGCGAACGCAGCCGGGGCGGTCGCCGCACGAGGCCGGCGAGACGCGGTCAGCGCGGGATCATGGCGAGCTGACGACTCTGCACCACGACGGCACCCGTCGAGTCGATCACGGTGTGGTCTTCCTCGAACCACGTCGCGCCCAGCACGCTCGACCGTGCGACGACGCGCAGCCAGCCCGGTGCGGGCACACGCCGCACGTACGTCGTGAGCTGGACCGTCGGGGCCCACCCGAACATGCCGCGGTTCATCGTGACGGGCGCGCTGATGTCGCCGGTCATGACGGCGAACAGTGTGCGGGCGTCGACGTCGGCGTCGTCTCCTGCCAGCGGGCGCGCCCACAGCCGCACCTCGGGATCGCCCTGGGCGCCGCGCAGGAAGTGCGCCGAGCTCGGGTCGACGCGCATGTCGCTGCCCTGCGCCACGTGCACGACCTGCGCCATCGGGTGTTCGGGCGTGAGCGTGACGGCGTCCTCGGGCGGCTCGGCGGGGAGCTGCGTCGGCACATCCGCGAACAACGGTTCGCCGTCGTCGGGGGCGCCGAGCGTGACCGACGCACGCACGGCGACCCGATCGCCTTGCCGCAGCACGACATCGACGAGGGAGACCTGCTTGCCGATCTTGCGGAACTCGGTGTCGAGCTCGACCGGCCCCGGCTCCGGCGCCGACACGAAGTCCGTCGAGATCGCGACAGGCGTGGTCGCGACGACATCGGGATTCGCGCGCGCGGCGTCGCGAGCGGCCGCGCCGACCACCGCGGTCATCGAACCGCCGTGCACCTTGGGCCCGATCGTCCACGTCGGATCGATGTGCGCGGCGAACCGCTGCGGCTCGAGCTGCCTGAGCGTCGTGAGCGCGCGGAAAGGACTGTCGTTCATCACTGTTCGTCTTCCTGGTGGTGGCCGCCGGGCCGGGTGGAGTCGTGCTCGTCCGAGCCGTGGGCCGGACGCGAGGACGCCTGCGCGAAGAGCCGAAGCGCGAGCTCGCCGTGCGCGAGTCTGCGGAGTGCGGCGAGCACGGGCTCGTGGACGGTGGTGCCGACGACCGAGTACCGGATCGCGGATTCGAGGCCGCCGCGGGGCATGAGGTCGAGATCGGTCTTCGCGATCGCTCGCGAGTGCAACCCGTACGAGTCGAGCCGGTCGGGCGTCATCGGCACGCCCGCGTCCTCGGCGGCTGCGAGCGCGCGCTCGAGTTGCGCGACGGCGACGTACCTCGGGTCGTAGTCCATGCCGAGGTGCTCGAGCGCAGCGCGGGCCCGCGGATGCGGACCGGCGAGTTCGACGTCGTCGAGGTACGGGGGCAGCTGCGCGAGCGCGGCGCCGAGGGTTTCGTAGAGCCCCCGCGTGGGCTCGTCGACGAGTGCGAGGACCACTTTGATGCGCGGCAACGTGAGCCCGACGCCCGCGAGAGCCTTCACGAGCGCGAGCCGTCGCACGTGCACGTCGTCGTACTCGGCCGTGGTGACGCTGACGGCGCGGCCGGGCATCAGGACGCCTTCACGCAGGTAGTACTTGATCGTCGCGAGCGGCACTCCCGACCGCTCGACGAGTTGCGCCATGCGCACGCGCAGCCCTCCTCACTCGGTCGAGTTCCTCTTTCGCACGAACACTTGACTTTGGATAGTAGCAGTATCCAAACTGTTGGATAGCAGCACTATCCAAACTGGCACGATCCCGAAGAAACGCTCCTCACCCGCGCGAAAGGTCGACGCCATGCATCCCGTACTCACCCTCGTCACCGGAATCACGCTGCTCACCGTCGTCGGCATCGCGTTCGGCGGCACCTTCCTCCTGCGCGTCGCGAACGGCGGCGTGCCGGCGAACACGCTGCAGAAGACGTTCTTCCGCGCCGGCCACGCGCACGCGGGCGTCCTGGTGACTCTCGGACTCGTCGTCGCACTGCTCACCGACCGCGCGGGCGTCTCCGCACCGTGGTCGATCACCGGCAGCGTGCTCGTGCTGGTGGCCGCGATCCTGGTGCCCGCGGGCTTCTTCCTGTCGGTACTCGGCCACGATCCGGCCCGGCCGGGCCGCATGATCGCCGCGGTGTGGGCGGGCGCGCTGTCGCTCACCGCCGGGCTGGTCGTCGCCGGTGTCGCCGTGATCGTCGCCGGCGCAGGCGCCATGTGACGGTCCGCCCGGCGTGGAGTCAGCTCAGGTTCTCGCGCGCGAACGACAGCGCCTCGGTGAGCATCGCCGTCCGCTCGGCACGGGTGCGCGCCCGCTGCGTGTCGATCTCGACCACCGCGTGGCCCGCGAAGCCCGCGGCCACCGCGTCCCGGCACACCCGCGCGACCGGCTGGTCGCCACGCCCCGGCACGAGGTGTTCGTCGCTGGGCGCTCCGTTGCCGTCCGCGAGATGCAGGTGTGCGAGCCGACCGCCCATGCGGCGCGCGAGCGCGAGCGCATCCGTGCCGGCCGTCGCGGTGTGCGACAGATCGAGCGTGTAGTGCGCGAAACCCGCGTCCGTCGGGTCGTACGACGGCGCGAACACCGACACCGCCGCGCCCGGGCCGCCGCGCCTGCGCATACGCTCGGCTCCCCGGCCCCCGAAGATCGCGTCGGCCCGCATCGGGAACATGTTCTCGACCGCGATCGGGATCGACGCCCGCTCCTCGAGTTCCGCGACCTGATCGGCGAAGCCGTCGGCGTAGCGACGCTGCCAGCGGAACGGCGGGTGCACCACGACGGTCGTCGCACCGAGCCGTTCGGCGGCGCGCACCGAGCGGGTGAGTTTCGCGGCGGGATCGGCACCCCACACCCGCTGCGAGATCAACAGGCACGGCGCGTGTATCGCGAGGACGGGCACCGAGAACCTCTTCGCGAGCCGCGCCACCGCGTCGACGTCCTGACTCACCGCCTCGGCCCACACCATCAGTTCGACGCCGTCGTAGCCGAGGTCGGCGGCGTAGCGGAATGCAGCCTCGACGTTCTCGGGATACACCGACGCCGTCGAGAGCCCGATCGACGGCGGGCGTGTGCTGCGCCCGTGCGCCCCTGCCACCGGGGGCTCAGCGGTCACGCGACGCTCAACCCGTGAGCATGAACGCGAGCGGACCCAGGGTGACGATCATCCCGACGACGACGGCGATGACGAAGCTCGTGATGTCGTCGGTGCGGCGCAGGATGCGCACGACCGCCACGAGGCCGACGATGACGAGCACCGCGAGCACGAGGGCGACCCACGGGAGCGAGCCCCACAGCTTCTCGAAGCCCTTGAACATGAGCGCACCCGCGACGACGGCGGCGACGGCCTGTCCACCGAGCACGGCCCATTCGCGCAGCGATTCGCGACGTTCGTCCGGGTCCTGTTCGCGGTCGTCCTCGCGTTCGTCCTCGCGCGCACCTTCCTCGATCGCGGGCTTGTCGATCAGCTCGGTCTCGCCGTCGGGACGGGCGTCGGCGTCCTCGTCGGCGGCGGTGCGTGCGTCCGCGTCCCCGTCACGCGCGTCGTCGGTGCGGCGCCTGCGGCGCAGGAGTTCGGCCGCGAGCGACCCCCCGGACAGCAACGCGGGCTCGCGCTGTTCGGGCATACCGTCGGAGTGCGCGCTGGGGGTCGCGTCCCGACGCGGGTGGTGCGCGCGGTCGCCGTCGTCGCGGGTGCTGTCGTGCTCGTCCGCATCGGCCTGCGGCACGACGACCGGGACCGACCCTTTGGCGTCGGTCTCGATATTGCTGATCGGGGACGGCGTGGGCTTGGCGCGCTCGAACGCGACGCTCACCCATGCGCCCTCGTGCCCGCGCGACGTGCCGGACGTGGCGGGCGCGCCGACGGGTGGCGTGACGGTGGTGGGCGACGAATCCGGTTCCGGAGTGCGCGGGGGTGTCGGGGTGCGCGGGGGTTCCAGGGCACGTGACGGGGTGGAGAACGAGCGGGGGGTGGTCGATCGGCTCGCCGGGGCGGCCGGAGGCGCGGATGCGGCGGGCGCCGGCTTCGGAGTGCGCGTGGGCAGCGACGGACGCGACTCGGGGGCCCGGGCCGGGGCCGCGACGCTCCCCCGGCTCGCCGCTGTCGAGACACTCGATCCGGTGCTCACGCTCCGCGACGGTGCACTCGGGGCCGGTGCACTCGGAGCCGGTGTACTCGGGGCCGGGGTGCTCACTGCCGCGCTCCGCGCCGGGAACGACGGCTTCGGCGGATCGGCCGGTTCGGGCGCGGCCCGTCGACCCCGGCCGGTGTCGCTCTCGCCGCCGTGCGCCGACGATCCGCCGACGACGGGGATCTCGCCCGTGAGTTCGGCGACCGAGACGCCCCCGCTGACACCGCGCCTGCGCCGGCCGCCGCGCGATTCCATCTGCTGGCCGCCGTTGCGCTTCAACAGCTCGGCAACCGAGATCTGCTGGCTGTCGTCACTCATCGCGTGCTCACCATCAACTCTCCGCCCATCTCGAGGTCAAGCTTGCGGAGGATCAACCCCTCCCGTAGAGCCCAGGGGCAGATCTGGAGCTCGTCGAGCCCCAGAGCGCGCATCCCGGCCTCCGCAACGAGAGCCCCGGCCACGAGTTGCCCCGACCGGTCGGAACTCACACCCTCCAATTCTGCACGGTCGGATGCCGTCATCCGGGAAATGAACGCGATGACTTGCCGGAGCCCGCTCGCCGTGAGAGTGCGTTCGACGCGAGGACCTGCGGCCGACGGCGCGGCGCCCGTGAGCCGTGCGAGCGAACGGAACGTCTTGGACGTACCGACCGCGAGGTTCCAGTCGCCCGCGTCGCGCAGTTGCCGCGCGGGTGCGGCGAGCTCGGCGTCGAGCCAGTCACGCAACACGGCGATGCGGCGCTTGCCGGGTGGGTCGGCGTCGAACCAGTCGCGGGTGAGCCTGCCCGCGCCGAGTGGGAGCGACAGCGCGACATCCGGGTCCTCGTCGCCACCGTTGGTGAGTTCGAGGGAACCGCCGCCGATGTCGAGACCGAGGATGCGGCCCGCGCTCCAGCCGAACCAGCGGCGCGTCGCGAGAAAGGTCAGGCGTGCCTCGTCGACCCCGGACAGGACACGCAAGCTCACGCCGGTCTCGTCGCGGACCTGCGCGAGGACGGCCTCGGAGTTGCGGGCGTCGCGCACGGCGGACGTCGCGAACGCCATGAGCTGTTCGCACCCGGACTTGTCGGCGATGGCCGCGAACTCGCGCACCGTGGTGGCGAGGCGGTCGGCTCCGGCGGGGGTGATGTCGCCGTGGGCGTCGGTGTTCTCGGCGAGGCGCAACGTGGCCTTCGACGAACTCATGGGCGTCGGATGGCCACCCCAATGCGCGTCCACCACGAGAAGGTGGACGGTGTTGCTTCCGACGTCGAGTACCCCTAGGCGCACAAGAACACGGTACTGGGTCTACCGTCGGGCACTGTGACAGCAGGTGACGCGGGCGCCGGACACAAGATGACGCCCAGCCCCGAAGTAGCGCTCGACTTCCCTCGCGAGTGGGTCGAGTTCCTCGACCCGGACAACGACGAACATCTCATCGCCGCGGACCTGACGTGGCTGCTCTCGCGCTGGACGTGCGTGTTCGGCACGCCCGCATGCCAGGGCATCATCGAGGGCCGGCCGGACGACGGGTGCTGTTCGCACGGTGCATTCCTGTCCGACCAGGACGACCTCGACAAGCTCGAGAAGTCCGTGAAGATGCTCACACCCGATGTGTGGCAGTTCATGGAGAAGGGCCTCGGGAAGAAGGGCTATCTCGAGGAGGACGAACTCGACGACGAGCCCGCGCTGCGCACGCGCAGGCACAAGGGCGCGTGCATCTTCCTCAACCGGCCCGGCTTCGAGGGCGGTGTGGGGTGCGCACTGCACACGATGGCGCTGCGCAACGGCATCGAACCGCTCGAGGTCAAACCGGACGTGTGCTGGCAGCTGCCGATCCGGCGCACCCAGGAGTGGGTCGAGCGGGCCGACGGCGAGGAAATCCTCAAGACGACCATCACCGAGTACGACCGCCGCGGCTGGGGCGAAGGCGGGGAGGACCTGCACTGGTACTGCTCGGGCTCGCCCGACGCGCACGTCGGCAGCAAGCCCGTGTGGCGCTCGTACGCCCCCGAACTCACCGAACTGCTCGGCGCCGCCGCGTACGACGAGCTGGCCGCGATGTGCCGGCGCCGCGAAGGCCTCGGCCTGATCGCGATCCATCCCGCGACCGAGGCCGCCGAGGAGCGCGACGGTTCCGACGCGCAGCCGGGCGGCGAGGCGGACTGACCCGGCTCAGTTCTCGAGCTTGTAGCCGAGCCCGCGCACCGTCAGCAGGTGCCGCGGCTTGCCGGGGTCGGCTTCGATCTTGGCGCGCAGCCGCTTGACGTGCACGTCGAGCGTCTTGGTGTCGCCCACGTAGTCGGCGCCCCACACGCGGTCGATCAGCTGGCCGCGCGTGAGGACGCGCCCCGCATTGCGCAGCAGGTATTCGAGGAGGTCGAACTCCTTGAGCGGCAACGTGATCTGCTCGCCGTCCACCTGCACGACGTGCCGGTCGACGTCCATCCGCACGGGCCCGGACTCGAGGATCGTGCCGTCGGACCCCGCGTCGACGTCGGTGTCCGCGCCGCGCCGCAGCACCGCGCGGATGCGGGCGATGAGCTCGCGCGCCGAGTACGGCTTGGTGACGTAGTCGTCGGCGCCCAGTTCGAGACCGACCACCTTGTCGATCTCGCTGTCGCGCGCGGTCACCATGATGACCGGCACCCCGGAGCGGCTGCGCAGCTGGCGGCACACGTCGGTGCCGCTCATGCCGGGAAGCATCAGGTCGAGGAGCACGATGTCCGCGCCTGCCCGGTCGAACTCGGCGAGTGCCGTCGGCCCGTCGGTCACCACGGTCGTCTCGAAGCCCTCTTTGCGGAGCAGGAACGCCAGCGGATCGGCCAGCGACTCCTCGTCCTCCACGATCAACACACTCGTCATCGCTCGATCCCTGCTTTCGGTGTCGGATTCACTTCGCCGCTTTCGGGCGGGGTGTGGGTGGCGTGTGGGGGGCAGTCGCGTCGGGTCCGGACAGGTGCACCGGCACGCTCAAGGTGAACGTCGAGCCCGTGCCTGGCCTGCTCCACAGGTCGATCGTGCCGTTGTGGTTCGCGGCGACGTGCTTGACGATCGCGAGGCCCAGGCCGGTGCCGCCGGTGGCCCGCGAACGTGCCTTGTCGACGCGGAAGAATCGTTCGAACACGCGCTCCTGGTCTTCCTTCGCGATGCCTTCGCCACGGTCGGTGACCGAGATCGCGACCATGTCGCCGCGCAGCGCGCGGCTCACCGACACGGGCGACCCGCTCGGCGAGTACGCGACGGCGTTCTGCACCAGATTCGTCAAGGCGGTCACGAGCAGTTCGCGGTCGCCGAGCACTTCGAGACCGCTCGCCTCGTCCGTCGTGACGGAGATGTCGGCGGCCTCGGCGGACAGCTGCGACCGGGACAGGGCCTCGTCGACCACCTCGTCGACGTCGACGGGCGCGAGGTCGGGCAGCTTCTCGGCGCCCTGCAGGCGGGAGAGCGCGATGAGTTCGGTGACCATGCGGCCGAGCCGCTGGGACTCTTCGTACAGGCGTGCGCCGAAGTGCCGAACGGAATCGGGATCGTCGGCCGACTCGAGCAGTGCCTCCGCGAGCAGTCCCATCGCGCCGACCGGCGTCTTGAGTTCGTGGCTCACGTTCGCGACGAAGTCGCGCCTGGTGGCTTCCATGCGCACCTGTTCGGAGTCGTCGTCGGCGAACAGGACGACGAACCGGTCGTCGGTTTCCGACAGGCGCTGAACGACCGCACGCACCGCGAGCATCTCGCGCGAGCGCGGTGCGCGGGTGCTCAGGTCGCATTCGACCGGCTCGCCCGTGACGAACACACGCTGCGCCGCGACCCATGCCCGCTCGTCGAGCATGCGGCTGCGCACCAGGCCGAGCTCCTCGGCGCGCGGGTTGAACAGGACGACGTCCTGGAAACGGTCGACCACCGCGATCCCGCTCGACGACGCGAGCACGATCAGATCGAGAACCTGCGACGTCGTGAGGCCGGTGCGGACCGCGCTCCTGCTCCGGTGGCGCCGGACCGCGCCGGGGACGACCACCAGGCCTGCAACCAGGCCCACAGCGCACGCCACGACGGCGAGCAGCACTGTCTGAACGACGGTCACGGGGCAATCGTACGGACAGCCGACCTCCGCCCGAACCGGGGTCGGACGGTTCCGCTGCTGGTCACGGCGTGTTCGCCTGCCCGTAACCTGGCGTTCCGGCCGGGTGCACACAGGCACCCGGCCGGGGGCCCGGTTCCTACTTGGCGCCCTGGTTCGCGACCGCTGCCGCGCCGGCGGCCGCGGCCTCCGGGTCCAGGTAGGTGCCGCCCGGGTTCAACGGCTTCAGGTTCTCGTCGAGGTCGTAGCGCAGCGGGATGCCCGTCGGAATGTTGAGACCCGCGATGTCGTCGTCGGAGATGCCGTCGAGGTGCTTGACGAGCGCGCGCAGCGAGTTGCCGTGCGCGGCGATCAGCACGGTCTTGCCCGCCGCGATGTCCTTCGAGATCGTGTCGTTCCAGTACGGGATCAGCCGCTCGACGACGTCCTTCAGGCACTCGGTGCGGGGCACCGTCTCGAGGTCGGCGTAGCGCGGATCGCCGTCCTGGCTGTACTCGCTGCCGAGCTCGATCTCCGGCGGCGGGGTGTCGTAGCTGCGACGCCACAGCATGAACTGGTCGTTGCCGTACTTGTCCTTGACCTGAGCCTTGTTGCGGCCCTGCAGCGCGCCGTAGTGGCGTTCGTTGAGGCGCCAGTCGCGCACGACCGGGATCCAGTGCCGATCGGCCGCGTCGAGCGCGAGGTTGGCGGTGTTGATCGCGCGGCGCAGCAGCGACGTGTAGAGAACGTCGGGCAGCAGACCGTGTTCGAGGAGCAGCTCGCCCGCGCGCTTGCCTTCGGCACGCCCCTTCTCGGTGAGATGGACGTCGACCCATCCGGTGAACAGGTTGAGCGCATTCCATTCGCTCTCGCCGTGGCGGAGCAGCACAAGGGTTCCGGTACTCATACCTTCATGTTCCCACGGGCGGCCGGCCCGGACACCGCCCGCCGGGTCCTTGCGCTGCGGGCCAGTGCGACGCAGCCCACCGCCGCACACGCACACACGCCCGCACCGGTCAGTGCTCCGACGACGAAACCCGTCTCGGTGTGCCTGCCGGAGCTGTCGCCGAAAGCCTCGAGGATCACGACGGACACCGCGCTGCCGAGCGAGAACCCGAGGAACCGCAACACGACGTTGAACGCGAGCGCGCTCGCCGTCTCGGCCGCGGGCACGACGCGGATCATCAGCCAGGGCATGGAGTTGAACGTCGCGCCCGCGCCGAGACCCGCGACGGCCATCACGACCGCGACATGCCACAGCTGCGTGTGCGCGGCGGCGAGCATCAGGTTGGCGGCGCAGAACAGCACGCATCCGGACGGCAACAGCAGGTCGGGACCGAACCGAGTACTCAGGAGGAGAGCGATGCGGCTGCCGACAGCACTGGCCACGGCGTAGGGCAGCATCATGATTCCGGCGACGGTGACCGAGTGTCCCAGGCCGTATCCGCCGTCGTCCCCACCGGACTGCACGAGCACCATCACGATCGCGATCAGGATGTACATCCCCAGTCCCACCGCGAGCGCGGCGAGGTTCGGCGCGAGCACTCCGGGCCGTGTCGCGATCCGCAGGTCCACCAGCGGGTTCGGGCGGCGCAGCATCCACGCGACACTCGCGGCGAGCAGCGCCACTCCCCCGGCGAGCAGGCACGCGACGAGCGCGGACGTGTAGCCCCACGTGTGCGCACGGCCGATCACCAGCAGCAGGCACAGGGTCGCCGAGCCGAGCAGGAGTGCACCGAACCAGTCGACACGGTCCGCTGCGCGCGCGGTCGATTTCGGCACCGCGACGACGGCCGCGGCGAGCGTGAGCACGGTGCACGCGAACGCGGCACCGAAGGCGCCCTTGACACCGAGGCCGTCCGCGAGCAGTGCGGCGACGGGGAAACCGAGCCCCGCGCTCGCGACGCTCGCGACCGACAGCGCCGACACCGCGCCGGTGACGCGCTCGTCGGGCACGACGTCACGCGCGATCGAGATCGCGAGGGGAGTCATCGCGAATCCGATGCCCTGCAACGCCCGTCCCACGATCAGGGCCGCGAATCCGAGCGGCAGCGCGGCGGCCAGCGAGCCTGCCGCGACCGCGGTGAGGCACACGAGGATCGTCGTCCGGCGCCTGCGTCCGCTGCCGAGCCTGCCGACGATCGGCGTCACGATCGCGCCGACGAGCAGCGGCAGCGTCAACGACCATTGCGCGGCCGTGAGCGACACGTCCTCGGCTGCGGCGATCGCGGGCACCATCGGCGCACCGAGTCCGCCGATCACGCCCGTGACCGTCGTGAGCATCAGCAGCCCCGCGAGCGTCAGCCGCGGGCGCCGCGCCTGCTCGTTCTCGGCCGCGCTCATCCAGCGTGGTGGCACGCGACGAAATGCCCGTCGGCGAGCGCGCGCATCTCGGGTTCGGTGTCGGCACACACGTCGGTCGCGAGGGGACAACGCGTACGGAACCGGCAACCGCTCGGCGGGTTCAGCGGCGACGGCAACTCGGCCGGAGGGCGGTGCGTCCCGCGGTCCGCGCCCTCGTTCGCGGCGCGCTCCTCGTCGCCGACCGGAGCCTCGCCCCCTGGGAGGTGTTCCTCCGGAACCGATTCGAGCAGCAGCCGGGTGTACGGGTGTGCCGCGTGGCGCGCGAGGCGACCCGCAGGCACCACCTCGCAGATCTTGCCGAGGTACATGATCATGATCCGGTCGCTGATGTTCTTGACGACCGCGAGGTCGTGCGCGATGAAGATCAGGCTCAGCCGGTACCGCTGCTTGGTGTCCTCGAGCAGGTTGAGAATCTGCGCCTGCACCGACACGTCGAGGCTCGAGACCGGCTCGTCACAGATCAGGATCTGCGGTTCGAGCATCAGGGCACGCGCGATCGACACCCGCTGGCACTGCCCTCCGGACAACTCGTGCGGGCGCCGGTCCCACACGACGTCGGGGTCGAGGCCCGCGGCACGCAGGCTCGCGCGGATCCGCTCGTCGTCGACCTTCTGCCCGCGGATCCGGGGGCCTTCCGCCACGAGATCCTTCACCTTGCGACGCGGGTTCAGCGACGACACCGGATCCTGGAAGATCATCTGCATCCGCGCACGCGCCCGGCGCAGCGCGCGGCCGCGCACGTCGGTCAGTTCGTCGTCGTCGAGGCGCACCGAGCCGGAGGTCGGTGGCGGCAGCTGCATCAGGGCGCGGCCTGCACTCGACTTGCCGCACCCGGATTCGCCGAGGATCCCGAGGGTTTCGCCGGGCAGCACGTCGAAGCTGATGCCCGAGACCGCGTGCACCGTCTGTCCGCCCTTGGCGGGGAACTCGACGACGAGATCCTCGACGCTCAGGACCCGATTCGACTCGGGTCGAAGGTGCAGGGTGCCGGTGCCTGCCATCAGCGCTCTCCTCGGTTCGCGTTCGCCACGGGGTGGAAGCACGCGGCCAGGTGACCGCTCTCGTCGCCTGCACGGCCGGACGCGAGCACGGGGAGCTCGCGCGTGCAGTCGTCGTGCACGTACGCGCAGCGGGGCGCGAACCGGCACCCGGCCGGTGGGTGCACCATGTCGGGCGGCGCACCGTCGATCGCGCGCAATCGTGCGTGCGGCGGATCGTCGAGGCGCGGGATCGCACTCAGCAGCGCTTCGGTGTACGGATGCCGCGGAGACACGAACAAATCTGCTGCGTGCGCGGTTTCGGCGATGCGACCGCCGTACATGACGGCGACCCGATCGGCACGCCCCGCGACGACGCCCAGGTTGTGGCTGATGAGGATCACCGCGGTGCCCAGCTCGCGCTGCAGCCGCTCGAGCAGATCGAGGATCTGACGCTGCACCGTGACGTCGAGCGCGGTGGTGGGCTCGTCCGCGATCAGCAGCTTCGGGTCGTTCGCGAGCGCCATCGCGATCACGACGCGCTGGCGCATACCGCCGGACAGTTCGTGCGGATACTGCGTGATTCGCCGAGCCGGGTCGGGGATGCCGACGAGATCGAGCAGTTCGACGGCGCGGCCGCGAGCCGCCGCGCGGCCGAGTCCACGATGCGCGTGCAGCGTTTCGGTGAGATGCGTGCCGACGCGTTTGACCGGGTTGAGTGCCGTCATCGGGTCCTGGAAGACCATGCCGACGTCGGAGCCCCACATCGAGCGCAGCGCACGCGGGGACATCGCGTGCACGTCCTGCCCGTCGAACTCGACGAGACCGGAGACGGTCATGGTGGGTCCGGTGCGATGCAGCCCCATCACGGTACGCCCGAGAACGGATTTTCCCGAGCCGGATTCGCCGACCACACCGAGCATCTCGCCGCGCGCGAGCGTGAGCGAGACGCCGTCGACCGCACGCAGGTCGCCCCGCGCCGTGTGGATGGTCGTGCGCAGGTTCTCGACCCGCAGCAGTGGGGCGGGACGCGGCGCCGCAGGAGCGCTCTCGTCCGAGATCACGGAAGTCGTCATCGCCGGGCCCTTCTAGATCTTCGCCTGCCGGGGGTCGAAACGCTTGCGCGCCTTCTCCCCCAGCATGTTGAACGCGAACACGGTCATGAACACGAAGAAGCCGGGCACCAGCACGATGTGCGGGTGCCGCTCGAAGGTCGTGCCCTCGCCTTCGGCGATCATGTTGCCCCACGACGGCTCCGGCGGCTGGATACCGAGCCCGAGGAAACTCAGCGACGCCTCGGCGACGATCAGGACCGACACGACGACCATCGCGTAGGACAGCAACGGCAACAGCACGTTCGGCAACAGCTCGCGCACCATGATCCGCAGGTTCGACGCGCCCATCGCCTTGCCTGCGAGTACGAACTCACGTTGCACGAACGTGAGCGTGCTCGCGCGCGCCATCCGGATCATGCTCGGGAGCGCGAGCAGCGACAGCGCGAACGCGAGATTGCGCAGGTTGGGTTCGAGCACCGCTGCGAGTGCGATGAGCAGCACGAGCGGCGGAACCGCGAGCAGCGAGTTGGTGAGGATGCCGCTCACGACGTCGACACCCTTGCGGAAGTAGCCCGCCGCGATGCCGAGCGCACCACCGACGACGAGTCCGATCACGACCGCAGCGATCGACACGACGAGCGACGCGCGTGAGCCGTAGATCGCCCGCGCGAGCAGGTCGAGTCCGAAGTTGTTGGTACCCAGCGGATGATCGGTCGTGAGGTCGGGGCGTGCCATCGTGGCTTCGCCGAATGTGGTCGACACGTCCTGGTGCTCGGGCAGTGGCAGCAACGGGGCGAACACCGCGGCGAGAGTCAGCACGACGAGCCACACGACGCACAGCCACGCGATCAGGTCGAACGAGTCGCCGAAGCGCCGGCGCGCCAGAGCACTCGCGCCCGAGTACATCAGGGCGACCGAGACGAGCACCGCGGCGAGCTGGACCCACCCCTCACCGCGCAAGGAAAGTGTGGCCCAGACGAATCCGGCGACGCCCAGCACAGCCGGGAGCACGCCACGCCACAGCGACGGACGGCGCGAGGCGGGCACGGGCGCCGGTTCTCCGGTGCCGCGACGCTCGCTCTCGGCGATCTCGGCCGTGTCAGACATGGGCCCTCCTGATCCTGGGGTCGAGGAATCCGTACGACGCGTCGATCACGAAGTTGGTGAGCACGTAGATCACCGCGATCACGACGACCGCGCCCTGGATCGTGACGAAGTCGCCGTCGTTGGACGCACCGATGACGAGCGAGCCCATGCCGGGCAGCGCGAACAGGTACTCGACGATGACCGTGCTGCCAATCAGCCGGCCGAGACCGATGCCCATCAGGGTCATCAGTGAGAACGACGACGGCCGCAGCGCGTCGCGCACGAGAATGTGCACGGTGCTCATGCCTTTCGCCTTCGACGCGAGGATGAAGTCCTCCTGCAGTGTAGTGACGAGGTCGTCGCGCAGGATGCGCGTGAACATCGCGGCCTCGGCGAGCGCGATCGTCAGCGCGGGCAGGAATGCGTGGTACAGGTTCTGCACGGGGTCTTCGCCGAGCCGCACCCACTGCGCTCGCGGGAACCAGTCGAGAGTGTTCGCGAACAGCAGGATCACGAGCATGCCCGCGAGGAAGCTCGGCACCGACAGCACGCCGATCGAGCCTGCGCTGATCGCGCGGTCGATACGGCCACCGGGTCGCTGCGCGGCCGCCATCGCGAGCGGCACGCAGATCAGCAGCGCCATCGCCATGCCGAGCACCGCGAGCTCCACGCTCACCGGCAGCGCAGCCGCGATGCGTTCGCCGACACCGCTGTAGGGCGGCACGATCGAGTCGCCCAGATCGCCGGTCAGTGCCGACTTCAACCAGTCGACATACCGGACGAGCAACGGGTCGTTCAGCCCGAGCTGGTCACGTACCTGGGCGTACTCCTCGGGACTGTGCCCCTCGCCGAGGATCGTGACCGCCGGATCCGTGTCGGTCTTCGACACCAGCCAGAAGGTGCCGAGACTGACCACGAACAGCACCGCGATCAGCTCGGCCGCGCGCCGGATCACCTTGTCGGCCATGCCGTCATCCCTTCCACCGTCCGCGGCCGGACGCCCGAGGCACCGTTCACGCGTCACCGAGCCATGCGTCGTCGAGCAGCACCATGCTGTTCGTGTTCTCCTTCACCCCGTGCAGGTCGTCGCCGAACATCACGAACTCGGGTGAGGGCGCGAAGACGAGCGCGGGCACGACCTCGTTCCACCGCTGCTGGATACGTCCGATGACGTCGCGCTGCTCGTCGAGCGTCCCAGCCGCCTGCACCTCGGCGATCAGGTCGTCGAACTCCCCCGTCGCGATGCCGCTCGACAGATTGCCTTGGCTGTGCAGCGTCGCGAACATGCGCGCGTACGTTCCGGCGTCGCGCCAACTGATTCCCCACCCCGCCGTGTCGTAGTCGCGCTGCACCTGGATCCGGGCCGTCTGGTCGGCGATCGTGCGCATGTACACCGGCTCGACATCGAAACCGACCGCGTCCCACGCGGCTTTGAGCGTCATCGCGGTTTCACGCGACGACGCGTCCGACCCGTCGACGTGCACTATCCTGCCGTCGAAGCCGTCGGCCTTGGCTTCGGCGACGAGCCGCCGCGCCTCGTCCGGGTCGTACTCGAGCGGACCGACGTCCGTGTGCCACACCGACGTGTCGGGGAACAGTTCGTTGCCCGCGGTGCCGGCGCCACCGAACGCGCGGTCGATCACCGCGGTGGGCGGCAACGCCATGTGCAGTGCACGCCTGATCCGCGGGTCCGAGCCGGGACGGCCCTGCCCGGCGTTGATCAGACCGGCATTGCCGAGCGCGACGATGTTGAGGAATCCCGGCGCCGCGTGCGCGACGGCCTCGTCCACGATGTCGGGTTCGCGGATGAACGCGAGGTCGATCGAGCCCGCCTGGAGCGAGTCGTAGGTGGTCGTCGGGTCGTTGAGGTAGACGACGCGGAAGTGGTCGAGATTCGGTGCGCCACCCCAGTACCGCGGGTTCGCGTCGAGCACGAGTTCTTCCTTCGGACGGTAGTGGCCGAAGGTGAACGGTCCCGCGCCGATCGGCTGGAACTCCGGGCCCTCGCCCGCCGAGCGCGGCACGATCATGCCGGGCCCGACGGTGAGCATGTAGTCGAAGGTCGGCCACGCGGTGTTCAGCCGAAACACCACGGTCTTCGCATCGGGTGTCTCGGTGGCACGTACATTCGAGCTCCACACCCGCGCGTCGGACGCGCCGCCTGCCGCATAACGACCGAGGCTGTACGCGACGGCCGCCGAATCGAGCGGGGAGCCGTCGCTGAAGGTCACGCCGTCACGCAGCGTCAGCGTCCAGACCGTGTGATCCTCGTTGGGCGTCAACGACTCCGCGAGCTGCGGCACCGTCACATTCTGTTCGCTGTCCCACCGCATCAGGACGTCGTACACGGCGGCGAGTTCGATGCCACCGGTCGAGCCGGACGCGATCGCTTTCGCGGGGTCGAGATTGCCCTGCTCGCTGTAGGAGCCGAAGGTGAGGGTGCCGCCGTGCACCGGATCCCCGGTGGCCGGCTTGACGTTGACCACCCCGTCCACGTACGCCGAGCCGCCGCTCGACGACGTGACGCTGACGGCCTTGTTGCAGCCCGCCAGCACGAGCGTCGCCGCCAGTATCGCCACCGTGGTGTGCCGCGTGCGGGTACCCAGGACCATGGCCTCTTCCCTCGTGTCGCAGGCCGCGGGGACGCGGCCGTCCGTCGAGACGAGCACAGCGAATGGCGCTGCTACACGGGCATTCCCATCCAGCGGGAGCGGACTCCCCGGTTACCGTTCGGTACTCTCAGCGCACCGACAGTTCGGCTCGCTTGACCTTTCCGGTGGCATTCCGCGGCAGCGGATCGCTCGTGATGCGCCACACTGTGGGCACCTTGTACCGGGCGAGCCGCGGCCGCAGGTGCTCGCGCAGATCGTTCTCGGTGAGCATCGTGCCGACGCGAGTCACCACGACCGCCGCGACCTCCTGACCCAAGTCCTCGGACGCGACACCGACAACGGCACATTCGCTCACCGCGTCGTGCAGCAGGATCTGGTTCTCGACCTCGGCCGGATACACGTTCTCGCCGCCGCGGATGACGAGATCCGAACGCCGCGCGGAGATGCTCAGCAGGCCGTCGCGCATCGTGCCGAGATCGCCCGTGCGGAACCATCCGTCGGATGTCGTCGACTCCGCGGTTGCCTCGGGATTGCGCCAGTACCCGAGCATCACGTGCACGCCGTGCAGGCAGATCTCGCCTTCGACTCCGTCCGGGACGCGGCGCCCGGCGGTGTCGCGCACCTCGACGCGCATCGTCGGGATGGGCCTGCCCACGCCCGTCGGGTCGGCGAGCGCCTCGGCGGGCGACGCGAGGGTGGCCGCGGTCGACGACTCGGTGAGGCCGTAGGACGTCCCGAGCGAGGCGGCGGCATCGGGCAGTGCGGCCCGCAGCTTGTCGCGCAGCGCGCCGGACGACGGGGCGCTGTTGACGGTGACGGTGCGCAGCGACGTGAGGTCGTAGCCCGACAGGTCGGCGTCGAGGATCCGCGAGAGCATCGTCGGCACCGCGCCCCAGTTGGTCACGCGTTCCTTCTCGATCAGGCGCAGCACCGCGTCCGGCTCGAACTTGCCGGTGTGCAGCACCGCGGTGTCGCCGACCACGAGCCGCACGACGGCGAGGTTGTGCAGCCCCGCGATGTGGAACAGCGGTGTAGCGAGGAGGAATCGGCGCCCACTCGGCGGCCGGCCGAGTTCGGTGGCCACCGCGTCGTTGAGCAGATGGAACCACACCGCGGCGATCATGTTGCGATGCGAGTGGGTCGCGCCCTTCGGTCGTCCGGTGGTGCCACTCGTGAACAACACGACCGCCGGGTCGTCCTCGTCGACGGCCTCGTCCGGGAGTGCGGCGCCACGGTGACGCGCGATCGCCTCGGCGACACCGGTTTCGAACGCCACGACGGGAACCCCGGGGGCGCCGCACAGTGCGCGCCGGGGCGCGTCCGCGAACAGCACCGTGGGCTCGGTCAGGTCGAGGCCGTAGCTCATCTCCTGTTCGGCCCACATCGAGTTCATCCCGACCGCGACGGCGCCGAGCGACACCGTCGCCCAGAACGCGATGATCCACTCGGGGCTGTTCCTGCCGCACAGCGCGACCCGGTCACCCTTGCGTACCCCGTAGTCCTCGCGCAACGCCGCCGCGAGAGCCGCGACGTCGCGTGCATGCTCCGCGAAGGTGATCCGAGCCTCCTCGGTCACCAGGTACTCCGTGTCGCCGTGCGCGCGCGAGGCGCGCAACAGCTCGCCGAGCGACCGCTGCCGGTGCGCGAACACCTCGAGGTCGTGCCCGCGGACGGGCTCGGTGCGGATCTCGAACGGCATGCCGGGTGCGGTGAGCGTCGCCATCGCGTCGTCGCGTGTCACGTCCGGCCCTCCTTTGCTTTTCAGGGTGACGGGGTCACGGGGTTCTCGTCGGTGCGGGAACCTCGACGAACAGTCCGCGCGCTTCGACGGTGCGCGTCCCGGCATGCTCGATCCAGCCCTCCGCGACGGTCTTACGGCCGCGGGTCTCGACGATGCGCGAGTACAGGTCGAGCGGCTCGTCGAGCGGCGTGCGGCGCAGGTACCGCAGGTCGAGGGTCGCGGTGACGGAGCGCCTGCCCTGCGCCTGGAGGAGCACGCCGAGCATGCAATCCATGAGATGCGCGCCGACTCCGCCGTGCACATTGTCGGGCGGCCCTTCGTACAGTGCGTTGGCGACGAGGCGCGCTCGGGCGTCGTGTTCGCCGAACACGACGTCGAAGGCGGGCGCCGTCGGATTGAACGCCGACATCGTCCACGGTTCGCCGTCGATGCGCGCGCGTCCCGGCCGGTCGAACGGCACTCGCGTCGCGCGGGGCCGCGTGCGGGCGCCGAGAGTGCGCATCGACACCTGGATGTCGTCACACACCGCGCGTAGCGTCTCGACGTCGGTGTCGGTGACCGTCACGGCGAGCATCAACGCGCGGGTGGCCTCGACGAGTTCACGGGTCGCCTCCCTACGCTCGACGTCCGCCCGCGCGCCGAGGTCTGCTGCACTGTCCGGTCCTGCCGTCACGTCAGATCCGCTCGACGATCGCGCCGGTCGCCTGGGCACCGCCGGCGCACACCGCGACGAGGGCGAGCGACTTGTCGCGCCGCTCGAGTTCGTCGATCACGGTCGCGAGCAGGCGGATTCCGGTCGAGCCGACCGGGTGGCCGAGCGCGATCGCGCCACCCGCGACGTTGAGCTCGTCCGGGTCGACGCCGTGCACCTGCGCGAACGACAGCGGCACCGAGGCGAACGCCTCGTTGACCTCGAACAGGTCGATGTCGTCGATCGTCATCCCGGTGCGGTCGAGCACGCGTTGCGCTGCCCGGATCGGACCGTCGAGCAGGAATTCCGGTTCGGCGCCGACGTTCACCTGCGCAAGGATGCGGGCGCGCGGACGCAGCCCCAGCTCCCGGGCGACGCGTTCGTCGGCGAGCAGCGCGGCACTCGCACCGTCGGAGATCTGCGACGCTGTGCCCGCCGTGTGCATACCGCCCTCGCGGATGGGTTTCAGGCCGGCCAACGCGTCGAGGCTCGTGTCGCGCAGACCCTGGTCGCGCGAGAACGTGCCGCCGTCGGGCAGCGTGACGGGCAGGATCTGACGGTCGAACCACCCCGCATCCCACGCGGCGCGCGCCCGGGTCTGCGAGCGCAGCCCGAACTCGTCGAGATCCTCGCGAGTCAGCCCGCGGCGCTGCGCGATCCGGTCGGCTGCCTCGTACTGCGCGGGCAGATCGACCTTCCAGTTGTCGGGGCGCGGGCGACCCACGTCGCCGAGGTTCGACAGCAGCGGCACGCGCGACATCGCCTCGACACCGCAGGCCATGCCGACGTCGAACATCCCGGCCGCGATCTGCGCGGCGATCAGGTGCACCGACTGCTGCGCGGACCCGCATTGCGCATCGATCGTGGTGGCGCCGCATTCCTCCGGGAGCCCGGCGTGCAGCCACGCGAAACGCACCGCATTGCCGGACTGTTCGCCCGCCTGCGTGACGCACCCGCCGATCACCTCGGTGACCAGCGTGGGATCGACGCCGGTGCGGTCGAGCATCGCCCGCTGCGCTCCCGCGAGCAGTTCGACGGCGTGCACGCCACTGAGCGCGCCGCCTCTTTTTCCGTACGGTGTGCGCGCGGCGTCCACGACGACTGGATGGGGCATCAACATCTCCTCGGCAGGCTCCGGTCGGGCAGACCGGTTCTCGGACGGTGCCAAAGTAGGTGCTGAGCGGGCGCACGCAATGCCGGTTCCCAGTGGCCGGTACCCGGCGGACCGGTCAGTCGGCGCCCGTGCGTGCGGTGATCTGCACCGCCCTCCCCGACCGCAGTTCGACGACGGTGTCGGCGCCGGCCGTCTCGTGCGGGTCGTGCGTCGCGACCACCACGGTGGCGCCGCGCCCGGCTTCACCGCGCGTGACGGCCTCCGCCGCGTCGCGCGCGTCGGCGTCGAGTCCGGTGGTGGGCTCGTCGAGCAGCAGCAGATCGGCACGGCGGACGAGTGCCTGCGCGAGCAGCGTGCGCTGACGTTGACCGCCCGACAGGTCGCCGAGTCGCCGCGACGCGAGGTCGGCGATGCCGAGGACGGTCATGGCGCGCAGGCAGTCGTCACGGTCGTGCCGCGAGGGCCTGCGCCACAAGCCGAGCCGAGGCCACAGCCCCATCTCGACGGTCGTCCGCACGTCGAGCGGCACCAGCGCGTCGACCGCGGACTGCTGCGGCACGAAGGCCGTGGTCCGCGGTAGCCCGGCGATGGTGCCGGAGGTGCACGGCACGAGACCGGCGAGTGCATGAAGCAGCGTCGACTTGCCGGAGCCGTTGTGCCCCGTGAGTGCCGTGACGGTGCCGGGACGCAAGGTGAGGTCGACGCCGCGCAGTGCCTGCTCGCCCCCGTAGGACACCACACAGTCGGTCATGACAATCATGTTCATCTACGCTAGCACGGTGGATATCCTGCTCGACCCCTTCACCGTGTCCTTCGTCCGGCGCGCCCTCGTGGCCGGTCTGCTCGTCTCCGTACTGTGCGCACTCGTCGGCGTCTGGGTCGTACTGCGCGGCATGGCGTTCCTGAGCGAAGCCGTGTCCCACGGAATGCTCCCCGGCGTCGCGATCGCGTACCTCACGGGCGCGAACCTGTTCGTCGGCGCGGCCGCGAGCGCGGGCCTCATGGTGCTCGGCGTCGCGTGGGTCGCGCGGCGCACGGCACTGACCGAGGACACCGGCATCGGCCTGTTGTTCGTGGGCATGCTCGCACTCGGAGTCGTGATCGTCTCGCGTGCACAGTCTTTCGCGGTCGACCTCACGTCGTTCCTGTTCGGCGACGTACTGTCGGCGTCGACGGGCGACTTGACATGGCTCGCCTGCGCGGCGGTCGTCGCACTCGTCGTATCCGTGGCCGCCCACCGTCCGTTCACCGCGCTCGTCGTCGACGAACGCGCGGCGCACGTGATGGGCCTGCGTCCACGCCTCGCGCACGTCACACTCCTCGCCCTCGTGGTGCTGGCAGTGGTCGCGTCGTTCCGCATCGTGGGCACCCTGCTGGTGTTCGGCCTGCTCGTCGCGCCGTCGGCGACAGCGCTGCTGTTGCGGCGGTCGATCCCCGCATCCATCGCGTTCGCGACGCTCGCCGGGTGGAGCGCGACCGTCCTCGGACTGCTCGTGTCGTGGCACGCGAGCACCGCGGCGGGCGCGACGATCGCCGGCATCGCGGTGCTGCAGTTCTTCGCGGTACTGCTCGCCACCCGCGTGGCGCGCAGCAGACGCAGCAGCGACCACCCAGTCGTCCCGTCCGGCCCGCCCTCCGCTACATTCACTTGATAATGGTTTTCATTATCTAGAGAGGCGGCCCATGCACACCACGACCCCGGCACGACCTGCTCCCACCGTCGCCCCGGCGGCGATGCTCACGGCGATGATCACCACCGCGCTGGTGGCGGCGGCCTGCACCACCGACACCGGGGGCGAGACCACCGCCTCCACTCCGGCGGGCAGCGACCTCGCGGTCGGCGCCGGGGCCACCGAGGTGGACGGCCCGCAGCCACGACTCGCCGTGACCGACGCGCACAGCGGCACCGTCGCCGTCCTCGACCTCACGTCGGGCGAAGAACTCGAGAGCCTCACCTTCGACAACCCCACGAAGGTCACGATGGTCGACGACCGGTACGCGTTCGCGATCGACGGCCCCGGCGGGCACGCTCACGTCGTCGATCTGGGCACGTGGACCGTCGATCACGGCGACCACACGCACTCGTATGTCGCCGAACCCGGCGAGATCGGCACTCTCGACGGCGCCAAGCCCGCGCACGTCGTGCCCGGCGACGGCAAGGTCGCCGTGTTCTTCGACGGCGACGGCGCCGCCCAGGTCGTCGACGTCGCAGCACTGGACGACGGTGAAGTGCGCACCACCACGGTGCACGCGGACGGGCCGCACCACGGCGTGATCGCCCCGGTGTCCGGACATTTCGTCACGTCCCGCCCGAGCGGGACGCCCGACGACACCCACCCCGGCAGCTTCGAACTACGGGATGCGGCAGGAACCCCGGTGTCCGCCTTCGACGACGCGTGCCCACGGATGCACGGCGAAGCAGTGTTCGACGACCACATGCTCGGAGCGTGCGACGACGGAGTGTTCGTGGCGCACGTGGGCGCGGACGGTTGGACATCGGAGAAGATCGCCTACCCGGACGGCATCACCACGGCGTCGCGGCCCACCACCTTCCGTGAGCAGCCCGGTGTACCGACGGTCGTCGCGACGGCGGGGCCTGCCGCGACCAACGACGGTGTGCTCGTGCTCGATTCGACGACGCGGCAGTGGCAGCACATCCACACGCCCGACCGTGCGCTCGCCGCGCACCTGTCCGGCGACGGACGCATCGTCTTCGCCGTCCTCGCCGACGGCACCTTCCGCACGTACGATGCGGCTACCGGCGCAGAGACCGCGGCGGCACCAGTGCTCGCCGAACCGTACGACTGGAGCGACACGTCGGCCGTGCCGCCGGTGATCGCGGTCGCGGGCAAGCGTGCCTACGTGTCGGACCCCGCGTCGCACGTCGTGCACGAGATCGATTTCGCCGACAACGCACGCATCGCACGCACTCTCGACGTCGGTACGGCGGTGTCGTCGCTCGGCGTCGCGGGCCTGTGACGCCGCCGCGCACATGGGCGGCCGTGCTGTGCACCGTCTTCGCGGTAGCACTGTGCAGCGCGTGCTCGCCTGCCGGAGGCTCCGACCGCCCCCTCGTGATCGCGACGACGAACATCGTCGGTGATCTCGTGCGGAATGTCGTCGGTGACACCGCCGAGGTGCGAGTCCTGATGCCCCGCAATGCCGATCCGCATTCCTTCGAGATCTCCGCATCCGACGCCGCACAGGTCGAGCGAGCGGATCTCGTGGTAGCCAACGGGCTCGGCCTCGAGGAGGGTCTCGGGAACACCGTCGACGCCGCACGTGACGAGGGCGTCCCGGTCGTCGAGCTGGCGCCTGCCGTCGACCCGATCCCGTTCGCGGCGGGCGCCTCTGCGGGAGCACAGGATCCGCACTTCTGGACGGATCCCGACCGTGTCTCGCGTGCGGTCGACCTGATCCGGGATGCGGTCGTCGCGGACGTGGTGGCCGGGCCCGACGAGACAGCGGCCGAGTCCGGCGATGCGGCGGTGGTCCGTGCGAACGCCGAGGGCTACCGCGCGCGACTCGTGGAATTGACCACATTCATGCAGGACCGGTTCGACGCGCTCGAGCCCGGCTCCCGCCGGCTCGTGACCAACCACCACGTGTTCGGTTATCTCGCACAGCGGTTCGGCTTCGACGTGGTGGGCGCGGTCGTGCCGAGCGGCACGACCCTCGCGTCCCCGAGCGCGTCGGACCTGTCGGACCTTGCGACGACGATCCGTGACACCGGCGTGCGCGCGATCTTCGTCGACTCGTCGCGGCCGGACCAACTCGCGCGGGCACTCGCGTCGGAGGCAGGCACCCCGGTCACCGTGACCGCCCTGCACACCGAATCGCTCGGCGACGAGGGATCCGATGCGGGCACCTACCTCGACATGATGCGGACCAACGCCGAGCTCATCGCCACCGGGCTCGGCTCGTGAACGGGCGGACTCGACAGGGGGCTGCGACACCGAAGCGGCGGGATCCGGGGGGACACGATGACACAGGCAGGGCGCGAACGCACCACGGTCGACACGCTGATCGCCGGATCGGTGGTGATCGAACGGTCCGAGGGCAGGATCAGCACCCTTCCAGGGTCCGACGACGGCACCCGCGTCACGATCGAGCGGATCGGTCCGCGAACCAGCAAGTGCCCCCTCGGGACTCGCGACTCCGCTGCTGTTTCCGCGTCCGTGAGCGGTCGCCCTCTGACACTGGCGATCGGTCGCGGACGGCTGTCGAAGCGCAGTTTCGGCGTCGTGGCCGAGTTCGACGGCCGAGGAGCTTCTCGTCGGTTACGCCCTCGCGGCCGCATTCGGCACCGGCGCACTGTCGTTGACGACCATCGTCATGGGCGCCGTTTCGTCGGTGATGCCCGGCTGAGCACTTCCGTTCGCGGAACGCACTCGGCCGCCCCCGGAGATCAGGGGCGGCCGAGTGTGTCGGGGGCCGTCAGGACTTGGCTTCGGCGGCGCGCAGATCCTTGCGCAGGATCTTGCCTGCCGACGACTTCGGCACGACGTCGATGAACTCGACGCGACGGACCTTCTTGTGCGGCGACACACGCTCGGCGACGAACGCGATGACCGCGTCCGCGTCCAGGTCCGCGCCTTCCTGCTTGACGACGAACGCCTTCGGCACCTCCTCGCCTTCGTCGTCGAGGACTCCGATGACCGCGGCGTCGGCGATCTGCGGGTGCGTGAGCAGCAGCGCCTCGAGCTCGGCCGGCGGAACCTGGTAGCCCTTGTACTTGATGAGCTCCTTCATGCGGTCGACGATGGTGACATTGCCGCGGCCGTCGACCGTCGCGATGTCGCCCGTGTGCAGGAAGCCCTCGCCGTCGAGCGTCGCGGCCGTCGCGTCCGGGTTCTCGAGGTAGCCCGTCATGACATTGGGGCCCTTGCACCACAGCTCACCCGGCGCGCTCACCGCGTCGCTGCCCAGCGCCGGGTAGTCCACTTCTTCGCCGGTCGCGGGATCGACGAGCTTGCACTCCATGTTCGCGATCGTCGGGCCACACGAATCGAGCGGAGATTCGTTGTCGTCGAACGGGATCGCGTGACTGACCGGGCTCATCTCGGACATGCCGTAGCCCTGCTTGACGGCGACACCGAGACGCGCGGCGACGGCGTGTCCGAGTTCCGCGTCGAGCGGCGCCGCACCCGAGAAGATGGTGTGGATGCTCGACGTGTCGTACTGGTCGACGAGCGGGTGCTTCGCGAGCGCGACCGCGACGGGCGGCGCGATGAAGATGTAGGTGCACTTGAACTCGGCGACGATCCGCAGGAACTCCGGCAGATCGAACTTCGGCATCGTGACGAGCGCCGCGCGGTTGTAGAGCGCAGCGTTGAGCAGCACCGTCATGCCGTAGATGTGGAAGAACGGCAGGATCGCGAGGATCGTGTCGTCGCGCGTGATGCCCATGCGCGGCGTGATCTGGCAGACGTTCGCGACCAGGTTGCGGTGTGTGAGCATCACACCTTTGGGCCGGCCCGTGGTGCCCGACGAGTACGGCAGCACGGCGAGGTGAGTCGCGGGATCGAACGACACGTCGGGGGCGGGGGCGCCCTCGGCCAGCAGGTCGCGCAGCGACGGATGCCCCTCGGCGCCGTCGAGCACGATCACGTTCTCGGCCGCGATGCCCACCTGTTCGGCGGCGGCGCGGGCCTGCGGCAGCAACGGCGACACCGTGAACAGCGCCTTCGCCTTCGAGTCGGCGAGCTGCTTCGCGATGTCCTCCGCGGTGTACAGGGCGTTGACGGTGGTGGCGGTGGCGCCCGAGCGCAGGATGCCGTGGAACACCGACGCGAACGCGGGCACATTGGGCGAGTGCAGACCGACGACGTCGCCGACGCCGATGTCACGCGCCGCGAGCGCGCCTGCCACGCCGTCGACCTGTGCGACGAGCTCGCCGTACGTGATGCCCGACCCGGAGCCGCCGTCGGTGAGGGCAGGACGCGACCTTTCCGCGTCGTCCAGGCTGCCGAAGAGGAAGTCGTACACGCTGACATTCGGGATGTCGACGTCGGGGAAGGGGCTCTTGAAACTCACGGGATCTCTCCTCGGCGGTGATACGGGCGACGTCGCCCGGTAGGTGTGACGTACGCCAAGATATATCAATCCGCAGCGCGTCGACGTGCCCGGACGTCCCTACTACTCGCCCCGTTGGTCCCCGGTCTCGATGAGGTGCTCGAATGCCTTCAGGTTCGCGAGCGATTCGCCGCGCGACACCCGCCAGTCCCACTCGCGACGGATCGATCCGGCGAAGCCGAGTTCGAGGATCGTGTTGAAGTCGCCGTCCGCGGCCTCGAGTACTTGACCGAGCACGCGATCGAGTTCGTCACCCGTGAACGTGTCGCCGGAGAACCGGCCGACCAGGTAGATGTCGCCGATCTTGTCGAGCGTGTACGCGACGCCGTAGAGCCGCCGGTTGCGGCGCAGCAGGTATCGGTAGACGCCTTCGAAGTTCTCGTCCGGCTTGCGACACACGAACGCCTCGACGCGCACGCCGTGGTGACCGAGAGTGAGCAGCGTGGTGGTCTCGAGCTTGCGCTCGCCGGGCAGCTTGACCACGAACTGGTGCGGCGCCGGACGCGTGAAGGCGACCTCCCGGTCGCGCAACGCCGCCTCGATCGTGCCGCCGAGTTCCGTCATACCCGAACACCTCCGATCCGGCGCAACCGGCCGAGTCCGCGGGGGCGCCGTGGCGCGAAAGACTCTCCGGTGGTGCGCAATTCACGATGATCCGTGGTGGCCCTCGCATAGCTCGCGAGCAGCCCCTGTGCGGTCCGCGCCCACGAGAAACCCTCCGCGTGCCGCGCTGCGGCGGCGCCGAGCCGCTCGACCGCCGCGGGATCGTCGACGAGCGAACCGAGCGCACGCGCCCAGTCGTCGATGCGGTGACTGTCGACGAGCAGGCCCGTCTCGCCGTCGCGCACGGCGACCCCGAGGCCGCCCACGTCGGCGGCGACCACGGGGGTGCCGCAGGCCTGCGCCTCGATCGCGACGAGGCCGAAGGATTCCGAGTAGCTCGGTACCGCGACGACGTCCGACGCGCGGTAGACGTCGGCGAGCCGGTCGGGGGTCTGCGGTGGCAGGAAGGTGACGCGGCCCGAGATCCCGAGCGACCGCGCGAGGTCGATCAGCGAATCGGGACGCGCGAGACCCGAGCCCGACGGTCCGCCGACCACGAGCACCCGCAGACGCGACGACGGGTCGTTCGCGACGAGCGCCGCGGCCGCCCGAAGCAACACGTCCGGGGCCTTGAGCGGCTGGATGCGGCCGACGAAGGTGACCACGAACTCGTCCGGTGCGACCCCGATCGCGCGCCGGGAGGCGTCGCGATCGCCCGGCGCGTACCGGTGCAGGTCGGCGCCCGGTGCGACGACGTCGACGCGCGACGGGTCGGCGCCGTACAGCCCGACGAGCTGGCGTGATTCCTCGTCGGTGTTGGCGACGAGGCGGTCGGCCTCGGCGACCACCTGCTGTTCGCCGATCACGCGGGCAGCGGGTTCGGGGGTGTCACCCTCGGCGAGGGAGGCGTTCTTGACCGCGGCGAGGGTGTGCGCGGTGTGCACGAGCGGCACATTCCACCGGTCCCGCGCGAGCCAGCCCACCTGTCCGGACAGCCAGTAGTGCGAGTGCACGAGGTCGTAGTAGCCGGGGGCGTGCCGGGCTTCCTCGCGCAGCACGCCCGCGACGAACGCGCACAACTGCGTCGGCAGGTCGCGCTTGTCGAGGCCCTCGAATGGACCCGCGACGACATTGCGTACCAGCACGCCCGGCGCGGCCTCGACGACCGGTTCGTCGGACGACGCGGTGGCGCGGGTGAAGATCTCGACCTCGACACCGCGGAGCGCGAGTTCCTTCGCGGTCTGCAGCACGTAGACGTTCATGCCGCCTGCGTCGCCGGTGCCCGGCTGCGCGAGCGGCGACGTGTGCACCGACACGAGCGCGACCCGCCGTGGGATCGCGGCGTTCTCCGGGTCCGGGTTGTGCATCGGCGTCACCCTTCCATACTGCCTCACGTCGGCCGCCGCGCCGTTCGCGGGCGCGTGCGGCCTCGGCTACCGCGCACCGGCGGCGTCCGCGCAGGTCACTCGTGCGAGGACGCGACCGCCCGCTCGGCTGTGGGCAGCGTGTCGGCCCACTCGTTCAGCTCACGCACGAACCGTTCGGGGTCCTCGACGAAGGGCGCGTGCTCTGCGCCCTCCCACAACGACACGGTCGAGCGGGGTGCGAGTGCGCCCACGTGCTCGCCCGCGCGCACGTCGACCACCGTGTCCGCGGTGCCGTGCACGACGAGCACCGGCACGTCGAGCGCGCGCAGGACGTCGTCGTGACCCGCCTCGCGCGCGAACAGTGCGGCCCGCACGCGTGGCGGCGTCGACAGGCTCGCCCCGAACAGCGCCTGCGACTGCGCGCCCTTGCCCGCGGGCGGACCGGTGAGGGCCGTGCCGAACGCCGACAGCGCCGTGATCGCCTCGCCCGGCTTCTCGGACATCGCTCCGGGAATCGCGGCGCGCATCGCCGAACCGACCCGGCCGCCCTCCTGACCGCGGCCGATGCTCGTGATGGCCCCGACGAGGCCGATGCCGCCGATCCGCTCGGTGCCGTACACCGACAGATAGTCGGCGACGACGAGACCGCCGTAGGACCACCCGACGAGCACCGCGTCCGACGTGACCGACTCGGCGTCGAGCACCGCGTTCAGGTCGCCGGCCCATACCTCGGGGTCGTCGTAGCCGGTGTCCGGTGCGCCCGAGTAGCCGTGGCCGCGCAGGTCGACCGCGATCACGCGGTAGCGGGAGGCGAGCTGCGCGACGACACCGTCCCAGCAACGCAGCGACTGTGCCCAGCCGTGCAGCAGGACGAGTGGCCGGGCGGCGGCCGCGCCGGTCACGGTGTAGGCGAGCCCGGTGCCGTCGCTCGCGGTGGTTTCACGAAGAGCCATGCGGTCACGATAGCGGCGGCCGCGACGAACACCAGGGCGACCGCATAGGCGGCGGTCGTGCCGGACCGGTCGATCATCTGGCCCGCCAGAGCCGAGCCCGCGGACACGCCGACCCCGACGCCCGCGACCGTCCACGTGATGCCTTCGGTGAGCGATACGACGGGCACGGTGCGCTCGACGAGGGCGGTCGTGACGATGATCGTGGGCGAGATCGTGGCGCCCGCGAGCATGTACGCGACCGCGAGCAGCGGCACGGAATCGACCAGCAGCAAGGGCACGAGCAGCACCGTGCCCGCCGCGACGCTCACGAACAACTGCGTCCGTAGCGGCGTGACCAGCCGCGTCGCCCCGAAGACGAGGCCCGACGCGCCCGACGCCGCCGCGAACAGCGCGAGCACGATCGTCGCCGAACCCGCGGAGTCGCGCTCGGACGTGAACGCGATCGCCGTGACGTCGATCGTTCCGAACACGGTGCCGAGCGCGACCATCACGAACACCGGGCCCCACATCGCGGGCATCCGCATCACGGTGCCCGCGCGCTCGTTCTCGCGCAGGTGCAGCGGCGGTTCGGTGCCGCGCTGCACGACGAGTGCGGCGGTCCCGGCGACGAGGAACACGAGGCCCGCGAGCGGCCCGGCCTCCGGCACGACACCCACCGACAGGCCGACCGCGAGCACCGGGCCCAGCACGAAGCACAGTTCGTCGACGACCGACTCGAATGCGAAGGCGGTGTGCAGCCGCCGATCACCCCGGTAGAGCTCGGTCCACCGCGCCCGCACCATCGCGCCGATCGTCGGCATGAAGCCCGACGGCACCGCGCACACGAACAGCACCCATGCGGGGGCATCGAGGCGTACCGCGACGAGCATCGCGGCGATCGCGGCGGCCGCGATCCCGGACGCGACCGGCAGCACCCGGAACTGCCCGTAGCGATCGACCGCGCGTGACACGACCGGCGTGAGCAGTGCGTTCGACAGCGCGAGCGTCGCGGCCAGCGCACCCGCGAGACCGTAGCTGCCCCGCAACTGCGAGATCATCGTGACGGTGCCGATGCCGACCATCGCGATGGGCAGCCGCGCCACGAACCCCGCCGCCGAGAAGGCGGCACTTCCCTTGGCCGAGAATATCTCCCGGTACGCACCGATCACCGGTGACTCCTCGGCCGACGGCCGCCTTCCAGCATGATGCTCCTCGCACGTCCCACGGCGCCTACTCGTACGCCCACGGTGGTGGCAGCATATGCGGCATGAGCGTGCTCGTATGTTTCCACGCCCACCCCGACGACGAGGTGTTCACCACCGGTGGGGTGATGCGCCTCGCCGCCGACGCGGGCCATCGCGTCGTGCTCGTGACGGCGACCGACGGCGCACTGGGCGAGGTACCCGACGGACTGCTCGCCGACGGCGAGGCGCTCGCCGACCGGCGGCGCCGTGAACTCGAGGCGTCGGCCGACGTGCTCGGCGCACATCGCGTCGTGATGCTGCCGTACGCCGATTCGGGAATGGCCGGGGCGCCGACGAACTCGGCACCACGCGCATTCGCCGGCGCCGATGTCGCGTCGGCCGCGGCACGGCTCGCCGAGGTGCTGCGCGACGAACGCGCCGACGTCGTGACCGTGTACGACCCGCACGGCGGCTACGGGCACCCCGACCACGTGCAGGTGCACCGGGTGGGAGTGCACGCAGCCGATCTCGCGGGCGTCGAGCACGTCTACGAGGCGACCACCAACCGCGACCACGTGCGCACCATGATGAGCGCGATGTCCGAGCGCGCGGGGGCAGACGGCGCGGCCGCCGAGGCCGGCCGCATGCCCGATCTGGACACCTTCGGCCTCCCGGACGCCGACATCACCACGGCGATCGACGTGTCCTCGGTCATCGCCGCGAAACGTGCCGCGATGCGCATGCACGCGTCGCAGATCGGCGACTTCGGTCCGTTCCTCGAGTTGCCCGACGACATGCTCGTGGCCGCCTTCGGCACCGAATGGTTCCGCCGCCGTGGCACACCGCCGGGGCAACGCGAGACGATGCTGCCCCTGTAGCGACCGTCTACGCCGCCGTGGTGCGGCGGATCGCGCCGACGGGATCGGCGAACAGCGTGCTCAGCGACACGACGGTGGACGCGTACTCCTGAACGCGATTGCCGAACCCGGTGACGCGCACGTCCTTGCGGCCGAGCCGCGAGGCCTGAGCGAACGCCGACGCCACGTGCGGCAGCCCGCGTTCGTACTCGGTGAACGCCTGGCCGCCGAGGATGACTCGGTCGGGGTTGAACAGGTCGCGCAGCGTCGCGACGGTGCGGCCGAGCACCCGGGCACGCTCGACGAGCAGCTCGTGCGCGTCCTCGGACCCGTCGAGGGCCGCCTTCACGACGGCAGCGACGGTGGGCCGACCATCTTGCGGCACGATACCCTTCGCCACGGCGGCGTCGATGATCGCGCGATCGCTCACGGTGGCTTCGAGGCAGCCGACGGCGCCGCACGAGCACTGCGCCGACGAGCCGGTCGGGAAGTGCGCGATCGACCCTGGTCCGGTCGACGGCGTGTGCACGCGGCCGTCGATGGTGATCGCGATACCCGCCATCTCGCGTGCGTAGAAGTACATCCCGGTTTCGCCCGCAACCGGCTCGGCCACCTCGGATTCCTCCGAGTCGTGATGCGCCAGCAGCAGTTCCGATGCGGCCATGGCCTCGACGTGCGCGGCGACCGAGACCGGAAGACCCAGACCGGCGCCGATGATCTGCCCGACCTGCGCTCCGGTCCAGCCGAGCCGGGGGTGATCGACGACGCCCGTCGCGGCGTCGACGCGGCCGCCGATCGCGACGCCCGCCCAGAGTGGGGTACGTCGATGCCAGCGTCCGGCGAAAGCACGCGCGCTCCGCGCGACGGAGGTGAGCGCCTCGTCGGAATGCGTACGCGGAGTGGGAATCTCGACGGCGCCCAGCACGCGCCCCCGCAGATCGCTCGCGATGATGCTCGTCACCACCGCACCGACGTGGATACCGACGGTGGCGAACCGCTCGTGATCGACGTCGAACGGCACGCGCGGGCGGCCGACAGCACCCGACGGGGTGAGATCGCCGCGTTCACGCAGCACACCGACGTCGAGCAGCGCGGAGACCTGGCGGTTGACCGTCGCAATGCTCAGCCCGGTGGCCTTCGCGACGACGTCACGCGTGAGCGGGCCGCGCGTACGCACCGCACGGAAGACCGCGGCGGCAGGACTCTCGCCGATCTCGAGCGACGGCGGCACCACGACGGCACGCGGCCGGGCGGCACGCAGCCGGGGGGATGCTCCCGCAGCACGGCGCGCGGCCGGGGCGGTACGGACCGGAGCAGGCAGGGTGGGGACAGACATGGGTGTCCTTAGCAGTCGAGGCGGGGCACCGGTGACCACGTCCATGCCGGTTCCGCAGCGCAGAACCCGGAGAACGACGATGGTGACCGGCAGCTGTCAGAAGTGAGAGCCGCGACAGGGACAACAGAGTTCGCGCGCAAGGGGCAGCCGTGAACCGAGCGCGGACGTCACATACGTGACGCGCAGTTCGGAAGGCCGGCGCGAGGACATGGCTACGAAGATAGCAGCAAAATCCCGCGGTGCCATCCCGACGGCCCACGTCACACCGGGAATGCCCCGCCGGGCCGGTGAGCGGCACGTTCGAATCGGCGCGAGGCAAACCCTTCCTGCGCACCGGCCGCGGTGGTTCGGTCGAATGCGTCTCCGCTCCTGCGGCATCTCCCCCTTCCGGAAAGGCATCGACATGTCCGCTCCTGCACACGCCGTCGACTCCACTGTCACCGTCGAACCCGCCGCGCCCGCCGTCGTCAAGCTCGGTGCGCACATCGGTGCCCGCATCGACGGCGTTCGGCTCGGCGGCGATCTCGACGCCCGCACCGTGCGCACGATCGCCGACGCCCTGCTCGACCACAAGGTGATCTTCTTCCGCGGCCAGCACCATCTCACCGACGACGAGCAGTACGCCTTCGCCGAGCTCCTCGGCTCGCCGACGACCCCGCACCCGACCGTGAAGTCCTACGGCGACCGGGTGCTGCCGATCGACTCCGAATACGGCAAGGCCAACAGCTGGCACACCGACGTCACCTTCGTCGACCGCATCCCGAAGGCGTCCATCCTGCGGGCCGTCGACCTGCCGGAGTACGGCGGAACCACGACCTGGGCCTCCGGCGTGGCCGCGTATGCATCGCTGCCCGCGCCGCTCAAGGCCCTCGCCGACGACCTGTGGGCCGTCCACACCAATGTGTACGACTACGCGGCCACGAGCGTCGAGCGGCTGCGGGAGGTCAAGTCCTCGACCGCCGACTACCGCGCCGAGTTCGAGTCGTCGTACTTCGAGACCGAACATCCCGTGGTGCGGGTGCATCCGGAAACCGGTGAACGCACTCTCCTGCTCGGGCACTTCGTCAAGCGGCTCGTCGGACTCAGCAGCGAACAGTCCCACGCGATCTTCAAGGTGCTTCAGGACCACGCGATTTCGCTCGAGTACACCACGCGATGGAACTGGGCCCCCGGCGACGTCGCGATCTGGGACAACCGCGCGACTCAGCACTACGCGATCGCCGACTACGACGACCGGTACCGGCGTCTGCACCGCATCACCCTCGCGGGCGACGTCCCGGTGGACGTGCACGGCAACCGCAGCCGGGTCGTGGCGGGCGACGCCACCGAATACTCGGTGCTCGACGAACCGGTGCTGCGCGCCGCGGGAGGCGAGTGACTCTTCCGCACGACGATCCGCCACCGCATTACGATCTGCTGATGACGATTTCTCCGGACACCCCCGTCGCCGTCGTCACCGGTGCCAGCTCGGGCATCGGTGAAGCCACCGCCCGCACCCTCGCCTCGCAGGGCTTCCACGTCGTCGTCGGTGCGCGGCGCCTCGATCGGCTCGAGACGCTCGCCGGCGAGATCGGTGGCACCGCGCTCGCCCTCGACGTCACCGACGACGACTCGGTCGCGGCATTCACCGCGGTCCTGCCGCGCGTCGACGTACTCGTCAACAACGCGGGCGGCGCAAAGGGTCTCGCGCCCGTCGCAGACGCCGACTTCGACGACTGGCGCTGGATGTGGGAGACCAACGTGCTCGGCACATTGCGTGTCACCAAGGCGCTGCTGCCCAAGCTCGTCGCGTCGGGCGACGGGCTGATCGTCACGATCACGTCGATAGCGGCATTCGAGCACTACGACAACGGGTCCGGCTACACGTCCGCGAAGCACGCGGAGGCCGTGCTGCACCGCACGCTGCGCGGCGAACTGCTCGGTCAGCCGGTGCGGCTCACCGAGATCGCGCCCGGCGCAGTCGAGACGGAGTTCTCGCTCGTGCGTTTCGACGGCGACGAGGCACGGGCCGCGAAGGTCTACGAGGGCATCACACCGCTCGTGGCGCAGGACGTCGCGGACGTCGTCGGCTTCGTCGCGTCACGCCCGTCGCACGTCAACCTCGACCAGATCGTGCTCAAGCCGCGCGATCAGGCGTCGGGAAGCCGCTTCCACCGCAGCTGACCCCCCACCCACCCCGTGAGCACTTTGCGAGTCCAGAGACTCTGTGCTGTCTACGTAGATGTGAGACACGGGTGTCTACGTAGATG
>NZ_JAASAE010000010.1 GCF_012726205.1 Rhodococcus sp. HNM0569 | reverse complement strand
CGCGGTGCGCCGGTCAGGAGCAGTCCCCGTTTCGCAGGGGGTTCACCGGGAGTTCCATCTTTCCTGCAGTCGCCTTTTGGCGTCCTCGAAGCCCTCCGCCACCGCACGCTCCTTACTTGCACACAACTCGCTCGGTTTCGGCGGTCTGCCGAAGGGCCGAGGACGCGCTGCCGCAGCCAGTTCTCGTGGGCTTGCCTCGACTACGGAGGGATGGCCAGTCGATTCGCGCCTGACATTGTCCGAGCGGGCTCCCTGAACTCGATTCGGCTCGGCGACGCGCTCGACGCCAGTCGGTCGGACTGAACGTCGACTGGTTGTCCCCTTGGCCTTCTTGCTCTTCTTGGGCTTCTTGCTCTTGGTCGTCGACCCCTTCGTCCGCTCGAGCGCGGCGCGCACTTCTGGATCGACACCGGCGAGGGCTGCCTCTCTACGCGCCGCCCGATCTGGCATCGGGCTCGAACTCGGGTCGACCAAGGGGAGTTTCGTAGGAGCAGTGACGGTTCCACGGAGTCTCGAGAGGTCGGGTCTGCCTGCGACAAGCCGTACTCTGGCCAACGAATCCTCCTGATCGTTTCGAGTGAACTAGTTGCTACGAGCAGTCGCCGGGTTCGCCGATCTTGACGACAGTGAGGACGGCCTCACCCTCGGCGACGGCGGCACCCGCAGCCGGCGCCTGGGCCGTCACCACCCAGTTGCGGTCGAGCACCTGATTGCGTCCTTGCCCGGTAGCGTCCACGCTGCGCGAGTAGAAGACGCCGGCCGCTTGGATGGTGTCTTGCGCGCCCTGGAGGTTCATGCAGGTCACGTTCGGCATGGTCGCCGGGACAGCCGCGGCTGGTGCCGGAACTGCGGCTACGGGTGCTGCCGCTTGTGCGGGCGCGGGCGCCGGTGCGGGCGGTACCGGCTGGCTGTTACCGGTTGTGTCGGTGCCGGTTTCAGGGTCGAGCCCGTCGCTGATGTCGCTGATGATGCCGATCAGTACGAGCATCGATGCGGCCACGCTCGCGATGATGACGCCGCGGCGCACCGGCTGCTTCTCAGGCAACGGCGGAGGCGGCGCGAAGGCTGCCGGATCACCGGCCACGAAGGCCTCGTGCCCGGCCTGCGCGCGGGCAGCAAGCGCCTCGTTCTCGGCCTTCCGCCGGGCCAGGTACTCGCGGATCGGCTTACCGACGGCGAGATACCCGAGCCCGGCGGCCACTATCAGTCCCACCAGTGCCGACCCGAATCGCCCGTTCACGACATCGACGAACACCAACCACAAGCAGATGGCAGCGAACATTCCCGCGACGACGCGGAGGTAGGGGGCAAACGGTTTCACCGGAACTCCTGGGGTTCGGCACAGCAACAGTGGGTGACGGGCCGCCCGAGGGCTGGCCCAGCTATGGGAACGCTTGTCTCACAAAAGGTTCTCCACCTCGCGCTCAGCATCGCGTACGCGAAGCGCACCGGACATCAATCGTGGGAGGAGGGTGTCGCGGAGTGTTGCCAGCCGCAGTGATTCCTGTTCAGCAACAAGGGTGCGGTTCCACAGCGCCGTCAACGTCACATCATGCCTGGCAATCTGGTCACTCGACGGAACTTGGACCAGTTCGTCAAGGTGTTTGCGCTGGATGTGACCCATCGTGGTTGCCTTGTCCGCCGCAATTTCCTTGAATTGCGGAAGCTTGGCCTGAATCAATTGGTAGACGAGCCACGGTGAGTAGCCCTCAGCCGGGATCACCTTGAAGATGTGCTGGTTGACGATCGCGTCGTCGCGGAACCACCGGTGCAGTGTCAAGGAACCCGACCATGCGAACAAGACATCACCCGGCCGCGCCAAGTACTGGTCCTCGACGTCCAGATCACTGAAGACGGTAGAGCCACCGATACCGGAGTTCAGTTCGGCGATGCGAACCACGACACGGCCCGTGCCGCTCGCACCCTTCGTGAATGCCTTGCCGTTGACGAACTGAGCAGTGGACGACAGCGGCGCGGAGACAGCCGTATCGTCCATCATCGAGTTGAATACGACGGAAGCGAGGTTTTCGGCCGTCTCGGCCAACTTCCGATTCGCGGCGATCTTGTCATCGAGGGCGCCGAGGACTTCGGCGATGGCTTGTTGCGTACCTACATCGGGCATGTCGAGTACGAAGTCGCAAATCTTTGTGGGACTCGTGTGCCGGACTGTACTTCCGGACGCCGTGCCGACGATATACGCATGGTACGAACTACTGCGCAGCGCGTAGTTCAGAAATTCTCGAGCTACGACGCGCGGGGCTTCGATCTCGACGCGCCCGATTCGCTGGTTGTGAAGGTATGTGCGATCGGCCGGTACGAGGGCGGGCGATCCAAGTGTGTCCCCAGCCTTGCTCAGGTCCGTCATCGTTATGACCAGATCACCTTGATCCAGTTCGAAGCTCTTCGGATACGCGCCGGTAAACGTCTTGGGTTTCGTCTCCTTGAAACCTCCACCGATGGCGAAGTTTCCGGGCGTAACGAGCGTCGGAAAGGTCAGGTCGTCGGAGAACTCGCCGCCAGGGAAGGCATAGCCGTGCTTCACCGAGATCACATCCCCAAGTCGCCTCGGGGTCCACGAAGCAACTCCGCTCACAACACCCTCCCCAACTGTTCCCGTACAACCTTTTGCAGCCGTTCAGCTTCGTCGAACTGTGTGTACAACTCGCCGGTGAGCCGTTTGATCTTTTCGTCGATCGGCTCGCCATCGTCTTCGATGGGAGCGGCGCCGACGTAGCGGCCCGGCGTCAACGCGTAGTCGGCTTCCTTGATCTCCGCCAGCGTGGCCGAGTAGCAGAATCCGGGCTCGTCTGTGTATTCAGCTTGGGAAGCTGATGTGGTGCCGCGCCAGGCATGCACGGTGCCGGCGATCTTCGCGATGTCGTCGTCCGAGAGCGCACGCTCCGCGCGGTCGACCATGTAGCCGAGGTTCCTCGCGTCGATGAACAGCACCTGCCCCTGCCGGTCGACCGACCCCTTCAGCCCGGCCCCCTTGTCCTTCGCGAGGAACCACACGCACACCGGGATACCCGTGCTGCGGAACAGCTGCGTCGGCAGCGCCACCATGCACGACACGAGGTCGGCTTCGACGAGCTGCGCGCGGATGTCGCCCTCACCGCCGGAGTTCGAGGACATCGAGCCGTTGGCCATGACGATGCCGGCGCTGCCCCGCTCGGCGAGCTTGGAGACGATGTGCTGAATCCACGCGTAGTTCGCGTTGCCGGCTGGTGGAACGCCGTACTTCCAGCGCCGGTCGTCCTCCTTACGCGTCCAGTCCTTGATGTTGAACGGCGGATTCGCGAGCACGAAATCCGCGAGCAGATCCGGATGCTTGTCCTGCGCGAACGTGTCCTCCCAGCGGTCGCCGAGATTACCCGTCACACCGTGGATCGCGAGGTTCATCTTCGCCATCTGCCACGTCCGCTGGTTCAGCTCCTGACCGAACACCGACGCGTCCTGCGGGTTGCCACCGTGCCCCTCGATGAACTTCTCCGTCTGCACGAACATGCCACCCGAACCGCAGCACGGGTCGTACACGCGGCCACCGAACGGCTCGAGCACCTCCACCAGCACCCGCACCACCCCTGCGGGCGTGTAGAACTCGCCGCCCCGCTTGCCCTCCGCCCGCGCGAACTTCTCCAGGAAGTACTCGTACACCTCACCGAGCAGGTCACGCGCCTTCCGCGCCCCCTCCCCCGTGAACCGGGTGTCGCCGAGCAGGTCGATCAGTTCGCCGAGGCGCCGCTGATCGACACTGTCGCCGTTGAAGATCGTCGGCAACGTGCCGCGCAGACTGTCGTTGGCGTCCATCAGCTGACGCATCGCAGCATTGATCAACTCGCCGACCGTGGCGCCCGAGACGCCCGGCGCCTCCTGGACGCCCTTCGCGTTCGTCGAGAGGTAATCCCACCGCGCCGTGTCGGGAACCCAGAACGCGCCACCCGCCCGGTACTCGTCCTCGTCGTCGATGAGCTGCGCGATCTGCGCCTCGTCGAGACCGTCGGCCACCAACTCCGCTCGGATCTGCTCGCGACGCTCCGCGAACGCGTCCGACACGTACTTGAGGAACACCAGCCCGAGGATCACGTCCTTGTACTGGGACGCGTCCATGGAGCCGCGCAGCTTGTCGGCGGCCTTCCACAGCGTGTCCTTCAGTTCCTTCATCGTCGACGGCGCACTCGCCGTGGCCTTCTTCCTGGGGGGCATCCTCAGCCTTTCTTCGGTTCCGACACAGCTTGTTCCTCGACGACCAACGCACCACGGCCCACCCCGTCCACCAGGGTGCCGGTCAGACGGTCGATCGTCGCCACAACTTCCTCCGCCACCTGCCTGCGGCGCCGCAAGTCCGCCAGCATCGCCGTCACCGCAGGAACACGCTCGGGCTCGACCCGCGGAATCTCCCACGCCCGCCACGGCTTTCCGCGACGCACCGCGCCCGGGGCGCGCTCGCCGACGCCCGCCGCCCGCAGGTGTCCGGCGATCAACTCCGGCACCAGGCCCGACGCCTGCGGATCCTTCACCCGCATGACCCGAGCAGGCGCGAGCACCACCGACGACCCCTCGGCGTCGACGAACACGCCGAAATCCGGGCTCGTGCAGAACACGATGTCGCCGGGCTCGGTGTAGCGCCCGCTCGGATGGCGCGTCGTGAACTCCAGACGGCCAACGCCCCGCTCCCCCAGCGCGCGCCTGCCGAGCACCTCGTCGGGCCCGATGACCCGCACGACGCCTGGTCCGTCCTCTGCGGCCGACACCAGATCCGCCGGGTCGATCCGGTTCCCCGGAACCACCGCAAGCTCTCGTGAGGCGGCCAGCATCCCCGCCGACACTGTCGGCGCCGGCGGCGCGGCGCGGTACTCCACCGGCACTGTCAACTGCGGGTCCACCCGGGCCGCGCTCTCGCGATAGGCACCGACCAGATCCACAACCTGGCCGGCCGCCTCCGCGCCCGCGTGCCGAGGACGAAGCGGACGGTGCGGGCGCGGAGGTAGCAACGACCCCGACGCCAGCAGCCCCGCCGTCTTGTACACACCGCCGATCCGGAACGAATGCGCCCGCAACGACTCCCACGGGCCCATCGCGGCGAGAACGTCGGTGATCGCCGACTCGATGACGTACTCGTCGAGTTCGGCACCGCGCAGATCGGCGAGGACCGTCCATCGGTCCGACGGCTTGATCGACGCATCCGCCGACCCCAGCACCCACAGCGCCGTGGACAGCCCGGGGCGCGAGACCATCAGCCCCTCCGGCAGGCGCAGCACCGCACGCACTCGGTCGGATCGCAGCAGCGCCGAACGGACCGCCTCGGCGTCCCGGTCCGCGAGCGGATCGACGAGTGCACTGGCCGGACCGATCACCACCGCCGACTGCCCGTCGCGCATCCCCAACGCCAGATCGTCCATCGCGGACAGGATCTCCGCGTCCGACATGTCGGGTGAACCCAGCGCGGGATACTGCGTGACGAACGTCGCGGGCCCCCGCACACCCACGTCGTCCGGGGTCGATTCGACCCGCCACTGGTGCACGACGAGCCGGCGGCGGGCCAGCCGCGAGCCGGGAGTGTCCGACCATCCCGTCATCGCCACTGCTTCCGAGAACTCCGGCAGCATCCACCGCAGTGCCACCAGGATGTCGCTGCCGTCGGCGGACGGGTCGACGAACACCGCACCGTCGTGGTCGGACACGGCCGCGGTGATCCGCGCCGTCAGCGACAGGGCCGCCGGACGAAGTGCCGACTCGCTCAGGTCTCGAATGCCCCGCCGAAAACGTTGCCTCATGAGCGATTCGAACGCCTCCGCCGGGGTGTACGCAGCGTCGGACATGGTGTCGACATGCCTGCCGAGCACCTCCACCTCGTCGCCCAACTCCTCGATCTCCCGGAACAGGAAACGATCGCCCGGATCGAGAGCATCCACCTCGTCCAGCAGATCCTCGGCGTCGAGCTCGGAGAGCTGAACGCCGAGAAGCGCCTTCACGCACAGCAGAGCCGACACACCGGCGACGACCGCCTCCGGCGACAGTGCCGACTCGTGACCGAGCACCGCGTGCAGCGCGAGATCTTCGACAAGCGTCTCGCTGTTGCCGAGCCCCCGGCCACGGATCCACCGCACCACGTCGTCCGCCGCGTAGTGATCGACGCCGGCGTACGTGGCAGCCGGGCTGGGGAACGGATCGGCACTGGCGCGGTGCCGCTTGATCCACATCGTGACCACCGGCCGCTGCACCTTCGCGAGCTCGGCGATGGCCGGCTTCGACAACAGCAGCGGAGCCGCAACCGGGAGGGGGACGTCGTCACCGCTCATGCGTGTCGTGCCCCTTTCCTATGGTGGTGCCACCGCTACCGCGATGGTCCGATCACCGTAGCGCAGGCAGGCGACACCGCCTTTCCACCTCTTTGATAGCCCGGGTTATCGCTACCAATTCACCTCACGACGCACATTGTCGACGAATGTTCTCCCCACAGCGGATCGCTCAACATCGCCGATCGCTCAGCATCGGCGATCGTTCAACACCACCGATCACTCAACACCACCGACAGGAGAACACCATGACTTCGCCGACCCGACGCATCGTGCTGGCAGCCGGCACGGCGCTCGTCGCCCTCGCCACACTCACCGGCTGCGCCGCCGCTGGTGAGGCTGCCTCGGACGAGGCAGCAGCACAGTCGACCTCGCCTGCCACGCGCACCGAAACACCGCAGCAGGCCGAAGCCCGACGCCAGGCCGCGGCGGCCTCCGCCAAGGCACAGCAGGAAGCCGCCGCGGAAGCGGAGGCGAAACGCCAGGCCGAAGAGGCGGCGAAGAGGGATCCGGCGACATACGAGCAGTTGACCGAACGCGACTTCGCGCTCATCGCCAAAAACCCCAATGCGGCGGTGGGACGCAAGGTCGTGGTGTACGGCCGGGTGACCCAATTCGATGCTGCCACCGGGCTCGGTCAGTTCCTTGCCCGCACATCGCCGTTCGTGCCGGACAGCGTGTACGACTACGACCAGAACACGCTGATCGTCGGCGACTCCGCATCGCTCATCCAGGACGTTGTCGAAGGCGACCTCGTCACGATGCACGCGGAGGTGCTCGGCTCGTTCAGCTACGACACCCAGGCCGGCGGAAACACCACCGTGCCGAAGCTGCAGGTCAACCTCATCGAGGTGACCGGCTCGGCCTAGCGTGACCGCTCGGCTCAGCGCCGGTCGCCCCAGGGGCCGTCGCACAACAGCGCTTCCAGAGTCGCGGCCCAACTCCGCGTGGTGCGGTCGAGGAACGCATTGTGCCCCTCACCTGGAATCTCCCACAGCACAGCACGATCCCCGTGCAGGCGGGCGGCATCGACGTAAGCGCGGCTCGCCTGGACGGGAACCTGGGTGTCCTCGACGCCGTGGATGCACACGGTGGGCACGCCGATCGGTACACGATGCAGTGGGGACGCCTGCCGATAAACCTGTGGATCGTCGGCGTAGGACACCCCGAACAGCGCTTCGAGAGCCGAGCCACCGGTGCGGGCCGCCGCCCGCGATGCCAGGTCGAGCGCTCCGGCCTGCGACACCAGCCGGGTCGGACGCACCGCGCACTCGGGCTGCCCGGCAACCCACGCCGCCAGCTGTGCACCTGCCGAATGGCCGACGAGCCGCACGTCCGCCGTGTCGAGCGGTACCGCCGACCGCGACGGCAGCACTGACGCGGTCGCGGCCAACGCGGCCTCGATGTCGGCGCTGGTCTCGGCCCAGCCGCCGCCCGCGCCGACGCGCCGGTACTCGACGTTCCAGGCCGCAACGCCTCTGCGGGCAAGCTCGCTCGCCAACGTGGTCGCCAGGTTCAGGTGGAAGTCGGCGCTCCAGTAGCCGCCGTGAATCAACATCACCACCGGTACCGGCCCGGAGACGTCGGTCGGCGTGTACAGGTGCCCGAACTGGGCGGGATGCGGACCGTACTCGATCTTCGTGCGCGGCACTGTCACTCCCGCAACGGCGGCGTGGCCCACCGCTCGGTGAGCACCCCGATGGCCGCGAGCGCGACGGCCGCGGCAGTGGACGTGCGCAACACCTGGGGCCCGAGCACGATCGGCACCGCACCGGCGTCGGTGAGGCGCTCGAGTTCGGACGGGTCGACGCCACCTTCGGGACCGACGACGAGCACGACCTCCCGGGCATCGCCCAGCGGCAGGCTCGCGAGCGGAACCGTCGCGTCCTCGTGCAGCACCGCGGCCACTCCGCCCCGCCCGACCACGTCGCGGACGAGAGCGCACACCTGCGGCGTGCGGTGCGGGTCGGCGACCGGAGGAATGAGCGGCCGACGCGACTGCTTGGCAGCGGCCAGCACCGCATTGCGCCAGCGCGTGAGCCCCTTCGCGACCTTGGGCCCCTCCCATTTGGCGACGCAGCGCGACGCCTGCCACGGCACGAACGCGTCGGCACCCGCCTCCGTCGCGAGTTCGACGGAGAGCTCGGAACGATCTGCCTTCGGCAGAGCCTGCACGATCGTGACCGCCGGTTGCGCGGCGGGCACGTCCTCGACGGCGTCGACACGCAGCTCGAGACGGTCCTTGCCCGCGTCGACGACCTCACCGAACGCGACGGCGCCGTGCCCGTCCGCGAGCACGAGCCGCTCGCCCGGTCCGATGCGGCGCACGGTGGCGGCGTGCCGCCCCTCCGGACCGTCGAGCACCGCGTGCTCGCCGGCGGCGGGCAGCGGGTCGAGGTAGAACAGCGTGGCCGCCACCGGTCAGCGACCGGTGAACGCTTCGCGCAGGCGCGAGAACAGGCCGCCGGTGTTCTGTGAACCAGTGGTGACCACCTCTGGGGCGTCGCCCCGGAGTTCACGGAACTCGCGCAGCGCCTTCGACTCCTTGCCGTCGAGCCGCGACGGGACGACGACCTCGAGGTGCGCATGCAGGTCGCCACGCACACCCGACCGCAGCTTCGGCATGCCGTGGCCCTTGACGACAGCGACCGCACCCGGCTGGGTGCCCGGATCGACGTCGATCTCGGTGATGCCGTCGAGAATCGTCTCGACTTGAACCGTGGTGCCGAGCGCCGCGTCGACCATGGGGACGCGGACGGTGCAGTGCAGGTCTTCGCCGTCGCGCACGAAGATCGCGTGCGGCTGCTCGACGACCTCGACGTACAGGTCGCCCGCCGGGCCGCCGCCCGGGCCGACCTCACCCTGCGACGCGAGTCGGATCCGCATGCCGCCCGCGACACCGGCAGGCACCTTGACGGAGATATCGCGGCGCGCCCGCACGCGCCCGTCGCCGCCGCACTTGTGGCATGGGTCGGGGATGATCTCGCCGACGCCCCGGCACGTGGGGCACGGACGCGACGTCATGACCTGCCCGAGGAACGAACGCTGCACCGACTGCACCTCGCCTGCGCCGCCGCACGTCTCGCAGCGCACCGCCTTGGAGTCGCCGTTCGTGCCCGCGCCCTGGCACAGATCGCACAGAATCGCAGTGTCCACGGTGACCTGCTTGGTGACGCCGGTGGCGCACTCCTCGAGCGTGAGCTTGGTGCGCAGCAGCGAATCGGCGCCCGGCTGCACGCGTCCACGCGGGCCGCGCCCTGCCGAGCCGCCGCCACCGAAGAACGCCTCGAACACGTCGCCGAGGCCCCCACCGAAGCCGGCACCGCCGAAGCCGCCCGCCCCGGCACCGCCACCGCCGTTGCCCAGCGGGTCGCCGCCGAGGTCGACGACGCGTCGCTTCTCGGGGTCGGACAGCACCTCGTACGCGACCGACACCTCCTTGAAACGCGCCTGCGCGCTCTCGTCGGGGTTCACGTCCGGATGCAGTTCGCGTGCGAGCTTGCGATACGCGCGCTTGATCTCCTGGTCGGTCGCCTTCCGGTCGACGCCGAGCGTTGCGTAGTAATCGCGTGCCACGTTGTGTTACTCGTCCTTACTTCGATCGGTCGCGCTCACGCGCGGGTCTTGAATCGGTCGCGCTCACGCGCGGGTCTATGGGCTGCACGTCCTCGCCACTGCAGTCTCCTCGTCGGTGGTCACCGGGGTCACGGCGCATCGCGCGGGTTCATCGCTCGGCGAGCACCTGCCCGATGTACCGCGCGACGGCCGCGACCGACGCGATCGTGCCGGGATAGTCCATGCGCGTGGGCCCGAGGACGCCCATGCCGCCGAGCACCGTGCCCGCCGCGCCGTATCCGGTGGACACGACGGACGCGCTGCGCATCTCCTCGACCTGGTTCTCCTCGCCGATGCGCACCGTGACCGTGTGGGAGTCCTGGGCGACCGCGAGAAGTTTGAGGACGACGACCTGTTCCTCGAGCGCCTCGAGTACCGAGCGTAGCGAACCGGGAAAACCGGCCGACGTCGTGAAGTCCGATGCATTGCGGGTGAGGTTGGCGGTGCCGCCAAGCACGATGCGGTCCTCGGGGTGCTCGACGAGCGTCTCGACCAGGACCGTCGCCGACCGGACGACGGCGTCGCGCAGGTCGTCCGGCGCCTCTTCGGCGAGCTCGGACACCGCGATGGACGCGGCCGCGAGCCGCTTGCCTTCGAGCGCCTGTCCGAGCAGCGTGCGTAGCCGCGACACGTCCTCGTCGTCGAGCACGTCGCCGAGTTCGACGATGCGCTGGTCGACGCGGCCGGTGTCGGTGATGAGCACGAGCAGCAGCCGCGCCGGGGTGAGCGCGACCACTTCGAGGTGACGCACCGACGACGCCGACAGCGTGGGGTACTGCACGACGGCGACCTGGCGGGTGAGCTGAGCGAGCAATCGGACGCCTCGCCGCAGGACGTCGTCGAGGTCGACTCCCGACTCGAGAAACTGCAGGATCGCCCGCCGCTCGGCCGTCGAGAGGGGCTTGACGTCGGAGATGCGATCGACGAATTGGCGGTAGCCCTTGTCGGTGGGCACGCGGCCCGAACTCGTGTGCGGCTGGGCGATGTAGCCGTCACGTTCGAGCGCCGCCATGTCGTTGCGCACCGTGGCACTGGAGACGCCCAGGTTGTGTCGCTCGACGAGCGCCTTGGAGCCGATCGGTTCCTTCGACGCGACGTAGTCGGCGACGATCGCGCGCAGCACTTCGAAACGCCGGTCGTCGGTGCTCGACATCTGCCACCACCTCCACTACGCGCCTCGTCGGCAGTCGGTCCCGCGTCGATCCAGTCTAGTCGTCTCCCGCGACCTCGCCCGGGCGGCGCTCCGCGGCCTCGCCCGGCCGCCCGGGCGGGGCCGCGGGAGAGCCCCACTAGGGTGGAGCCCCGACGGCGACACGGTCGTCGCGCACGCACGGTACGGGAGAGGGGCACATGATCTTCAGGGGCGTCATGGACGGCAAGCCGTACCCCGATCACGGGTTGTCGCTGCGTGACTGGTCGAAGATCCCGCCCCGCCAGGTCCGGCTCGACGAGATCGTCACCACCACCAAGGTGCTCGAACTCGACCGGCTGCTGTCGGAGGATTCGACCTTCTACGGAGACCTGTTCCCGCACGCCGTGCAGTGGCGCGGCGTGCTCTACCTCGAGGACGGGCTGCACCGTGCCGTGCGGTCGGCACTGCGCAATCGTGTCGTCCTGCACGCGCGAGTGTTCGATCTCGACGACGTCGCAGGGATCATTTCGGCCTGACGGCGGTCACGCCGACAGCACGTCCCGCACGACGGCGTCCGCGAGAAGCCTGCCGCGCGGAGTGAGCACGAATCGGCCGCTCGTGTGCTCGAGCAGTCCGTCCCGCTCGCGTTCGAGCGCGACGGCACGTTCGGCGTCACGCAGGTCGGCGGCGACGAGGCCGGTGCGCAATCGGGCGGTGAGCATGACGCGCTCGACGTGGCGGTCCTCGTCGGTCAGCTCCTCGCCACCGGCCACCGGAAGAACCGAGTCGCCCAGGCTCTGCGCATAGCGCGCGGGGTGCTTGGCGTTCCACCATCGGACCCCGTCGACGTGGCTGTGCGCCCCCGGACCGGCGCCCCACCAGTCACCGCCGTCCCAGTACCCGATGTTGTGCCTGCAGCGCGCATCCCCGTTCGCGGGATGCTCGGCGGCCCAGTTGGACACCTCGTACCACGTGAGCCCCGCGTCGCCGAGCCGCGCGTCGATTCGTTCGTAGCGGGCCGCGAGGACGTCGTCGTCGGGAGCGGGAAGCTCGTGGCGGCGCACCTTTCGGGCGAGCGCGGTGCCGTCCTCGACGATGAGCGCGTAGGCCGACACGTGGTCGACGCCCGCCTCGAGTACCGCGTCGAGGGAGGCATCCAGATCGCGGTCGCGTTCGCCCGGCGTGCCGTAGATGAGGTCGAGGTTGACGTGATCGAAGCCCGCGGCGCGGGCTTCGCGCGCCGCGGCCACCGGGCGACCAGGCGTGTGCGTGCGGTCGAGGACCCGCAGCACGTGTTCGGCCGCCGACTGCATCCCGAGCGACACCCGGGTGAACCCCGCGTCCCGCAGGCCCTCGAAGAACTCCGGCGACGTCGACTCCGGGTTCGACTCGGTCGTCACCTCGGCGCCCGGCGCGAGGGCGAACGACGCGGTGATCGCGTCGAGCACGTCCGCGAGCCCGTCGGCACCGAGCAGCGACGGCGTGCCGCCGCCCACGAAGACGGTGTCGACGGTGGGCGCCCCGGTGCGCTGCGCCGCGATCTCGAGTTCGCGGCGCAGTGCGCTCGCCCACGACTGCGGCGACGCGGACGAGCCCAGCTCGCCCGCGGTGTACGTGTTGAAATCGCAGTAGCCGCAGCGCGTCGCACAGAACGGCACGTGCACATAGATCCCGAACGGGCGCCCCGCGTCGCCGCGCCGCAGATTCTCCGGCAGCTCGAACGGCGTGGACAAGGTAGGCGCACTCATCCCCCCAGTGTTCCAGAGCCGGGGTCCCCGGGACCTGCGCAGCCGGGGCGTCCGACCTCGCACCGGACTCGCCACTGTGACATTTCCCGCGATTTCGCGGGAAATGCGGACACCGGTCTCGGCTCGGGCGGCGTGACGTGGCACAATCGCACGCATGACAGGAACCGGGGTACGACTCGTGGCGCGTCGCCACGTCGACCTCAAGCGTGTCTGCAGCTGTTCGTGTCAGCAGCGCTGCTGTCACCGCTGTAGCCCGCGCGCCTGAACGCGCGCGTCACGCGGTCTTTCCCAGCACTCCCCTCCCAGCCCATCCGGCCGTGCCGACGGCTGCGCACCCGCTGGTGCGATCCGCCGCCGGACGCCGCGCCCCGCGCAGCGAGGCGAAATCCCCCAGGAGTTCCGATCCGATGACGTCGACCACCGACGCGACGGGCGCCGACACCACCGCTCCCGCCAAGCCGACGCGCACGCGCACTCCCCGGCCCGCCAAGCGTCGCGCCGAGGGGCAGTGGGCACTCGGGTACCGCGAGCCGCTCAACGCGAACGAGCAGAGCAAGAAGGACGACAACCCCCTCAACGTCCGTGCCCGAATCGAGAACATCTACTCGAAGACCGGTTTCGACACCATCGACAAGGGCGACCTGCGTGGTCGCTTCCGGTGGTGGGGCCTCTACACGCAGCGCGCCGACGGCTACGACGGCACGTGGACCGGCGACGAGAACCTCGATCTGCTCGAGGCCGAACACTTCATGATGCGCGTGCGCTGCGACGGCGGCGCCCTGAACGTGGAGCAGTTGCGCACGATCGGGGAGATCTCCACCGAGTTCGGTCGCGACACCGCCGACCTCTCGGACCGCGAGAACGTCCAGTACCACTGGATCGAGATCGAGAACGTCCCCGAGATCTGGCGCCGACTCGAGTCGGTCGGACTGCACACGACCGAGGCCTGCGGCGACTGCCCGCGTGTCGTCCTCGGCTCGCCGCTCGCCGGTGAATCTCTCGACGAGGTCCTCGACGCGACGCCCGCGATCGAGGAGATCGTGCGCCGCTACATCGGCAAGCCCGAGTACTCGAACCTGCCGCGCAAGTTCAAGACCGCGATCTCCGGTCAGCAGGATGTCGTCCACGAGATCAACGACGTCGCGTTCATCGGCGTCGAACACCCCGAACACGGCCCCGGATTCGACCTCTGGGCCGGTGGTGGACTGTCGACCAACCCGATGCTCGCACAGCGACTCGGCGCCTGGGTTCCTCTCGACGAGGTTCCCGACGTGTGGGAGGCCGTCGTGTCGGTCTTCCGCGACTACGGCTACCGCCGGCTCCGCAGCAAGGCGCGTCTGAAGTTCCTCATCAAGGACTGGGGCATCGAGAAGTTCCGCGAGGTGCTCGAGACCGAGTACCTGAAGCGGAAGCTGATCGACGGACCCGCACCCGAGAAGCCTGCACGCCCGATCGACCACATCGGTGTGCAGAAACTGCGCAACGGACTCAATGCCGTCGGCTTCTCCCCGATCGCGGGCCGCGTGTCGGGCACGATTCTGAGCAAGGTCGCCGACGCAGCGGCCGCCGTCGGCTCGGATCGCGTCCGCTTCACGCCCTATCAGAAGCTGATCGTCCTCGACGTCGCCGACGACAGGGTCGAGGAACTCGTCGCGGCGCTCGAGCCACTCGGCCTGCAGGCCCGGCCGTCGCACTGGCGCCGGAACCTTCTGGCGTGCAGCGGAATCGAGTTCTGCAAGCTCTCGTTCGTCGAGACCCGCAAGCGTTCCCAGGTGCTGGCGCCGGAGCTCGACCAGCGACTGGCCGACATCAATGCCGAGCTGGACGTTCCGATCACCATCAACATCAACGGCTGCCCCAACTCGTGCGGCCGCTCGCAGATCGCCGACATCGGGTTCAAGGGTCAGCTCGTCGACGACGGCGACGGCAACCAGGTCGAGGGCTTCCAAGTCCACCTCGGAGGCAGCCTCGGTCTCGACGCCGGGTTCGGCCGCAAGCTGCGTCAGCACAAGGTGACGAGCGAGGAACTCGGCGACTACATCGAGCGGGTGGTACGCCAGTTCGCCAAGCACAGGAACGACGGCGAGCGTTTCGCCGAATGGGTCGTTCGCGCCGACGAGGAGGATCTGCGATGACCGTCGACATCACCACTGCAGGAGTCGACGAACTCCGTGAGATCGCCGCGCAGGGGGCGGCGGACCTCGCGGGCGCGTCGGCACACGAGTTGCTGACATGGACCGACGAGACCTTCGGCGACGACTACATCGTCGCGTCGAACATGCAGGACGGGGTGCTCGTCCACCTCGCCGCACAGGTGCACCCGGGTGTCGACGTGCTGTTCCTCGACACCGGATACCACTTCGCGGAGACGATCGGCACACGAGACGCCGTCGAGCAGGTGTACGGCGTCCACATCGTCAACGCCACCGCCGAACACACCGTCGCCGAGCAAGATTCGCTCGAGGGCAAGGATCTGTTCGCACGTGACGCGAACCGGTGCTGCGCGTTGCGCAAGGTGGCGCCGCTGAAGAACACACTCGGGCATTACAAGGCGTGGGTCACGGGCATCCGGCGAGTCGAGGCGCCCACCCGGGCGAACGCTCCACTCGTGTCGTTCGACGAGGGGTTCGGGCTCGTCAAGATCAACCCCATCGCCGCGTGGTCCGACGACGACATGCAGAACTACATCGACGAGCATTCCATCCTGGTCAATCCGCTCGTCGCGGAAGGTTATCCGTCCATCGGGTGCGCGCCGTGCACCTCCAAGCCGGCGCCCGGCTCCGACCCGCGCAGTGGTCGATGGGCCGGCCAGTCCAAGACAGAATGCGGGTTGCACGCCTCATGACCATCGACATCACCCGAGAAGTCCGTCCTGTACTCGACGGCAGTACGTTCGACACCCTCTCCGCGCTCGAGTCCGAGGCGATCCACATCTTCCGTGAGGTCGCGGGCGAGTTCGAACGGCCGGTCATCCTGTTCTCCGGGGGCAAGGACTCGACGGTCCTGCTGCACCTGGCACTGAAGGCCTTCTGGCCTGCACCGCTTCCGTTCTCGCTGCTGCACGTGGACACCGGCCACAACCTGCCCGAGGTGCTCGAGTTCCGCGACCACGTCGTCGAGAAGTACGGACTGCGCCTGCATGTCGCGAACGTCGAGGACTATCTGGCCGACGGCCGGCTCACCGAACGCCCCGACGGCGTACGCAACCCGCTGCAGACGGTCCCGCTGCTCGACGCGATCGCCGAGCACCGCTTCGACGCCGTGTTCGGCGGCGGTCGCCGCGACGAGGAACGCTCGCGCGCGAAGGAGCGGATCTTCTCGCTACGCGACGCGTTCGGCCGGTGGGATCCGAAGAAGCAGCGACCCGAGCTGTGGAATCTGTACAACGGCAGGCACTCCCCCGGCGAGCAGGTGCGGGTGTTCCCGCTCAGCAATTTCACCGAGCTCGACATCTGGCGCTACATCGCCCGCGAGAACGTCGAACTCGCGAGCATCTACTACGCACACCAGCGGCCCGTTTACCAGCGCGACGGCATGTGGATGACTCCCGGCGTGTGGGGCGGGCCCGCGGAAGGCGAAGAGCTGCAGACGCTGTCGGTGCGCTATCGCACCGTGGGCGACGGCTCGACCACCGGCGCGGTGTTGTCCGACGCCGCCGACAACGACGCGATCCTCGCCGAGGTCGCCGCGTCGCGTCTCACCGAGCGCGGCGCCACCCGCGGCGACGACCGCGTATCCGAAGCGGCCATGGAAGACCGCAAGCGAGAGGGTTACTTCTGATCATGAGCGATCTCCTGCGCCTGGCCACTGCCGGCAGCGTCGACGACGGCAAGTCCACGCTCGTGGGCAGGCTGCTGTTCGACACCAAATCCGTTCTCGCCGACCAGATCGATGCCGTCACCCGCGCCTCGGTCGACAAGGGGCTCTCGACCCCCGATCTCTCGCTGCTCGTCGACGGTCTGCGCGCCGAACGCGAGCAGGGCATCACGATCGACGTCGCCTACCGCTACTTCGCGACGCCGAAGCGGTCGTTCGTGCTCGCCGACACGCCGGGCCACGTGCAGTACACGCGCAACACGGTGTCCGGCGCGTCCACCGCACAGCTGGTCGTGCTGCTCGTCGACGCCCGCAAGGGGGTCGTGCCGCAGACCCGGAGGCACGCCGCGGTACTCGCGCTGCTCGGTGTCCCGAAGCTCGTCCTCGCGGTCAACAAGATCGACCTCGTCGAGTCGCCCGCACAGGTCTACGCGGACATCGCCGCCGAGTTCGGCTCGCTCACACGTTCTCTCGGATGGTCCGACGCCGATGTCGTCTCGATCCCGGTGTCGGCCCTGCACGGGGACAACGTGGCCGCGCGCTCGGAGAACACCCCGTACTACGACGGTCCGACGCTCATGGAGCATCTCGAGTCGGTGCCCGTCGACGCCGAGCCGCACCGTGTGGGCCTGCGGTTCCCGGTGCAGTACGTCATCCGCCCCCGCACGGCCGACTACCCCGACTACCGCGGCTACGCGGGACAGGTCGCGGCCGGTTCGGTGCAGCCGGGCGACGAGGTGGTGGTCATGCCGTCGGGTATCCGCACCACGGTCGAGCGCATCGACACCGCGGACGGCGCACTCGATTCGGCGCACGGCGGCCAGAGCGTCACGCTGCTGCTCGCCGACGACGTCGACATCTCGCGCGGCGACACGATCGTCTCGCCCGGGGACGCTCCCGAGCCGATCTCCGAGTTCGACGCGACCGTCTGCTGGCTGGCGGAGAAGCCGCTGCGTCCGGGCGCGCGACTGCTGCTCAAGCACGGCACCCGTACCACGCAGGCCATCGTGGGGGCGATCGTCGAGCGCTTCGACGAGCAGGAACTCACCACGGCACCGTCGCCGGACGCCCTCGAACTCAACGAGATCGGGAAGATCTCGGTGCGCGTGGCCGATCCGGTCGTCGCCGACGACTATTCCGTCAACCGCCGGTCGGGCAGCTTCCTGCTGATCGACCCCGCGGGCGGAAACACCCTCGCCGCCGGACTCGTCGGCGACGCGATCGCCGTCGTCGAACACGCCGGGCAACCCGCGGGAGTCTGATGGTTCCGCTCGTCGCCGTCGCACACGGCAGCCGCGATCCGCGCAGCGCGCACACGATCTCGGCTGCCGTCGACGTGCTCCGGGCACGCCACCCGCACCTCGACGTGCGGCCGAGTTTTCTCGACCTGAGCGCACCCTCCACGGCACAGGTGCTGGGCGGTGTCGCGGCCGAGGGACATCGCGACGCCGTCGTCGTTCCGCTACTGCTCGGCAGCGCCTTCCACGCGCGCGTCGACCTCCCGGAGATCGTCAACCGAACCGCAGTGCGGTATCCCGGGCTGACGGTGCACCAGGCCGACGTGCTCGGAATCGACCGCGCCCTGGTAGGGGCCGTTCGCGACCGAATCCTCGACACCGGGGTGTCGGCGGACGATCCCACGGTCGGGGTCGCGGTCGTGGCAGTCGGCTCGTCGCGCCCGGACGCCAACCGGGCGACCCACGGTGTCGTCGACGAGTTGCTCGCCCGCACCGCCTGGCGGCACGGCGCGACATGCTTCGCGACGACGGGCGGCGCCGGCCCACGCGAGGCGGTGCGGGCGCTGCGCGCCGCGGGCGCACGACGCGTCGTGGTCGCGCCGTGGTTCCTCGCTCCGGGCCTGCTCACCGACCGCGTAGCGCACGAACTCGCCGACCTCGGCCGGGAATTCGGCGATCCACACGGTACTGCCGTGCGTCCGGATCGGGCCGTCGTGCTCGCCGAGCCGATCGGCGCCCACCCCCACCTCGCCGACGTGGTGACGGCTCGCTACCACGCAGCGGTCGCCCGACTCACACGAGACCCGCTGCGCCACACCGGTTGAGCGAACGTCACGTGTCGGTGGCCGCGCCCGTCGTCACCACCGTGCCGGGCAGGTCGGGCACGTGCGTCGCCCGCGCGTACACCGTCTCGCCCTCACGCAGCCCGAGCGCGGCCGAGTCTCCGCGCGTGACCTGCGCGAAGAACGACTCCCCCGTTGCCTCGTTGCGCAGATCCACACGCACCTCGAATCCGAGGTGGACGACACGTTCGACCGTCGCACGGGTGATGCCGAGCGATTCGACGGTGGCGCCGTCGCGCGTGACCGCGAGGCTCGGGTCGCGGCCGATGCGGATGTCGTGCGGGCGAACCAACTGACCGTTGAGCCGGGCCACCGATCCGAGGAAGGACATCACGAACTCGTTCGCCGGCCGGTCGTACAGGTCGGCGGGCGCGCCCACCTGTTCGATGCGGCCCCGGTTGAGCACCGCGATGCGGTCGGCGACGTCGAGCGCCTCCTCCTGGTCGTGCGTGACCAGCACGGTGGTGACGTGCACCTCGTCGTGCAACCGCCGCAGCCAGGTGCGCAGATCGGCGCGCACCTTCGCATCGAGCGCGCCGAAGGGCTCGTCGAGCAGGAGCACCTGCGGGTCGACCGCGAGAGCTCGCGCCAGCGCCATCCGCTGACGCTGGCCACCGGACAGCTGCGCCGGATACCGGTGCTGGAAGCCGTCGAGCCCGACGATCTCGAGCAGTTCGTCGACCTTCCGGCGGATCTCGGCCTTGCCACGCTTGCGGATCTCGAGGCCGAAGGCGACATTGCCGCGAACCGTCATGTGCTTGAACGCGGCGTAGTGCTGGAACACGAAGCCGATGCCACGCTTCTGCGGAGTCACATTGGTGACGTCGTTCCCGGCGATCGTGACGGTGCCGCCGTCGAGGGTCTCGAGCCCGGCGATCGACCGCAGCAGCGTCGACTTGCCCGAACCCGACGGGCCGAGGAGTGCGGTGAGGGTGCCCGACGGGATGTCGAGCGACACGTCGTCGAGCGCCGCGAAGTCGCCGTAGTTCTTGCGCGCCCCGGTCACCGTGATCATGTCGTGCTCCTCTTGCGGTCCAGGAAGGTCATGAGCAACAGCGCGACGATCGCGATCCCCATCAGGAGGGTCGCGGCCGCGTACGCGCCGAAGGTGTTGTGGTCGTCGATGTAGCGGGCGTGCACGAGCAGCGTGAGCGTCTGCGACACGCCGGGCAGGCCCGACGACACCATGATGACGGCGCCGAACTCCCCGAGTGCGCGTGCGATCGTCAGAACGATGCCGTAGGTGAGGCCCCACCTGATCGCGGGAAGCGTGATGCGCCAGAAGGTCTGCCACTTGCTCGCGCCGAGCGTCGCTGCCGCCTGTTCCTGTTCCTCACCGATCTCGTGCAGCACGGGTTCGACCTCGCGCACGACGAACGGCAGCGTGACGAAGATCGTGGCGATCACCATGCCGGGCAGCCCGAAGATGACGCGGAATCCGAGACTCTCGAGTCCGCCGAACCAACCGCCGCTGCCCCACAACAGGATCAGCGCGACGCCCACGACGACGGGTGACACCGCGAACGGCAGGTCGACGACCGCCTGGAGCATGCCGCGGCCCGGGAAACGGCCGCGCACGAGCGCCAAGGCGATCACGACGCCGAACACGACATTGACCGGGACGACGATCGCGACGATCCCGATCGACAGGTTGAAGGCGGAGATCGCGGCCGGTGTGCGCACCGAGTCGACGAAGGCGCCGACACCGTCGCCGAACGCGCGCATGAGGATCATCGCGACCGGGACGACGAGCAGCGCGAGCAGATATGCGAGGGCGAGCGTGCGCAGCGAGATACGGGTACGGCGGGTGATGTTCATCGGTCGAGTTCCTGTCGGCGTTGTCCCCGGGTGGACACCACGCGGAGAACGAACAGCGTGACGAACGCGATCGCGAGCAGGGTGACCGAGACTGCTGCCGCGGCCTGCTGGCGGTCGATCTCGATCTGCTGCTGGATGTACTGCGACGCGACCTGTGTCTCGCCGGGAATGTTGCCGCCGATCAGGACGATCGAGCCGTATTCGCCGATCGCGCGTGCGAACGCCAGGCCCGCACCGCTCACGATCGAGGGCATGAGGGTCGGCAGCACGATCCGCCGGAAGATCGTGGCATTGCTCGCCCCCATCGACGCCGCGGCTTCCTCGACTTCCCGATCGATCTCGAGCAGAACCGGCTGCACCGAGCGGACCACGAACGGCAGGGTCACGAACGCGAGCGCGACGATCAGACCGCCCTGCGTCGCGTTGAGATGGATGCCGAGCGGGCTGTCGGGCCCGTAGAGGGACAGCAGCACGATGCTCGCGACGATCGTGGGAAGCGCGAACGGCAGGTCGATCAGGATGTTGACGAACTTCTTGCCCGGGAACTCGTCGCGCACCAGCACCCAGGCGACGAGGGTGCCCATCACGACGTTGAGCACCGCGACCGCCGCCGATACCAGCACCGTGACCCGCAGCGCGGCAAGCGCATTCGGCGCGGTGACGGCGTCGACGAATCCGCCGAGACCATCCTCGACCGAAGCGACGGCGAGTGCCGCGAGCGGCAGCAGCACGATGATGCTCAGCCACAGCGTCGCGATCCCGATACCGAGCGGGCCGACGGTTCCGGTCACTCGGGGCAGGAAGCCTCGGCGGCGCCGCGACGACGCGGAAGCCGGTGTGGACGAGGTGGTCTCACTCATGCGTCACCGGGTCGCATTCTCGTAGATCCGGGCGATCGACCCGGAACCTGCCTGGAACAGTGCATCGTCGACTGCCTCCCAGCCGCCGAGGTCGTCGATCGTCCACAGCGTCGCGGGCGGCGGGAAGTCCTCGGCGTACTCGCGCGCAACGGCAGGATCGACGGCCCGGAAGCCCGCCTGCGCCCACAGTCGTTGCGCCTCGGGGGTGTAGAGGAAGTCGCGGAATGCGCGGGCCTTGGCAGGTTCGCGGCTGTTGGTCAGGACAGCGACGGGATTGTCGACGCGGAAGGTGACCGGCGGTGTGACGTGCTCGACGGGTTCGCCTTCCCGCTCGACGAACAACGCTTCGTTCTCGTAGCTGATCAGCACGTCGCCGGAGCCCTGCAGGAACGACTCGGTGGCCTCCCGACCCGACTTCGGCTGGATCGTCAGGTGGCCGACGAGCGACTCGAGGTAGTCCAGGCCGGCCTGCGGATCGCGACCGCCCTGACTCGCCGCCGCGTACGGCGCGAGCAGGTTCCACTTCGCCGACCCCGAGCTGAACGGATTCGGCGTCACGACGTCGACGTCGGGGCGCAGCAGATCGTTCCAGTCGCGGATGTTCTTGGGATTTCCGTCACGCACCATCAACGTGACGACCGAACCGAAGGGCACGCCGCCGTACGCATCCTGGTTCCAGTCGGCCTCGACGAGTCCTGCGTCGACGAGCCGGGTGACATCGGGCTCGACCGAGAAGTTGACGACGTCGGCCTGCGCACCGTCCTTGACCTTGCGTGACTGGTCCCCCGACGCACCGTAGGACGGAACGACCGCGACGCCTTCGCCTTCGTCGGTCTCGTCGAACGCGGGAATCACGAGATCGAAACCCGGCTTGGGCACGGCATACGCGAACAGGTTCAGCGTGCCGGCCGAGCCGTCGCCACCGAGCGACTCGCCACCGACGACGTCGCTCGGTCCGCCGCCCGCGCACGACGTGAGGGCGAGGACGCCGGTGGTGACGACTGCGACGAGTGCGGACCTGATGCGGCGACGCATGGCGGGGTGTACCTTTCTGGCGACTGACGGACGAGCGACCGGCACGGAAAAGGAACCTCGGCCGGGCTGTGCATCGCGCTCCGACCGCCCGAAGATGCATCGACACCTCGGGAAAGGCGGACGCGTGGGCGCGGGACCGGAAAGCGCGCGGTGATCAACAACAGTCGATGTCGGCGACCGAGCGCGTGCCCACGGCGATCAGCGCCAATTGGTGGCTGACCTGTGGAACGACGGCTTCGGACACGCGGTGGACTCTAACAGAGCGCCGACACGCGATTCCGCACAGGAGCGTCAGCGAGTCATCGACACAGGAGCGTCAGCGAGTCAACAGCCAGGCGACGACGACCAGCACGATGAGTGCGACGAGTGCGAGCGTCACACGCGAGCGCGGCATCAGTTCTCCTCAGCGTCATCGGGGTCCCGCCGGAGCAGGACGAACATGGCTGCGAGCGCGCGGTCGAGACCCGACGCGACACCCCAGCACACCGGAACCGCGACCACGAGCACGAGCGCGACCTGCGGCACGAACGGGAGACCGGCGATCCAGAGTTCGGCGCCGTCCCACCAGCCAGCGATGCGATCCACGGGTCCACACTCTATCGGCCGTTTCCCGTCGCTCGCCGTCGCGGGTATCGCAGAATGGGCTTTCCAGCGGGGAAAGGGGACGCGCATGACCGGCACCGGACACACCGATTCGCACGCCGCCGACCCGAGCGGCAACGGAGCCGCCGGGACGCCCCCGGCGGTGGACGGCGACGGAATCGACGCCGCCGACGTGGAACTCGACACGGACCAGGTCCGCAAGGCTCAACGTGTGGTCGCGCTGCACTCGACGGACACCGACGACTGCCGCATGTTGTTGTCGATGCTCGGCATCTCCGACGCGGCCGACTGACCGGGCACCGGCTCTCGTCAGGCGAACCTGCGCAGCAGCGCCTCGGCGTCGCTCGCGAGGGCGCGGACGACGTCGGCGACCGGGCGCTCCGCGGTGACCGTCCCGGCGATCTGTCCTGCGTACACGACGCCGAGGTCCGAGTCGCTGCCGTCGTAGTCGGCCTCGATGCCGTCGAACGACTGAGCACCGTGCCAACGGCGGGAGAAGTCGTTCGCGAGCGCACGTCCACCCCAACGCTGCGGCCACGCGATGTTGCGGGCTCGGTCGAACACCGACGTGTACACCGTGTCGGTGCTGCGCGCGGCGACGAGTTTGCCGCGCGCGTACTCGGGCCCCACGGTTTCCGGGCTGGCGAGCAGGGCCGTACCCACCAGGGCACCCTGTGCGCCTGCCGCGAGCACCGCGGCGAGGCCACGACCGGTACCGATGCCGCCCGCCGCGAGCACAGGGCGTGTCGTCGCGTCCAACACTTCCTGCAGCAGGGGAAGCGTCGCGACGTGTCCGGTGTGACCACCCGCCTCGGCGCCCTGCGCGATCACGATGTCGACGCCCGCCGCCTCGACGACGGCGAGATCGTCGAGGTCGTTGATCTGGCTCGCGACGAGCGCGCCCGCCTCGTGCACGCGCCGCACGTACAGTGCGGGATCGCCGAACGACAGCGACACGATGCGCGGTGACTGTGCGAGCACGAGATCCAGCGCGGTGTCGTCCTGGTCGAGTGACCACACCATGAAGCCTGCACCGAAATCGCCTGCCGACTTCGCGACCGCCGACTCGGTCTCGATCCATTCGGGCGTCGCGTAACCGGCGGCGCCGAGCATGCCGAGCCCACCCGCCTTGGTGACCTCCGCCGCGAGCCGGCCGCCGGCACGGCCACCCATCGGGGCGCCGAGGATCGGCACTTCCAGTCCGAGCTCACGCGTGAGCCACGTCTCGATCATCGAGTCTCCCTGTTGTCGCCGACTGCGCGTCTCGGTACGTCACTTCTTCGGCTTGTCGCCCCCCGCATCGGACGAGAGCGCGGCGACGAATGCCTCCTGCGGCACGTCGACGCGTCCGATCGTCTTCATCCGCTTCTTGCCTTCCTTCTGCTTCTCGAGCAGCTTGCGCTTACGCGAGATGTCGCCGCCGTAGCACTTCGCGAGGACGTCCTTGCGGATGGCGCGGATGTTCTCGCGCGCGATGATCTTCGACCCGATCGCGGCCTGTACCGGGACCTCGAACTGCTGACGCGGGATGAGCTCTTTGAGCTTCGTCGTCATCTTGTTGCCGTACGCGGAGGCGGCGTCCTTGTGGACGATCGCGCTGAACGCGTCGACCGGTTCGCCCTGCAACAGGATGTCGACCTTCACGAGATCGGCGAGCTGTTCGCCTGCCTCCTCGTAGTCGAGGCTCGCGTAGCCGCGCGTGCGGGATTTGAGCGAGTCGAAGAAGTCGAAGATGATCTCGGCGAGCGGCAGCGTGTATCGCAGCTCGACGCGGGTCTCGGACAGATAGTCCATGCCGCCGAGTTCGCCGCGCCGCGACTGACACAGCTCCATGATGGCGCCGATGAACTCGCTCGGCGCGATGATCGTGACCTTGACGATCGGCTCGTAGATCTCACGCGACTTGCCCTCGGGCCAGTCCGACGGGTTCGTCACCTGACGCTCGGCGCCACCCTCCTCGATCACCCGGTACACCACATTCGGTGACGTCGAGATGAGGTCGAGGCCGAACTCCCGTTGCAGGCGTTCGCGCGTGATCTCCATGTGCAGCAGCCCGAGGAAGCCGCACCGGAAGCCGAACCCCAGCGCCACCGACGTCTCGGGTTCGTAGGTGAGGGCCGCGTCGTTGAGTTGGAGCTTGTCGAGCGCTTCGCGCAGATCCGGGTAGTCCGAGCCGTCGACCGGGTAGAGGCCGGAGTACACCATCGGACGCGGTTCGCGGTAGCCGGTGAGCGGTTCGTCGGCGCCGCCACGCGCGGTCGTGACGGTGTCGCCGACCTTCGACTGGCGCACGTCCTTCACGCCGGTGATGAGGTACCCGACCTCGCCCACTCCCAGCCCCTGCGACGCCTTCGGCTCGGGCGACACGATGCCGACCTCGAGCAGTTCGTGCGTGGTCCCGGTGGACATCATCTTGATCTTCTCGCGGGGCATGATCCGGCCGTCGACGACACGGACGTAGGTGACGACGCCGCGGTAGGTGTCGTAGACCGAGTCGAAGATCATCGCGCGCGCAGGGGCGTCGGCGTCTCCGACGGGCGGCGGCACCTGCCGCACGACCTCGTCGAGCAGTTCCTGCACGCCTTCGCCCGTCTTACCGGATACGCGCAGCACGTCCTCCGGTTCGCAGCCGATGATGTGCGCGATCTCGGCCGCGTAGCGGTCCGGATCCGCGGCGGGCAGGTCGATCTTGTTCAGGACCGGGATGATCGTGAGGTCCTTGTCCAAGGCCAGGTACAGGTTCGCGAGGGTCTGGGCCTCGATGCCCTGCGCGGCGTCGACGAGCAGCACGGCGCCCTCGCACGCTTCGAGCGCGCGCGACACCTCGTACGTGAAGTCGACGTGGCCCGGCGTGTCGATCAGGTGCATCACGAACTCGTCGCCGTCGCCGTCGGCGCCGCCGACCTTCCACGGCAAACGCACGTTCTGCGCCTTGATCGTGATGCCGCGTTCGCGCTCGATGTCCATGCGATCGAGGTACTGCGCCCGCATCTGCCGTTCCTCGACCACGCCCGTGAGCTGCAACATCCGATCGGCCAGCGTCGACTTGCCGTGGTCGATGTGGGCGATGATGCAGAAGTTACGGATCTTCGACGGATCCGTGAACGTCTTGTCGGCGAAGCTGCTGATCGGAAGACTCCTGACCTGGTTCGGACACGGCCGGGATGCACCGCGCGCCGCGAGATGCGGACCGGTTGCCAGGATATCCAACCGCTCGCACGCGGGGACATCCGACCGCGACGGCGATGCCCCGGTCCGCCGGTCGTCGTTAGACTCGGCGCTCATGGCGAGCAGGTGGAGTGCACTCGGGAAGACCCTCGGTCGTGCGGCGCGTGATCAGGGCCTGCGGCTCGCGCGCGAGCACGGGCCGCGCCTGGCCGAACAGCTACAGAAGTCCGAGCCCGTGCGGCGTGCGCTCGGCTCGCTCGGCTCGCCGCGCACCGACTCGGCGGTGCCTGCCGGCAGGCCTGTCGCCTCGACGTCCGCGCCCACTGCGCACCGCGCCCGCGCGGTGTCGTACTCCCCCGATCTCGACGGCCGCGCCGACCCCGGCGAGATCGTGTGGACGTGGGTCGCCTACGAGGAGGACCCGAGTCAGGGCAAGGACCGGCCCGTGCTCGTGGTCGGACGCGACGGCCCGACCCTGCTCGGGCTCATGCTGTCGTCGCAGCACAAGCACGACGGCGACCGCGACTGGGTCGGCATCGGGTCGGGGCCGTGGGACGGCGCGGGCCGACCCAGCTGGGTGCGGCTCGACCGCGTGCTGGACGTGCCCGAGGACGGCATTCGCCGCGAGGGCGCGATCGTCGACCGCACCACCTTCGAGAGCGTCGCGCAACGGCTTCGGCGCGACTTCAGCTGGCGCTGACCTTCACTCGCCGCGGCCCGCGTAGTCGCGGGCGATCATGTCGGCGATCGCGGCCATGCCCAGTTCGTTCGGGTGCGACGGCTCGGCAGGCGACCGCGGAATGATCCCCTCGAACCACCGGTCGCCGGTGTCGGCGCATGCATCGTGCCCACCCTCGACGGCGGCCGTCGCGATGTCGATGTAGTGGACGCCGTACTTCGCGGCCGCACGGACGTAGATGTCGTTGAACCGGTCGAAGTATTCGCGCAGCCACGGCGCGTCGCCGTCGGACACCGGCAGGATCGGCCAGCACGCGCGGTCGCCGACCGTGCCGCCGTGGGAGACGAGGTAGACCTGGGCGTGCGGCGCCTTCGCCACGATCGCACCGACGACCTCGTCGACCTCGCGGGCCATCTTCTCGATGCCCTCGACGGCGAGCCGCTCCGCATCCGGATTGTCGCGGCAGCGCAGGTCGGCACCCGGCACGGGCGCGGCGCAGCGCACCGAGACCGGCAGGTGATTCGATCCGCCGCCACCGATGCTCAGCGTGACGAGGTCGGTGTCGGGCGCCAGTGCCTCGATCTGCGGCGGCGCGAAACCCGTGCCGACGAACTGCGGGGTGTCGAGCACGTGGGCCGGCTTGGCTGCCGAGCACGTGACGTCGACGAGAGAGGATGCCCCGAGCTCCGACGCGAGCTTGGCCGGGTAGTTCACACTCGACGAGCGCAGACATGTGTCGCGGTGATCGCCGGCCGCGATGAGCGGACCCGAGGCCCGCGAGTCGCCGAGCGCGACGTAAGTCGGCCCGGCCGTGTCGCCGGGCTCGGCGTGCGCCGGCGCGGCGGACGCGACGGCGAAGAACGAGCAGGCCGCGGCCACGGCCGCGGCGATACGCCGACGAAACACTCGGACCCCCTGGTGTCACGGTGAAGACTTCTCGCGCGTCGCCGGTCGGCGACGCGCGAGAAGGATCATGCCGTAACGGGCCGACGCAGGCGCAACCGAGCGGTCGGAGACCGCGTCTCGCGCCGACCTGCGCTCAGACGGTGATCTGCGACCCATAGCGGCCGAACAGCGTGCGGTACACGATCGCACCCAGCGCGCCGCCGATCAGCGGGAACACGATGAACAGCCACACCTGGGCCAGTGCGCCGTCCTGATAGAAGGCGACACCGAGGCTGCGTGCCGGGTTGACCGACGTGTTGTCGATCGGGATCGCGAGCAGGTGGATGACCGCGAGCGTGAAGCCGATGGCGAGGCCAGCTTGCGGGATGTCGGAGATGCGGTCCGTGGCCGCGAGGACGACGAACACCAGCAGTGCCGTGAGGATGATCTCGACCGCCATCGCGGCACCGATGCCGTAACCGTTCTCGAGCACGCCACCGAGCGGCCCCTTGATCGCGGACGGGCTGTGCTCGCCCCACCCGTTGGCACCGAGCCCGTCCATCTGCCGGTCGTACGACGGCAACGACTGCGCGATGGCGAAGATGACGACACCTGCCACGAGACCGCCGATCACCTGCGCGATCCAGTACCCCACCGCCGTGGCGACGGGGATGCGGCGGGTGACCACGAAGCCGAGGGTGACCGCGGGATTGACGTGTGAACCGGAGATCGGCCCGATGGCGTACACGAGGAACAGCAAAGTGAGGCCGAATGCGAGCGCGACGCCCACATTGCCGACCTTGGCTCCCGCGAACACCGCGGTGCCCACCGCCATGAAGACGAGCACGAACGTGCCGAGGGCTTCCGCAGCGAACTTCTTGGGATCGGAGATGACTTCGACTTCTTCGATTTCCTGCGCAGTCGACATACAACCCGCCTTCGTCGAGAGTGAGTAACCTGATCGTCGTGCGTGGGACTCTACGCGGGAGCGGTGCTCGTCATGGCGACTTCGCGGGCACCCGTTTGAACCGCGAGGTCGATCGCTGGTATTCTCATCTGTCGGTGCGTGGACATCGCGTCCGCGACGCCCACGGCTTTACACCCAGAGCTTTCACACAGACGTCCGGCCTTGTCCACTTCGGGCCGGACACACGTTCGAGACGACAGGAAATCTACGCGTGGCCAACATCAAGTCCCAGGTGAAGCGGATCCGTACCAACGAGGCGGCTCGACTGCGCAATCAGTCGGTCAAGTCCTCGCTGCGCACGGCGATCCGTTCGTTCCGCGAGGCTGCGGCGGCCGGTGACAAGGAAAAGGCCAACGCGCTCCTCGTCTCCACCAGCCGCAAGCTCGACAAGGCAGCCAGCAAGGGCGTCATCCACAAGAACCAGGCAGCCAACAAGAAGTCGGCGCTCGCCCAGGCCGCCGGCAAGCTCTGACGCTCACCGGATCGCACTCGATCTCGTAAGCCGAAGCTCTCCGAAACCCGCTCCGCGCACGTGGAGCGGGTTTCGTCGTGTCCGCTCCCTGAGTTCGGTGTGCAGACCTCTCGTCCGGATCCGGTCAGGCGCTCAGCGCCCGCACAGCTGCGCGACCGCCCGCACAGCATGTTCGACCGCGAAGTCCGGATCCGCGGCACCGCCCTTGACGTCGGCGTTGAGAGTCGCGACGATCTCGAGCGCCGAGCCGACGCTCGCGGGTGTCCAGTGGCGAGTCACGGCCTGTGCCTTCTTGACCTTGAACGGGGCCATGCCGAGGCTCGGTGCGAGACGGAACGGGTCGCCGCGTCCGGCGGGGGCGACGCGCGCGATCGAATGCACCGCGTCGGCCAGTGCGTCGGCGAGCAACACGTGCGGTACCCCGCGGATCGTCGCCCAGCGCAGCGCTTCGACGGCACCCACGAGATCGCCCGCGACGGCGCGATCGGCGACGTCGAACCCACTGACCTCGGCGCGGCCCGAGTAGTACCGCGACACCGCCGTCGCGTCGACGCGGCCGCCCGTGTCGGCGACGAGCTGCGACACCGCGGCGGCGAGTTCGCGCAGGCTGGTGCCGACGGACTCGACGAGAGTGTTCGCGACATCGCCCGACACCTTGACGCCCTGCTCGGCGAACTCGCGGCGCACGAACGTCGCGTGCTCGCCCGTCTTGAGCTTGGCGCACCGGTGCACCGTGGCACCCAGCTTCTCGAGCTGCCCGGCCATCGCCTTCGCCCGGCCGCCACCCGAATGCACCACGACCAGCACGATGCCGTCCGGCAACGACTTCGCGGCGTCGAGCACGAGCGCCACGGAGTCCTTGCCTGCCTCACCCGCCGCTTCGAGCACGACCACCCGGTCCTCGGCGAACAGTGACGGGCTCAGCAACTCAGCGATTTCACTCGGCACGGCGTCGCCCGCGCGCATCCGCGTGACCGGCACGTCACCCGACCCGACCCCCGAGACCGCACGTGCCACAGCCCGCTCGATCAGCAGTTCCTCGTCGCCCAGCACCAGATGCAGCTGTTCGGATGTGCTCACGTGCTCATCCTCCCACGCTGCCCCGACGGGTCGGCCCGACGCCGTGACCGCCGTACCCGGCGGGCGACGAGCAGCGCGGTCGCCGCTCCTGCCACGACGAGCAGCGGCGCCGCACCCACATCCCATTCGGCCCCGGGTACGAGGGCGCAGCGTTCGGCGACCATGAGAATCCACTCGAGCGGCCAGCGGACGACCTGGACGAAAACCGTGGCGGCCCCGACGGATACGCCAGAGGTGACCACCGCCAGCGCACCGACCACCGTCACGGGCCCCACGACCGGGGCCACCAGGAGGTTCGCGAGGATCGACACGACGCTCACGGTGCCGGTCGCCGCGGCAAGAATCGGCGCGGTGACGACGAACGCCGCAGTCGTGACCGCGACGGCCTCCGCGAGCGTGCGTGGCCAGCCACGCCCGCGCAAACCGTCCACCCAGACCGGGACGACGACGATCAGTGCGGCCGTCGCCGCTACCGACAATGCGAAGCCGATGTCGAGAGTCAGCGGCGGCGACCAGAGCGTCGACGCGATCACCGCGGCACCGAGCGCGGGCAGCGCCTGCCTGCGGCGGCCGACGACGAGCGCGAGCAGCGCGACCGCACCCATCGCGGCAGCACGCACGACACTCGGCGACGGCCGGGCGACCACCACGAACGCGACGAGCGCCACGCCCGCGAGCACGGCGCCGGTCCGCGGGCCGATACCCACCGCCCGTACGACGAGCAGGACCGCGCCGAGCACGATGCTGACGTTCGCTCCGGACACCGCCGTGAGATGAGTGAGCCCGGCCGCACGAAAGTTGTCCTGCACGCGCGGGGTCTGCGCCGAGCGGTCACCGACGACGAGGCCGGGCAACAAGCCCGCGGGGTCCGGCGGCAACCCCTCGTGACATGCCGCGGCGAAGCGCGCACGCAGCGCGCTCGCCCACTGCTGGTGGCGGGGCGGCGGCGCGACGCGGGTGAAGGACTCGTGCGCCGACAGCGAGACGACGGTCAGATCGCGGTCGCGGGGCGCGGCGACGGTCGCATCGAATCGGATCCGCTCGCCGGGCGTGAGCGCGAGCCATCCAGCTCCGCGGGCCGATACGCGTACCGCGCCCGTACCGTCGATCGTCGTCGTGCTCGAATGCGCCGACACCAGACGCGCCGGAAGCGATACCAGCGCGCCGCCTCGCAGTGCGCGCGGATCGTCCGCCACTTCGACCTCGACACTCACGACGGTGCGCGCGTGTGCCGCCCAGTCGGTGAGCGGATGGCTGTCGGCCGCGTGCACGCGCACGCCCGCCGCGGCGGCGACGGCACCGGTGAACAACGCCGCCGCGAACACCGCAACGCGCACGCGCGACGTCGACCAGGAAGCCCCGCGCGTCGGCCACGCAGCCGCGAGCGCCGACATCGCGACCGCAACGGACACCACCGCGACCGCAGCGGACGTTCCCCACACCAGCACCGCCGCCGTCGTCGCCCATGCCGCACCGGCAAACGGCACGAGTCGCAGATCCAGTGGGCCGTCGTCGAGCGAACCGCGGAAACCAACTGCCGCGGACCGGTTCTCCCTACCGGGCGTCACACCGTCACGAGCGGACGCAGCTTCGCCAGTCGCGCCGGGCCGATGCCGTCGACCTCGGCGAGCTGGCCGACGTCGGTGAACCGGCCGTGCGCGGTGCGCCACGCGACGATCGCGGCGGCGGTGACGGGGCCGACTCCCGGCAACGCGTCGAGCGCCGTCTCGTCCGCCGTGTTGAGATCGACGAGCCCCGCGCCCGCACCTCCGGGTACGGCTGCCGCACCCGGACCGGTCGCGCCTGCCACGGCGCTGACCGGCGGACGCGCGTCGGCACTCGAGCCGACCACCACCTGTTCGCCGTCGCCGAGGCGTTGCGCCATGTTCAGGGACACGGTGTCCGCGTCGGGCAGGGTGCCGCCGGCGGCCGCGAGGGCATCCGCGACCCTCGACCCGGGTGGGAGCCGCACGAGCCCGGGACGGTGCACGAGGCCCACGACACTCACCACCACCTCGCCGCGCACCTCGCCCGCCGACCCGCCCTCCCCCGTCCCGTCCGTCACCGTCGGCGCCGCGTCGTCCGGGGCAGGCTCGGCGGACGAGACGACGGAAAGCGGTGGAACGCTGTGCACCGAAGGCGTGTCCCGCCACACCGTGACGTACGCGACCACCGCGGCCACCAGCGCGACTGCGATGAGTGCGACGGCCCCGCCGCGGCCCGCGTCGATGCGCGCGCCTCGCCAACGCTCGGGCAGCCACGCCCGAGAGCGACTACCCTCGTCGATGTCGTCGTCGAGAAATACGGCGTCGCGGTACGGATCGTCACGGTACCGGCCGTCATCGTGGGTGCTGCCCGACTCGCCCGCTCCCCGACCGACTTCGCCCTGCCCGACGTCGGCGAGCCACTCCGGACGGCGACCCGTCCACTCGCGGCCGCCGGGTGCGGCGGACGGTGGCCACGCGGCGTCGGGGCTCCCCACCGCCGTGTCGTCGAGGCGCAGCACCGCTGTCGAGGTGTCGTCCCCGTCCGATTCCCGCACTACCGTGACAGTTCCGGACGGCCGCGCCGAAGCCCTCCGCCCCGCGCCGATGCGCTCGACCGCGCGTTCGCGTTCGTCGTTCCTCCCCATGAGCGCACGGTAGTTCGGCACCTCCGCCGCATCGGCCGCTTACGACTCACGTGCAGCAGACCTGGGGACAACAGGCAGCCTGTGGAATGCCGGTACTGCACGTCGCGCAGGCGAATCAGGACGCGCCGGGCAAGATCAGTCGGTGGGCTCGGGCGACACCGCGACGCCCACCGCGCCTGCGCCGACATGCGCGGCGAGTACCGCACCGATGTCGCACACCACGAGGTCGACGGCTGTGCCGACGCGCGTACGCAGCTCGTCCGCGACGAAATCGGCATGCTCGTCGCCCAGCACGTGCTGTACCGCGAGGGACACCGGCCGCTCGTGCACCGCCGCCACCACCCGGTCGATCATCTTCGCGAGCGCCTTGGTCGACGTGCGGGTCTTCTCGAGCAACTGCAGCCGCCCGTCGTCGAGATGCAGAACCGGCTTCATCGACAGTGCCGTGCCCAGAAGCGCTGCGGCAGTACCGATCCGGCCACCGCGGCGCAGCTGGTCGAGACGATCGACGGTGACGAAGACTCGACTCTCGGTGAGATGTGCGACGGTGCGGTCGAACAGGTCGTCGATACCCATGCCTGCGCGCGCCGCGCGGGCCGCGGCCACCACCGGAAACCCGAGACCGAGCGCCACCGCACGCGAATCGACGAGCCGCACCTGGCCCGCGAACGCATCGGCCGCGACGGTTCCTGCCTTCCACGTACCCGACAGCTGACGCGACAGATGTACCGCGAGCACACCGTCGCCGCCACTCGCCTCGAGCGCGCGCCCGTACACCTCTTCGAGTTCGCCCGGCGCGGCCCCCGACGTGGTCGCGGACGACAGATCGGAGGGAATGTCGTCGATGCCGTCGCGCAAGTCCCGGTCGCCGACCAGCACATGCAGTGGCGCGACGTGGATGCCGAGTTCGTGCGCCGTCGCCGGAGGAATCGACGCGGACGAGTCGGTGACCAGAACTACCGCCATCGGCTCACACCGCTTCGGCTGCCCGGCGACCCTGTGCCGCGGTGACGGTGGCGACCATCGCGGCGGCGACGCGCTCGTGTGCCGGGAAGCCCCAGTGGATTCCGTCCGGATTGCCCGCACCGGACATCACGTTCTCCCGCACCGCGTCGCCGAGATCGACGAGCGGCACGCGATGCCCCTCAGCCCACGCCCGCACGGCCGCGACCGCGCCGTCGCGCCCGGAATGCACCTTCGCGTAGGCGTCACTGCAGTGCACCGACGGCAACGTGCCGATGACCGGAAGCTCCGGTCGCATGTATGCGAGTGCCGCCCTTGCCTTTTCGAGATAGTCGACGCTCACACGCGGCGGCAACGCGACCGGCCAGCCCAACGGAGACAGCTTCGGCTGGATCCAACCGTAGGCGTCGCGCACGATCCGGCGCAGCTTCGGTGGCCGGACGTAACGAATCTGTTCGCGCAGCGCGGTCGGCAACGGCGACGGCAGCGAGTCCATGCCCCCGGTGGCGAAGACCACCGCACCCGCGCGCGGCACCGCGGCCCAGGCGCGGGGATCCTGGATCAGTGCCCAGTACAGGTCGCGGCTGGTCCACCCGATGCGGGCGATCAACTCGACGTCCCACCCCAACTCACGCGCCACGAGCGACGGCCAGATGAGTGGGTGATCCGCAGGCAGACCCCCCTTCGGCCCGTAGTACGCGAGCGAATCCGCAAGCACCAGCAGCACGGGCTTCGGGTCCGGTGTCACGGCGTCGACAGCTTCAGAGGACATGTTCCGCTCCGCTCACAAGACTTCGTTCGCTCAGCTCAGGTGACATCGTTCGCTCCGCTCAGAGGACATCGTTCGCTCCGCTCAGAGGACATCGCCTGCGACCTTCGCCGAGGCGTTCCACACGTCGAGCCGCCACTGCAGCTCGGCGTCCGTGTCGTGCGCGCTGAGCTGAGCCCAGCTGGTGTTGCCGAGCCCGCCGAGCACCGGCCAGTTCGGTACCGCCAACCCCAGCAGCGACGCCGTGAGTGCGGCGATGACGCCGCCGTGCGCGACGACGACGATCGGACGCTCACCCCACTCGGATTCCTCACGGACGAGTTCGTCGATCACCGCGCGGCTGCGGCGAGCGGCGTCGAGCCGGCTCTCGCCGCCGGGCGGCGCAGCGGTCGCATCCGCGCGCCAGTCGACGCGTGCCCCGGGCCAGCGCGCATCGACGTCGACGTGCGTGAGCCCCTGCCACTCCCCCAGATGCGTTTCGCGCAACCGCTCGTCGGTGGCGACCGCAAGACCGGCCGCCTCGCCGAGCGCGCGGGCCGTGTCGGCCGCTCGACTCAGGTCGGACGACACCACACGCAGCGGCGCGCGCTCGGCGAGGACCGTCGCGACGGACTTGGCCTGGTCACGCCCGAGCGGAGACAGTTCGGTGTCGAGTTGGCCCTGCATCCGGTTGTCGGCGTTGTACTCGGTCTGTCCGTGCCGGAGCAGAACCAGTCTGCGGACGGACACGGTCACGGCTGCTCGCCGGTGTCACTGTCCTGCTCGCGGTGCTCGGCCGCGTCCAGTTGCTCGCGGTGCTCGCCGAGACCCTCGACGGGCACCTGCGGGCAGTCCTTCCACAACCGGTCGAGAGCGTAGAAGTTGCGCTCGTCCTCGTGCTGCACGTGGACGACGACGTCGACGAAGTCGAGCAGCGCCCAACGCCCTTCGCGGGTGCCCTCGCGCCGCACGGGCTTGTGCCCGGCCTCGCGGAGCCGGTCCTCGATGTTCTCGACGACGGCGTTGACCTGTCGTTCGTTGGACGCCGACGCGATGACGAAGACGTCGGTGATGACCAGCTGGTCCGACACGTCGAGCACGAGGACGTCGTCGGCCAGTTTCTCGTCGGCCGCCAGGGCCGCGATGCGCGCCATCTCGATGGCTTCGGGCGTTGCAGTCACTCGTCGATCTCCTGAATTGTCGGGGCGGTGGCGTCGGCAGCGACGCGGTAGAGGTTGCGTTTCGAGATGTACTGCACGACGCCGTCGGGCACGAGGTACCACACCGGCCGGTGTTCACGGGCGCGGCGCCTGCATTCGGTGGACGAGATCGCGAGCGCCGGGATCTCGATGAGCGTGACCGCGTCCGGCGGCAGCCGGTCGAGATGACCGGCGAGGTGCTCGGTGTCCAGATCGAAACCGGGGCGGGAGACGCCGACGAATCGTGCGAGCGAGAACAGTTCTTCCCAGTTCTGCCAGGACAGGATGCTCGCGAGCGCGTCCGCGCCGGTGATGAAGAACAGGTCGGCGTCGGGATGCGTGTCGCGGAGGTCGCGGAGCGTGTCGACGGTGTAGGTGATCTTGCCGCGATCCACGTCGACACGGCTGACCGAGAAACGCGGGTTCGACGCCGTCGCGATCACCGTCATGAGATACCGGTCCTCGGCGGCACTGACGTCCTGCGCATCCTTCTGCCACGGCCTGCCGGTAGGGACGAAGACGACCTCGTCGAGCGAGAACCGGTCGGCGACCTCGCTGGCAGCCACGAGGTGGCCATGGTGCACGGGGTCGAACGTGCCGCCCATGACGCCGAGGCGGCGGCGCCGGGTGTCTGCTCGCTGTTCCACGAGTGTCGAGCTTACGTGCTCACACCGGCAGCAGCCCGGCCACCACCGCCGCGAGCTGCTCGGCGGAGCGGCACTCGTGCATCCTGATCACCTCGCCGTAGACGTCGGCGGCCGAGTCGCCGAGCCCCCACTGGCCCTTCGGTTCGGGGTTGAGCCAGTGCGCGTGCCGCGCGACGGAGACCACAGACGCGAGCGAGGCGACGTCGGGATCACGGAAGTTGGTCCGACCGTCGCCCAGGACGAGTACCGAACTGCGCGAGGTGACGGCGTGCCCGAACCGTTCGACGAAGGTGCCGAACGCGTTGCCGTAGTCCGAGTGCCCGTCGTACGAGATCAGATCCGCCTCGCGGATCATGCGCGACATCGCGTCGCCGAGATCGGCACCGACGTCGAAGAAGCGGGTGACCTCGTCGGTGGTGTCGACGAATGCGAACACCCGCACCCGCGAGAACTGTTCGCGCAGCGCGTGCACGAGCAGCAGCGTGAAGTGGCTGAAGCCGGCGACGGAGCCGGACACGTCGCACAGCACGACGAGTTCGGGCCGCGCGCGGCGCGGCTTGCGGTTGACGAGATCGATGGGGACGCCACCCGTGGACATCGACGCGCGCAGTGTCTTGCGCAGGTCGATCGAGCCTGCCCGGGCGCGGCGGCGTCGGGCCGCGAGCCGGCTCGCGAGCACCCGTGCGAGCGGGGCGACGCGCCTGCGCAGCTCCGTGAGTTCGGAGTCGGTGGCGCGCAGCAGGTCGACTTCCTCGGCGAGCTTGGGTACCGCGTAGTTCGCGACACGTTCGCGTCCGAGTCGCTCGGCGGTGCGCCTGCGGGTCTCCTGCTCGATGCGGGTACGGAAGTCCGCGATCGCCTGCGCCGCAGCACGTTTGGCAACCTCGGACTCGTAGTTTCCGCTCCACTTGTCGGTACCGTCCGACTGACGTGGACCGAGCAGACCCTCGAGGATCTTGTCGAGCACCGCGTCCGGCGACACCTCGCGCAATGCCTGGTACGCCGAGTACGACGGGCCGTTGGACGAGTCGTATCGCCCGAGTTCCTCGACCATGTCCGTGGTGAGCGTGTCGAGCATCTCGCGGGCCTCGTCGCTGTCCTCGAGGAGGAGTTCGGCCAGCAACGCACGCAGTGCGTCGAGGTCGACGGACCCGCCCTCGCGGCGCGGCAGATGATCGCCGTCCTCGCTTCCGCTGCCGGTGCCGACCGCGCGGGGGAACCACAGATCGAACAGCGCGTCGAACGCCGCGCGGTGGGTCGAACGGCGCAGCAACGCGCACGCGAGCCCCTCGCGCAGCGCGTCCCGGTCGAGCAGATCGAGCACCGCCATCACGTTTCCCGCGTCGACCGTCTCGGACGGCCCGACCGCGATGCCGCGCCTGCGCAGCGCTTCGACGAACTCGACGAGCCTGCCCGGCAGACCGTGCGGCGACGGCCGCAGTCCGGGCCGGACGGGCGGTGTACCGGTGGACATACGCGACTCCTTTCGATGCGCCGATCCTGCCCGGGCTGGTTCAGTTCAGGCGCAGTTCCGCCGAGGCGCGCTCGTGATCGGAACGGTGCTTGAGGATCACCCCGAGCGTCGCGCGCACCGCGTCGTCGTCGAGCGTGTCGAGGCCGAGCGCGAGCAGCGTACGCCCCCAGTCGATGGTCTCGGCGACGGACGGCACCTTCTTGAGCTGCATGCTCCGCAGCACGCGGATGGTGCGGACGAGTTGTTCGGCGACGGCCTCGGGCAGCTCGGGCACGCGGCTCGCGAGGATTCGCCGCTCGAGGTCCGCGTCCGGGAAGTCCAGGTGCAGGAACAGGCAGCGACGTTTGAGCGCCTCGGACAGCTCGCGCGTCGCGTTCGACGTGAGCACGGTGAACGGCCTGCGCGTGGCCTCGATCGTGCCGAGTTCGGGCACGGTGACGGCGAAGTCGCTGAGCACCTCGAGCAGCAGTCCCTCGATCTCGACGTCGGCCTTGTCGACCTCGTCGACGAGAAGCACCGTGGGATCGTCGCGGCGGATCGCGGTGAGCAGCGGCCGCGACAACAGGAACTCCTCCGAGAAGACGTCTGCTTTCGTCGCGTCCCACGAGTGGTCGGTGGCCGCCTGGATCCGGAGGATCTGCTTCGCGTGGTTCCACTCGTACAGCGCGCGCGCCTCGTCGACGCCCTCGTAGCACTGCAGCCGGACCAGTTCGGCCCCACCGACCTGCGCGACGGCGCGGGAGAGTTCGGTCTTGCCGACACCCGCGGGCCCCTCGATCAGCAGCGGCTTGCCGAGCCGGTCCGCGAGATAGACCGCGGTCGCGGTGGCCTTGTCCGCGAGATACCCGGTGCTGCCGAGCTTTTCGACGACATCGTCGACCGATTCGAATACCGGCGGAGTGGTCGGAAGGGCGCGGTCCACAGGACCTCCTCGTCTTGTCGGCCGGCTGCCCGGACGGCAGCCGCGTGGGCGGATCGATCAGGCCGGACGCGTGTGCCCGTCTCCCCACACGATCCATTTGGTCGACGTGAGCTCGGGGAGCCCCATGGGTCCCCGCGCGTGCAGTTTCTGCGTCGAGATGCCGATCTCGGCGCCGAAACCGAACTGCTCGCCGTCGGTGAACGCGGTGGACGCGTTGACCATGACGGCCGCCGCGTCGACACGGCTGGTGAACTCGCGCGCCGCCGCGAGATCGGCGGTGACGATCGCCTCGGTGTGGCCCGTGCCGTACCTGTCGATGTGCGCCACCGCGGCGTCGAGATCGTCGACGACGTCGAGCGCGATGTCGAGTGTGAGGTACTCGTCGGTCCAATCCGACTCGGTGGCGGGCACCAACCCGGGCAGAGTGCCGTGCACGACGACGCTCTGTGCCTGCAGCGCTGCGAGCAACTTGGGCACGGCCGTATCCGCGATGGCAGCGTCGACGAGGACGGTCTCGGCGGTGTTGCACACGCTCGGCCGCCGGGTCTTGGCGTTGATCAGGATGCGTTCGGCCATCTCGAGGTCGGCCGCCGAGTGCACGTAGACGTGCACATTGCCGACGCCGGTTTCGATGGTCGGAACGGTCGCATTGCGCACGACGGTCTCGATCAGCCCCGCGCCGCCCCGCGGAATGACGACGTCGACCAGGCCCCGCGCCTGAATCAGATGCGTGACGGTTGCGCGGTCGTCGCTCGGCAACAGCTGCACGGCATCCGCGGGCAACCCCTGCGCCGCGAGGGTCGACCGCAGCACGTCCACGAGCGCGGCGTTCGAGCGGGCCGCGGACGACGAGCCGCGCAGCAGCGCCGCATTGCCCGACTTGAGCGCGAGGCCGAAGGCGTCGACGGTGACATTGGGGCGGGCCTCGTACACCATGCCGAGGACACCGAGCGGCACCCGCACCTGGCGGAGCTCGAGTCCGTTGGGCAGCGTGCGGCCCTGCGTGACCTCGCCGATCGGATCGACGAGCCCCGCGACCTGACGCAAACCCGACGCGATGCCGTCGACGCGTGCAGGCGTGAGGCGCAACCGGTCGAGCAGCGAGTCCTCGGTGCCCGTGGCCCGCGCGGACTCGATGTCCAGGTCGTTGGCGGCGACGAGGTCGTCGGTTGCCGCGAGCAGCGCGTCGGCAGCCGCATGCAGTGCGGCGTTCTTGTCGGCCGTCGTGAGTTGCGCGAGGACGCGCGATGCGGTGCGTGCACGCCGAGCCGCGTCGTGCACCTCGCCACGCAGGTCGCGGTCGGAAGCTCCGGCTCCCTCTGTGGCCGGTGAGTCCTGAGACGTCGAGACAACACTCATGCCTCCAGCCTATCGGCCCTGCACATCACGGGCCTACCGCAGCCCGTACGGGCGCGGGCGAGCGAATCGGGCATAACGGACCAAGCGACCGGTTTCTCCGGTCCGGCGATCCGACGCACCAACCAATGTCTGTTAGCGTCGGTCGCCGCCGGACTTCCGGCATCGGCCGCCACACGGGAAACGAGAAGATGCGTGCATCCGGTACGTGCCCCGGGGTGACGGCACCTGCGCTGAGGGGCGCACTCACATGACTTCACCTCACGACACTCCGCGCGACGAGACGGTCACCGCCGCCGACATCGAGGCGTCGCCCGACGTGACGCTGACCGACTCGTCATCGGTCAAGCGGGCCGTCAAGGCGACGATGCTCGGCAACGCCATGGAGTGGTTCGACTTCGGCGTCTACGCGTATCTTGCGACGACGATCGGCAAGGTCTTCTTCCCCGACGCCAGCGGCACCGCCCAGTTGCTGTCGACGTTCGCGATCTTCGCTGCGGCGTTCATCGTCCGTCCACTCGGCGGGCTGTTCTTCGGCCCCTTGGGCGACCGCATCGGCCGCAAGAAGGTCCTCGCGACCACGATCATCATGATGGCGGGCAGCACGTTCGCAATCGGCCTCGTGCCCAGTTACGGCTCGATCGGCATCGCCGCGCCGATCCTGCTGGTCGTCTTCCGACTGATCCAGGGCTTCTCCACGGGCGGTGAGTACGGCGGCGCGAGCACCTTCGTCGCCGAGTACGCGCCCGACAAGCGTCGCGGATTCTTCGCGAGCTTCCTGGAATTCGGCACGCTCGCAGGCTATGCCGCCGCGGCGGGCATCGTGACGCTGATCCAGGCGGTGGCGAGCGAGGAGACGGTCGTCGACTGGGCGTGGCGCATCCCGTTCCTCATCGCAGGTCCGCTGGGCCTGATCGGCCTGTACCTGCGACTGCGACTCGAGGAGACGCCGGCTTTCCAGCAGCTCGAGAAGGCCGAGGAGCGCTCGCGCACAGCCGAATCGGCCGGCACCAAGCTGCACCGCACGCTGATCCAGAACTGGCGCCCGCTGATCCTGTGCATCCTGCTGGTCGCGACGTACAACATCGCGCACTACGGACTGCTGAGCTACATGCCCACCTATCTCAACGACACGCTCGGCTACGACGAGTCGCACGGACTGATCCTGATGATCGTCGTGATGCTCGTGATGATGGGCGGCATCACCTTCGTGGGCCGACTGTCCGACGGTGTCGGCCGCAAGCCGCTGCTGCTGATCGGCTTCGCCGGCTTCTTCCTCCTGTCGATGCCGGCCTACCTGCTGATCGGCGTCGGCAGCTACATCACCGTCTTCCTGGGGCTGGCGATCCTCGGCGGGCTCCTGCTGCTGTTCGTCGGCGTGTTCCCGTCGGTGCTGCCCGCCCTGTTCGCCACGGGCATCCGCTACGGCGGGCTCGCAATCGGATACAACATCGCCGTGTCGGTCTTCGGTGGCACCACTCCCCTGGTGCTCACCGCGCTCGAGAGCGCGACGGACAGCAAGCTCGTGGCGCCCGCGTACATGATGGTCGCGTCCGTGGTCGGCGGCATCGCGGTGCTCCTGATCAACGAGACCGCACGACGCCCGCTCGAAGGCTCGCCACCTGCCGTCGAGACCGAGGGCGAGGCACGTCGGATCATCCTCGAACACCGTGAGTCTCCCGGCACGCCTGCCCGGAACTCGGCCGACACGGCAACCGGCCACGACGACGCATCCGACGACACGACCCGCACCAGCTGACCGACCCCGTGAGCGTGAACGACCCCGTGAGCGTTCTCGGCGTGCCTGGACTCGCAGAGTACGCACAGTGAGATCGAGCGTTCCGGGGCACTAGGCTCGAGGAGTGGATCCCGCGCGTGTGACGGTCGTCGGCAGCGTCAACATGGACGTGCGCGTGCGCACGCCTCACCTGCCGCAACCCGGAGAAACCGTGCTGGGCACAGACTTCGCGACCGGGCCCGGCGGCAAGGGAGCCAACCAGGCCGTGGCCGCCGCGCGGGCAGGTGCGATCGTGTCGTTCGTCGGTGCGGTGGGCACCGACGCCTTCGGCGACTCGCTGCGCGAGCACCTCGTACACGCCGGAGTCTCGGGAGACACGATCCGCACTGCGCCCGGTCCGAGCGGCGTCGCGGTGATCACCGTGGACACGGACGGCCAGAACAGCATCGTCGTCGCGCCGGGCGCCAATCACTCCCTCGTCGCGCTCACGGATTCCGAACGCGACGCGATCGCACGTGCCGACATCCTGCTGTGCCAGCTGGAGATCCCCATCCCCACCGTGCTCGAGGCGGCGCGCGTGGCACGCGCGCACGGCACCGTCGTCATGCTCAATCCCTCACCGGTCGCCGCCCTGCCCCGGGAACTGCTCGACCTCGTCGACGTCGCGGTGGTGAACGAAACCGAAGCGGCCGCGCTCGCGCACCCGCTCGCCGACACACCGGCGGTGGTGACCACTCGGGGAGGTCGCGGCGCGCACGTACGGCTGCGCGACGGGACCGGCCGCACGGTGAGACCGCCGCAGGTGGACGTGGTCGATACCACCGGCGCCGGGGACGCGTTCGCAGGCGCACTCGCGGCAACCTGGCAACGACGGCCCGACACCCTCGAATTCGCGTGTGCCGCGGGCGCATTGGCCACCACTGCTCTCGGGGCGTCGACGGCGCCCGATGCGGCGGCCGTCGACGCGGCCCTCGCGGCCGCCACACGCGACTGACGAACCCGGTGCCGACACGGCACCGGGCGGTGCCGTGTCGGCACCGCCCGGTGTGTCGAATCGATCAGTCGCGACCCGACGAAGCCAGATCGGCCGCGCAGCGCGTGCGCAGCTGCGCGATGCACGCGAACCGATCACGGCCGAGTGCGCGGGCACCCTCGACATCGCCCGCACCTCGGAGTTCTGATTCGCGTATCGCGAGGCTTCTGATGGTCGCTTCGAGTTCGCCGACGTCCATCGATTCCGCCACCTGCGCCACCGGCGACTCGGGGGCTCTGCGTCGCCACGGCAGGTACCGGGCGAAGGGACGGTCCAGCGGAACGCTCCAGATGTGGATCACCGCCGCCGCGGTCGAGATACCGAGTATCACGAGCGCGACCGTGGTACTCACCGCGCGCTCGCCCCGGTCCGTCCTTCCTCATTCGGTGGAGCCTCGACGCGGGCGCCGACGTAGGTCCGGTTGCTGCAGGCACAGGTCGGGTACACGGTCACAAGATTCCCTTCCGTTCGCGAAGACGCGCGGGCACACCGTGGCCGGCGGGGCCGGACCAGCGGACTCGCTGCGAGTGCGGGGCCCATTAGACCACTCGACCGAACCGGACGCGACTCGCGATCCGCTGCGATTGCCCGCCATCGGGTGCTCGACGGCAGGCCAGAGTGCGCTTTGGTACCTTCTCGCAGAGAGTGCGGTGGCCGTCGCAGACAGCCGGCGCAGAGAGTGCGGAGGCACCCGGCGGGGCGGGTTTCGACCGTGTCTTTCGAGAGCACACGGCTCTCGAGGAAGGACGAAGCGTTGGCGCAGCAGGCTCGCGCGATCGAGACCCGGGCAGAGATCATCCGCAGCGCCGCCGCGGTCTTCGAGCAGACCGGCTACGACGGCGCGAGCCTCGGTGAGATCGTGACCCGCGCCGGAATCACCAAGGGAGCCCTCTACTTCCACTTCCGGTCCAAGGACGAGCTGGCTCAGGTCGTGGTCGCCGAGCAGCACGCGATCTCGATCGCCTCGGTCGACGCGATCGCCGCCACCGACTCGTCCGCGCTCGAGCAGATCGTGATGCTGTGTCACGAGATGGGCCGCCAGATGGTCGAGGACGCGATCGTCCGCGCGGGCATCCGCCTCACCCTCGAGCTCAGCGCCACGGTCGGCCCGGCCGAGCCGTATCTGGACTGGATATCGAGCTGCGAGATCCTCACGCTGCGGGCGATCGACGAGGGCGATCTCCTGCCCACCGTCTCGCCCCCGATGCTCGGTCGGTTCGTCATCGGGGCGTACACCGGTGTGCAACTCGTCTCCAATGTGCTCACCCAGCGCACCGACCTCGAGCAGCGTCTGGACGAGATGTGGCAGATCGTGCTGCCGGGGCTCATGCCGCCCGCCCGACGCCACAAGCTTCCCGCGATCCGCGCGGCTCGCTGGCGCCCCGTCGAGCGCTGACCCGCTCCGGCACGACAGTGTCGGCGGCGTCCGGCAGGATGGATCGATGATCACCGACACCGACCTGCGAACACACGCCGAAGCCCTCCTGCGGCAGCTCGCCGGCGAGCACGCACGGCTGCGCGAGGATCAGTGGACCGCGATCGAAGCACTCGTGGTCCAGCGTCGGCGCGCGCTCGTGGTGCAACGCACCGGTTGGGGCAAATCGGCCGTGTACTTCGTCGCCGCGAAACTCCTGCGCAACGCCGGCTACGGCCCGACCGTCATCGTGTCGCCGCTGCTGGCACTGATGCGCAACCAGGTGGAGTCGGCGGCACGCGCGGGGGTTCGCGCGGCCACGGTCAACTCGGGCAATGTCACCGAGTGGGATGCGATCACGCAGGCGGTCGCGGCGGGAGACGTCGACGTGCTGCTGGTGAGCCCCGAACGACTCAACAATCCCGATTTCCGCGACAACGTCCTGCCGTCGCTCGCGTCGGGGGCAGGCATGGTGGTCGTGGACGAGGCGCACTGCGTGTCGGACTGGGGTCACGACTTCCGTCCCGACTACCGGCGCATCCGCACGCTGCTGGCCGACCTCGGCGACGACGTGCCCGTTCTCGCGACGACGGCCACCGCCAACGACCGTGTCGTCGCCGATGTGTCGGCTCAGCTCGGCGTCGGCTCCGACGACAGTCGCACCGTGGTGTTGCGCGGCGGCCTCGAACGCGAGTCGCTGCACCTGTCGGTTGTCCGCATCCCCGATCCCGCCGCCCGCACCGCGTGGCTCGCGCAGCATCTCGGCGAGCTCCCCGGCTCCGGCATCGTCTACACGCTCACCGTGTCGGCCGCCGAAGACCTCGCCGACCTGCTGTCCGCGTCCGGCCACCGGGTAGCCGCCTACACCGGCCGCACCGACACTGCCGAACGCGAGACGCTCGAACGCGCACTACTCGACAACGAGGTCAAGGCACTCGTCGCGACGTCGGCGCTCGGTATGGGCTTCGACAAGCCCGATCTCGGCTTCGTCGTCCACATCGGGGCGCCGTCGTCGCCGATCTCCTACTACCAGCAGGTCGGCCGTGCGGGCCGCGCCACCGAGCACGCCGAAGTCGTGTTGCTTCCGGGTCCGGAGGACCGCCGCATCTGGGAGTACTTCGCGTCCGTCGCGTTCCCACCGGAGCCCGTCGTGCGCCGCGTGCTGGATGCGCTGCGCACCGACGCACCGCAGTCGACGGCCGCCCTCGAACCGCTCGTCGACCTCAACCGCAATCGCCTGGAGATGGTCCTCAAGGTGCTCGACGTCGACGGCGCGGCGAGGCGTGTGCGCGGCGGCTGGCTCGGCACGGGCGCACCGTGGACATACGACGAGGAACGGTACGGGCGCCTGGACGCCGCCCGCGCGGCCGAACAGCAGGCGATGCTGTCGTATGCGGACCTGACCACCTGCCGCATGCGCTTCCTGCGCGAGCAACTCGACGACCCGGAGCTGCCCGCGGACAGCGCGGTGGGTTGCGGTCGCTGCGACAACTGCACCGGCGACCACCACCCCACCGACGTCGACGCCACCGAACTCGAGCGCACCCGTGCCCGCCTCGAACGCCCAGGAGTGCTCCTCGCGCCCCGCAAGCAGTGGCCGACGGGCCTGGCCAAGCTGGGGGTCGAGCTGTCCGGCAAGATCACCGACGGCCCGCAGCCGGGCCGCGCGCTGGGCCGGCTCACCGACCTCGGGTGGGGTCGACGCCTGCGCGACGTCCTCGATGCACCGGACGCGCCGGTCCCCGACGGCCTCGTGCGCGCGTGCATCGACGTGCTCGCGGCATGGGACTGGCACCGACGTCCCGATTCGGTTCTCGCCCTCGACTCCCCCACTCATCCCGTACTCACCGCGACTCTCGCACAGCGGCTTGCGGAGGTCGGTCGACTACGTGACCTGGGAGTTCTTCGCCGCAATCCGGAGCATCCGCCGGTCACCGCCGCCAACTCGGCCTTCCGTGTCGCGGGTCTGGTCGGCGCGTTCGAGCCCCCTGCGCCCACCGAGGGGACAGTGCTCGTCGTGGATGCCGTCACGGACACCGGGTGGACCTTCACGACCGTTGCGCGCGAGCTCCGCCGCGCGGGCGCGGACGGCGTCCTGCCGTTCGCCCTCGCCGCCGTCCGGTGAGGCGCCCGCGATGCACCGCATCGTCGCCGAAAAGTCGCGTCACGTTACGTGATTGTGACGGGCCTCACAAACACCGTCTCACCTGGGGCGCTCCCGGGGTTCCGGTGTCCGATTTCGGGTGGCCTCATGAAATCGGCCGGGATGCTTGTTACGTTCGAGTTTCCGATGAGGCCAGGAAAAGAAAGCACGATCCCGACCACCGCGCCGGACGCGGTGTTGTTTCGTTGTCCACAGATCGCTGACGGAGTCCGGCTCTGGGAGATCGCCAAGAACACCGACGTACTCGACCTCAACTCGAGCTACGCATACGTGTTGTGGTGTCGCGATTTCGCGACTACCTCGATCGTCGCGACAGTCGACGATCGCCCGGTCGGATTCGTCACCGGGTACCGGCGTCAGGACGCGCCGAACACCGTGATGGTGTGGCAGGTTGCCGTCGACGCCGACCAGCGCGGCAAGCGCATCGCAGGACGCATGCTCCATGCACTGCTCGATCGCCTTGCGCCGGAAGGGGTCGACCGACTCGAAACCACGATCAGCCCCGACAACACGGCGTCCATCGCCCTGTTCACCGGTGTCGCACGCGATCGGAATACGTCGATCACGAAACAAGAGCTGTTCTCGCCCAACGATTTTCCTGACAGCCACGAAGCAGAAGATCTGTACACGATCGGGTGAATCCCACCCACGGAGGAATACAGTCATGCCTGAAGCTGACAAAACCGCAATTTTCGAGCATCTCGAGTCCGAAGTCCGCAGCTACAGCCGCGGATGGCCCGCGACCTTCACCACCGCGTCGGGCTCCTGGATCCGCGACGAGAACGGTCGCGAGTACCTCGACTTCTTCGCGGGCGCAGGCGCTCTGAACTACGGGCACAACAACCCGATTCTCAAGAAGGCTCTCGTCGACTACATCGTCGGCGACGGGATCACGCACGGCCTCGACATGAACACGGTCGCCAAGCGTGAACTGCTCGAGACCATCCAGCACAACATCCTCGAGCCCCGCAACCTCGACTACAAGGTGCAGTTCCCCGGCCCGACGGGCACGAACGCCGTCGAGGCCGCACTCAAGCTGGCCCGCAAGGTGACCGGCCGCGAGTCGATCATCAACTTCACCAATGCATTCCACGGCATGACGCTCGGTGCATTGTCGGTCACCGGCAACTCGATGAAGCGCGCGGGCGCCGGTGTTCCACTCGTCCACGCCACCCCGATGCCGTTCGACAACTACTTCGGCGGCGTCACCGAGGACTTCCAGTGGTTCGAGCGCGTGCTCGACGACTCCGGCAGTGGCCTGAACCGTCCCGCGGCCGTCATCGTCGAGACCGTCCAGGGCGAAGGCGGCGTCAATGTCGCACGCGCCGAATGGCTTCGGGCGCTCGCCGACCTGTGTGCACGTCGCGAGATCCTGCTGATCGTCGACGACGTCCAGATGGGCTGCGGCCGCACCGGTCCGTTCTTCTCCTTCGAGATCGCCGGCATCCAGCCCGACATCGTCACCCTGTCGAAGTCGATCGGCGGATACGGCCTTCCGATGGCGCTGACGATGTTCAAGCGTGAGCTCGACGTGTGGGGCCCGGGCGAGCACAACGGCACCTTCCGTGGCAACAACCCCGCATTCGTCACGGCCACCGCCGCGATCCAGGAGTACTGGGGCGCAGGCAGCACGCTGCCCGAGGAGACCCTCGCGAAGGGCGAGACGATCTCGAACGCCTTCACCAAGCTCGCCGACAAGTTCGACGGCGTCAGCACGCGCGGCCGCGGCCTGGTGCAGGGCCTGGTGTTCGACGACGCCGAGAACGCGGGCAAGGTCTGCAAACTCGCGTTCGACGAGGGCCTGCTCGCCGAGACGTCGGGTCCGTCGGACGAAGTGGTGAAACTGCTTCCGCCGCTGACGGTCACGAACGACGAGCTCGACCAGGGCCTGCGCATTCTCACCAGCGCAACCGAAAAGGTCTGCAGCTGATCACTTTTCGCACACGATCGAGCGCGGCGGCCGGCCGTTGGGCCGGCCGCCGCCGTGTGTGGCAGTGCCGGACACCGGCCTGCGTATGCAGCGATACGCTGCCCCGTTAGTAGAGAAAGGCATCACCGGACATGATCGTTCGTACGACCGACGAAATCACCGATACCGATCGCGACATCACGAGCGAGGACGGCAACTGGCGCAGCAAGCGCATCGTCCTCGGTGGCGACAAGGTCGGCTTCTCCTTCCACGAGACCACCATCAAAGCCGGCTCGGTCAACATCTTCCACTACGCGAACCACGTCGAGGCCGTGTGGCTCGTCGAGGGCACCGGCAAACTGACCGACCTCACCAACGACAAGGTCTACGACCTGGCTCCGGGCACGATGTACCTGCTCAACGGCCACGAGAAGCACAAGGTCGAGCCGGACACCCAGATGCGCATGCTGTGCGTGTTCAACCCGCCGGTCACGGGCCGCGAGGTGCACGACGAGAACGGCGTCTACCCCCTGATCGAGTCGCCGGCGTAGCCTCGCACTCGTGGCAGAACGCGATGCCGCGCTGGTCGCGGTGGGCCCCGTCCCGGATGCACAGCTCGAAGAAGCTGTACTCCGGGGCGGGGCTTCGTTGTCTCCGCTCGATTCTGCACGCGCCCTCGTGTGGCGCGGCGGGCCGGACGGTTTTCCCGACCCGCTCCCCCGGCACGTCGAATGGGTGCAGTTGCCCTCGGCCGGGGTCGAGCGTTGGTTCGCAGCGGGGCTCATCCCCCAGGACACGCATGCGACGTGGACGTCGGCGGCGGGCGTGTATGCACCACAGGTGGCCGAGCACGCACTCACCCTCCTGCTCGCGGGTGTCCGGGCCTTGCCGACCCACTTCGCGGCGACGTCATGGAACTCCGATCCCGCCGTCGTCGACAGCGTGCACACCCTTCGAGGCAGTACGGTCGGCATCGTCGGCGCGGGCGGCATCGGCCGCGCCCTGATTCCGTTGCTGGCGGCCCTCGGCGCCGACGTCGTGGCAGTCAATCGATCCGGTTCGCCGGTTCCCGGCGCACTGGAGACGCTGCCCACGTCCCGCATCGACGAACTCTGGCCGCGCGTCGACCACGTGGTGGTGGCCGCTCCCGCCACCACCGCGACGCACCACATCGTGAACGCGCACGCGCTGGACTCCCTGAAGCCCACCTCGTGGGTCGTCAACATCGCCCGCGGTCCCCTCGTCGACACGAACGCACTGGTCGACGCGCTCGCCGCAGGCACCATCGGCGGCGCCGGTCTCGACGTCACCGACCCCGAGCCGCTGCCCGACGACCACCCGCTGTGGTCGCTGCCCAACGCGATCGTCACCCCGCACGTCGCGAATCCGCCCGCGATGCACAGCCGCGCCTACGCCGACTTCGTCGCGCGCAATGTCGCGCACTTCGTGCACGGCGACGAACTCAGCGCTCGCATCGACCCTGTCGCTGGATACTGACGCCCTGTCGCCCACGTCGGTATCGTGGAGATCGTGTTCGACGAGCTGGTGCGGTTGCTGCGCGGGCGTCGTGTGTGCGTGCTCACCGGAGCAGGCATCTCCACGGCATCCGGCATCCCCGATTACCGCGGCCCGGACTCTCCCCCACGCAACCCCATGACATACCAGCAGTTCGTCGGCGACCCCGCATTCCGGCGCCGGTACTGGGCGCGCAATCATCTCGGCTGGCGGCACATGGACGCAGCGCAGCCCAACGACGGTCATCGCGCGCTGGCCGAACTCGAATCGGCGGGCGTCGTCACCGCCGTCGTCACCCAGAACGTCGACCTGCTGCACACCAAGGCGCGCAGCCGCAGGGTGATCGATCTGCACGGGACGTACGCACAGGTGCGCTGCCTGGAATGCGACGTGCGGATGTCGCGACTCACTCTCGCCGATCTGCTCGAGGACGCGAACCCCGGTTTCGCACAGGAGGTTCGGGGTGAGGGTGCGATCGAGGTGGCACCCGACGCAGATGCCGTCGTGCCCGACTCGGTGCCGTTCCGCATGATCGACTGCCCGGCCTGCGGTGGCATGCTCAAACCCGACATCGTGTACTTCGGCGAGTCGGTACCGAAGCCGCGTGTCGAGGCCGCCTACGCCGCCGTCGACGACGCCGACGCGCTCCTCGTGGTGGGCTCGTCCCTCACGGTGATGTCGGGGCTGCGCTTCGTCCGACGCGCACACCGCGACGGCAAGCCGATCGCGATCGTCAATCGCGGTGCCACGCGCGGCGACGCGCTCGCCACGCTCACCCTGCATGCGGACTGCTCGGACGCACTGCGCGCGCTCGCGGACGGCACTTCAGGCGTGGTCGCCGCCGGCGCCGCCTGACACGTCCACGCGCGTCGCGGCGAGCACGATTGCCACGGTGCGGTCGATCTCCTCGTCGCTCGCCTTACGCCCCATCATCAACGGTGCGAGAAAGAGCGGCGCGACGAGCGCGTTGACGATCGCCTCCGAGGTGTGTTCGGCGTTGGCGTCCCCCCGGGCCACGGCACGCTCGACCATGCCCCGCCACGCCGCCTGCACGGGCCCGTACTGCTCGAGCACGATGCGGCCGAAGTCCGGGTGACGGCGGCTCGCCATGACGGCTGCCGTGGCGACCTCGACGGGGTCGGCGGCATAGGTCGCTATGCGGTGCGCGAACTCGTGGACGTCGCTGTGCCAGCTGCCGGTGTCGGGCACGGCGACGCTCCGCACGTGCCGTGACAGTCCTTCGACGAGCACGTCGTCGTGCGTGGGCCACCATCGGTAGATCGTCTTGCGGCTCACGCCCGCGCGTTCGGCCAGTTCGACCGTCGTGAATGCGATGCGCCCCTCGGCGAGGAATGCCAGACAGGCGTCGCCCACTGCGCGGCGCACCTCCTCGCTGCGCCCGCCTGTGCGGACGCGCTCGCGCGACGTCGCGGCAGGAGCGGTGGGATCGGCTTCGCCGTGCGTGCGCGCGTCGGCCGCTGGGTTGTTCACGTCGATGTTCCCTTCGAAATCCGGACTTAACGACACACACTGTTGACTTTAGTGGTGGCACCGCTTCATGATGTGCGTCACGTCACACAACTCATTCACCGATGAACCCACTGTGCCAGAGCGTCACACGCGCCTACCGCGCGAGAGCAAAGCCGGACGGTGGCGAACGAAGGAGATCCCCGTGCACGATCAGTCCCGTTTCGACGTCGCCGTCCTCGGCGCAGGCCCGCTGGGCGCCGCCACCGCGCGCCACCTCGCGGACCAGGGCGCGTCGGTCGTCGTCGTCGGGCCGGACGAGCCCGCCCGATTCGACGACCACCAGGGCGTGTGGGCCGGCTACTACGACCAGGGCCGCCTGGCACACGTACTCGAGGTTCCGCTGGTCACGACGCTGCTCGCAACTCGCTCGATCCGACGCTTCGACGACCTGTCGGCCCGTTCGGGCGTCGTGTTCACCAAACCCACCGAGTCGCTCACCGTGCTTCCGGACACGTCCGGCCGTCGCGACGAACCCGAATGGTTCGACCGCGGTCGGCTGCTCCGCAATGCCGAGGATCTCGGCGTGCCGGTCGAATCCCTCGACGAGGACGACCTGCGGCGCGAGTACCCGCACCTGCGGTTCGCGCCCGGCCACGTGGGTCTCCTGCAGCGCGACGCCCTCATCCTCAATCCGCGCGAACTCGTCCGCGCCGAGTTGACGGCCGCGGTCGCGGGAGGGGCCACCCTCGTGCGCGACGAGATCACCGACCTCACCGAGACGTCCGACGCCGTCTCGATCACGTCGAAGTCGGGTAGTTCGTGGGTCGCCGACTATGCGGTGCTGGCCACCGGTGCGGCCACCAACGCGGTGGGCCTGCTGGACCGGCCGATTCCGATGACGACCTACGGCGCGACCGTCGTACTCGTCGAGGTGCCCGATCCCGACGAGGTCGACATGCCCGCGATGATGTACATGCGGGTGACGGGCGGCGAGGGCGACTTCGGCGGCATCGTGATGTCTCCCCTGCGTTATCCCGACGGCCGTTGGTACGTCAAGGTTTCCGGCAGCAGCCTGCTCGCCAATCCGCTCGACAACACGAGTGACATCGCGGCGTGGGTGCGTACGGGTGGCCGCGCACGAGATATCGACGAGACCCGCGCGCTGCTGGGTGAACTGATGCCAGGACAGACGTTCGGTGAGGCGCACACACGTCCGTGCATGGTGTGCGAAACTCCCACGGGCCTGCCCTATCTCGACCGCGCGTCCGAGCGCGTCACGGTCGTGATCGAAGGCGAGCGCGGCGCCATGGCCGCCGACGAGATCGGTCGCCTCGCCGCCGAGTACACGCTCACCGGGCGCTGGCGCGACGGCCTTCCGCACGAGGTCTTCCGATTCGCAGACTCGTCCGCGGCCGTCCCCACGAGCCCGGAAATCCAGGAAGCCCTCCTCGGATCCTGACCCGGCACACTGCCCCACCGCTCGATCTCTCCTGCACCGCTCGACAGATCCCTTCCCCCCCACCAGGTTTCTCCGAAAGGCCTGATCATGGATTCTGTTCTTCACGGCGGCAGCACCGCTCCACCCGTCGACACGCGCGAGCGTGACGGCGGATGGAGCCCGCGCCTGCTCGTCTCCTTCGTCTCGATGGTGCTCGTGCTCGAGATGCTCTCGTGCAGCTATCTGATGGTATCGATCGCGCTGCCGGAGTTGTCGGCGCACTTCCATACCAACCAGGGCGTCTGGCTCGTCACCGCATTCCTGCTCGTCGGTTCGGTCGCGTCCCCGTTGCTCGGCAAGCTCGCCGACACCTACGGCAAACGCCTGCTGCTGCTGTGGTGTGTCGGCCTGTCCGCCGTCGGCGCGCTGATCTCGGCGCTGGCACCGAACTTCGCGATCCTGCTGATGGGCTGGTCACTCACCGGTCTGCTCAGCCCGTGCCTGTTCCTCGTGTACTCGCTCATCCGCGACGTGTACCCGCCCCGGACGATCGCGATGGCCGTGAGCCTGTCCACGACCGGTATGGGCTTGATCGCAGTGCCGTCGCCGTTCCTGACCGGCTGGCTCGTCGACAACTTCGGTTTCCGCAGCATCTTCTGGTTCTTCGTGATCACGCTCTCCCTCCTCACCGTACTGATCCGCTTCACCACCGAGGAGTCCCCGGTCAGGCTGCGTTCGCGCATCGACCTCGTCGGCGCGCTCCTGCTCGGCCTCGGCCTCGCCGGCGTCCTGATCGGTGTGAGCCTCGGCCCGAACTGGGGCTGGACGGCGCCTTCGACCCTCGCGTACATCGTCGGCGGCCTCGCGTTCCTCGTCGCATGGTGGTTCCAGGCCAAGCGCACCCGCGATCCCCTGATCGATCTGGCACTGCTGAAGATGAGGCCCGTCGCGATGACCGCGATCAGCTCCGGGATGTGCTGGGCGGTGATCGCCGCGTTCACCGTCCTGCTGCCGATGATGGCGATGACACCCGGCGAGATGGGGCTCGGTTACGGTTTCGGCGTCGATGCCACCGGGTACGCGGCTTTCCAAGCGCCACAGGCGATCACCACATTCGTCGGCGGGATCCTGGTCGGCGCGATCGTCGGCCGCGTGGCAGCGAAGAAGCTCATGGTCGTGGGCCTCGTGGGTATGACGGTCGGCTGCCTCGCACTCGCCGTCTCACACGATTCCCGAATCCCGGTCATCCTGTTCGCTGCCGTCATCGGTTTCGGCGGCGGCATGGGGTACGCGGCGACACCCAACCTGTTGATCGCCGCGGTCAAGCCGGAGCTGCAAGCCACGACGGGCGCCATCGCGTCGACCACGGGCAATCTCTTCCCGGCGATCCTGCCGGTCATCGTGTTCGCGGTACTCAACTCGCACATCGCGGTCACGGTAGAGGGATCAACCCTCTACTCGGAGACGGGAATCATGCTCGGCTTCCTCGTGACCGCGGGCGTCGCCCTCGTCGGACTTGTTGCAGCACTGGCAATTCCGAACCGATTCACTCAGGTCGCCGCGCCCACCCGCTGACCGTCGGGGCGGCACCACCCGCCCGGAGGCCCGTCCGCTACTGCGCGACGCCTCCGGGCGCGGTCGCCGCCACATCCGCCGCAGCGATGCGCCGGGCGACGAGCGGGACGAGGTCGTCGGCATGCACGAGGGGGCGACGCAACTCGGCGGGCAGATCGCGCGTCGAGCGCCCCATCATCTCCGCCACCTCCGCCGCGTCGTAGGCGACGACGCCACGCGCGACCGTCGTGCCGTCCGGGCCGTGCATCGCCACGACGTCGCCGCCGTGGAACTCCCCGGTGACGGCCACGACACCCGCAGGCAGCAACGAGCGACGCCGTGCGACCACCGCGTCGACTGCACCCGCGTCGAGGTGCAGGATGCCCTGCTCGTCCGCCGCGTGCCGCACCCAGAACTTGCGCGACGACAGCCTCGTCGGCCGAGCCGCGAACACGGTGCCCACGTCGCCGACCGACAGCGCCCGCGCCGCGTCCGACGCCGCTGCCAGCAGCACCGGAACCCCGGCGTCCGCCGCGAGCCGCGCCGCCGACAGCTTCGACGCCATACCGCCGGTGCCGAGTGCGCCACCCTCGCCTGCGACGACGCCGTCGAGATCCTCGGGGCTGGCCACCTCGGGGATGAAACGTGCCGCGCCCTTACGCGGGTCACCGTCGTACAGCCCGTCGACGTCCGACAGCAGCATCAGCGCGTCCGCACCCACCAGGTGCGCGACCAGCGCGGCGAGCCGATCATTGTCGCCGAACCGCAGTTCGGTGGTGGCGACGGTGTCGTTCTCGTTGACCACGGCGACCGCATGCAGCGAGCGAAGCCGGTCGAGAGTGCGCTGCGCATTGCGGTGGTTGGTGCGCTTCGCGATGTCGTCGGCAGTGAGAAGCACCTGCCCGACCGTGCGGCCGTAGCGGTGGAAGGACGTACCCCACGCGTGTGCGAGCGCCAACTGCCCGACGCTCGCGGCAGCCTGCTTCGTCGCCAGATCGCGTGGCCTGCTGGACAATCCGAGCGGAGCGAGACCAGCGCCCACAGCGCCGGAAGACACGACGACGACGTCCGAGCCCGCGCGCATCCGAGTCTCGATCGCATCCACCAACAGATCGAGCCGCCCGGTGTCGAGCCCGTCGACGAGGCTCGTGAGAGCGGACGAACCGATCTTGACGACGATGCTGTGCGCGGAGGCGATGGTCTGCCGAGTGTCACTCATCCCGTCCGTCCCGGTCACTCGTCGTCGTCCTCGAGCCCGCGACGCACCCGGCGCGCGTGCTTGCGTTCGGCCGCGCCCACGCGGTCGACCTGATCGAGCCGCATGTCGGTGCCTCGGCCGGTACGCACGACGTCGACACCCGCGGCGGTCTGCGGCTCCCACTCGAAGCTGACGTCGCCGATCGTGACCGGTGCGCCCGGCACGGCACCCTGCTTGACCAGTTCGTCCTCGACGCCGAGTCGCGCGAGCCGATCGGCGAGATATCCGACGGCTTCGTCGTTGTCGAACTGCGTCTGCGCGACCCACCGTTCGGGCCTGCGGCCACGGACGATGAATCCGCCGGGCTCGTCCGGATCGGTGACGACGGTGAACCCGCTCTCGTCCCGAGCGACCGGACGGATGACCTGCCGGGCGGGCTCGGCCTTCGGATGGGCCTCGCGGTACTCCCGGACCAGCCGCGCCAATGCGAACGTCAACGGGCGCAGGCCTGTTCGCGCGACCGCGGAGATCGCGAACACGGGCCAACCACGCGCCTCGAACTCGGGCGTGACCATCTCGGCGAGTTCTTCCGCCTCGGGAACGTCGACCTTGTTGAGGATGACGATGCGCGGCCGCTCGGCGAGATCACCCAGACCCGCATCGCCTGCGAGAGCGGGCGTGTACGCCGCGAGTTCCGCTTCGAGCGCGTCGACGTCCGAGATCGGGTCTCGCCCCGGTTCGAGAGTCGCGCAGTCGACGACATGCGCGAGCACCGCGCACCGTTCGAGATGCCGGAGAAAGTCGAGCCCGAGACCACGCCCCTCGCTCGCGCCCGGGATGAGACCGGGGACGTCGGCGATCGTGAAGGTGGTGTCTCCGCTCGACACGACACCGAGATTCGGCGTGAGCGTGGTGAACGGGTAGTCGGCGATCTTGGGCTTGGCGGCGGACAACACCGACACGAGGGACGACTTGCCCGCCGACGGGAAACCGACCAGCCCGACGTCGGCGACGGACTTGAGCTCGAGGACCAGCTCACGCGTCTGGCCGTCTTCGCCGAGCAGCGCGAAGCCCGGCGCCTTGCGTGCCCGCGACGCGAGCGCAGCATTGCCGAGTCCGCCGCGGCCACCCTCCGCGGCCTCGAATCGACTACCCACCCCGACGAGGTCCGCGAGCACGGTGCCCTCGCGATCGAGGACGACGGTGCCGTCGGGCACACGCAACACGAGATCGTCGCCGTTGGCTCCGTTGCGGTTGCCGCCCATCCCCTGCGTACCGTTGGTGGCCTTCGCGTGCTGATGAAAGTGGAAATCGAGGAGAGTGTGGACGTTCTCGTCCACCTCGAGGACGACGTCGCCGCCGCGGCCGCCGTTGCCGCCGTCCGGCCCGCCCAGCGGCTTGAACTTCTCGCGGTGCACCGACGCGCAGCCGTTGCCGCCCTTACCTGCACTCACGTTGAGTGTCACGCGGTCGATGAAGCGGGCCATCGGAGTCCTTCCTGGGGACGAGGGCGCGGGGCGCGTGCGTGCGCTACCTGCGACGACCTCGTCGAATGTGCGAAACAGCCGCATGTACGAAATCGACTGTACAAAAAACGACAGGGGCGGACCGGGTACTCACCCGGTCCGCCCCTGTCGGAGCTGAACGCGCCCTGACGGGCGGCGACAACTGATTCGAGCGCGCCCTCGCGGGCGGCGACATCGACTGCGGATCGGGCTTACGCCGACGCCGGGACGATGTTGACGGTCTTGCGACCACGCTTGGAGCCGAACTCGACCGCACCGGCAGCGAGAGCGAACAGCGTGTCGTCGCCACCACGGCCGACGTTGACGCCCGGGTGGAAGTGCGTGCCGCGCTGACGGACGAGGATCTCGCCTGCCAGGACCTCCTGGCCACCGAAGCGCTTGACGCCGAGGTACTGGGGATTCGAGTCGCGACCGTTGCGCGAGCTGGATGCACCCTTCTTGTGTGCCATGACCAACCCTCCTCAGGGTGAAAAGCGTGATGAAAGTCGACGGCGTCGGATTCGACGCCGACAGAATTACTTGATGCCGGTGACCTTGAGGACGGTCAGCTTCTGCCGGTGGCCCTGACGCTTGTGGTAGCCGGTCTTGTTCTTGAACTTGTGGATGCGGATCTTCGGACCCTTGGTGTGCTCGACGACCTCGCCGGTGACGGTGATCTTCGCCAGCTTGTCCGCATCGGTGGTCAGCTCGGACCCGTCGACGACGAGAACCGGATCAAGCGAGACAGCCGTTCCGGGCTCACCGTCGATCTTCTCGACCTTGACGAGGTCACCAACAGCGACCTTGTACTGCTTTCCGCCGGTCTTGACGATCGCGTACGTTGCCATCGGAGGGCTACCCCTTGCTTCTTTTCGAACTTGCTCGCGCCGGAAGCGCGACTGGTCTGGTGTGGCGGCTCGTGCGGAGGATTCGCGCGCAGTCTCACCTGCGGGCGGCACAGCGGAACCCGAACGCCGACGAGCGACTGCTCAAGGTTACAGGACGGCGGCCCCACGAACCAAACCGCCGTCCACTGCGCCACTACTCCGCGTCGACCGGCGGACCGGCGGGTCGTGCCGCGGCGCGGCGACGGCGCGGTCGGCTGACGACCTCGACTTCCACCTCGGGCGCCGCAGCCGTGTCCGGGCGCGCGCCGTCGGCGGAGCCCGCGGGGACGACGACGACCGTGCCCGCGGCCTCACCCGTCGGCGCCGCCGCACGCGACACGCGCCGGGCACGCCGTCGTGGCTTGGACTCGGCAGGCTCCGTTGCGGCCGTGTCCGCCGCGGCCCGGGGCGCGACAGGCTCGGATGCCGCTTCGGCCTTCTGCGTCTGCGCGGCCGGCAGTTCCGAATCCGTGTCGACACCGTTCGTGGCAGCACTCGCCACGATCGTGACCTGCTCGGCAGGCGTCGGGGCGTCGTCGTCCGCTGCGGAAGGCGCCACCGTCTCGGTGACCTCGACCGCGGCCGTCTCCGGCACCTCGACGGTGACCTCCGCGTCCGGTGCGACGTCGACCGCGACTGTGGTCTCGGCGCTCTCGTCGTGCTGGTGGTGGTTCGCCATCGCGAGAGCCACCGGATGGGCCCGCTTGACCGACGCGTCCTTCTCCGCCGTGCCCTTGTCCGCCGTGTCCTTCTCCGCCTCGGGAGCGTGCTTGTCGCCCGACCGGTCCTTGCCCTTCTTGCGCCGCGACTCGCGCTGCGGGCGGCCTTCGTCGGCCTGCTTGCCCTGCACGGGTTCCGAGTGGACGACGATGCCACGGCCGTTGCAGTGCTCGCACTGGGTCGAGAATGCCTCGACCAGACCGGTACCCAGCTTCTTGCGCGTCATCTGGACCAGGCCGAGCGACGTGACCTCGGACACCTGGTGCCGGGTGCGGTCGCGGCCGAGCGCCTCGGTGAGACGACGCAACACGAGATCGCGATTCGATTCGAGGACCATGTCGATGAAATCGACGACGATCATGCCGCCGATGTCGCGCAGACGCATCTGCCGCACGATCTCCTCGGCCGCCTCGAGATTGTTGCGCGTGACGGTCTCCTCGAGATTGCCACCCGACCCCGTGAACTTCCCGGTGTTGACGTCGACGACCGTCATCGCCTCGGTGCGGTCGATCACCAGGGTGCCGCCGGACGGAAGCCACACCTTGCGGTCGAGCGCCTTCGCGAGCTGCTCGTCGATGCGGTACGCAGCGAAGACGTCTCCCCTGCCGTCGTCCGTGTACTGCTCCACGCGGGGCAGCAGATCCGACGCGACCGATTCGATGTACGACCGTACGGTGTCCCACGCGGCGGCGCCGTGCACGACGAGCTTCGAGAAGTCCTCGTTGAACAGATCGCGGATGACCTTGACCAGCGGGTCGGGCTCTTCGTACAGCGTCACCGGGTTGCCCGAACGCTTCGCCTCGGCCTCCGCCGACTGCTGCCGGATCGTCTCCCACTGCGCCTGCAGTCGCTCGACGTCGCGCGCGATCTCCTCGGCGCTCACTCCCTCGGCCGCCGTGCGGATGATGACGCCCGCGTCGGCCGGGACGACCTCGCGCAGGATCTCCTTGAGACGCTTGCGCTCGGTGTCCGGCAGTTTGCGGCTGATGCCGGTGGACGTGCCGCCCGGTACGTACACCAGGAAACGGCCCGCGAGGCTCACCTGCGTGGTGAGCCGAGCGCCCTTGTGGCCGACCGGATCCTTGCTGACCTGCACGAGCACCTGATCGCCCGGCTTGAGAGCCTGCTCGATCTTGCGCGAATTGCCGCCGAGACCGGCCGCCTCCCAGTTGACCTCGCCTGCGTACAGCACGCCGTTGCGGCCGCGGCCGATGTCGACGAACGCTGCCTCCATGCTCGGCAGCACGTTCTGGACTCGGCCGAGGTAGACGTTGCCGACCATCGACGCGGTGGTCGAGGTGGTGACGAAGTGCTCGACGAGGATGTCGTCCTCGAGCACGCCCACCTGTGTGGCCGCGTGGGCGCTCGACACGACCGAGCGGTCGCGCACGACCATCACGCGGTCGACCGCCTCGCGACGCGCGAGGAATTCCGACTCGGTGAGGATCGGCGGACGCCTGCGACCGGCGTCGCGTCCGTCGCGGCGTCGCTGACGCTTCGCTTCGAGTCGGGTCGAACCCGAGATGCCCTGCACCTCGTCCTTGGCCTTCGACTTGCTGCGCGGCTCACGCTCGTGAACGACAGTGTTCGGCGGATCGTCGTCGGACGACGCGTCGGCTCCGTCCGATCCGCTCTTGCGGCGGCGACGACGACGGCGACGACGACTGGCCGACCCGTCTCCCGACTCGTCGTCGGTATCGGACTTCGACGCGGTGTCCGCCTTCGTGTCGGACGCCGAGTCGGCGCTCGCCGACTTCCCAGCCTCGTCGGCTGCCTCGCCCTCGGGGCTCTCGTCGCCCGGTGCGCCGCGCTTGTCGCCCGACTTCCCGGCGCCGCCGTCGTTCTTGGTGCCGCCGCCCTTCTTGGTGTCGCCGTCGTTCTTGGTAGCGCTGTCGTGTGTGTCGTCGCTCGACTCGTCCGTCGTGTCGTCGCGCTCCGTCTGCTCGCCACGCCCGCGACCGCGACCGCGACGCCCCCGGCGCCGTCGACGCGGCTGCTCGTCGGCATCCGCCTCGGACTCGGCGTCGGTGCCGCTTGCGGCGTCGGTGCTGTCGGCGGGCTCGGCAGCCGCGTCGCGGGGTTCCTGCTCGGTGCTCTCGGCGCGGCTACGCCTGCGCTCGCGGGCCGCCTCCGGATCGGGCTGCAGGAACAGCGGCGCCTGGCTGACGACGGGGGTGGGTGCCGGCTCGGGCACGACGCCGAGGTCGAGCATGGGTGCCTCGGACTCGGCCACGTCGGGAGCCGCCGCAGCATCCGGTACCTCGGCGGCGTCCGATGCCTCGGTCGCACCCGCGGCTTCGGGCTCGGCGGCGGGCACTGCCTCCTCGGGTTCCGGCTGCGCCTGCTCGGGTTCCGGTTGGGCCTGCTCGGCTTCCGGCTGCTCCGCGACGGGCTCGGCGGGGAACAGAGCACCCCTCACCTGCTCGGCCACCTCGCGCGTGATGCTCGACTGCGCACTGCGCAGTTCGGCGCCGAGCGCAGTGGCCTCGGCGAGGACCTGCTTGCTGGTGACCCCCAACAGCTTCGCGAGAGCGTGCACTCGCATCTTCTCGGGCAGCTGCGGATCTGATTGTGCGGGCGGCGACTGATCGGCCACGTAAGTCTCCTCGGACCCCCGGGCGCGTCCAGTCCGTCGGGACTGTGACGCGGCCACACAGGGGCGCATGTGTGTACTCGCACTCGTCGAATGCGAGATTGTCTGGTCTCGCGCCACGCGGCACATGGTGTCCGTTTCACCACATGCTCGTGCAGTGCCTGGCGGATGGCTCGCGCCCACCCGGGCGCCGCGCTCGCGTGCCTCCGGACGCACCAGCGGGACCTTCCCGATGGAGCGGGGCGACGACGACGGGCTCGGTGGCCGATGCCATCCGGTCGGCCGATCAGCGTGCGACACGCCGAAGGCCCGACCGCCTCCAGTATCCCACACGGTCGCCCGCGCACGTACCAACGGCGCGGCAACACCGCGGGGCCGACGCTCGCATCACGCCGCGGCCGGTGACCGGACTACCCGGCACGTGCTGGTCGACGGCGTGCGTGACACATCGGAACCCACGAGACGCGAACCATCGGGAACAACGAGAACGGCGTCCCCGCTCACCGCGGGGACGCCGAGGGGGTGGGAAATCAGCCTGCGAGTTTCGGGAACCACAACGCGATCTCGCGCTCGGCGGACTCCACCGAGTCGGAGCCGTGCACGAGGTTCTCCTGCGTCTCGAGGCCGAGGTCGCCGCGAATCGTGCCGGGAATCGCCTTCTCGACCGGGTCGGTGCCGCCCGCGAGCTGACGGAATGCCGCCACCGCGCGAGGCCCCTCGACCACCGCGGCGACGAGCGGGCCCGACGTGATGAACTCGAGCAGGCTCGCGTAGAAGGGGCGTCCCTCGTGCTCGGCGTAATGCTGCTCGGCGACCGATTGCTCGGCCACGCGCAGTTCGAGCGCGGAGATCGTGAGACCTTTCCGCTCGATCCGCGCCAGAATCTCTCCCACATTTCCGCGGGCAACGGCGTCGGGCTTGATCAGTACCAGGGTGCGCTCTGTCACGGGGCGTCAGCCTAACGGTCGCTGCTGCTGGCTCGGCAGCTGGCCCCGCGCCATGCGCTGCTGGAGGTCCCGGCGCAGATAGATCAGGTACGCCCAGACGATTCCGAAGATCACCCCGACCGCACCGATCGAGAGGTCGACGAAGAACCCGAGCAGCAAGATCACCTGCAACGCGATGTTGAACTTCATCGACCAGGAACGGCCCTGTACGCCCGCGCCCAGCACCATCAGCACCGCGGACCCGATGATCAGGCCACCGGACAGCCACGTGATGCCACCGCCGAGCTGCGCGACGATCGGCAGCGCGAGCAGGATCACGATCGCTTCCAGCACGAGCGTGCCCGCACACACCCCCCGAAAGCCCTTCCAGGGATCGTTGGCCGGCGGAGTCGGCGGGGGATCATTGGCCGGCGGCGGCGTCGCCGGAGGTGTGTTCTCGTCGCTCACGCGGGGTCCTTTCCGAAAAGCGTGCGGGCCGCACCGGCGGTGACGACCGAGCCGGTGACGACGACGCCCGCGCCCGACACGGATTCGCCGGGATCGGCGACATCCTCGGCGATGGCGATGGCGGTCTCGATCGCGTCCGCCAGCGTCGCCGCGACGACGACACGTTCGTCGCCGAACCGCGCGACGGCATGGCCTGCGAGTTCGTCGACATCCATCGCGCGGGGCGATCCGTTGTTCGTCACGACGATCTCGTCGAGCACCGGTTCGAGTGCCTCGAGGATGCCGTCGACATCCTTGTCCCCCATGATCGACACGACACCGACCAGCTTGCGGAAGTCGAACTCCGCGGTGAGCGCCTCGGCCAGGGCACGGGCACCCTGCGGATTGTGCGCGGCGTCGAGAAACACCGTGGGTGCGGCGCGCACACGCTCGAGCCGCCCGGGGTTGACGACGGTCGCGAAGCCTTCGCGAATCGCGTCCTGTTCGAGTTGGCGGTCGGCACCCGCACCGAAGAACGCCTCGACCGCGGCGAGCGCGAGGGACGCATTCCGGGCCTGGTGTTCGCCGTGCAGCGGAAGGAAGATCTCGCTGTAGACACCACCGAGCCCCTGCAACTCGAGTTGCTGGCCGCCCACCGCGATCTGGCGCGTGAGCACCGAGAACTCGGAACCTTCGCGCGCCACGGCTGCGTCGACCTCGACCGCGCGACGCAACAGCACGTCCATGACCTCGGGCTCCTGCTGCGCGAGGATCGCGACGGCGTCGCGGGGCACGAGACCGTCCTGCGGCGGCTGCTTGACGATGCCCGCCTTCTCGCCTGCGATGCTCGCGAGGTCGGTGCCGAGATACTCGGCGTGGTCGAGCCCGATCGGGGTGACGACGGCGACCTGGCTGTCGATGACATTGGTGGCATCCCACCGGCCACCGAGGCCCACCTCCACGACCGCGACGTCGACCGGAGTCTCGGCGAACGCCGCGAAGGCCATCGCCGTGAGCACCTCGAACTTGCTCATCGCGGGGCCGCCCGCGGCCTCGGACTGCTGATCGATCATCTGCACGTACGGCTCGATCTCGCGGAAGGTGTCGACATATCGGCGCGGTGAGAGGGGGTGCCCGTCGATGCCGATGCGTTCGGTCGCGAGTTGCAGGTGGGGGCTCGTGGTGCGGCCGGTGCGGCGATGCAGCGCGCGCAGCAACGAGTCGATCATGCGGGTGACGGACGTCTTGCCGTTGGTGCCGGCGACATGGATCGACGGATACGCATTCTGCGGTGACCCGAGCAGGTCCATGAGCGCGGAGATGCGCGTGAGGGACGGCTCGATCTTCGTCTCGGGCCACCGCTTGTCGAGATCCGCCTCGACGAGCGCGAGCTCGGCGAGGTCGACCGGATCGATCTCGTGCGCGCCGTCGCCGCCGGAACCGCGCCCCGGCCGTGACGGATTCTGCGCGTCGCTCACGCCTGCCCCAGCTCCTTCAGTCGCGCCGTGATCCGGTCGATCTCCTCGCGTGCGACGGTCTGCCGCGTACGGATCTTCGCGACCACCGCGTCGGGTGCCTTCGCCAGGAAGGCCTCGTTGCCGAGCTTGCCGGTGGTACCTGCAAGCTCTTTCTCGGCGACGGCGAGATCCTTGCGCAGACGCGCGATCTCGGCGCCGAGGTCGACCGTGCCCGAGGTGTCGAGTTCGACCGTGACGGTCGCCTGGCTGAGCCGGACCTCGACCGACACCGACGGCGCGAAGTCCGCCTCGGGTTCGGTGAGCCGCACGAGTGAGCGCACCGCGCCGAGTTGGCCGTCGAGATCGGCGGCGTCCACACCGACGAGCCGGGCGGGCACCTTCTGCGACGGCTTGAGACCCTGATCGCTGCGGAAGCGGCGGACCTCGGTGACGAGCCGCTGCATGTCGTCGATGCGCTGAGCAGCGACCGGGTCGGCGCCGATCCCGCTCGGCTGCGGCCACGACGCGACGACCACCGACTCGCCGCCGGTGAGGGCCTTCCACAGGCTTTCGGTGACGAACGGGACCACCGGATGCAGCAGGCGCAGCAGCGAGTCGAGAACGGTGCCGAGCACGGTGCGAGTCGTGGGAGCGGCATCGCCCGACACCTGGACCTTGGCGATCTCCAGGTACCAGTCGCACACCTCGTCCCACGCGAAGTGGTAGAGCGCCTCGCACGCCTTGGAGAACTCGTACCGGTCGAACGCGGCGTCGACGTCGGCGCGGACCGTCTCGAGCCGGTCGAGGATCCAGCGGTCGGCGTCGGTGAGCTGGTCGCGGGCCGGCAGTTCGCCGGGCGCGGCGCCGTTCATGAGCGCGAACTTGGTGGCATTGAACAGCTTGTTGGCGAAATTGCGCGACGACTGCGCGTGGTCTTCGCCGACCGAGAGGTCGGCACCCGGGTTGGCGCCACGGGCCAGGGTGAAGCGGAGCGCGTCGGCGCCGAACCGGTCGACCCAGTCGAGCGGGTCGATGCCGTTGCCACGCGACTTCGACATCTTCTTGCCGTGTTGATCGCGCACGAGCCCGTGCAGGAACACGTCCCGGAAAGGCACCTGCTTGCCGGTGTCGGGCGTCTTGCCCGCGGTGATCGCGGCATCCTCGGCGACGTACGTGCCGAACATCATCATGCGCGCGACCCAGAAGAACAGGATGTCGTAGCCCGTGACGAGAACGCTTGTGGGGTAGAACTTCTCGAGCTCGGCCGTGGCGTCCGGCCAGCCCATCGTGGAGAAGGGCCACAGTCCCGACGAGAACCACGTGTCGAGGACGTCGGGGTCCTGCTCCCAGCCCTCGGGCGGGGTCTGGTCGGGGCCGAAGCACTCGACCTCGCCGTCCGGTCCGTACCAGATCGGAATGCGATGGCCCCACCACAGCTGGCGCGAGATCGTCCAGTCGTGCATGTCGTCGACCCACGAGAACCAGCGCGGCTCCTGGCTCGTGGGGTGGATGACGGTGTCCCCGGAACGCACGGCATCGCCTGCCTTCTTCGCGAGCTCGTCCACCTTGACCCACCACTGCAGCGACAGCCGCGGCTCGATCGGTTCGCCGCTGCGTTCGGAGTGGCCGACGCTGTGCAGGTAGGGGCGCTTCTCGGCGACGACGCGGCCCAGCGCGGCGAGTTCCTCGCGGACCGCGACCCGAGCCTCGAATCGGTCCATGCCGTCGAAACGCGTACCCGTGCCTTCGATGTGGCCCGTCTTGTCCATGATGTTGGGCATCGGCAGGTTGTGACGCAGCCCCATCTCGAAGTCGTTGGGATCGTGCGCGGGCGTGATCTTGACCGCGCCGGTGCCGAACTCGGGGTCGACGTAGTCGTCGGCGACGATCGGGATCTGCCTGCCGGTGATCGGATGTTCGAGGGTGGTGCCCACGAGGTCGCGGTAACGCTCGTCGTCGGGGTGCACCGCCACCGCGGTGTCACCCAGCATCGTCTCGACACGTGTGGTGGCGACGATCACGTGCGGCTCGGCGTCGTCGAGCGAACCGTAGCGCAGCGACACGAGCTCGCCTTCGACCTCCTCGAACTTGACCTCGATGTCCGAGATCGCGGTCTGCAGCACCGGCGACCAGTTGACGAGGCGCTCGGCACGGTAGATCAGGCCGTCGTCGTACAGGCGCTTGAAGATCGTCTGCACCGCGCGCGAGAGCCCGTCGTCCATCGTGAAGCGGTCGCGACTCCAGTCGACGCCGTCGCCGATGCGCTTCATCTGGCCCTGGATCTTGCCGCCCGACTCGCGCTTCCACTCCCACACCTTCTCGACGAAGGCGTCGCGGCCGAGGTCTTCCTTCGAGATGCCCTGCGCGGCGAGCTGCTTCTCGACGATGGTCTGCGTCGCGATGCCCGCGTGGTCCATGCCGGGCAGCCACAGCACCTCGAAGCCCTGCATCCGCTTGCGCCGCGTGAGCGCGTCCATCAGCGTGTGGTCGAGCGCGTGGCCCATGTGCAGGCTGCCGGTCACATTCGGCGGCGGCAGCACGATCGAGTAGCCCGGCTTGTCGCTCGTCGCGTCGGCCGTGAAGTACCCGGCATCCACCCAGCCCTGGTACAGATCGGCCTCTACGGCGCTGGGATCCCAGCTCTTGGGCAGGTCGACGGGGTTGCGCGGGTTCTCGGGAGCTGCACTGGTCACCCCTCGAGTCTAGGCGTAGCCGGGTACACGGTTCGTACGGGGCAAGCACGGCGAGCGCCCATGACGAGGTCGCCCCGCCACGGGGTCGAAGCGCACGCACGTGCCGGTTTGCCCGCGTCTCGTCCCCCACGCCCGGTTCGGCCCATATGCATAGTGTGGTAACGGACACGCTGGAGCAGCACGAGTGCCGGTCACGCGAACGCACCGGACTGCAGGCGCACCGATCACCGAGGACCCGCGGGAGCGACATGAGCAATCTCGATGCCAGACCCGACGAGACGGACCTCGCGGGCCTCGACCCCGCCGTCGCCGCGCGCGAAGCCTGCGACGCGACGCCCGAACCGCCCGAACTCGTGGAACCGCGCGAGGTGCCGCTCGGCGGGCCACGCGCGATGACGGTTCGTCGCACCCTTCCGCACCGACGGCGTCCGCTCGTGGGTGCCTGGTGCTTCGTCGACCATTACGGGCCCGACGACGTCGCGGGCACCGGCGGGATGCGTGTGGCCGGGCACCCGCACACCGGCTTGCAGACCGCATCGTGGTTGTTCCGCGGCGAAATCGAGCACCGGGACACGACCGGCGTCCACGCGACGGTCCGGCCGGGCGAGCTCAACCTGATGACCGCCGGATCCGGCATCGCGCACTCGGAGTTCTCGACCGCCGACACGAGCGTGCTGCACGGCGTGCAGTTGTGGATCGCGCTGCCCGACCGGTCGCGCTTCACCGCTCCGGGCTTCGAGCACTACGCGCCCGAGGCCGTGGATGTCGACGGGGTCCGTGTGCTGGTGTTCCTCGGGTCGTTTCTGGGACACGGTTCGCCGGTCACGACGCACACCCCCTTGCTCGGCGCCGAGGTGGCGTCCGACGGTGGGCGATTCTCGGCCCCGATCGACCCCGCCTTCGAGCACGGCGTGCTCGTCGACCAGGGCACCGCCTCGATCGAGGGCACCACCGCGCGCCCCGGCGATCTCGTCTACCTGTCGCCGGGCCGCGCGCGGCTCGCCGTGGACTGCGAGGGACCCGTGCGCATGCTGGTGCTCGGCGGCACTCCGCTCGGCGAACGCATCGTGATGTGGTGGAACTTCATCGGACGCACACACGACGAGATCGCCGAGTACCGCGCGCAATGGCAGCATGCACGAGCGGGTCAGGCCTCGCGGTTCGGCGACTTCCCGGACGCGTGGACCGAGACGCTGCCCGCTCCCGCTCTGCCGAATGCGCGTCTCACTCCTCGGGGATGACCGACACACCGGGGTCGTGATCGACACCGAGGACGTCGGGCATCGCGGCAGGCTCGCCCAGGACGTGTTCGGAAAGGAACGCCTCGACCACCTGGTACCAGACGCGGGCGTGTTCCGGACGCAGCACCCAGTGGTTCTCCGACGGGAAGCTGAGAAAGCGGTGCACCGTTTCGCCCTGGTCGTCGGCGGGCAGTCCGGACTCCGACAGCAGCTCGTACCACAGCCGCAGCGCCTCCCCGACGGGAACGCGATAGTCCTTGTCGCCGTGGATCACGAGCATCGGCGTCGCGATGTCGGCAACGAACAGGTGCGGCGAGTTCTCGACGGCCATCTCGGGGGTCATCTCACGGTTCCAGTACCACGCGGCATCGGTCGTGGGTCCGAACTGGTCGAGCGCCCACAGCCCCGCGTGCGTGACGATCGCACGGAATCGGTTGGTGTGACCGGCAACCCAGTTCGCCATGTACCCCCCGAAGGACCCGCCCATCGCGCCGGTGCGCGCCGCGTCGATCTCGGGTCTCGCGACGGCCGCGTCGGTGAGCGCCATCAGGTCGGTGAACGGCTCCCGGCCCCAGCGGCCCCACCCGCGCTGCACGAACTCCTGACCGTAGCCCGTCGACAGCGCGGGATCGGGCAACAGCACCGCGTACCCCTGTGCGACGAGCAGCCACGGGTTCCAGCGCCACGACCACACATTCCACGACGACAGGGGCCCGCCGTGGATCCACAACAGCAGCGGCACGGGGGCATGCGGTTCGGCCCCCGTGGGGACGGCCATCCACGCCCGCAGCGGAACCCCGTCGTCGGACTCGGTCTCGACTTCGACGAGCGTGCCCGGGAGTTCGGGCAATCGCTCGGAGTCGACGGCCGCGGCGGGCGTCGCGAGCACGGTGACCGCCCCGGACGCCAGGTCGATGCGCACGGGATGTGGTGGCGCGGCATACGACGAGCGCAGGGCGAACACCGTGGCACCGTCGGGCGCGACCCGCACATCGGTGTAGGCGAAGTCGTCGTCGGTCACCCGGCGCGGCACCGAGTCACCCTCGCGCAGAACGAAGATCGGCGCCCTGCCGTGATCGTCCGCGGTGAGCACGAGCCCCGAACCGTCGGCGAGCCACGCGACCGACGTCGGCCACCGGTCCCAGGCGGGCACGAGACGCTCGACCGAGCCACTCGCAGCGTCGCAGCGGTGCAGAGTGACACGCGGCGCGCGCTCTGCCGTCGCCACCGACTCGCGGAGGAAGGCGACGGTGCGCCCGTCCGGCGCCACCACGGGAGCCGACAGATCGGCGTCCGGATCGTCGACGAGCGTGGTGCGGTGTCCGGACTCGATGTCGATGCGCGCGAGTGTCGTCCGTCGCGCCGCGAGCGGTGCGGGCACCGTCCACGTCGTGACGGCGTAGCTGCCGTCGGGGGCGATGACGTACTCGGCGTCGCGCAGCGCGTCGCCCGCGTCGGGTGCCAGATCGACGGTGGCGTCCGCGTCCGGCACGAGCTCGGCGCCACCGGTACCCGCGACGAGATGCGGCCGCTCGGGGCCGAGCTCGTGATCCCAGTGCCGCACCGGGTAACCGGTGTGCAGAACCGCGGACATGTCGCGGCGTTCGCGGTCGCCGCGGATACGCGCGTCGTCGTCGACGGTGCGGCCGAACATCGCGACCGACACCGCGAACGTGGGCGCGCTGTGCGCCGTCGCGACACCACGAACTGCACCGCCGCGCGTGACGACGACATGTGCCTCTCCCCCGCGTGCGGGCAACCGCCACAGGCTCGTGGGCGGAGTGGCGTCGGTGGATTCCCTGGCGCCGGTGCCGGACGCCACGGCCCGCGCCGCCGTGAACAGCAGGTCCCCGTCGTGCGTGAACGCGGCTCCGGTCTCCCCCGTCAGCCCCCACGTCAACCGGCGCGGCGGCCGGGCGCCCGTCGCGTCGATCTCCCACAACGCGTCGACGAACGACGTGCCCTTGCCGTCGAGTGTCGCTGCGGTGACGACGAGACGTCTGCCGTCGGGCGACATCGTGAGGCCGGACACACGCACGAGTCGTACGTAGTCGTCGAACTCGTCGAACGGGGTCCCCTCGTGCATCCCTGGAATCGCTGTCACATCTGTTGTCGTATCACGAGGCGCCGGTAGGGCGAGGATCCCACGCTCACATCCCGCTCACCGAGGGTCGCGCCACATCGCGTACGCGACGACGGCCGGCTTGCCGTTCCGTGCGGGTACCACGTCGATCTCGCCGTGTGGCGCGAATCCGAACCGCTCGTAGTAGGGCACGTTCGCGATATTGCTCGATTCGAGATACGCGGGCATTCCCTCCCCGTCGGCGACCGCGAGCCGGGACGTGAGCAGCGCCTTGCCGAATCCGCCGCCGCGCGCCGCGCCTGCCGTACCGATCATCGACAGGTACCAGTGCGGCTCGGCGGGGTGGGCCCGCTCGAACGCCCGGTCGATGCGGGCGCCTGCCACCGCCCGCGCTCCCAGCGCATGGATGTGCTGCGGCAACATACGCCACCCGGCCCACGCCGACTGACGCCATCGGCCCGGCGGATCCCACACCGCGGCACCACCGATCGTCCCGTCCCCGTCGACCGCGATGTCGACGCCGCCGCCCGCGAAATGATGGTGGCGGACCTCGGTCGCGAACAGCCGCCCGAGACGGCGCGTCCGGGTGACCGGGTCCGGCAACATCGCCGCCATCACCGGATCCGACTCGAACGCCTCCGCCAGCACTGCCGCGACCGCGGGGATCTCGTCGTGCGTTGCGGGACGTGTCTCGGGTGCCATGGGCCAGACCCTAACCGAGCAGCACGACCTTCTCGCCGGAAAGGTTCTCTGCGCGAACGCGGAAAATGGTTCTCTGCGCGAACACCACTGCCGCTTCTACGATGAGGACGGCAGCTTCACCACACGCGTCATGCGCGCCCCGTCCGTGGCGCCGCGAGCAGGGAGTGCATCATGGGCCGAGTCACCACCCGCCGGCCGATCGTGCGGGTCACGGGTGACCAGTCGAGCCGACGACCCGATTCGCTCGCGGTCGAGGAACCACTCGAGATCCGCGTCGGCGGTGTCGCGCTCACCGTCACGATGCGCACCCCCGGAGCCGATTTCGATCTGGTGCACGGTTTCCTGCTGGCGGAGGGCGTGATCAGGCACCGCGACGAGATCGCGGCTCTGCGGTACTGCGACGGCAAGGACGACGACGGCGTCAACACCTACAACGTGGTCGACGTCGCGCTCGCGCCGGGCGTCACGCCCCCTTCCGCGACCGACCGCAGTTTCCTGATGTCGTCGGCATGCGGGGTGTGCGGCAAGACGTCACTCGACGACGTCCGCACCCGCAACGTGCATCGGCCGGCAGACGACGCGGTCATCGTCGCCGCGTCGGCGCTCTCGGACATGCCCGACACTTTGCGGGCCCGTCAGCGCGCCTTCGACACGACCGGCGGCCTGCACGCAGCAGGACTGTTCGGACCCGACGGCACCGTGTTCGCAGTGCGCGAGGACGTCGGGCGGCACAACGCCGTCGACAAGGTGCTGGGGTGGGCGGTGCGCGAGAACCTGGTGCCGCTGCGCGAGACGGTGCTCATCGTGTCGGGCCGCGCGTCGTTCGAGCTCGTGCAGAAGTCGGTGACGGCGGGCGTGCCCGTACTGGGCGCGGTGTCCGCGCCGTCGTCACTCGCGGTGGACGTCGCAGCCGACAACGGCACGACGCTCGTGGGCTTCCTGCGCGGCAACGCCATGAACGTCTACACCGGCGCCGACCGGATCAAGATCGACTGACCGACCGTCACCACCAGGTGCCGAGGGTGCCGGAGCTGATCGCCGACAACACGTAGACCACCACGATGACCGGATACATCACGGCATCCATCATCATCCTCCGATCGTCTCGACAGCAGAACGGGAGCGCCCTTCGAAGTCCCGTGTCGCCTCGGCCGGGAGCAGCTCCTCTTCCATGGGTACCGCGTCGGGGTCACGATTACACGCGGCACCAGGTCACGATTACGCGCACTCGCGCGGCGACGAGGTCAGCGCGCGGTGCGGCACAGATAATCGATCGCGAGCGCGTAGCCCGTGACACCCAGGCCGGCGATCACGCCCGTCGCGACCGGTGAGACGTACGAGTGGGCGCGGAACGGCTCGCGCGCGTGCACATTGCTGATGTGGACCTCCACCACCGGCACGTCGAGCATCGCGAGCGCGTCACGCAATGCGACCGACGTGTGCGTGTACGCCGCGGGATTGAGCACCAGGCCCGACGCGTGCTCGCGCGCCTCCTGCACCCAGTCGACGAGGACACCTTCGTGGTTCGACTGCCGCACGTCGACAGAGCGGTCGAACCGGGCCGCGGAGGTGCGGCACAGCGACACGACGTCGTCGAAGGTGTCCCGACCGTAGATGTCGGGTTCGCGGGTGCCGAGCAGGTTCAGATTGGGGCCGTTGAGCACGTAGATCGGGCCCGCTGTGGTCACGCTGCACCTCCGCACGAGTGGGTGTGCCGCCGTTCACGAGGGCGACCGCCCCACGATAGCGGCAGTGTGCGCGGCGGGGACGACGCCCTATGCGGACTTGTCGCGACGCTCGCGTTCGGGCTTGCGCGGCACGATGGTCGGCAGCACGTTGTCGTTGACCGTCTCGGCGGTGACGACGACCTTCTCGACGTCGTCGCGGCTCGGGATGTCGTACATGACCGGTAGCAGCACTTCTTCCATGATCGCGCGCAGACCACGGGCACCGGTGCCCCGCAGGATCGCCTGATCGGCGATCGCGCCGAGCGCGTCGTCGGTGAACTCGAGCTCGACATTGTCCATCTCGAACAGCCGCGTGTACTGCTTGACCAGCGCGTTGCGTGGCTCCGACAGGATCTTCACCAGCGAGTCCTTGTCGAGGTTCGTGACCGACGCGATCATCGGCAGACGGCCGATGAACTCGGGGATGAGCCCGAACTTGATCAGATCCTCGGGCATGACCTCGGCGAAATGATCCTGTGTGTCGATCTCGGCCTTCGACCGCACCTCGGCACCGAAGCCGAGACCACGCTTGCCGACGCGGTCGGACACGATCTTCTCGAGCCCCGCGAACGCACCCGCCACGATGAACAGCACATTGGTGGTGTCGATCTGGATGAACTCCTGGTGGGGGTGCTTGCGACCGCCCTGCGGGGGCACGCTCGCCTGCGTCCCCTCGAGGATCTTCAGCAGCGCCTGCTGCACACCCTCGCCCGACACGTCGCGCGTGATCGACGGGTTCTCGCTCTTGCGGGCGATCTTGTCGACCTCGTCGATGTAGATGATGCCGGTCTCCGCGCGCTTGACGTCGTAGTCGGCCGCCTGGATGAGCTTGAGCAGGATGTTCTCGACGTCCTCGCCCACATAGCCGGCCTCGGTGAGAGCCGTGGCGTCGGCGATCGCGAAGGGCACGTTGAGCATCTTGGCGAGCGTCTGCGCGAGGTACGTCTTGCCGCAGCCGGTGGGTCCGAGCATCAGGATGTTCGACTTCGCGAGCTCGACCGCTTCGCCGCGGGTGTCACGCGCCTTGTCGCCTGCCTGGATGCGCTTGTAGTGGTTGTACACAGCGACCGCGAGCGTGCGCTTCGCGGGGTCCTGGCCGATGACGTAGTTCTCGAGGAACTCGCGGATCTCCTTCGGCTTGGGCAGCTCGTCGAGCTTGACCTCGCTGGTCTCGGCGAGCTCCTCCTCGATGATCTCGTTGCAGAGGTCGATGCACTCGTCGCAGATGTAGACCCCGGGGCCTGCGATGAGCTTTTTGACCTGCTTCTGACTCTTGCCGCAGAAAGAGCACTTCAACAGATCCCCGCCGTCACCGATGCGTGCCATCTCGTCAGGTCCCTACTTCCTTCGTCTGCGTGCAGGGTGTCGTGCCGACCGGAGTGACCGGTCTGGGGGCCGGCCGCCGTGATCCACGATCGGCAGTCAATCGACCGTACCCGGATATCACCGGCGGGGGCGACTGCTTACCGGCCTTTGCCCGGGGTGTGTCGCCGCAATCGCGTCCGACGACGCGCCCGCCCCGGCGCACCCTCCACCATAGGCGGCGTCCGGCCGGGGCGGGATCGAGCTCACTTCTGGGCGCTGAGCTTGCGGTACTCGAGGACGTCGTCGATGATGCCGTACTCGACCGCTTCCGCCGCGGTGAGAATCTTGTCGCGGTCGGTGTCGCGGCGGATCACGTCGGGATCCTTGCCGGTGTGCTTCGCGAGCGTGGTCTCCATGAGACGGCGCATCCGCTCGATCTCCGCCGCCTGGATCTCGAGGTCGGACACCTGCCCCTGGATGCCGCCCGTGGCCGGCTGGTGGATGAGCACACGCGCGTTGGGCAGCGCGAGCCGCTTACCGGGGGTACCCGCAGCGAGCAGCACGGCCGCGGCCGACGCGGCCTGGCCGAGGCACACCGTCGTGATGTCGGCGCGCACGTACTGCATCGTGTCGTAGATCGCCATGAGCGACGTGAACGAGCCGCCGGGCGAGTTGATGTACATCGTGATGTCGCGGTCGGGATCGAGCGACTCGAGCACGAGCAGCTGTGCCATGACGTCGTTCGCCGACGCGTCGTCGACCTGGACGCCGAGGAAGATGATGCGTTCCTCGAACAGCTTGTTGTACGGGTTCGATTCCTTGACGCCGTAGCTCGAGTGCTCGATGAACGACGGAAGGATGTAGCGCGACTGCGCGCCGCCGGGTGCCTGGCCGCCGAGTGCGTCGGGCGTGCGGTCGCCGAACATGTTGGTCATCTGGTCTCCAATGAGTGGAAGTCGATTTCGGGCAGGATCAGCCGGCGTCTCCGCGGCGCGGGGCACGCGAGATGACGTGGTCGACGAACCCGTATTCGAGGGCCTGCTGCGCGGTGAACCAGCGGTCGCGGTCCGAGTCGATGGTGATCTGCTCGACCGTCTGCCCGGTGTGCTCGGCGATCAACTCGGCCATCTCCCGCTTGGTGTGCGCGAACTGCTCCGCCATGATCGCGACGTCGGCCGCCGTGCCGCCGATGCCCGCGGACGGCTGGTGCATCATGATCCGCGCGTGCGGCAGCGCGTAGCGCTTGCCCCGTGCTCCCGCCGACAGCAGGAACTGCCCCATCGACGCCGCGAGGCCCATGCCGTACGTCGCGACGTCGCACTCGGCGAACTGCATCGTGTCGTAGATGGCCATGCCCGCGGTGACCGAGCCGCCCGGCGAGTTGATGTAGAGCGAGATGTCTCGTGTGGGGTCCTCGGCCGACAGCAGCAGGATCTGCGCGCACAGCTTGTTCGCGATGTCGTCGTCGACCTGGGTGCCGAGGAAGATGATCCGCTCGCGCAGGAGGCGTTCGTAGACCGAGTCGCTGAGGTTCAAGCCTGCGGTGGCCGAAGTCATGGCGGGACTCTGCGGAGTCTCCAAGTGAGTCGAAGTCACGGTACCTGCCTTCTGGTGTGGATCGTTGTTTGCTGACACTGACACTAACGAAGTGGGGCGGCACCGGAGTCCCGGTGCCGCCCCACTTCGCTCATAGCGGAAAGCCCATGTCGGAGAAGGGGTATGAAAACACCCCTTGACCTGCCTTATTCCTTCGCTTCGCCCTCAGCGGAATCGGCGCCGGACTCGTCGGCATTCTCCTGCTCGGCCGCACCGAACATCTCCGCGGTGTCGATCGCGTTGCCGTCGGTGTCGGTGACGGTCGTCTCCTCGACGACCTCGGCGAGCGCCTTGCCGCGACGTACGTCGGCGAAGATCGCGCCGAGCTGGCCCGCCTGCTGAATCTGCTGAATGAACTGCTCGGGCGACATCCCGTAGCGCTGCGCCTGGAACAGGATGCGCTCGGTGAGCTCTTCCTGGCCCACCGACACCTCCTTCTGCTCGGCGATCTCGTCGAGGAGGAGCTGGGTCTTGACCGAACGCTCGGCGTTCTCCTTGGCCTCCTTGTCGAACTCCTCGCGGCTCGAGCCCTGCTGCTCGAGCATCTCGGCAAGGGCCTCCTCGCTGTGGTCGAGACCGTGGATCGCATCGTGCAGCGCGCTGTCGACCTCGGCCTTGACGGCGCCCTCGGGCAACGGAACCTCGACCGTGTCGAGAAGCGACTCGAGCACCTTGTCGCGGATCTGACCGGCCTGCTCGACCTTGCGGACACGGCCCACGCGCTCACGCAGGTCGGCGAGCAACTCGTCGAGAGTGTCGAATTCGCTCGCGAGCTGTGCGAACTCGTCGTCGGCCTCGGGAAGCTCACGCTCCTTGACGCTCTGCACGGTGACGGTGACGACGGCGTCCTTGCCTGCGAACTCGCCCGCGACCAGCTTGGTGGTGAACTCCTTCGAGCCCCCCGCCTCGACACCGACGATCGCCTCGTCGAGGCCCTCGATGAGCTGACCCGAACCGACCTCGTGCGAGAGCCCCTCGGTGGTGGCGTCCTCGACAGGCTGGCCGTCGACGGTGGCCGCCAGGTCGATCGACACGAAGTCGCCGTCCTGGACGGGGCGGTCGACGCCGGTGAGGGTGCCGAAACGCTGACGCAGCGACAGCAGCTGCTCGTCGACGGCCTCGTCGGTGATCTCGACGGGATCGACGGTGACCGCGATCGACGAGAAGTCGGGAAGCGTGATCTCGGGGCGGACGTCGACCTCGGCTGCGAACTCGAGGACGTCGCCGTCCTCGATCTTCGTGATCTCGACCTCGGGCTGCCCGATCGGCTGCACGTCGGAGGTGCTGACGGCGTCGCTGTAGCGCGCGGGTATCGCGTCGTTGACGACCTGCTCGAGCACGGCGCCGCGACCGACACGTGCCTCGAGGAGCTTCGCGGGGGCCTTGCCCGGACGGAAGCCGGGGAGACGAATCTGCTGCGCGAGCGCCTTGTAGGCCTTGTCGAAATCAGGCTTGAGCTCCTCGAAGGGCACCTCAACGTTGATACGGACTCGCGTCGGGCTCAGCCGCTCGACGGTGCTCTTCACGGAATGCTCCTTCGTTGGATTTCTTGCTTCTTCACGTCGTGCATCGAAGGGTGGTACCGCATCACGCGAATGCGTGACGCAGCGTCCTTCTGGTCGGGATGACAGGATTCGAACCTGCGACCCTCCGCTCCCAAAGCGGATGCGCTACCAAGCTGCGCCACATCCCGCTGACCGAGAAAAGTTCCCGTCGACCGCACGGGAACCCGAAGGGGAATCCTACGGCCCCCCGATTAGGAAATCCAAAGTCGGGTCCGCTACAGTCTGTGACGCACACGGCGGAGATGGCGATCCCACCAGATGCCGTATGCGCGGGGATGTAGCTCAATGGTAGAGCCCCAGTCTTCCAAACTGGCTACGCGGGTTCGATTCCCGTCATCCCCTCCACCACGTCGGCGCAGCCTCCACGGCGCGTGACGCACCACAAGGCCCGCTCACCTGGCAATTCAGGTCGGCGGGCCGTTCTGCGTCCACCCCGTTCTCACGCCCCACCGACCCGGAGTCGGCTCCGCACAATGCTGCACGACCGTCCCGGACGACGCGCGCGGCACATCGGTACTGTGGACAGTGTCCGTTTTGCCGACCTCTCGGCCGCTGGAGGCATCCTGTGGAACTTTTGCTGATCGTCGTCGTACTCGCGGCCGTCGTCGTGGTGGTGATGCGCAGCCAGGCCACCAAGGCGGGCAACACTCAGCGCAGCCTCGACGACGCGAAGGCCGATGCCCGCCAGGCCATCGAGCGGCTCGGTGGCCAGGTGTTCAACCTCGTCGGCTCGGACACGGCGTCCAAGCAGGCCCTCGCCGATGCGTCCGAGCGGTACACCGCTGCCGGCTCGCAGATCGAGCAGGCCAACTCGCCCGCGCAAGCACGCCTCGCGAAGCAGACCGCGCTCGAAGGCCTCTACTACATTCGCGCGGCGCGCACCGCGATGGGCATGGACCCCGGTCCCGAGGTGCCCAGCATCGACGGCCAGCAGGCCGCGGGCCGCGTCACCGAGGACCGTGAGGTCGAGTTCGAAGGCCGCCAGGTCGCGGCATCGCCGAACCCGTCGTCGCGCACCCCCAACTACTACCCGGGCGGCCGTGTCGCGGGTCGGCCCGTCCCCGCCGGTTGGTACTCGGAGCCGTGGTGGAAGCCCGCACTCGTCGCAGGTGCCTGGGGCCTCGGTTCGATGTTCCTGTTCTCCGCGATGTTCTCGGGCATGGCGGGCGTGCCGTACGACGCACAGGCGTTCGAGAGCGGCGCCGGCGACGGCAGTGACGCGGGTGGCGACGGCGGCGACGCCGGTGGCGACGACATGGGCGGCGACGCAGGCGGCGGCGACGACTTCGGCGGCATGGACGACGGCGGCGGCGGCTTCGACATGGGCGGCATGGACTTCGACTTCTGACGTCTCCACGCCCCGACCGATCGGGGAAACCACACGAACGAGGACGCCCGACAGTCAGCGCTGCTGACAGTTCGGGCACCAGAACAGGTTGCGGCCCTTCATCTCGGCGTGGGCCACGAGCCCGCCGCAGACCCGGCACGGCTCCCCAGCCCGCCGGTACACGTAGGTGCGCGGACGGTCGGCGGCGTAGGACGGCGCACCGTGGTCGTGTTCGGGGCGCACCACGTGCATACGCCCGCGTTCGACACCGACCTTCATGAGCACCACGAGGTCGGCCCAGACGGCGTCCCATTCGTCGCGTGTGAGCGCGCGCCCCGGCAGCTCGGGATGCAGGTTGTGCCGGAACAGCACTTCCGCGCGGTAGACATTGCCGACGCCCGCGAGCACCGCCTGGTCCATGAGCAGCGCACCGAGAGGAGCCGACGAGCGCGAGATGCGTGCCCACGCGCGGTCCGGATCGGCGTCGTCACGCAGTGGATCGGGCCCGAGCCGCGCTTCGAGCGCGTCGACCTCGGGTGGGGTGAGGATCTCGCAGCGTGTCGGCCCGCGCAGGTCCGTGCCGACAGCGTCGCCCACCATCCGCATACGCACCTGCCCGACGGGGTCGGGCATCGGTGTGGGGGACTCGGTGAACGCGCCGTACAAGCCGAGATGCACGTGCACGGTCACGGCGCCGTCGTAGTGGTGCAGCAGGTGCTTCCCCCACGCGTCGGCGTCGACGAGTACGCGCCCGTCGACGACCGCGGCACCGTCCGCGAAGCGGCCCTGCGGGCTCGATACGGCAACAGGCTCGCCCGCGAACCGTTTCCGGTGCAGCCGGGCGAGCCTGTGCAGGGTGTGGCCCTCGGGCACGAGGGTCAGGACTCCGGAAGCGCAGGCGGCACGCCGGTCTTCTCGTACTCACCGAGGATGTCGATGCGACGCTGGTGCCGAGGCTCTTCCGACCAGCGCGCGGACACGAACGCGTCGACGATCTCGAGCGTCTGCTCGAGCGTGTGCATGCGGCCGCCGATGCCGATCATCTGGGCGTTGTTGTGTTCGCGCGCGAGCGTCGCGGTCTCGACGCTCCACGCGAGCGCACAACGGATGCCCGCAACCTTGTTCGCGGCGATCTGTTCGCCGTTGCCGCTGCCACCCAGGACGATCCCGAGGCTGCCTTCGTCGGCGAGCACGCGACGCGCGGTCTCGATGCAGAAGGCCGGGTAGTCGTCGGCCGCGTCGTACGTGAGGGCGCCGCAGTCGACGGTCTCGTGACCGTTCGCCTGCAGGTGCTCGATGATCTGGGTCTTCCGTTCGAAACCGGCGTGGTCGCCGCCGAGGTATACGCGCATGCCTCGATTGTTGCAGGTGTCGGGCACCGGCAGGCCGCAGGGCGGGCCGTAGCGGCCGCGCCCCGCGGCCGGTGCGGCCCGCTCAGTCGAACTCGGGGTCTTCCGTGCGAGTGCGCTTGAGCTCGAAGAAGTGCGGGTAGGACGCGAGTGCGACGGTTCCGTCCCATATCTTCCCCGCGTCCTCGCCGCGCGGAATCCGCGACAGCACCGGGCCGAAGAACGCCACGCCGTTGACGTGGATCGTCGGCGTTCCGACGTCGTCGCCGACCTTGTCCATGCCCTCGTGGTGGCTGCGCCGCAGTTCGGCGTCGAACTCGTCCGAGTCGGCGGCCTCGGCGAGTTCGAGCGGGAGCCCCACCTCGCCGAGTGCCTTGACGACGACGTCGGCGAAATCCTTGTTGCCACGGTCGTGGATTTCGGTGCCCATCGCCGTGTAGAGCGGCGAGAGGATCTCGTCGCCGCGTTCTCCGGCGGCGGCGACCGCCACCCGCACCGGCCCCCACGCCTTGGTCATCATCTCGCGGTACTCGTCGGGCAGGTCCCGGCCTTCGTTGAGCACCGCGAGGCTCATGACGTGGAAGGCGACGTCGATGTCGCGCACCTTCTCCGCTTCGAGAATCCATCGCGACGTGATCCAGCACCACGGGCACAACGGGTCGAACCAGAAGTCCACCCGGTCCCGGGCGCCCGTGCTCGACGTGCTCTCTTGTGAACTCACCTGTCACTCCTCGATTCGAGCGATCACCGGCACGCGGCATGTGCACGCGCGCTCGTCCAGTGTCCATCTGCCGCAACTTCCCGTCTCGCCGACTCCCCCGCAGTACCGTCGAATCAGCGGTGGCCGTTCGCGGCGCATCGACCTCTCAGCGGCACCGACTTCGGGGAGCGAGCGCGATGACATCCGATTCCACGTTCGTGATCGTCGGCGGTGGTCTCGCGGGCGCGAAGCTCGCCGAGGCGCTACGACAGAACGACTTCGACGGCGACATAGTGTTGTGCTGCGGCGAGGAGCATCTGCCGTACGAGCGACCGCCGTTGTCCAAGGAGCACATGACGGGCACGAAGCGGCTCGCCGACTTCACGCCGTTCGACGCGGACTGGTACCGCGACAACCGGATCGACGTGCGCCCGGGCACCGTGATCGGCGGCATCGACCTCGCGGCACACACCGTGGCGCTGCCCGACGACAGCACCCTCCGCTACGACAAACTCGCGCTCGCCACGGGGTCGCGACCGCGGCGGCTGTCGCTCCCGGGCGCACAGGCCGCGGGGGTCCACCATCTCCGGACGATCGACCAGTCCGACGCGCTGATCGGCGTGCTGTCCGCCGGGACTCGGCTGGTCGTCGTGGGGGGCGGCTGGATCGGCCTCGAGGTCGCGTCCTCCGCGCGCCAGCTCGGCGCCGAGGTGGCGGTCCTCGAAGCGGCAGCGCAGCCGCTGCTGGGTGCGCTGGGGGCCGAGATGGGCGCCGTGTTCGCCGACGTCCACCGTGAACACGGGGTCGACCTGCGGCTCGGGACCGAGATCTCGTCGATCACCGTCGAGGACGGTCGCGCGAACGGTGTCGTGCTCGCCGACGGCAGCACCCTGGCCGCGGACTACGTGCTCGTCGCGGTCGGTGCGGTCGCGGACATCGAGATCGCGCAGGCCGCGGGCCTCGACGTCGGCGACGGCGGGGTACTCGTCGACGCGTCGCTGGCCGCCTCCGACCCGGACGTGGTCGCGGTCGGCGACATCGCAGCGCAGGACCACCCGCTGCTGGGCGCCCGCGTGCGCGTCGAGCATTGGGCCAATGCACTCAACCAGCCTGCGGTGGCGGCACGCACGATGCTCGGTCTCGCCGCGGCCTACGACCGCACCCCGTACTTCTTCACCGATCAGTACGACCTCGGCATGGAGTATCGCGGTTTCGTACCGCGCACCGGCTACGACGCGGTGATCGTGCGCGGCGACACCGGCGGCGCCCGGGAGTTCCTCACCTTCTGGCTCGACGCCGACGACGTCGTGCTCGCCGCGATGAACGTCAACGTGTGGGACGCGGGCGCCGACCTCGACTCCCTCGTGCGCGACCCCTCACCCGTGTCGCGTACGCGCCTCGCCGATCCCGCGGTGCCGCTGTCCGACGTCCGAGCGTAGGCCCGGTGGCGCCGGCTGTGGTGACGGCACTCGCGTGCCGGACACTCGCTGGTCGTGATGGGATGGCAACGGCTTCGTCGCGAGAGCTGTGCGTGCGCGACGGGGCGGCCGCTCACCGCGCACCGTAGGTGCCGAGCGGCCCCGATCATCCACCCCGACCATCAGGAGACCTCCGTGGCCCCACCGAACCTCACCCGCGACCAGGCCGCCGAGCGCGCGGCGCTGCTGTCGAATCTCGAGTACGGGATCGAGCTCGACCTCACCGACGGTCGGGGTGCGCCGGGTGAGAGGACCTTCCGGTCGTCGACGACGATCCGATTCGACGCGCAGCCCGGGTCGTCGACGTTCGTCGACATCATGGCCGCAACGATCCACACCGCGAGCCTCAACGGCGCCCCACTCGACGTGAGCGCGTACGACGAGTCGACGGGCATCGCACTCCCCACGCTCGCCGAACACAACGAACTCGTCGTCGACGCGGACTGCGTGTACTCGCACACCGGCGAGGGCCTGCACCGCTTCGTCGACCCCACCGACGACGCCGTCTACCTCTACAGCCAGTTCGAGACCGCCGATGCCAAGCGCATGTTCGCGTGCTTCGACCAGCCCGACCTCAAGGCCAGGTACACGATCACGGTCACCGCACCGACCGACTGGAAGGTCGTCTCGAACTCCGCGGTCGTCGAGACGGTCGCGCCCGAGCCGGGTGTGCACCGCTTCCGCACGACGCCGCTGATGAGCACCTATCTCGTCGCGCTGATCGCCGGCCCGTACGCCGAATGGAACGACGTGTACACCGACGAGCACGGCACGATCCCGCTCGGCATCTTCTGCCGCGCGTCGCTCGCCGAGCACATGGACGCCGAGCGCCTGTTCACGGAGACGAAGCAGGGTTTCGGCTTCTACCACCGCAACTTCGGTGTGCCCTACGCCTTCGGCAAGTACGACCAACTGTTCGTCCCGGAGTTCAACGCGGGCGCGATGGAGAACGCCGGTGCCGTCACCTTCCTCGAGGACTACGTCTTCCGGTCGAAGGTGACGCGCTATCTGTACGAGCGCCGCGCCGAGACGGTCCTGCACGAGATGGCGCACATGTGGTTCGGCGATCTGGTCACGATGCGGTGGTGGGACGACCTGTGGCTCAACGAGTCGTTCGCGACGTTCGCGTCGGTGCTGTGCCAGACGGAGGCCACCGAGTACACGGGCGCATGGACGACGTTCGCGAACGTCGAGAAGTCGTGGGCCTACCGCCAGGACCAGTTGCCGTCGACCCATCCGATCGCGGCGGACATCCCCGATCTCGCGGCCGTCGAGGTGAACTTCGACGGCATCACGTACGCGAAGGGCGCCAGCGTGCTCAAGCAGCTCGTCGCGTACGTCGGTGTCGAGGCGTTCCTCGCGGGCCTGCGCGCCTACTTCGCGCAGCACGCGTTCGGCAACGCCACCTTCGACGACCTCCTGTCCGCGCTCGAGAAGTCTTCGGGCCGTGACCTTTCCGCGTGGGGCGCGCAGTGGCTGAAGACCACGGGACTCAACATCCTGCGCCCCGACTTCGACGTCGACGCCGACGGGAAGTTCACCCGCTTCGCAATCACCCAGGAAGGTGCGGCACCGGGTGCGGGCGAGTTCCGGGTGCACCGTCTCGCCGTCGGCGTGTACGACGATCAGGACGGCAAGCTCGTCCGCACGCACCGTGTCGAACTCGACCTCGACGCGGCCGCGAGCACCGACGTCCCCGAGCTCGTGGGGGCCGCACGCGGCACGCTGATCCTCGTCAACGACGACGACCTCACGTACTGCTCGATCCGGCTCGATCCGGAGTCCCTCGACACCGCGATCTCGCGCATCGGCGACATCGCCGAATCGCTTCCGCGCACGCTCGTGTGGTCGGCCGCGTGGGAGATGACCCGCCAGGCCGAGCTCAAGGCGCGCGACTTCGTGGAGCTCGTCCAGCGCGGCATCGCTGCCGAGACCGAGGTGGGCGTCGTCCAGCGCACGCTGTTGCAGGCACAGACCGCACTCGGCAGCTACGCCGAGCCGGGCTGGGCCGACGAACAGGGCTGGCCCGGGTTCGCGAACCGCCTCCTCGAACTGGCTCGCGAGGCGGAGGCCGGCTCCGACCATCAGCTCGCATTCGTGAACGCCCTCACCTCGTCGCAGCTGTCGGCATGGCATCTCGAGGTGTTGCGCGAACTGCTCGACGCCGATCCCGCGACGGTCGGGCTCGCCGGGCTGACCGTCGACACCGACCTGCGCTGGCGCATCGTCACCGCGCTCGCCGGTGCGGGCGAGATCGACGCCGACGGTCTCGAGACGCCGTTCGTCGACGCCGAGGCCGAGCGGGACAACACCGCGGCGGGTGCCCGGCACGCGGCGGCCGCGCGCGCGTCACGGCCGCAACGCGCGGTCAAGGACCAGGTGTGGGAGACCGTCGTGCACGACGACTCGGTACCCAACATCACGGCGCGGTCGATCATCGGCGGTTTCGTCGCGCCGGGACAGGACGAGCTGCTCGCGCCGTTCGTCGACCGCTACTTCGCCGACATCACGGGCGTGTGGGAACGCAGGTCGAGCGAGGTGGCGCAGACCGTCGTGATCGGCCTGTACCCGTCGTGGGCGATCACCGACGACGCCGTCGCAGCGGCCGACCGATTCCTCGACGGCGACGTGCCACCCGCGCTGCGCCGGCTGGTTCTCGAGGGCCGCGCAGGCATCGTGCGCTCGCTGGCGGCACGCACGTTCGACGCGAGCTGAGCACCCGCGCACGGGCCGTCAGTCGGGCAGGATCGGCACCGACAGCAGCGGCCCGCGGCCGACGAGGGTGCCGCGCGTGACCGCCGCGGCGCCGAACCTCGACCGCACGTCGTCGAGCGTGCGGTCGAGGTGACGCGCAGGCGTCTCGTCGAACGGCAGCTCGAGCTGCTCGACTCGCTGGTCGAGACCTGTGAGCGAGACGCCGATGAGGGTGAGCCCGTCGACGACGGCACGGGGATGGACATCGCGCAACAGTGTGCGCGCCGTCGCGAGCAGCTCGTCGGTGTCGGTGGTCGAGTGGGCGAGGGTGTGCGAGCGCGTAGCCCGTGTGTAGTCGCCGAATCGCACGCGCAACACCACCGTGCGGCATCGCCTGCCGCTGCGGCGCAGCCGTGCGGCGGTCCGTTCGACGAGCTGCGCGAGGTCCGCGTCGAGCTCGTCGAGGGTGCGGCGGTGCCGGCCCAGTGCGTGTTGCGCGCCGATCGAGCGCCGGCTGCGGCCGGTGTCGACACGACGTGGGTCGCGGGCCCACGCGAGGGCGTGCAGGTGACGCGCCGCCGCCCGGCCCAGGGTGAACGCGAGCCGGTCCTCGGGCACGTGTGCGAGTTCGCCGACCGTGCGGACACCGAGGCCGCGAAGCTTGCCCGACGTGACCGCACCGACGCCCCACAGCCTCTCGACCGGCAGCGGATGCAGGAAGTCGAGCTCACGCTCGGGGTCGACGACCAGCAATCCGTCCGGCTTCGCGACCGCGCTCGCCACCTTCGCGAGGAATTTGGTGCGCGCGATGCCGACCGTGATCGGCAGCCCCACCTCGGTCGCGACATCGGCACGCAGGCGTCGCGCGACGGCCTCGGGCGTGCCGGACACGCGTGCGAGGCCGCCGACGTCCAGGAAGGCCTCGTCGATCGAGATTCCCTCGACGAGCGGCGTGGTGCGGCGGAAGATGTCGAACACCGCCCGGCTGGCCTCGGCGTAGGCGGCCATGCGCGGCCGCACCACCACCGCCTGCGGGCACAGCCGCAGTGCGTGTGCCCCGCTCGACGCGGTGCGCACCCCGTACGCCTTCGCCTCGTAGCTGGCCGCGAGCACGACTCCCCCGCCGACCACGACGGGCCGCCCGCGCAAGGACGGGTCGTCGCGCTGCTCGACCGACGCATAGAAGGCGTCGAGATCGGCGTGAAGGATCGAGGCGTGCGAGTCGGACACGAACATATGTTCGCATCCGATGCCGACACACTCCGGAAATGCCGAACGGGCGGTGTCCGGGCATCGGCCGAGTGGCCGACCCGGACACCGCCCGTTCGAGGCAGTCCGAGGCCGAGATCAGCTCTTCGTGATCGCCCCGGTCATCACGCGCAGTGCGCTCACGAGACCGTCGATCAGATCGCCCTCACGGAAGGACGACACCGCCGCGGTGACGCCGAGTTGGGCGACACGGTCGGTGACGCGACCCGCCACGGCGCGACCGCTCCGGATCTCGACGACCCGCTGGTTCGGCAGCACCGCGATCAGCACCGAACGCTCGACGTCCGGTGTGGTGGCGAACAGCTCGTCGACCGCGGCGGCGGGATCGCCCTCGAGGTCGCCGACGAAGATGTTGAACCGCACCATCGTGGCCCGCGTCGCGTCGGTGAGCGCATCGTCGAGACGAACCAGCTGGTCGGTCGTGAACGGAAGGTCGTCGCCGAACGGCTCGCCCGCGCGGTGTACGGCGGAGATCCGCCCGCTCGACGTCACCACGCTGCCGATCGGCAGATCGCGCTGGGCCACCACTGCGTGGCCTCCGTGATCACCACTTGCCACTTGCCGAACCTCCAATCAGGTCAGCCGGGGCCGCGTCGACAGCATGGTGCCCGCCGTGGTGCGCGTGCGTGACGGGTTCGTCGACGGCGCTCCACAGCACCGGTGCATGCGTCCAGGACTGCGTCAGGCGGTACGGCTTGGGAACGGGGCCGGCGGTCTTCCTGCCCGTGAAAGACAATCCGGCGATGACTGCGGTGATCAGCAACGGGATCCCCACGTAAATCAGCACTGTCTCGAGAATGCTCACACCCGAAACGGTAGCCCAGAAGCGTCCGCGCGGAGGCGTCAGGTCGGCAATTCGACACGGACACGCAGGACGGGAGCGTCAGGCTGCGCCCTCGCCGAGGTACTGCATCCACGACGGGTGGAGTTCCTTGGTGGACGACAACAGCCGCCAGTGCGGCCCGGACGGGGGAACGAGTGGGCCGCGCAACGTCCAGCCGAGCTCGCCGAGCATCTTGTCGGCCTTGCGGTGGTTGCACGGCGCGCAGCACGCGACGCAGTTCTCCCACGAGTGGGTGCCGCCCCGGCTGCGCGGGACCACATGGTCGATGGTTTCGGCCTTGGCGCCGCAGTAGGCACAGCGGAAGCCGTCACGATGCATCAGGCCGGCCCGCGTGAGCGGGACCCGCGCCCGGTAGGGCACCCGCACGTAGTCGCGAAGTCGGATCACGGCGGGAACAGCGAGCGAGAACTCGGCGGAGTGGACGACGGGCGCGTCGGCGTCCTCGTGCACGGTGTCGGCCTTGCCGCACGCCATGAGCACGACGGCCCGGCGCGCGGGCAGTGCGGTGAGCGGCTCGTAGGTGGCATTGAGCAGCAGGACGCGCCGAGAGAACCACAACGGCGCGAGTGTGGTGGCCGAGCCCGAGCAGCCACCGGCGGTCTGCGCCACCGCACCCTGCACCGAAGCACCGCGCACCACGTCATCCCGGATCGGAACAGCCCCTGACGCGCGCCCGGCGGGCGGGCCGGCGTCAGCGGGCACGAGTTGTCGATGAGTGCGCGAAGCGTGTCGATTCTTCATACGACCTCCGGTGATCGCCACCAAGTGCACCACGATTCTCGGCGGCACGCACGTGCATTCTCGTGTGTCCTCCCCCCGCTCGGGCGGGCGACACCGTGCGTGCGTTCACCGCGTCGACCACCGCTGGTCGCCGCGCCGACGACGCGCGGTGGGCACTCGGCGCCCCGAGCGGGCAGAATGGGCAGTGCCATGACTGATGTACAGCAGACCTTCTACGAGGCCGTCGGCGGAGCCGAGACGTTCCGCGCACTCGTCGCACGCTTCTACCAGGAGGTGGCCGCCGACGAGATCCTGCGCCCGTTGTATCCGGAAGAGGATCTCGGTCCCGCCGAGCGCCGGATGCGGATGTTCCTCGAGCAGTACTGGGGCGGTCCGCACACGTACTCGGACGAACGCGGCCACCCGCGCCTGCGCATGCGACATCAGCCGTTCAAGATCGGGCCGCTCGAACGCGACGCGTGGCTGCGGTGCATGCACACGGCCATCGCGTCGATCGATTCCGAGACCCTCGACGACGCGCACCGCAGAGCGCTCGTCGACTACATGGAGATGGCCGCGGCGTCGATGGTGAATTCGCCCATCTGACGGGGTGAATCGGCCGCCCGAGTCGTGAGGTGCCGGATCGTTTGGCACGATACCGAACTATGAGTGGGTCGAATCGTGAGTGGTCGAGCAGTGAGCGAGCCGAATCGTGAGTGAGCCACGCCACCCGGACCTCCCCTCCGGGCCCGCTCCCTGGTGGCGCGAGGCGGTGTTCTACCAGATCTATCCACGGTCGTTCGCCGACGCGAACGGCGACGGCGTCGGCGATCTGGACGGCATCCGCGACAAGCTCGGTTATCTCGAACTGCTCGGCGTCGACGCGCTGTGGCTGAGCCCGGTCATGCGCTCGCCGATGGCCGACCACGGCTACGACGTGTCCGATCCACGAGACATCGACCCGCTGTTCGGCGATCTCGCCGCGATGGACGCGCTCGTGTCCGCGGCGCACGAGCGGCACATGAAGGTCACGATGGACCTCGTCCCCAACCACACGAGTGTCGAGCACGCGTGGTTCGCCGAAGCACTCGCCGCGCCGCCCGGCAGCGCGGCACGCGACCGCTACCACTTCCGCGACGGCATCGGCGACGACGGCAGCGAGCCGCCGAACAACTGGCCGAGCGTGTTCGGCGGTCCGGCGTGGACGCGGGTCACCGAACCGGACGGCACGCCCGGCCAGTGGTATCTGCATCTGTTCGCGCCCGAACAGCCGGATCTGAACTGGGAGAACGCCGACGTCGTCGCCGACCTGGAGAAGACCTTACGATTCTGGCTCGACCGCGGGATCGACGGCTTCCGCATCGACGTCGCACACGGGATGGCCAAACCCGAAGGTCTGCCGGACCACGACTGGGGCGAGCAGGGCCTGCTCACGGATACCGATGCCGATCCACGCTTCGACAACCCCGCGGTCCACGGGATCCACCGCGGCATCCGCAAGGTCCTCGACGCGTACCCGGACACGATGGCGGTCGGCGAGATCTGGGTTCGCGACAACGAACGCTTCGGCGAGTACATCCGCCCCGACGAATTGCACCTCGGTTTCAACTTCCGGCTCGCGGAGGCGGCATTCTCCGCCGACGAGGTCCGCGAGGCGATCGAGAACTCCCTCACCGCGGTGGCGCAGGTCGGCGGCACACCTACCTGGACGCTGTCCAATCACGACGTCGTCCGCGAGGTCACCCGCTACGGCGACGGCGAGACGGGACGGGCACGCGCCCGCGCGATGCTGCTGGTCGAGCTCGCCCTTCCGGGCGCCGTGTTCCTCTACAACGGATCCGAACTGGGCCTTCCGGGCGTCGATCTGCCCGACGACGCGCTGCAGGATCCGGTGTGGGAGCGGTCGGGGCACACCGAACGCGGCCGCGACGCATCGCGTGTGCCGATCCCGTGGGAAGGCGCGCAGCCGCCCTTCGGCTTCTCGCCGCCGGGCACCGAGACGTGGCTGCCGATGCCTGCCGAGTGGTCGGCGCTCACCGTCGAGGCCCAACTCGAGGACATGACGTCGATGCTCTCGCTGTACCGCACGGCGCTCGAACTGCGGGCACTGCGCCCGGAGTTCGCAGGCGACGAGATCGACTGGTACGGCAGTCCGCCCGGGTGCTTCGCATTCCGACGACGAGGCGGCGGGCTGATCTGCGTCCTCAACACCACCGACGCAGCCACGTCGCTGCCGCCCGGCGAGGTGCTGTTGTCGAGCGCCCCGCTCGCCGACGGCATGTTGCAGGCGAACGCGGCAGCGTGGCTCATCTGACGACTCAACCGACCGGGGTGAGGCTGAGCCCGGTGTCGCGCCTGCGATACACCGAGCCGTAGCGGGCGTCGACGCGCGTCCACGCACGCGACGCCCGAATGCGGACCACCTCGGTCGGCCTCGAGTCGTCGGCGCGCACGCGCGGCACGAATCCCATCGCCGACAGCGCGAAGACCATGCGCATGTCGACACCCACCGAGTCGGCGGACTCCTCGGCCGGATCCCGTCGCTCGACGGTGAGGACTTCCTGGTCGAGCAACGACGTCGGTGGACCGTGCTCGCCGTGTTCCTCCGCGAGTTCGACACCGCTGCGCGCGAGCTCGTCGAACACGTGCGCCGGCACGTCGTCGAGGTGGTCGAAACCGTCCGCGGGCGGTAGCGAGCCGCGCCACGACGAGTCGAGCGCGAACCCGGGATCGATCGGCCCGGTCCCGGCCTGCGCCGCGTGGAGCAGGTGATCGGCGCCTGCCACGATGTCGTCGGGAACGAGTTCGCCGCCGAAACTGCGCGCCGCGAGGACGTCGAAGCCCGTCGCGAACCACGCAGCGAACGAGCCGGGGCCGCGCGTCTTGAGCCGCACGACGGCGGCCTCGTCGAGACGCAGCGCCCGCGTCAGGAATGCGGCGAAGTCGGCGCGCTCGTCGGGATCGGGGATCGTCAGTCGCCGTTCATCCACGCTGCCAGCTCACAAGGTAGTCGCGCTCGGCGTCGGTGAGCCGGCGCAGTCGCTGCGTGTCGATGTCGAAGGCCGCGATCTGCGTCGACGCGACGATCGCGGGCGCCGACGCGGGCGCGGCCTTGGGCCGCACCTCGTACACGATCGTGAAGTCGACGGCGCGCACCTTCTCGATCCACATGAGCACGTCCAGCGGGGTGTCGCTGTGCCGCAACTGGCCGCGGTAGCGCACGTGCAGGTCGGCGACCACCGCTCCTTCGCGCAGGGACACGGTGGGACGGCCGTCGTCGAACAGCCACGGGATGCGCGCTTCCTCCAGGAGCGTGACCATCCGGGCGTGGTTGATGTGGTGGAAGACGTCCATGTCGGACCATCGCACCTCCACTTCGGCGTGAAAGCCGTCCGTACCCGTTCCTTCGCTCGCCACGTCCTACTCGACCTCCGATCGGGGTGCTACTCACGCACCATGCTGCGTACCTGTCGCGCCGCCACCGAGAGCGTCGCGAGGTCCAGCGTCCCAGACGCGAAGATCTCGGTGAGCGCGGACCTCGCCCGGTCGATCTTGCGCCGGTTGCGCGACTCCCAGTCCTCGATCTTCTGCGCGGCCGTCTCGTGCGACTCGGTGCCCGCCAGCATCTCCCGCGTCAGCTGACGCACCGAACCGTACAGGTCGTCGCGCAGTGCGAGCCGCGCGAGGGAATGCCACCGGTCGCCGCGCGGCAGCTGCGACACGTGCCTGAGCAGCACACCGACACCGAAGTGCGCATCGAGCGCGAAGTACAGGTCGGCGACCTCGTGCAGGTCCCTCTCGGCGATCTCCGCGAGGTCCGCGATGTCGAGGAAGGCGAACCGGTACAGCTGCCGGTACACCTCGTGCGCGAGGTCCTCCGGCGCCCCCGCGTCGACGGCGGGGCGCGCGAACTCGACGACCGCGTCACGGTGCACTTCACGCAGACATTCGTCGAGCAGCGGCGTGAGCACCGCTACCGGACCGGCATAGCGGGTGACCTCGGCGCCGACGGCGACGGGCTGCGGCCGGTGGCCGAGGAACCAGCGGGAGGCACGGTCGAGCAACCGCCCGGTCTCGAGCACGAGTGCACCCTCCGCGGCCGCGGGCATGCGTCGTGCGCGCACGCGCGCCCGTAGGCCGGCGATATCGAACACGCTCGTGACCACTGTGTGCGCGCGTACCGCGTCCGTGCCGCTCGCGCCGACGTCTTCGGCGAGCCGGAACGCATAGGTGATGCCGCCGGTGTCGATCGTGTCGTTCGCGAGCATCGTCGCGACGATCTGCCTGCGCAGCGGGTGCCGCGCGATCTGCGGGGCGAACCGGTCACGCAGCGGCGTCGGGAAGTACCGCGGCACCGTGGCCGCGAAGGTGTCGCTGTCGGGCAACTCGGTGGCCAGCAGGTCCCGTTCGAGGGCGAGCTTGACGTGCGCCATCAGGGTTGCGAGTTCGGGGGACGTGAGCTCGCCGCCGCTCGCCGAGCGACGCGCGAGTTCGTCGTCGTCCGGCAGGACATCCAGTTCCCGGTCGACCTCGCCGGATTCGACGAGTGCATCGATCTGCCTGCGCTGCACGTCGATCCGCTCGGCGGCGTTCGCCCTCGACAGGCCGAGCAGCTCGTTCTGCGACCGGTTGTCGTCGAGCACGAGCACCGCGACCTCGTCGCTCATGCTCGCCAGCAACGGATTCCGCTCGCCGGGTGCGAGAGCGCCTGCGCCGACCGCGGAGTCGAGCAGGATCTTGATGTTGACCTCGTGATCCGAGCTGTCGACGCCCGCCGAGTTGTCGACCGCGTCGGTGTTGATGCGCCCGCCTGCGCGGGCATACTCGACGCGTCCGCGCGGCGTGACGCCCAGGTTGCCCCCCTCGCCGATCACCGAGGCCCGCACCTCGACGGCGTCGACGCGCACCGCGTCGTTGCTCTTGTCCCCCACGTCCGCATGCGTCTCGTCGCTCCCCTTGACGTACGTGCCGATGCCGCCGTTCCACAGCAGTTGGACCGGCGCACGCAGCACCGCGCGCACGAGGTCGGGAGGCGACAACGCGACGACGTCCTCGGCCAGTCCGAGGGCAGCCCGTGCGGCCGGCGCGATCGGGATCGATTTCACGGTGCGCGGCCATACCCCGCCGCCGTCGCTCAGGACGGCGCGGTCGTAGTCGTCCCATGACGACCGCGGCAGCCGGAACAGCCGCTGCCGTTCGGCGAACGACGTGGCGGAGTCGGGATCGGGGTCGAGAAACACGTGGCGGTGGTCGAACGCGGCGACGAGGCGGATGTGTTCGCTGAGCAGCATGCCGTTGCCGAACACGTCGCCGCTCATGTCGCCGATGCCGACGACGGTGAAGTCCTCGCGCGCGGGGTCTACTCCCATCTCCCGGAAATGGCGCTGCACACTGACCCACGCGCCGCGTGCCGTGATCCCGAGCGCCTTGTGGTCGTAGCCGGTCGAGCCACCCGACGCGAATGCGTCCCCGAGCCAGTAACCGTACTGCGCTGCAACCGAGTTCGCGAGGTCCGAGAAGCCGGCAGTGCCCTTGTCCGCGGCCACCACCAGGTAGGTGTCGTCACCGTCCCGGCGGAGCACACGGCCGGGCGGACGGACCGTGTTGGTGGCCAGGTCGATGTCGTCGGTGATGTCGAGCAGGCCGCAGACGAAAGTTCGGTACGCCGCGACACCGGCATCGCGGACGGTCGCACGATCGTGCTCGGCGTCCCCCGTCGCCGGGGGCGAGTGCTTCACGACGAAACCGCCTTTCGCGCCACTCGGCACGATGACCGCGTTCTTGACCGCCTGTGCCTTCGCGAGTCCGAGGATCTCGGTGCGGAAGTCCTCGCGCCGGTCGGACCACCGCAGCCCTCCGCGTGCGACGTCGCCGAACCGTAGGTGCACACCCTCGACCGTGGGCGAGTACACGAAGATTTCGAACTTCGGCCGCGGGAACGGCAGTTCGTCGATCCGGTGTGGGTCGAGCTTGAGCGACAGGTAGTCGAGCGGTCGGCCGTCGGTGTCGCACCGGAAGTAGTTGGTGCGCAAAGTGGCCCGCACCAGTCCCAGCAGAGCACGCAGCACACGGTCCGCGTCGAGGCTCACGACCTCGCCGATCTCGACACTCAGCGCCGTCTCGAGTTCGGCGACGCGCTCGTCGCCCGGGCCGTCGGGATCGAACTGCGCTTCGAACAGAGCCGCAAGCATGCGGGTCGTGTCCGGGTGGGCGACCAGGATCCCCTCGATGTGGTACTGACTGTACGGAAAGGCCGCCTGCCGCAGGTACTTCGCGTACGCGCGCAGCACCGTCGCCTGACGCCACGCGAGACCGGCGCACAGCACGAGCTCGTTGAACCGGTCGGCCTCCGCACGCCCCTCCCACACCGCCGCGAAGGTGGCGGTGAACGCATCGACCCGGGCCGAGTCACCGTCGAGGACGCCGCGTGGCACGTCGAGCCCGAAATCATAGATACGGCAGGGCAATCCATCCGGCCGCACGAGCGAGTACGGTCGTTCGTCGCGCACGTCGACGCCGAGGCTCTGCAGTACCGGTAACACCTGCCCGAGCGAGACCGGCCCGCCACCGACGAACAAGCTGAAATGCCAGTCGTCGGCCCCGGTCTCGCACGCAAGGCGCACGTCGATCGCGCCGTCGGTCAGTGCGGCCACCCGCGAGATGTCCTCGAGTGCACGTTCGGCCTCGAAGTCCTCCTTGTAGGCATCGGGCAGTGCTTGCGCGTACTCCGCGACGAGACTGCCGTCGACACCCGTCCGCGTCGCGACCGCGTCCGCCAGCCGGTCGGCCCAGTTGCGGCTGATGTCGGTGAGCTGCTGTTCGAGTGCGGCGCGCGCGGCGGGCGACAGGTGCGGCGGTTCGGACACCGCACCGTCCGTCTTACGCACCGTGACGTGCAGCATCGCCAGCGCACCCTCGGTGACGCGCACCGTGTAGTCGACCGTGCCGCCGCCGAACGCGTCGGACAACGCGCGCAGCATCGCGAGGCGTACGGGCGTGGTGTACCGGTCACGCGGCAGATACACGAGACACGACACGAAGCGCCCGAACCGGTCCTCGCGTACGAACAGCCGCACCTGGCGGCGCAGCCCGACGCTGCGCACCGCACCGACCGTCTCGAGCAGCGTGTCGGTGTTGCTCGAGAACAACTCCGTGGTGGGCAGGTCCTCGAGCGTCGCGAGGATCGCCTGCCCCGAGTACGAACCCAGATCGTGCCCCGCCCGCGCGATGACCTTCCGCACGCGCCTGCCCACGAGCGGGATGTCGAGGACGTTCTCGTGCAGGGCCGACACCGTGAACACACCGAGGAACCGGTGTTCGCCGACCGCAGTGCCGTGTGCGTCGAAGATCGACACGCCCACGAAGTACGGGTACGTGACGCGGTGCACGGTCGCGGGCGTCGACCCCTGGGTCAGCACCATCAACCGGTGGTCGCGTTCGCGCGACGCGGTGCGCAGTTCGATCGCGCGGTCCTCGAAGCGATCACGGCGCAACAGCCCGAGCCCGCTGCCGGGCACGACCGCCAGACTGCGCCTGCCGTCCGCCGCGCGCTCGCCGAACTCGAGCCGGCTGTACCCGAGCACCGCATAGTTGTCCTCGGCCATCCAGCGCAGCAGCTCGGCACAGTCGGTGCGGTCGTCGTCGGTGATCTCGCTCGGCAGCGTCGCGTGGGACACCTCGTCGGCGACCGTGAGTTCGAGTTCCCGCATCGACGCGGTGTCGTGCACCACGGCGCGCACGTCCTGGACGACGCCCACCACCTCGTGCGCCAGACGCTCGAGCGCGGCGGACGCGGTCTGCGGCTCGAGCTGGAAGTGGGTCCACGACTCGGCGACCGGGGGCGGCTCGTGAGGATCGGGCGACTCGCCCGCGAACACGATGTTCGCGAGAGTGCCGCGCACGTCGCGCTGCACCGACAGGATGGGATGGACGAGCTCGGCAACCGAGATACCCAGACGCTCGAGCAGCGCGATGAGCGATTCGACGAGGAACGGCATGTCCTCGACGACGACCTGCAATGCAGGACCGAGGCCGCTGGGATCGCCGGTGCCCGACACGCGAACGCGGATCTCGTCGGATCGTCGCTCCCGCCCCAGTTCGAGATGCTCGGCGAGGACGGTGTCGGCCGATCCGTTCACGGGATTGTCGCTGTCGCCCTGGTCGATGTGACGAAAGTAGTTGCGGGCCAATATCTCCGCACGCGGCCTGAGCGTCGGGGGCAGTCCCCGGACCCAGCGGTGCGGTCGTGCGGTCTCGGTCATCGGCCCTCCAACGTCGATCGCCGCGGCTACTCCCTGCGAGAGTAGCCGCGGCGATCGGCTGAAGGTGGCGACGACGCGGTGAGTCGCCGTGTGTCAGGCCGCCTCGACCAGATGTCCGCGGAGCACGTGCAGCTCCTCGTCCGACAACGGACGCTTGCCCTGGGTGCGTAGATCGAACGCGACGAGGACACCGTCTCCGCTGCCGCACACGGCGCCGTCACGATCCTTGATCACGTGGTGCAGCGTGTACGACGACGTGCCGACGTGGAGAACGGTGATCTCGATCGCGAGGGGGCCCGACGAGTCGGTGATGGGGCGCAGGAATTCGAGGTCCATCCTGCGGACCACGAAGGGTCCGCCCGCGCCCGCGGTGCCGAGCTGGCCCGCCATGTACTCCAGGAACTGCACGCGCGCTTCCTGCATGTACTCGAGGAACATCGTGTTGTTGACGTGACCGAGACGGTCGGAGTCACCCCAACGAACCTGGACCGTGGCTGTGAACGGAGCCACGAAGGGCTTCTGTGACACGTGAATCAGTCCCTCGTGAGCTTCCGGTGCGTGACGCGGTGCGGCCGCGCGGCGTCGGGGCCGAGGCGCTCGACCTTGTTGGCTTCGTAGCCCTCGAAGTTGCCCTCGTACCAGTACCAGGACGCTTCGTTGTCCCCGTGATCGCCTTCCCACGCGAGGATGTGCGTGCACGTGCGGTCGAGGAACCAGCGGTCGTGGGAAATCACGACGGCGCAGCCCGGGAACTGCTCGAGAGCGTTCTCGAGGGAACCGAGGGTCTCGACGTCGAGGTCGTTGGTGGGCTCGTCGAGCAGGATCAGGTTGCCGCCCTGCTTGAGAGTCATCGCCAGGTTGAGCCGGTTGCGCTCGCCGCCCGACAGCACGCCCGCGGGCTTCTGCTGGTCGCCGCCCTTGAAGCCGAACGAGCTGATGTACGCACGCGACGGCATCTCGGTCTGACCGACCTGGATGAAGTCGAGACCGTCCGACACGACCTCCCACACCGTCTTGTCGGGGTCGATGCCCGCGCGGTTCTGGTCGACATAGCTGAGCTTGACCGTCTGACCGACCTTGACCTCGCCCGCGTCGGGCTCCTCGAGACCGACGATGGTCTTGAACAGCGTGGTCTTGCCGACACCGTTGGGGCCGATGACGCCGACGATGCCGTTGCGCGGCAAGGTGAACGACAGGTCCTTGATGAGCAGGCGGCCGTCGAAGCCCTTGTCGAGGTGCGAGACCTCGACGACGACGTCGCCGAGGCGCGGCGGCGCGGGGATCTGGATCTCTTCGAAGTCGAGCTTGCGCGACTTCGCGGCTTCGGCCGCCATCTCGTCGTAGCGGTCCAGACGCGCCTTGTTCTTGGCCTGGCGGGCCTTCGCGCCCGAACGGACCCACGCGAGCTCGTCCTTGAGCCGCTTCTGCAGCTTCTGGTCCTTCTTGCCCTGAACCTCGAGACGCGCGGCCTTCTGCTCCAGGTAGGTCGAGTAGTTGCCTTCGTAGCCGTGCAGCCGGCCGCGGTCGACCTCACAGATCCACTGCGCGACGTGATCGAGGAAGTACCGGTCGTGTGTCACGGCGAGGACGGCACCCGGGTAGGCCTCGAGATGCTGCTCGAGCCACTGCACGCTCTCGGCGTCGAGGTGGTTGGTGGGCTCGTCGAGCAGCAGCAGGTCGGGCTTGCTCAACAGAAGCTTGCACAGCGCCACGCGGCGCTTCTCGCCACCCGACAGGTGGGTGACCATCTCCTCCGGCGGCGGGCAGCGCAGCGCGTCCATCGCCTGCTCGAGCTGCGAGTCGATCTCCCACGCGTCGGCGTGGTCGAGCTTCTCCTGCAGCTCACCCATCTCCTCCATGAGTTCGTCGGAGTAGTCGGTAGCCATCTGCTCGGCGATCTCGTTGTACCGCTTGAGCTGCACCATGACCTCGCCCATGCCGTCCTCGACGTTTTCGCGGACGGTCTTGGTCTCGTCCAACTGCGGTTCCTGCTCGAGGATGCCGACGGTCGAACCCGGCGCGAGGAACGCCTCGCCGTTGCCGGGCTGGTCGAGGCCGGCCATGATGCGCAGGATGCTGGACTTGCCCGCGCCGTTCGGGCCGACGACGCCGATCTTGGCGCCCGGGTAGAAGCTCATCGTGACGTCGTCGAGGATGACCTTGTCGCCGTGCGCCTTGCGCACCTTCTTCATCGTGTAAATGAACTCGGGCACTCTCGGAGTCTCCTAGTCAGGGCTTGGGGCTGGCGTTGCCGGCGGGATGACGAACTACCAGGTCACGACGGACACCGGCAGTGCACGACAGGAACCGACCCCCGCGTGCGGCGAACACCGCGCGGGGGCCTCCAGCCGTGCTCGACCGATTGTCCAGCGGCAGTCGTCGGTCCGGTCTCGGGACGAGTCTACCCGCGCGGCCCCTGCACGCTCACGCGGCGTCGGCGGGCGCCGACGCCGCCTCGGGCCCCTGCTGGTCGTCCGCACTGTTGCCATCCGCACCGGCCGGCTCGACGCGTGTGCGCGGCCGCCGATCGAGCGTGGCCGCGCACCGGCCCAGGTCGGGGCCGACGGCCACCGCGCGCATCTCCAGGTCCGCACGCGGCGTGCCGTCCTTCGCGGTGTACTCGTTGGTGCGCAGGTCGCCGTGCGCCAGCACCGGATCGCCCTTCATGATCGACGCGCCGACCCCCTTCACGAGACGCCGCCAGCACGTGACCGTCAGGTACAGCGTGCCGCCGTCCACCCATTCCTCCGACGCGAAGTCACGCCGGCGCACAGTGCTCGCCATGCGGAAGCTGAGCACTTCCTCACCGCTCGCGGTGTGCCTCTTGACCGGATTCGTCACGACCGTCCCCACGACGGTGGTGTACGTCTCGTACATGTCGGTTCCCCCAGTTCGTGCCGTCGATGCGCCGGACGCTCTCCGACGTCCCCGACAGCGTCGCGCGTGCGACGACACGTACGGAAGCAGCGACGCGCAACTGGGGATACGCGAGGCGCCCTGGGGAAGACCCCCTCGATCCCGCATGCCCTGTCACACCCTCGTGCTAGCTGCCCGCTTCGCGGTCACGGCATCTCAGCGGCCCGCTTCGCGGTCACGGCATCTCAGCGGCCCGCTTCGCGGTCACGGCGCGCCAACTCGGCGAACATCGCATTGTGCGCCGCGAGTTCGGCGTCGTCGTCGCGCTCGGCCGCGCGGTCGGTGCGTCGAGCAGTGCGCGCGTCGCTGCGCGACCACTGCACGACGAGCGCGAGCATCACGATGACCAGCGGAATCTCGCCGGTAGCCCACGCGATCGAGCCTCCGAGCTTCTGATCGTCGAGCAGATCGCCGTTCCAGCCGAGGCCCAGCGAACGGTAGAACCACTCCCCCATCACCGTCGTCATACTCATGAGCGCGATACCGAAGAACGCGTGGAACGGCAGCGATCCGAACACCATTGCGAGCTTGGTGACCGGCTGGAGCGGCCTCGGCGACGGATCGACACCGATCGCGACCCAGTAGAACAGGTAGCCGCTCGCGAGGAAGTGGAAGTTCATCAGCACGTGGGCAGTGTGCGAATCGAGCGTCGCGCCGAAGACTCCGCCCAGGTACAGCGCGTAGAAACCGCCGACGAAGAGCACCGCCGCGACGATCGGGTGCGTGAGGAACCGCGAGTACCTGCTGTGCAGGGCGATCAGGATCCACTCGCGAAGCCCCGGCGCACCGTCCTTGCCCGCAGGTGAGAGGCTGCGCAGCGCGAGTGTGACCGGTGCGCCCAGCACCAGCAGTACGGGAGCGAGCATCGACAGGGCCATGTGCCCGGCCATGTGCACGCTGAACACCGCCGACGCGTACCGGCCGACTCCCGAGGACGTCGTGACGAGCAACACGAGGCACCCGAGCACCCACGAGACGGTGCGGCCGATCGGCCACGAGTCGCCACGACGGTGGAGCTTCACCACCGAGACGACGTACACGGCGGCCATCACGAGCGCCGCAGTGCCGAACAGCAGGTCGAACCGCCATTCCGTCACCATCCGCGCGAACGTCGGCGGTCCGGACAGGTTGTAGCCGAGTTCGACTTCGGTGAGCGTCGGCGGCGCCGACGGCGCGGGCGGCGGGGTGCGGCCGAGACCGACCGCCAGACCGATGGTCGCGGCGAACAGGATCACCTCGGCGCTCGCGAACCGGACCAACGCCGACCTGCTGGTGGGATCGGCCGCGAGGGCGGGCAGCGCGCTGCGGCGCTGCGCCCAACCGAACACACCGAGCAGGACGAGAGCGACGGCCTTCGCGACCACGAGACGTCCGTAGGTGGTGCCGAACAGGTCGCCGAGAGGCACGCGCACCAGCGCGTTGATCACGCCGCTCGCGCCCATCACGACGAAGCACCAGAGCGCGACCGTCGAGAACCTGCGCGCCGCGAGGTCGGTGAACGCGCCGCGACGACGGGCGTGCGCGAGCAGTGCGAACAGGCCACCCGCCCAGAGCGACGCGGCGACGAGGTGCAGGATCAGGCTGTTCGTTGCGATGTCGTGTGCTCCGCCCGACGACGAATGCCCGGACAGCGCGAGCGGCATGAGCCCCAGGACAGCGACGGCGAGCACGAGCGGGGTCCACCACCACCGCAGCGCGAGCCGCGCAGCAATCGCGACGACGACCGCGATGATCGCCGTCCACCGCCATGCGCTCGCGGTTTCGACCTCGCCGATCGCCGAGAACAGGTTCGACGGCTGCACGGCCGTCGAGAACGGCTGGCCGGACGTGTCCGACAGGGTGAGCGGCACGAGCACGGCCGAGCACGCCGCCCACACGATCGCCGCGTGCGATGCGGTGCGGGTGGCGCGGTAACCGTCGACGTCGAGCACACCCGACTTCTGCGGCGGCACGAAGAACGCGGCGAGCAGCAGTGACCCGATCGCGACGACCGCCGCGATCTCGGCGATCGCCCGCACCGCGGGCAGCCCGTAGGTGGTGACGGGGCCAGGATCGGGGATGCCGAGCAGAACGAGCGCTTCGGATGCCGACAGTGCGACGACGAGCGCCGCGACCAGACCCGCGATCGCCCCCGCGACGACGAAGACGCCGCCGGTACCCGCGCGCGGACCGGACGCCGTGTCGGTGTCCGCGGTCACGTCGGGACGGTCGAGGTCACGTGTAGCCATGACTACCAGGGTAAGGCGTTGCCTGCACTGTCTACGACGCGGCGTCGGAGGCCATGGGCGCTGTGGTGCCCCCGGCAGGATTCGAACCTGCGACCGAGAGATTAGAAGGCTCTTGCTCTATCCCCTGAGCTACGGAGGCGCGGTGCAGATCTTACCCGGTCGACGTCGGCGCCCTCACCGCCCGGGTGTCCGCGTCGTCGCACAGGTTTCCGCCTCGACACACCGCGTGCGGGCTGCCCGAAAACCGCGTGTCGACGCCGAAAGCGCTGTGGCCTGTGCGGCGGAACGTGTGGATCAGTCGCGAGCCGCGTCGCGTAGTGGCGTGTGTTCCTCGCCCGCCGCCTCGTCCGCGTCGGGTCCGAGGCCGTCGCCGGCTGCGGGATCGTCGTCGCGGGCGCGCCGGGCGGCCTCGCGCATCTCGATGCCGTCGGAGATCCAGTCGCCCACCTCGCGGGTGACGTCGCGGACGGCCCCCGTGACGATGGTCGCGATACGGCCGACGTGCGTGGCGGCGGACTCCGTGATCTCCTGCACGGTGTCCTTGCGTCGTTCGAACTTGCCGACCATGGCGAACACCTCTCAGGCTGCGGTTTTCCGTCGTTCGACGATAACATCGGGCGTCGGCTTCGACGGAAACACGAAATCCGGCAGTGCAAGTTCGAAGATCTTGCCCCACACCGAGCTCACCTGTTTCGTCAACCCTCCCGTGTTGTACGGCAGCCCGTGCCGTGCGCACAGCTCGCGCACCTCCGGCGCCATCCGGGGGTAACGGTAGGCGGGCAGATCCGGGAACAGGTGGTGCTCGATCTGGTGCGACAGGTTGCCCGACAGGACGTGGAACAGCGGGCTGCCGCTGATGTTCGCGCTGCCGAGCATCTGCCGCACGTACCACTCACCGCGCGTCTCGTCGGCCGTCTCGTCCTCGGTGAACGTCTGCACACCGGACGGGAAGTGGCCGCAGAAGATGATCGAGTACGCCCACACGTTGCGCACGAGGTTGGCCGTCACATTGCCGAGCAGAGTCGGGACGAACAGCGGACCGGTCAGCGCCGGAAAGACGACGTAGTCCTTGAGGACCTGCCTACCTGCCTTGCGCCACCAACCTTTGACCAGCGGCTTGACGTCGGACCAGCGGCGCTTGCCCTGGACGACGTTCTCGGCCTCGAGGTCGTGCAGCATGACGCCCCACTCGAACAGCATCATGAGCGCGAACGCCCACACCGGGTTGCCGAGGTAGTAGGGATTCCACTTCTGCCCCTGGTCCATCCGCAGGATGCCGTATCCGATGTCGCGATCGCGGCCCAGAATGTTGGTGTACGTGTGGTGCATGTAATTGTGCGAGTGCTTCCACTGGTCGGCGGGGCACACGGTGTCCCACTCGAAGACCCGCGAGTTGAAATCGGGCTCGCGCATCCAGTCGTACTGGCCGTGCATCACGTTGTGCCCGATCTCCATGTTGTCGAGAATCTTCGACAGACTCAGCGCCGCGACACCACCGAGCCATGCGGGCGGGAAGAAGCCGAGGAACAACAAGCCACGGCCGACTACTTCGAGGCCACGCTGTGTCTTGACGATGCGGTAGATGTACTCGCGGTCCTCGGCGCCGAGTTCGGCGACCATGCGGTCGCGCAGCGCGTCGAGTTCACGTCCGATCTCCTCGACCTGCTCGTGCGTCAGCACCACGGGCTCGCCGGACATGTGGCCGTCGGGCCGCAGAGCGGGCAACGGCGCCGGCTGCGGCTCACGACCGGAACGGCCGAGGAAGGGCAGGAACGAGAGGGATAGTCCGAACATGTCGTCCTCCGTGTCGTCGAGAGGTGCAGGGTTGTCGAGAGGGGCAGATGTCGAGATCGGCCGGGCGGGCAGGGGTTGGACGTCGAGTGTCAGACGTCGAGTTCGACGTCTCCCACCGGAACCGAGATGCACAGTTGGACGGGGCGATCCGGTTCCGCGTCGATCTCGCCGGTGCGCACATTCCGCGTGCTGCCGGTCTTCTTGGTCGCAGTGCACGAGAAGCAGATGCCCATGCGGCAGCCGAACTCGGGACTCAGCCCCGCGGCCTCGGCCTGCTCGAGGATCGTGTTCCCGTTGTTGTCGGCCCGTACGCCGCTGCGCGCGAAGCACACCTGACCGTCGGCGTCCGGATCGGCGGCCGGTGCTTGCGCGGCGAATTCCTCGGTGTGCACGCGATGTTCGAGGCCGAGTTCACGGTAGTAGGCCCGCACCGCTTCGGTGAGCGCGTGCGGCCCGCAGATGTAGGTCTCGGCCTCACGATGTCCCGGCGCGACGGCGTCGAGGTGTGCGCCGTCGAACCTGCCGTGGACCCGGGTGCCGCCAGGCGCTGAACCGTCCTGATCCGTGTCGCCCTGGTAGCCGTACACGATGTGCACATTCGCGCGCGCACCGAGCTCGGCGAGCTCCCGGCGGTACGGGATATCGTCGGATCCCGCGCAATAGTGCACGAATGTAACGTTTCCGTCGTAGTTCTCGTCGACGAGTGTGCGCACCATCGACATCATCGGAGTGATGCCGCTGCCGCCGCTGAGCAACACGATCTCACGGGGCCGCGGGCGGGGCAGGACGAACACCCCGTCTGCCGCCGACAGATCGAGCACCTGACCGACCGCGGCGTTGTCGCGAAGATGACGCGACACGAAGCCGTCGACGTGTGCCTTGACGGTCAGCTCGAGCACTCCGGGCTCGGTCGCCGAATTCGCGGGCGAGTAGCACCGCGTATGCCGCACGCCGTCGATCACCACTCCGACCTGGACGAACTGGCCAGCTTCGAAGCCGGACCAGCGGCGCGTCGGCCGCAGCGTGAGCGTCACGGCGGATGCCGTGCGGTGTTCGACGCGCACGATCTCGGCGCGAATGTCGCGCACCCGCAGCAACGGGTCGACGAGCTCGAGATAGCGATCCACGTGGTGCGGCGTCGTCATCGCGGCCAGCAGCGAGGCGCCGGGGATCCGGCGGCTCCGGCGCAACGCGAATGCGGTCTCGTGGGGCGTGACGGTCACGGCGTCCTCCCGAGCTCGAGTAGGCGAGAATTTCAGTGCACATCCGTACACTGGCTTGAGTCTTGCAGATGCACCGACGGAAGTGTCAAGGGTTGTGACGGCGGACACACACGCCTCGGGTGCCGGTCCCGGCCGCCGGAACACCGTTTTGCGGAAAGGAGGATGCGCGTGAATACAATCGCCGGCGTGAGCGAATCCCGCGCCGAACGCAAGGAGCGCACGCGCCGTGCACTTCTCGACGGCACGCTCGACCTGATGGCCGACCGAAGCTTCTCGGGTGTGAGCCTGCGGGAGGTCGCGCGCGCGGCGGACATCGTGCCCACCGCGTTCTACCGGCATTTCGCCTCGCTCGAAGAACTCGGCGTCGTCCTCGTCGAACAGAGCATGCGCGTGCTGCGCCAGATGCTGCGCGACGCACGTCGCACCCCGGGCACCCGCACCGCGTCCGAATCGCTGCAGATCCTCGTGCGCCACGTCCGCACGCACCCCGCGCAGTTCCGCTTCCTCACACGCGAGCGCTACGGCGGCGTCCGCGAGATCCGGCGCGCGATCGAGACCGAGATGCGAGTGTTCGTCAGCGAACTGACCGTCGACCTCGCCCGGGTGCCCGCACTCGCCGAATGGTCGAACGAGGACCTCGAAGCGGCGGCAGACCTCATCGTCGCGACCGGCGCAGCCACCGTGGCGGAGCTCCTCGAGATCGACCGCCCCGGCAGCCCCCGCGAAAGCGACGTCGTCGCCAAGGCCGAGAAGCAGATGCGATTGATCCTGCTGGGGATGTCTGCGTGGGATCCGAACCGTCACGCGTGAAGCCCGTACGGTGGGGCCATGGGTAGCGAACACACAGCCTCCCCCGACGAATCGAGCGCGGCGCCGACCTCGGTTCCGGTCGGAGAGTTCACCTTCCGAGTCCGGTTCGACGGCCCGCAGGACGGCCCGCCCGTCGTGCTGCTGCACGGCTTTCCCACCACCCACCGGTCGTGGGACGCCGTCACCCCACTGCTCACCGCGGAGGGCCTACGGACGATCGCACCCGACCAACGCGGGTACTCACCGGACGCACGGCCCGCCGACGTCGCCGACTACGACGTCGAACACCTCGCGGGCGATGTCGTCGGCCTGCTCGACGCGCTCGGTCTCGAAACGGCTCACGTCGTGGGGCACGACTGGGGCGCCGTCGTCGCGTGGGTGACGGCAGCCCGTCACCCCGAAAGGGTCTCCCGCCTCACAGCGCTGTCCGTGCCGCACCCCGCGGCATACAGTTGGGCGGTACGCGAAGACGCCGACCAACGCGAACGCGCGTCGTACATCTCCCTGCTGCGTCAGCGCGGCAAGGCCGAGCACGTGCTGCTCGACGACGGCGCCCGCCGCCTGCGAGCGATGTACGGAGACTCGATGCCCGACGAGTACGTCGAGGCGTATCTCGACGTACTGGCCGATCCGGACGCACTCACCGCGGCACTCGCGTGGTACCGCTCGATGGGCCGGGAGCTCGAGGCCACCCCTGCGGTGGCGATGCCCACGACGTTCGTGTGGTCGTCCTCGGACGTCGCGATCGGTCGCGCGGGTGCGCAACGTTGCCACGAGTTCGTCGATGCGCCCTACCGATTCGTCGAAGTGACCGGCTCTCACTGGATTCCGGAAGAGCAACCGCGTCGTGTCGCCGACGCGGTGCTCACGCCGTTCGACTGAACCGTCCTATCCCGCTTCGGTGTCGGCGGCGACGTAGGCCGTGTCGCCACGGGGCGCCGGGACGGCCAGCAGCGCGGCGAGTCCCACACCGAGAACGACGAGCAAGCCTGCGATGCCGGCGCGGTCGGCATCGAACAGCCACACGAACAGCCCGAACAGGGCGGGCGCGAGGAAGGACACAGCACGGCCTGTCGTGGCGTACAGCCCGAACAACTGGCCTTCGCGGCCGGGTGGGGTGATGCGCGCGAGGAAGGTGCGCGACGACGACTGTGCGGGACCGACGAACAGGCAGAGCACGAGACCGAACACCCAGAACATCGTCGGGCCGGACACGGCGAGCAGCACGAGGCCCGCGGCCATCATCGCGACGAGGGACACCACGATGACGGCCTTCGGCCCGACCCGGTCGTCGATTCGGCCGGCACACAGGGCGCCCGCCGCGGCGAGCACATTCGCCGCGACACCGAACAGCAGCACGTCTCCCGACGCGATGTCGTACACCGTGACCGCGAGCACCGCACCGAAGGTGAACACGCCTGCGAGCCCGTCGCGGAAGATCGCACTGGCGACGAGGAAGCCCACAGTGCGCCGGTCGGCCGCCCACAGCTCGCGCACGTCGCGCCACAGCACCGCATACGATCCCAGGAATCCGACCTTGTCCGCTCCCGGATCGGCTGCGGTGCGCGGTACCTCGGGCACCGCGAACAGCACCGGAAGCGCGAACACCCCGAACCACACGGCCGCGAGCAACACCACGATGCGGATGTTGAGCCCGCCCTCGGTGGTGACCCCGAGCAGACCGCGCGTGTCGCCGTCGCCCGCGATGAAGCCGACGTACGCCACGAGCAACAGCACGATGCCACCGAAATAACCCATCGCCCAGCCGAAGCCGGAGACGCGGCCGATCGTGGCGGGCGTCGACACCTGACGCAGCATCGAGTTGTAGGGCACTTCAGCCACCTCGAACAGCACCGAACCGACCGCCAGGAGCACGAGTCCGAGCCACAGGTACTCGTGCGTGTCACGCACGAAGAACATCGCGGCCATGCACGCGACGGTCGCGAAGGTGAGCACCCCGAGCGCGCGTTTGCGTCGACCCACGGCGTCGAAGCGCTGCCCGGATACCGGCGCGAGCACCGAGACGAACACCCCCGCGACCGCGAGCGACCAGCCGAGCCAGGTGCTCGCGGAGATCGAGCCCGGCAGATCGTCGCCGACCGCGTCGGTGAGATACACCGAGAAGACGAACGTGACGATCACCGCGTTGAACGCCGCCGAACCCCAGTCCCACGAGCCCCACGCCGCGACCTGCCGCCGGGTCGCCGCGCGCCCGATGCCTGCCCGCACGCCCACATCTGCTGCCATGCGCGTGAGCCTATGGCGTCGGCGCGCGCTGTACGCCCCGGCACGGCACGGGCGTGCCGCCGACCGGATCAGCCCGGTCGCGGGTGATCGACACCCCCGGCCACCCCTATGCAGCTTGTTTCATATGCACCCTGTTGCCTATGCTCGGGCCATGGCACTCGAACATGCGCTGCTCGTCGCGCTCACCGAACGATCCGGTTCGGGATACGAGCTCGCGCGACGGTTCGACAAGTCGATCGGCTTCTTCCACGGCGCCACTCACCAGCAGATCTATCGCACGCTTCGGCGAATGGAGGACGCCGGCTGGGTCGAGGGCCGCCCCGTCCCACAGGACGGCAGGCCGGACAAGAAGCTCTACACGCCCTCCTCCGCCGGACGCGACGAACTCGCGCGGTGGATCGCCGAGCCGACCGAACCCGGCCAGCTCCGCAACGAACTCGCCGTCAAGATCCGCGCCGCGGCACACGGTGACCGGGACGCGCTCGTGGCGGACGTGCGCCGCCATCGCGACGCACACGTCGAGCGACTCGGGATCTACCACGCGATCGAAGCGCGCGACTTTCCCGTCCCGACCGAGCTCGACGGCACCGACCTGCACCAGTACCTCGTCCTGCGCGGCGGCATCCGTGTCGAAGCCGGCTTCGTCGAATGGTGCGACGAAGTCCTCGCCGCTCTCACCGCCGCCCCGACCCGCACCGCTGCGCCGCACACCGAAGGATCCTCGTCATGACCGACTCGCCATATCCCCACCTGCTCGAGCCGCTCGAGATCAGCGGCACGACACTGCGCAACCGCGTGATCATGGGGTCGATGCACACCGGCCTGGAAGACCGCGCGAAGAACACCGACCGTCTCGCCGCGTATTTCGCCGAGCGGGCGCGCGGTGGCGCCGGGTTGATCGTGACCGGTGGCTACGCGCCCGACCGCACCGGCTGGCTGGTCCCGTTCGGCGCCAAACTCACCCACCGTTTCGAGGCACGCCGTCACCGTCGCATCACGAGCGCTGTGCACGCCGAGGGCGGGCGGATCGCGTTGCAGATCCTGCATGCCGGCCGCTACAGCTACCAACCACTGAGCGTGAGTGCGTCGTCGATCAAAGCCCCCATCAATCCCTTTCGGCCGCGTGCACTGACGGGCCGCGGGGTCCGCTCAGTCGTCCGCCACTTCGTGCGATCCGCGAAACTCGCGCAGGAAGCCGGCTACGACGGTGTCGAGATCATGGGCGGCGAAGGCTATCTGATCAACCAGTTCCTCAGCGCACGCACCAACAAGCGCCGCGACGAGTGGGGCGGGTCGCCCGAGAACCGCAGGCGCGTCGCCGTCGAGATCACCCGCCGCACGCGCGACGCCGTCGGCCCCGACTTCCTGATCTCGTTCCGCCTCTCGATGGCCGATCTCGTCGCCGACGGCCAGACGTGGGACGAGATCGTCGCGCTCGCACGGGAGGTCGAGGCCGCGGGCGCGAGCCTGATCAACACCGACATCGGCTGGCACGAGTCGCGGGTGCCCACGATCGTCACCTCGGTGCCCCGCGCGGCCTTCGCCGACGTCACCGGGAAGCTCGCACAGCACGTGTCGATCCCGGTGGCTGCCGCCAACCGCATCAACACCCCCGACGTCGCCGAGGACATCCTCGCGCGCGGCGATGCGCAGCTGATCGCGATGGCACGTCCGCTGCTCGCCGACCCGGAGTGGGTGCGCAAAGCCGAACGTGCGCAACCGGACCGCATCAACACGTGCATCGCGTGCAACCAGGCCTGCCTCGACCACGCCTTCGTGAACAAGCACGTCTCGTGCCTGCTCAATCCCCGTGCCGGGCGCGAAACCGAACTCGTGCTGCTGCCGACACGTCGCAGCCGCACCATCGCGGTCGTCGGTGCGGGGCCTGCCGGGCTCTCCGCGGCGGTGGGCCTCGCTCGCCGTGGCCACGCGGTCACACTCTTCGAGGCGCACGCCGAGATCGGTGGTCAGTTCGGTATCGCACGGCGCATTCCCGGCAAGGAGGAGTTCGCCGAGACGATCCGCTACTACACGCGCGAACTGGAGGAACTCGACGTCGACGTCCGACTCGGGACGCGCGCGTCCGCGACCGACCTCCGGGAGTACGACGACGTCGTCGTCGCGACGGGCGTCGCCCCACGCGTGCCGGGCATTCCGGGCGTCGACCACGCCAAGGTCCTCACCTACGCGCAGGTGGTGCGCGACGGCGCGCCGGTCGGCGCGCGGGTCGCGATCATCGGCGCGGGTGGCATCGGCGTCGACGTCGCCGAGTTCCTCACCACCGACAGGTCGCCGACCCTCGACCTCGCGGAATGGAAACGCGAGTGGGGCGTCAGCGACGACGAATCCGCGCCCGGTGGTCTCACGACACCGGTACCGTCGCCGTCCCCGCGCGAGGTTTTCCTGTTGCAACGCAAGACTTCCCGCATCGGCGTCGGCCTGGGCAAGACCACCGGCTGGGTGCATCGCGCGGCGCTGAAAGCGAAGGGCGTCCACGAGTGGACCGGCGTCGCCTACGACCGCATCGACGACGACGGACTGCACGTCACCCTCGACGAGGGCCGAACCCGCCGTACGCTCGAAGTCGACTCGATCGTGCTGTGTGCCGGGCAGGAGTCGGTGCGCGAGCTCGTCGACGAGCTCGAGGCCTCGGGAACGAACGTGCACGTGATCGGCGGCGCGGACGTCGCGGCGGAGCTGGACGCCAAGCGCGCGATCGAGCAAGGCACCCGCCTGGCCGCCCGGCTCTGACCGCTACCCTGGCTCACCGTGACTCTTCCCGAGCCGAACCCGAACGCCCGCGCAGTCGTCACCGGTGCCTCGTCCGGCATCGGTACCGCCCTCGCCGCAGAGCTCGCGGCACGCGGCCACTCGCTGATCCTCGTCGCACGACGCGGCGACGTCATGGAGGAACTCGCCGCGACGCTGCGACGCACGCACGGCGTCGAGGTGGACGTGCGCCCGTGCGACCTGTCCGACCGCGACGCGCGCACCGCGCTCGTCGACGAGCTCTCCGCGCGCGAGGTGTCGGTGCTGTGCAACAACGCGGGCATCGCGACGTTCGGTCCGGTCGCCGATCTCGATCCCGCGTACGAGCGTGCGCAGGTAGAACTGAACGCCGTCGCAGTGCACGATCTCACCCTCGCGGTGTTGCCGGGCATGCTGGCGCGCGGGTCGGGCGCGATCCTGATGGTCGGGTCGGCGGCGGGGAACATGGCCATCCCGCACAACGCGACCTACGCCGCGAGCAAGGCGTTCGTCAACACGTTCTCGGAGTCGCTGCGCGGCGAGCTCAAGGGCTCCGGGGTCCACGTGACACTGCTCGCGCCCGGGCCGGTGCGCACGCAGACACCCGATCCGGCCGACGCGTCGATCGTCGACAAGCTGGTACCGGACGCGCTGTGGGTGTCGAGCGAGTACACCGCGAAGCTCTCGCTCGATGCACTCGCGGCCAACAAGATGCGTGTGGTGCCGGGCATCGTGGGCAAGGCGATGTCGACCGCAGGCCAGTACACCCCGCGCGCGATCGTCGCGCCGATCGTGGGCGCCTTCTACAAGAAGCTCGGCGGCTGACACCTCCTCCTCGGGTTCAGCGCCTGCGGCGCCGTCCGGTGCCGAAGATGCTGCGGCTGATCTCCCGGCCCGCCGCCGACGAGGCCGAACGCAGGAAACTCTTGAACGCCGAGCTGCCGAGCACCTGCTCGACGACGCCCGGCTGGTCGGCCGGTTCCCCCGGCTCCGTCTCCGTGGTCTGATCGGGCGCAGGTTCCGTCACGCGTTGCGCGAGCTTCTCGTACGCCGACTCGCGGTCGATCGTCTCGGTGTACTTCGCGGCGAGCGTGCTCGCGCGTGCCTCGGCGCGGATCCCGTCGTCGCCGAGCGTGTCCATGAGCGAACAGGGTGGGCGGATCCGTGTCCACGCGACGGGCGTCGGCGCGCCCGCCTCGGACAGCACCGTGACGACCGCTTCGCCCGTGCCCATCGTGCGCAGCACCTCGTCGAGGTCGTAGTCGTCGCTACTCGGGTAGGTGCGCACGGTCTTCGTCAGCGCCTTCTGGTCCTCCGGTGTGAACGCGCGCACCGCGTGCTGGGCGCGACACCCGAGTTGCGACAGCACCGCGCCCGGGACGTCCGTGGGCAGCTGCGTGCAGAAGAACACGCCGACACCCTTGGACCGGATCAGCTTGACCGTCTGCTCGACCTGCGCGAGAAAAGCCTTCGACGCCCCTGCGAACAACAGATGCGCCTCGTCGAACACGAACACGAGCTTGGGTGCGTCGAGGTCGCCCTCCTCGGGTAGGTCCTGGAAGAGGTCTGCGAGCAGCCACATCAGGAACGTCGAGAACAGCGCGGGCCGGGCCGCTTGCGCGCCCAGTTCCACGAGGCTGACCACGCCCCGACCGTCCACGACGCGCATCAGGTCGGCGGTGTCGAGTTCGGGCTCGCCGAAGAAGGTGTCGCCGCCCTCGGCCTCGAGGTTGACGAGCGCACGCAAGATGACACCCGCGGTGGTCGTCGACACGCCGCCGATGCCTTTCAGCTCGGCCTTGCCGTCGTCGCTCGTGAGATACGCGATGACCGACCGCAGGTCCTTCAGATCGAGCAGCGGCAGTCCTTTCGTATCGGCCCAGTGGAAGAGGAGCCCGAGAGTCGACTCCTGAGTCGCGTTGAGCCCGAGGACCTTCGACAGGAGGATCGGACCGAAGGCAGTGATCGTCGCGCGCACCGGCAGGCCGACCCCGGCGGTGCCGAGGGAGAAGAACTCGACCGGGAATCCGTGCGGCGACCAGCCGTCGGCGCCGGTCTCGCGGGCACGCGCGGTGATCTTCTCGTTCGCCCCGCCCGCTGCGGCGAGGCCCGAGAGATCGCCTTTGACGTCGGCCATCACGACCGGCACTCCTGCCGCGCTCAGTTGCTCGGCAATCACCTGCAGGGTCTTGGTCTTGCCGGTGCCCGTCGCCCCGGCGACCAGACCGTGGCGGTTCATGGTGGCGAGCGGAATGCGCACCGGCGCGCTCGGGTGCGCGGCACCGTCGAGCACCACCGATCCCAGCTCGACCGCTGGGCCCGATGTCGCATAGCCCGCAGCGATCCTGCCCGCCCGCCCGTCGGCCGCTTCGCGGCCGTCGCTCTCGACGCCCGAACGCTCCTCCTGCTCGTTCGCCATCTCCCCGCTCCCGTCCCGGTGAAGTGCAACACACCGCTACCGCGAGCCTAACGGGATCGGCGCGAGGCATAGGGTGATCGGCGTGCAGGACAAACTTGTGTGGATCGATTGCGAAATGACCGGGCTGCGCCTCGGCACCGACAAGCTGGTGGAGATCGCGGCGCTCGTCACCGACAGCGACCTCAACGTGCTCGGCGACGGAGTCGACATCGTCATCCATGCGGACGACGACGCCCTCGCGGCGATGCCCGACGTCGTGCAGAAGATGCACGCCACGTCGGGGCTCACCGAGGAGGTTCGCCGGTCCACCGTCAGTGTCGCCGAGGCCGAGCGTCAGGTGCTCGCCTACATCCGCGAGCATGTGTCGGCGCCCGGTACGGTGCCGCTCGCCGGCAACTCGATCGCCACCGACCGCGCGTTCATCGCGCGCGACATGCCCGAACTCGACTCCTTCCTGCACTACCGGATGATCGACGTGAGCTCGATCAAGGAACTCGCGCGCCGCTGGTACCCGCGCATCTACTTCGGCCAGCCGACCAAGGGCCTCGCCCATCGGGCGCTCGCCGACATCAAAGAGTCGATCCGCGAGCTCGAGTACTACCGTCGCACCGCGTTCGTGGCCGAGCCGGGGCCGAGCACCGAACGGATCGCCGAGATCGTCGAAGGCCTCGGCCCCGCATAGCCGGTCCCCGATGTCACGGCAGGAAAAGAACCCGCCGTGACCAGCCGATTGGCACTCCGGCGGTGAAACAGGCTAGTATTTGGCACGCTTCGGTTGCTCCTCAGGGGCCGCCAGAGCGATGGTGAGTGTAGTTCAGTTGGTAGAGCACCAGGTTGTGATCCTGGCTGTCGCGGGTTCGAGTCCCGTCACTCACCCCGAAGAGACACTGCCCCGCCTACGTACACGTAGGCGGGGCAGTGTCGTTCAGGGCGGTCGCCGAGCGGGCACCGCCCGTGACGGCGAGCCGTCAGGCGGCGGAGTTTCCCGCCTTCCAGACGTCCCAGGGGATGTTCCAGTCGCCCAGGCCGTCGGTGCCCGACAGGGTCCCGCCGACGGTGTTCTTGACGATCACGATGTCGCCGCGCTTGGTGTTGTCGTACACCCACTTGGCGTTGGACGGACTCAGGTTGAGACACCCGTGGCTGGTGTTCGAGTAGCCCTGCTGCCCCACCGACCACGGTGCGGAGTGGAAGAAGATACCGCTGTAGGACATGCGGGTGGCCCAGTCGACGGGCGTGCGATAGCCCTGCGGGTCGTTGACCGCGACGCCGTACGTGGACGAGTCCATGATCATGTGGTCGAAGCGATCGCCGATGATGTAGACGCCGTTGTCGGTGGGGGTGTCGTCCTTGCCCATCGACGTGGGCATGGTCATGACCACCTGGCCGTTACGTTCGAATGTGACCTGCTTGGTGGCGTCGTCGGCGGTCGCGATCAGCGCGTCGCCGATCGTGAAGGTCGACTTGCTGTTCTCCTGACCGAACAGGCCGCCACCGAGGTCGAGTCCGTACACGTCGACATCGACGTTCACCGTGGTCCCCGGTGCCCAGTAGTTCTGCGGCCGCCAGCGCACCTCCTGGTTGTTCACCCAGTAGAAGGCGCCCTCGACGGGCGGATTGGTGGTGACGGTGATCGCGTCCTCGGCGGCCTTACGGTTGGGGATCGACTCGTCGAACTGCACCGCGACGGGCTGGCCGATACCGACGACGTCGCCGTCGAACGGCAGGAGATACGGCTTCGTGACATTGTCGGGCGAACTGGTGCGGAAACTCGACGTCTCGACGGTCTGACCACCGAGCCCGTTCGCACGCACTTCGAGCCGGTACTCGCGGTTGTAGCCCAGTGGCTCGGTGGTGTTCCACGCCAGCGAGTCCGGCGACAGAGCGCCGGCGACCTCGCGGCCGTCGGGAGTGAGCATCGTGACCGACGCGAGCGTGCCGTCGGCGACGTCGACTGTGACCGGCTGACCCGGCGAGACTCCCACCGCCCCGTCGGCGGCGCTCGCAGTGATCTTCGGTTTGATCAACTCGGTCAACGGGTTCGAGTCGATGGGGGCCTGCCCTTCGATGTTCGTCGAACCCGTCGAGCACGCCGCGGCGAGCATCGCGGTGACGGCCACCACCGCGATCGGGAGCGCACGCTTCCGCCACGGACGGGGCTTCGCGGACGCGAACCGACCCCGTGCGCGCGCGGTACGTGCGTGCCACACACCCATCACAATCCCACTCCATCCGACGAGAGCCCGACTTCCGCGACAGCGCGCGTCGTGCTCGGATCGAGACCCGAACACGGCCGTGACCGCGTCTTTCCATGATGCCAGCAGGTTGTCACGGCTACCAACGAGCCATGACGCGAGACGGTAACGCTCACATATCGGTTTGGAAGCGCGGGGCCTCACCGGGCCCGTGGCGGTCGGCGCGCACCTCGGCCGCGAACAGGTGACGGAACCATGTTCGGCACTGCCCGGGCCGTACTTTCGTCGTGAAATGCGCCACAGACCCGGGTGATCGCGCTGGCATACTCGGCGTCATGCCCACCGACACCGGAGCGCACGGCCCGTGCGCCGCCGCTCGGAGTGCTCGTGAGTGACGGCGGAACTCCCGACGAGTTCGCCCTGTCGAGCCGGCAATCGCCATGCGCCCTCTGCCGCACGCGCCCCGCCGAGCACCTGTACGACGAGACCTCGATCTTCGTCGGCGTCGTCTGCGAACTGTGCGCGAGTCGCATCGCATACATCGCCGACGACCCCAGCGGCCTCGTCTCGAGGCGCGGCTCCACGCGGCCCGGCGAGATGTGCTCGGACTGCAGGCGCCCCGCCGTCGGCGAGTTCTACCTCCGCGACCACCCCGCCACCACGATCGTGGTGTGCGAGACGTGCATGGAGCGGTGGCGCGACATCCAGACGCGTGCGTGGCTCATGAAGCGCGCCCATTTCACCGTCGAGATGCAGGAATTGTGGCCGGATCATCCGCAGTGGCCCGACATCCCCCCGCGGAGGTCCTAGCCGAGTCGTGCCCGGGCACCGGCTCGACAGCACGCCTGACAGCACGACAGCCCCCGATCCGGAGATCGGGGGCTGTCGTGTTCGGAGTGCGCCATCACGGGCTCGAACCGCGGACCCGCTGATTAAGAGTCAGCTGCTCTACCAACTGAGCTAATGGCGCTTGGGCTACCCACTCGGTTTCCCTGTCCGGGACTCGTTGTCGGCAACGAAGAGAACAGTAGCCGAACGTCGCTCCCACGCGCAAATCGGCCGCTCAGGCGCACATTCGCCGGATGGCGTCAGCGCAGCACGCGGCGCAGGACCAGGAGTCCGGCGACGGCGCCCGCGACGGCGATCGCGCCGTACTTGACAGCGGGCTCGTTGAGCTTCGCGAGGACGGTCTGCTTCGTGGACTCGGCGAGACGCTTCGGATTGGCCCGGACCGCCAACTCGTCGAGCGTGCTCGCGAGCTGGTTACGCGCGTTCTCGATCTCGCGCTCGATGCTCTCGGTGTCCCTTGCCACGTGTCCTCCATAGTCCGTCTGGATCGTCGTCCGTGTGTCTGGATCGGCCGCTCACCGGGACGCTACCGGGTCGTGCCGTCGCCGTAACGTTAGAACAGTCTCGTCCTCGGCCGCGACGGCGCGCTCGGCTAGCGTGGAGCCGTGACCGCCAACCAAGACACGCCAGGCACGCGACTCGCCCCAGGCGACACCGCTCCCGAGTTCACTCTGCCCGACGCCGACGGTAACCCCGTGTCGCTGAGCGACTATCGGGGACGGAAGGTCGTCGTCTACTTCTACCCTGCCGCGAGCACGCCCGGCTGCACGAAGCAGGCGTGCGACTTCCGCGACAACCTCGCCGAACTCGGCGACGCGGGGATCGACGTCGTCGGCATCTCCCCCGACAAGCCGGCGAAGCTCGCCAAGTTCCGCGACGCCGAATCGCTCACCTTCCCACTGCTGTCCGATCCGGAAAAGGCCACGCTCACCGCATGGGGCGCGTTCGGCGAGAAGAAGATGTACGGCAAGACCGTCACGGGCGTCATCCGATCGACATTCCTCGTCGACGAGAACGGCACGATCGAGGTCGCCCAGTACAACGTGCGGGCCACCGGCCACGTCGCGAAGCTGCGCCGCGATCTGTCCGTCTGAGCGACCGGTGCGTGCGGCCCGCTGTGCCGCGCGCACCCGCTCAGCCCTCGTCCGTGCCCGCCCGCTCGCGCGCAGCGGTGTACGAGCTCACGAACACCTCGTAGCCGTCGAGCAGACGGTCGAGCCCGAACAGCAGATCCGCATCGCCCAGAGCTCCGTCCGTGTCGGCGTCGGATCCCGACCACACGCCGGCCTCGACGGCCGCCAGTAGATGCGGAAAGCGCTCCGGGTCGAGGATCCGGGGCAGCACCGCCGCGTACTCATCCGTCGCGGTGCGAACGTCGCGGGCAAGTCGCGCGCGAGCCAGCACGAACAGCGTGAGTCCGACCACCATGTCCGTCTTCGCCTGCTCCGCCAGCCCGGTCGGCGCGAGGACCCGCAACCCTGCCTCGAGCCACGACAGGTTGTTCGGGCCGAGAGGCGCACTCCTGATCGGCAGATCGAGCCACCACTCGTGTCTGGCGATACATTCGAGCTCGAGCCGCGCCCACTCCCTCAGTCCCGCGCGCCAGCCCGGCTGTGCGTCCAGATCGGGCCCCGGGCCGACCACGGCGTCCGAGATCAGTTCGAGCAGGTCGTCCTTGCTGTCGACGTAGCGGTACAGCGACATCGTCGTCATACCGAGCTGCTTGGCCACGCGCGCCATCGACAGCGCGCTCGCCCCCTCGGCGTCGCCCACCTCGATCGCCGCCTCGACGATCCGCTGGAGCGACACACCTCGCCGCGGGCCGCGTGTCCCTGGCTGTTCCAGGCCCCATGCGATCCGCACGAACTTGGGCAACTCGTCGTGCTCACGCTGCTCCTGCGGGGCACTCTTCCGGCTGTTCGGCACGAATCTCCTTCTCGGGTCTTGCCACGAGCATAAAACTGCGTATGGTCTACACGGTAGGTGTACGCCATACACAGTTTCGTTCCGTTGGTTCCCGCTTCACCGACATCACAGGAGGAGAGAGTGTCCGATTCGGCGATTCAGGTCTCGGGCCTGCACAAGCGCTACGGCGAACACGTCGTGCTGGGCGGCGTCGACTTCGACGTGCCCGCCGGCACCGTATTCGCACTGCTCGGCCCCAACGGGGCAGGCAAGACGACCACCGTGTCCATCCTCTCGACGCTCGACACCGCCGATGCCGGCACGCTCCGCGTCGCAGGCGTCGACGTGCGCCGCAACCCGCGCGACGTCCGGCGCCACATCGCGGTCACCGGCCAGTTCGCCGCGGTCGACAACACCCTGACCGGCGCCGAGAACCTGCGTCTCATCGCCGGACTGCACCACCTCTCGCGCCGGGACGCGCGGTCGAAGGTCGACGGGCTTCTCGACCGCTTCGCACTGACCGACGTGGCCGACCGCCGGGCGAGCACGTACTCGGGCGGCATGCGGCGCCGACTCGATCTCGCGACGAGTCTCGTCGGCGACCCCTCGATCGTGTTCCTCGACGAACCCACGACGGGCCTCGATCCACGCAGCCGTCGCGAGATGTGGTCACTGGTACGCGAACTCGTCGATGCCGGCGTCACGATCTTCCTCACGACCCAGTATCTCGACGAGGCCGACCGGCTCGCCGACCACATCGCCATCCTCGACGGCGGCCGCATCGCGGGCTCGGGCACGGCGGACGAGCTCACGCGCGCCGTGCCCGGCGGGCACCTCGAATTGCGGTTCACCGACACCGACGTCGCGACGCGCGCCGCACTCGTGCTCACGTCCGTCGCGCCGTCGCGCACGGACACCACGCTCCGCGTCGACACCGACGGCGCGGTCCGCGACGTGCGCCACGTCCTCGGGCTGCTCGAGGCGGCCGACGTCGACGTCGAGTCGATGGCGCTGCACACGCCCGACCTCGACGACGTGTTCTTCTCCCTCACCGGCGGGCGGCCGGCATCCGATACCCGTGACCTGCAGGAAGCGATCGCGCCATGACCCTCCTCACCGAGAGCCGCTACATGCTGTGGCGGAACCTGCTGCACACCGTGCGCAATCCCGACTCCATGCTCACCGCAGTGCTGCTGCCCGTCATGCTGCTGTTGTTGTTCGTGTACGTGTTCGGTGGCGCGATGAACACCGGCACCGACTATCTGAACTACGTCGTCCCCGGAATCATCCTCTTGTGCGCGGCTTTCGGGGCGTCGACGACGGCGGTGAGCGTGAGCACGGACATGTCCGAGGGCATCGTCGACCGCTTCCGCACGCTGCCGATCACGCAGGTATCGGTCCTCACGGGTCATGTGCTCGGCGGACTCGTACGCAATCTCGTGTCGACCGCGATCGTGTTCGCGATCGCACTGCTGATGGGTTTCCGGCCGACGGCAGGCCCGCTCGACTGGCTCGCGGTGCTCGGCCTCGTCGCCCTGTTCATCCTCGTGATCGGCGTCGTGTCGGCCGCCCTCGGCATGCTCGCCCGCTCGCCCGAGGCGGCAGGCGGGTTCACCTTCTTCATCATGTTCGTGCCGTACGTGTCGAGCGCATTCGTCCCCACCGACACGATGCCGTCGTGGTTGCACGGCTTCGCGGAACACCAGCCGATGACGCCGGTGATCGAGACGATGCGCAGCCTCCTCACAGACGGTTCCGCCGGGCCGTCGCTGGGCGCAACCCTCGCGTGGCTCGTCGGACTCGGCGCCGCCGGAATCGTGGCCGCGGCCGTCGTGTTCCGTCGCCGGGTGAGTCGACGCGGGTGACACGAGCCCGGTCGGCGGGAAGGCGTCCGGGAAGGCACCTCGGAATCCGGACGTCCGCCCGCTAGCCTGGGCTGGTGGAGATCTCAGCGACCGACCCCCGCACGGGAGCCACCGACCCGATCGCGGGTGAGCCGCCGACCGGTGCGACGCGGCGCGCCGATCCGGCGCTCGAGCTGCCGTCGGACCCACAGGAGTTGCTTCCGCGCCGCAGACCCACCCAGGAGCGCAGCAGGCGCAAGTTCGAGGCCCTGCTGGCGGCGTCGCGCGAGTTGCTGGTCGACGTCGGATTCGAGTCGTTCACGTGCGAAGAAGTCGCCTCACGCGCGGACGTGCCGATCGGCACGCTGTACCAGTTCTTCGCGAACAAGTACGTCATCGTGTGCGAGCTCAACCGGCAGGATCTCGCGGGTGTGCAGCACGAGCTCGAACAGTTCAACGGCGAGGTTCCGTCGCTCGACTGGCTGCGCTTCCTCAACAGTTTCGTGGACCACCTGGCGGGCTTGTGGACGTCTGATCCGTCGCGGCGCGAGGTGTGGCTCGCGATGCAGTCGACGCCCTCGACACGCGCGACCGGCGCAATTCACGAGAAGGCCTTCGCGGAGCAGATTGCCCGCATGCTCGCACCGCTCACGCCGCACACGCCACGCGCGCGGCGCAAGATGATGGCGGAAGTTCTCGTGCACGTGGTGTATTCGATGTTGAACTTCTCGGTCCAGGACGAACAGAGCCCCGAGGACGCCGTCGCCGAACTCAAGCGGCTGATGGTCGCATACCTCTTGGTCGCCGAGAAGGAGTCACGCTCGTCGTAGCACCGACGGGCGTCAGGTGCCGGTGGCGGCCTCGAGCACGACGAACGCGCCCGCCATGTCGCCGTCGTGGGTGAGCGACACGTGGGCCGTGGTACCGACGAGGTGCTCGGCCACCACTCCGTGCAGGCGAAGCGACGGCCTGCCCCACGCATCGGTGACCACCTCGATCAGATGGTGGATCCCCTCGGGCGCGACGGGCGGACGTCCGTAGAGCGACGCCGACCACGCTTTCACGAGCGCTTCCTTCGCCGCCCAGCGCGCGGCGAAATGCCGTGCCGGGTTCTTGCTGCGGGTCGCCGCGGCACGCCGCTCCCCCGCGGTGAAACTGCCGAGCACGGTCGTACCGGGGCGGTCGAGGAGTTCCGCGAACTCCCCGACCGCCACCAGGTCGACACCGACCCCGATCACTGCCACCGGGCCGCCGTCTCGGTCGTCACGGCCGCGCGACGCGGTACACGTCGTCGTCGCCGAGGCGCGCCTCGTGCGACAGCAGGACGTCGGCTTCGAGATTGCGCGCCGGCTTCCCGTCGCCGCCGAGGCGACGGTCGGCGGGCCGCTCGTAGAGCGAGTCGCCGCCGCACATCGCCGCGAGCAGGCGCCTGCGACCCTCGATCGCACGCGCACGTGCCCGCTCGACGTAGGCGTCGCGCCGTTCGTCCGGGATCGCCGCGACGAACGCCTGCGGGTGGACGACGGCGACGAGACCCGACACGTGGCCGAAACCGAGGCTGGTGAGCACGCCTGCCCGCAGGGGCAGCGAGTCGCCGAACCGGAGCGGCTCACGCGGCCACACCAGGTGTGGATGCTGCTGCATGACGTCGTCGACGCAGTCGAGACTGCGGTTCGGCGGCACGACACCTCCGGCGAGCACCTGGCACAGCCCGATCAGCTGGAATGCGGCCGCGCCACCCTTCGCGTGCCCGGTGAGACTCTTCTGCGACACCACGAACAGCGGTGCACCGTCGCTGCGGCCGAGGGCCGCGGCGAGCCGCTCGTGCAGTTCGGCCTCGTTCGGGTCGTTCGCCGCGGTCGACGTGTCGTGCTTGGACACGACGGCGATGTCGTCGGCCGTGACGCCGAGTGCGGACAACGACTGTGCGAGCGGCGATTCGAGACCGCCGCGGCCCGCACCCAGCGCACCGAGCCCGGGCGCGGGGATGGACGTGTGCACGCCGTCCGAGAACGAACCCGCCCACGCGACGACGCCGAGCACCGGCAGGCCCATCTCGAGTGCGACGTCGCCACGCGCCAGCAGAATCGTTCCGCCGCCCTGCGACTCGACGAAGCCACCACGACGGCGGTCGTTCGCGCGGGAGAGTCTGCGGTCGTCGATGCCCTTGGCGCGCATGTCGTCGGTCTTCGCCGTCGCCGACATGTCGCCGAAGCCCACGACGCCTTCGATGCCGAGATCGTCGTAGCCGCCGGCCACCACGAACTGTGCCTTGCCGAGCGTGATCTTGTCGACGCCCTCCTCGACGGACACCGCCGCCGTCGCGCACGCCGCGACCGGGTGGACCATCGCACCGTACCCACCGACATAGGACTGCACGACGTGTGCCGCGATGACGTTCGGCAGCGCCTCCTGCAGGATGTCGTTCTGCTTGTTCTCACCCAGCAGGGTGTCGATGTACAGCGAGCGCATCGACGACATACCGCCCATACCGGTGCCCTGCGTGTTGGCGACGAGCGCGGGATGTACCCACCGCAGCAACTCGCTCGGCGTGAAACCGCTCGTGAGGAACGCGTCGACGGTTGCGACGATGTTCCACAGACCGACCCGGTCGACCGAATCCGCCATGTCCGCCGGGATGCCCCACGCCGTGACGTCGAAGCCGGTGGGGATTTGTCCGCCGACGCTGCGGGTGAGGGCCATCTTGCGCGGCACGCGGATCTCGGTGCCCGCCTTGCGGGTCACCGTCCACTCCCCCGACGCCGGATCGACTGCAGCCGTGGTGTTCTCGGGGTCGGCGTCGACGAACGCGCGCGCCTCGGCTTCGCTGCCTGCGGAGAAGGTGAGATCACGGTCGAGGAAGACCGACGACAGCAGCGGGGCCGTGTTGTCGACCATCGCGCCGTCGTCCGCGTACCGACGGATGCCGCACCGCTCGACGACGACGTCGTGGTACCGGTCGGCGATGTCCTCCTCGGGTACCAGTTCGCCGGTCTCGGCGTCGTACCACCCGGGTTCGGGTGCCGTTTCCCACGTGAGCATGCCCGTGCTCCACGCGAGTTCGAGCACACCTGCCGCGGACAACTCGTCCTCGACCTCGACCTCGAATCGCGTCCGCGCCGAGCCGTGCGGCCCGAGCTCGCCCGCACCGACGATCACGACGAGCTGCTGCGGGTCGACGTCGAGGTCGGCCCACTCCGGCGTCGTGGTGTCGGGAGCACGGGGCGGGGCGGGCAGTGCACCGACGGTCTCGTCTGCAGTGGACGCCGACTCCGGCTCGGCCTCGGCAGTCCGACTCTCCTGGGCGAGCGCCGCGAGGTCCAGGTCGGCCGTGGCGAGTCCACCGGTGAGGTCGACGTCGAGCGGGCCCGTGGCCGCGTCGACGCGGCGCACCGCGGTGCACTGTGCCAGCAGCTCGGCAGCCATCTCGTCCGTCGCCCATGTGCGCACTCCCGCGGCTTCGACGGCGTCGACCAGTGGGTCGTTGCCACCCATCAGCCCGGTGCCTCGCACCCAGCCGATGCGAGCGTGCACGAGAGTGACGCGCTCCGCCCACGCACGCTCGGAGCGCCACTTGGCGACGATCGCGTCCAGCGCGGCCTTCGCTTCGCCGTATGCGCCGTCGCCGCCGAAGGTCCCGCGATTGGGCGAACCCGGGAGCACGACGTGCAGACGCGCGTCGACGTCGTGGTCGTAACCGATGCGCGACAGGCCACCGATCATCCGCTCGACGGACCACAGCAGGACCTTCATCTCTGTCTCCGCGCGGCCGCCCGCGTCGGTCAGCGCACCCGCGACCCGGGGAGCGGCGAACGGGAACAGCATCGTCGGCGTCATCGCGTCCTTGACGACCGTGCTGGTGCCGCCTGCGGATTCGGTTTGTACGCCGCCGATCCAGTCGACGAGCGCGTCGACGTCTGCGTAGGACGCCATGTTCGCGGGGAGCACCCACAGTGCCCCGCCCGCACGGGCGTTGCGGCGGTACAGATCCCGGAAGAAGGCGAGTCGGCGCGAGTCGAGCCGGGAGGTCGTGGCGATCACCGTCGCACCACCGGCGAGGAGATCGGCGACCACGGCGGCCGCGATCGAACCGGCACTCGCGCCGGTGACGACGGCGATCTCGTCGGCCCACACGCCCGCGTCGGTGCTGTCGCGCGCGGCGTCGGCGATGTGGCAGTACACCTGGGCGAGTGCGTCCCGCTCGTCGGCGACGGCGCGATCACGCCACCACAGCGCCTGGTCGGCGACGGCATCGCCCGCCCCCGCGAAGCTCTCCGGCCGCGGGTCACCGTGCCCGGCCCAGATCGCCGCGAGATCCTCACGCGCACTTGCCCACCGGTCGTCGATCAGGACGGCCTTGCGGGCGTCGAAGGCGGGCGCGACGACGCGCGCCCAGTCGGAACCGAGCTCGTCCGCGACGAGTTGCACGAGTGCGTCGTCCGACGCGTCCGCGGCTGTCGCGGGAACGTCTGCGTGGCCGAGCTGCTCGAGCACGAGCCGCGCCGCGGACGCGAGCACGCCGTCACGTCCGGTGATGTGCTCGGTGACCTCCCCGAGCGCTTCGGCGTCGACGGTACCCCCCGACGAGCCCCCCGCCGACGGCATCGTGACGGTCACGCCGTGCCGCGTCGCGACCGCCTGGATCGCGCTGTCGATCGCGGTGTCCACCGCGGCCGCGTCCGCGAGACCGCCCGGCGCGAGGCTGCCGAGCTCGCCGCCGCGCAGGCTGGTGCCCTCCCGCGTGCCGAGCGCAACCTCCGCCGTCACGTGGTCGACCCAGCCGTCGCCGAGCTGCCACACCTTGCGCACCCGGTCGCCGACCGCCGCGGGCCGCTTGCCCGACGGCCCGAACACCTTGCGCAGGTGGTCGCCGATCGAGTCGGTGAGGACGGGGCCGAACGGACGGTAGGTGCGCGCGAGCTGGTTCACGGTCGTACCGAGCGCTCCCATGTCGGCGTCCGCCGCACCGTCGATCGCCCCGAGCGACAGCTCGGCGCCCAGGTCGACGAGGAGCTGGTTGCGTCGCGACGACACGCCGTCGCACAGCGCCTCGATCGTGTCGGCAGGCCCGATCTGATCGGGACGCAGCTTGGTCCACAGCGCGATCAGGATGCGCGTCGCGTCGGACGCCGACAACGCCAGGTCGTCGGGCCGCGGACCGGACGCGGCCGCCGCAGCAGCAGCCGGTGCCGCGGGTGCGGACGCCCGCGGTTCTGCGGCGGGCTCGGTCTCGTCCGGGCCGTCCGGCTCCGGCTCCGGCGCCGGGTCGTCGTCGGTGTCGAAGACAGCGGCCGCGTCACGCTCGATGTTGAGCACCTCGACGGGGCCGCCGCGTCGACCGGGCAGCTTCAGAGTCTGCGCGGCGAGGTTCGCCACCGTCGGTACGCTGCCGAGGCCGATCTCGACGAAGCGCTCGACCCCGAGTCCGCCCGCCGAGTCCGACGCGAACAGCAGGTCCTGCGTCTCGATCCACCGGACCGGGCTCGCGAACTGCCATGCGAGCAGTTCGACGAGGATCACGCGCGCGAGCGCCGACGGATCGGCGGCGTAGGCGTCGAACTCGGCGAGCACCGCACGCAGCGGTTCGGACGGCACGAGTTCGGCGATCTCCTGGACGAATTCACGCTCGAGCGAGAACGGCTTCGGCACCAGGTTCGGGATGTAGCGGCCGATCAGGATCTCGGGGTCGATGCGTTCGGGCAGCAGTTCCTCGAGCCGGCCGCGGAAGTCGGCGACACCGTCACGCAGCACGGTCGAGTGGAAGGGCACGTCGATGCCGGGCACCTGGATGTACGCGCGCTTGCCGCCGGTGACGGCGCGGCGCTCGTCGATCTCGACCTCGAGCGCGTCGAGGCCCGCGACCGTGCCCGCGATCGCGTACTGCGCACCGCGCAGGTTGAGGTTGACGATCTCGAGGAATTCGCCCGACTTCGCCGCGACGCCCGCGACGAACTCGTGCACGTCTTCGTCGGCGACGTCGATCTGCGACGGACGGATCGCGGCCATGCGATAGTTCGAGCGCCCGTTCTCGTCGCGCGGTACGAGCGCATGCATCGCCGAGCCGCGCTGGAACACCACCTCCAGAACGGCTTCGAGCGGAAGCACGCCCGCGACGGCGGCGAGCGCGTTGTACTCGCCGACCGAGTGACCCGCGAGGTAGGCGCCCTCGACGAAGGCCCCCGATTCGCGTAGCTCGGCGACCTGCGCGACGCCCAGCGTCGCCATCGCGACCTGAGTGAACTGGGTCAGATGCAGCACACCATCCGGGTGGCGGTGCTCGACTCCCCTGGCGCGCACGATCTTCGGGTTGTCGCGCACGACGGCGAGGATCGAGAAGCCGAGCGCCTTGCGGGTGTGCTCGTCGGCGCGATCCCACACCTCGCGGGCGGCCTTCGACCGCGAGCGCGCATCGAGGCCCATACCCTGCTGCTGGATGCCCTGGCCCGGGAACGCGTAGACGGTGCGTGGCACGGCGAGCCTGCCTGTCGCGACCATCACCAGATCGCCGTCGATACGGCAGGCCACCTCGACGATCTCGGCGCCCGCGTCGGCACCGACCCGGTCGACACGCACGTCGATCGAGGCGCCGGGGCGCACCATCCCGAGGAATCGCGCGGTCCACGCGGTGAGCCGCCGCGCGGGGACCGTCCGCTGCGACGTGTCGGCCGCGGTGACGACGTGCTGCGCCGCCGCGGAGAGCCACATGCCGTGCACGATCGGGCTGCCGAGCCCGGCGAGCAGCGCCGCATTGCGGGAGGTGTGGATCGGGTTGTGGTCGCCCGACACCTGCGCGAACGCGTCCATGAACTGCGGCGCGGCGATCACCGCGTCGCGGCGGCGACGGCGCGGGGTATCGCGGATGTCGTCGACGCGCACACCACCGGCGCGCGGCGGATCGGCGAGCGCGGCACGTCCGGTGCGGCCACGGATCGCGAACCGTTCGGTGAGTCGTGCGACCGGCGGAGCGTCGAGCCCTTCGTCACCGAGCATCGCACCGATCTCGACGCCCACCTGGACGACCCGACCGAGGTCGGTGTCGTCGATCGACTGCACCTCGGCACGCACGACCGCGACTCCCGATTCCGCGGGCAGTTCGCGCAGCAGCTCGATCCGGTGGTCGAGGTGGACGAGGTCGAGCATGCCTTCGATGACCGCGACCGAATCCGTCTGTGCACCACCGAGAGCCGCGAACACCGCGGGCCAGCAGGCGCCGACGACGACATCGGGCACGCCCGCCTCGTTCGCGTGCAGCGGCGAGCGCATGCCCGCGGCCGTGACACCCGCGTGGTCCGCCACGAGGTCGCGCACCCACGCGACGTTGAGCCGCGCGACCCCGTTCTTGACCACCGGCAGCTCACGTCCCGCAGCGACGCCGAGCAGCGCCGACATGGCGCCCTCGGCGTCGGCCTCGGTCACGACCGGGGCACCGCCCCCCTGGACGGAACGCGGAACCGTGATACGGATCGCGAGCGCGTGCTCACGCACGAGTGGCACGGTCAACTGGGCGTGTTCGCCGTCGACCTCCGTGAGCGTGGCGCCTGTCGGACGGTGGTGTGCCGACTCGGCGGACACGAACTCCCACTGGTCGGCGTCGAGGAGGCGCGCCACGGGATTGCGGGTGAGCCGTCCGGCCCAATGCACGTCGGGCGCCGCCAGGATCGACGACACGACCGGCGAGACACCGGAACCCGCATCGGCGCTGCGGCGACGACGCGCGGGAACCGTGACGGAATCGGCGCCGTCGGCCACGAGACGCTCGTAGGTCGCGAGCTCGAAGCGGTCGAGCAGGTCACCGACGGGCTCGTCGACACGGGTGATGCCCGCGACCGCGACCGTGCCCGGAATGACGCACACCTGGTCGGCGTCGTAGCGCGGGTCGTGCGCCTGCCACAGCGAATCCGAGCGCCACCAGCGGCGCACGTCCTTGTCGACGACGGGCACGAAGTTGACCGGCTTGCCGGGTGTGCGGCACAGCGAGACGAAGAACGACACGTCCGCGGGGTGCATTGTGGCGGTGGCGAAGTCCTCGTAGGCGGCCGCGAGGGTGCACATCGCCGCTTCCGGGTGCTCGAGAGTCTCTGCGTCCGCGAAGCGCGTCGGAATCGGGCCGCGCGTGCACGGGTGCAGGCGTGCCTCGGTGCGCTGCAGCATCTTCTGGAAACGGTCGCGCCACGAGACGTCGAGCCACGGGCTCGTCGTGGCATCGCGGACGGCGTCGCCGAACTCGCTGCCGCAGTCGAACTCGCGTGCCGCGTCGATGCCGACGGCGAGCTCGAGGTACCGGCGCAACCATTGCTCGTAGGTCATCGTGGCCAGGTCGCCGAAGTACGGCTTCGCGGTGCGGGCCAGCGCGTCGACGATCTCGCCGCGACGGGCCGCGACGGCGTCCTCGTCTCCCGCGACCTCGTCGAGCAGGCGCCCGGTGCGCGACGCGGCGTTGTCGATCTCGTGGATGTCGGCACCGAGTTGGCTTCGGCCCGAGGCCATTCCGTGCGACGCGGTGCCGGCCCCCACCCACCGTTCGGTGCCGGGTGTGTCGACGAGCAGTTGCTTGACCTGCGGACTCGTCGTCGCCTCGCGGGTCGCCATCGCCGCGGTACCCACGAGGATGCCGTCGACCGGCATCGCCGGGAATCCGTGCTGTTCGGACCAGCGGCCGGTGAGGTAGTCGCTCGCGCGCTCGGGCGTGCCGATCCCGCCGCCGACGCACACCACGAGGTTCGGCTGCTCGCGCAGTTCGCCGTAGGTGTCGAGCAGCAGATCGTCGAGGTCTTCCCACGAGTGGTGGCCGCCTGCGCGGCCGCCTTCGATGTGAACGACGATCGCACGATCGGGCACCGCGTCGGCGATCCGCACGACGGAACGGATCTGCGCGACCGTGCCGGGCTTGAACGCGACGTGCGCGATACCGACCTCGTGCAGTTCCTCGATCAGCGCGACGGCCTCGTCGAGCTCGGGGATGCCTGCCGTGACGACGACACCGTCGAGAGGCGCGCCCGCGGCGCGAGCGCGCTGGACCAGCCGCTTGCCGCCGAGCTGCAGCTTCCACAGGTACGGGTCGAGGAACAGCGAGTTGAACTGCACGGCGCGCCCGGGCTCGAGCAGCGCACCGAGTTCCTCGATGCGCGCCGCGAAGATGTCTTCGGTGACCTGGCCGCCACCGGCGAGCTCGGCCCAGTGGCCCGCATTCGCCGCGGCAGCGACGATCTTGGCGTCGACCGTGGTGGGCGTCATGCCCGCGAGCAGGATGGGCGAGCGGCCGGTGAGCCGCGTGAAGGCGGTCTCGACGGCGCTGCGACCGTCGGGCAGTGTGACCGCGCGCGGTGCGAACTCGCGCCATGCCGTCGGCACACTCGGTTCGCCGCCCGGACGCGTGAGCTGATCGAAGCCGTCCCGCGTGGCGGCAGCGACGATGCCGACGCCGTGCGGCCGCGCGACACCGCGGGTCATCCGAGTGAGTAGATCGCCGGGACCGAGGTCGAGGATCCACCGGGCCCCGGCGCCGATCGCGTGCTCGGTGTCGGCAACCCAGTCGACCGGGTCGACGAGCACGGCGCGGACGAGGTCGGTGGACGCCTCGATGCCGCACCGCTCGGCCCATGCGACGGTGAGCTCGACCGCCTCGTCCATCACCGGATGGTGGAAGCCGACCTCGACGGGCAGGGACTCGACGACGGGCGCGAACACCGCCCCGCCGCGAGCCTTCGTATCCCGCTCGTGCGCTTCGCGGGCGGCGATCCGGTCGAGCCGCTCGACGAACTCCGCGAGCCGTTCGGGGCGGCCGACGACCACGGAACGCCTGCGTCCGTTGCGGATCGACACCGCGACACGATCGGCGGCGATGTCGGTGTCCAGCTCGGCGGCGATCGCGCGCAGCCGCTCGGGGTCGACGCCGGAGACCGCGATCATCGGTGACGCGTCCGCCTGCGACACGAGTCCGCGGCGACGGCCGGTGAGCGTGGCAGCGGCACCGACCAGCTGCGCGAGCGCAAGCAGCTGCGCATCGCGTGCGCCCTGCGCGCGGACCGACTCGACCGCGAGCAGTCCTTGCGAGTGGCCCACGACGGCGGCAGGCGGCGCGGCGCGGTGGTCGAGGCCCGACGACGTCAGCGCGCGCACCGCGGCCAGCTGCGCGAGCAGCACACCGGGGAAGGACACCGCGGCGGACGCGAGGGTCGCGGCACGCTCTGGACCGGCGCCCGCCGCCGACAGGGACTCCCCGTCCTGCTCGTCACCGTCCGACATGCCGTCGTCGCCGGCCAGGTCGCGATCGAGAACCCACCCGATCGGGTCGAATCCGCTCGCACGGGCCATGCGCAGTTCCGCCGCGACCGGCCCGAGCAACCGCTCGGCGTCGCCCACCAGAGCGGTCAGGTCCGGCTCGAGCGAGAAGTCGCGCATCAGCTCACCGAGCGGGGGCAGCCACTCGGCACCCTGGCCCGCGAACGCCAGCGCGTACGACTCACCGTCGCGCATGCGGTCGAGAAGCGGGTGATCGACGCAGTCGTTCGCACTTCCTCGCAGGTCGCCGTGGCTCTGGGCGCGGGTCGATTCGGGGTAGGCGTCGTCGATCGTCACGTAGGGGTCCTCTCGTGGTCGCCGGTAGAAACACGCACGAACACGCACCGCCCGATCGTCGATGCCGGCGGACCGACGAGGGCGTTCGCGCACATCGCGTGCGATGAGCGTCACCAAGAGTTCCACAGAATCATGAGGGAGTCCTCACGTTTGTCGCGCGGCCGCGCCGCAAATGCGCGCATTTCGGTGACCCACCGCACAGCTCAGGGTGTTATGTGACCGTTCGGTAACCCGGAAACGCGCTGGCCTCGGCGTCGCGCGACACGACTCGAACGCGAGGAAAGCCTCACGTTTATCGTTATGATTTCGTTACCTGCTTCGACATGGCCGTCCGATGCAGAAAGCCCGCGCACGCACAGTGCACGGGCTTCCGTGAAGGTTCCGAACGGAGAGGGCGATGCCGGCTAGGCGGGCGCCCCGCGGAGCTTGTCGAGTTGCGCCTCGGCGTCGGTGGCGCGGGAGAGCAGATCGGCGTTCTGTTGCTCGAGCGTCGCGCGTTGCTCCTCGAGAGTCAGGATCTCGCGGATGCCGGTGAGATTGACGCCGAGTTCGATCAACTGGGAGATGCGGGCGAGACGCTCGAGATCGTCCTGGCTGTATCGCCGGGTGCCGCCGCCGGTGCGAGTAGGGGTGAGCAGGCCTCGACGCTCGTAGAGCCGCAGAGTCTGCGGGCCGATGCCCGACAACTCGGCCGTGACCGAGATGCCGTACACCCCTCGCGACGAAGGTGTGGACGACGCTGGCGAGTTCACACCGACCTCCTCGATTCTCGGCTGCGCGTACGCGAGCCCTCTACGACTTTCACACTAGCACCCGACGGTGCATCTAATGTGTTGCGGGAAAGGCAGGTTCTCTGCGGCCGGCCGCCCCGTCCGGTCAACGGTTCCGTCACTGCGCCGATTCTCCCTCCGCCGAGTCGGGCACGACGACGGTGGCCAGCAACGGCTCGCCGGACACGACCTCGGCCGCCGAGCCGGCTATACCCGCATCGCCACCGGTCCACACACCCTGACGCACGAGTTCGGCGACCGTCGCGTCGTACGCGTCGACGAGCCATCGGCCCTTCGCCTGAGCGAGCAGCACCGGGCCGTCGGGTCCGTCCTGATAGATGCCGACCGTCCAGTCGTCGATCAGCGACGGATCGTCCGCGAGCCCCGAGCCGGTGTTGGTCGCGAGCAGGTGGCGGCTGAATTCGAAGTCCACGCGGATCGCGTAGTCGTCGGCGACGTTGACCACCGAAGCCGGGCGATGCGCAGCCGTTTCGAGCGCAGTGAGCGCATCGGCGTAGACGTTGGTGTGTTCCTGCTTACGCGGCATGGCGTCCATCTCTTCCTGGAAGAGTTGCCGGAGTTCGCGGCAACGCCTCGACGGGACAGCGACCGTGCTGGTCACTGCAGTCTTCGGCTGCCACATCGTACGACACTCGCACACCCTCGCCGCGGCCCGGACCTTCTTGTCGGCGGCGCAGATCTGCACCCGGGCCGACATCCTTCCCCGTGTCGTCGCGCGAACCAAATATGCCCGGTGGGTCACAGTTTTTGTGCCCGTCCGACCGAGCGGCCGGCGGTACGCACGTCACGCGGCGGGCTCGACGGCACCGGCCGAACGGTCACGCCTGCGGCGGCGCAGGATCGCGATCCGTTCCGACTCGCCCATACCGCCCCACACACCGAACGGTTCCTGGACCTCGAGCGCATGCCTACGGCATTGCGCGACCACCGGGCACGAGAAACAGATCTGCTTGGCCGCGCGCTCGCGGTCGGCCCGCGCCTTGCCACGCTCACCCGTCGGCGGGAAGAACACCGCCGAATCCATTCCCTGACACTTGCCGTGCTGTTGCCATTCCCAGATGTCGCCGAGGGGAACGAGCTTGGGTCGAGGCATCGTCATCGTGTCTCTCCTTGCTTTCGGGATGTCGTGGCTGTTCGGATTTTCGCGGCGTCGCGACCGATCGGACGCCTTCGGGGGAGCCCCGTCGGGCTCACGCAGCCGAGGCGGCTCCTGCGAGCCCGTCGCCGTTCCGGTCGGCGTACATCTGCGCGATGCGCCGGCGAATTTCGTCCGTGTCGAACTGCGATGTGCCACGCACGGTGGAAACCCCTCCGGCAGAACGGGAGTGACGGTGCTCCACGAGATCCCCTTTCCGATCGCATCGCGTGGCGGACACATCTGCCACGCGACGTTCATGCTCGACACCTCGCCCGGCAAAGAACCGGCTGACGCATCGAGACGAGCAACTTTGACTCCTCGAACCTTACAACAAAATCTATGTCTGTCAACGCAGATAAATTCGAACCACGACCGGACACTTCGACAGTGGGGCATCGCCCCAGGTGAATCCGCTCGCCGAGCTACCACAGGGAGTGGAGGCGGCGGCGCATGCCGGGCGAGCCGCGGCACCGAGATCGGGCGAAGGCGTCGGGAAGATCGAAATTGCCAGTTCACATGGGTTACCAACGGATTGCATCGTGGTGTCCACCGCGCATCGACGTGGCATCACCGACGCCGGGAGCGCACCGCATCTCCCGCACGAGTCTGCCGAATCATTCACCGAACCCAGAAAAGTAGCCACACTCGCAGCATGAACTTATGTGTTCCGCCAGAGTCAGATTTCTGTTGTAGCGTTCCGAACGAAAGGCCGACCTTCGGCTCACGAAAGGAAGGGCACTGTGCTGACTCTCGGGATCATCGGGTGGATCGTCATCGGCGGCCTCGCCGGCTGGATCGGCAGCAAGCTGATGGGCACCGACAAGCAGATGGGCATCCTCGCCAATGTCGTCGTCGGTGTCGTGGGTGGTCTGCTCGGCGGATGGGTCCTGTCGCTGTTCGACGTCGACGTCGAGGGTGGCGGACTGTGGTTCAGCTTCTTCACATGCCTGCTCGGCGCCGTGATTCTGCTGTTCGTCGTCAAGCTCGTCACCGGACGCCGCTGACCACCGCTGCACACCGAGCGGATCGGGACAGGGTACGGCGCGCGCGGTCGCCGCGAAAGCGATGCCGTACTCTGTCCTGCGCGCGCGAGTGGCGTAATTGGCAGCCGCGCCAGGTTTAGGTCCTGGTGTCCTTTGGACGTGGGGGTTCGAGTCCCCCCTCGCGCACCAACAAGTCGGTCGTCCCGCGTGTCAGCACATCAGGAATGGCTGCCCCTCACCCCCATCAGGCGGGCAAGGCCGCTACCAGGGCACGCGTCCGATTCGGGTACCGTCGAGAGCGTGTCCGGGAAGCAGAAGCACAATCGCGTCGCGCTGATCGTGTTCGTCGTCGTCGGCGCGGTCGGCTGCCTCGCGCTCGGCTGGTGGCAATGGTTGCGCTTCGAGAGCGCGGACGGCAACGGCCAGAACCTCGGGTACGCCTTCCAGTGGCCGCTGTTCGCGGCCTTCCTCGTGTACGCGTACCGGCGGTTCGTGCAGCTCGAGTCCGGTGCGGCCGAGCGTCCCGACACCCCCGCGCCGGACGAGCCCCTACGCGAGATCCCGCACGATCTCCTCCCGCCGCGGCCCGTCGCCGTGGACGACGAGGACGACGATTCCGATGCCGGAACCCGCCGTGAGTACAACCACTATCTCGCCGAGCTCGCCGCTCGCGATGCCGACAGGAGAACCGAGTGAGCGCCGAACCCGCCGCGCAGACCCCCGGCGAGCAGACCACCGGGTCGGTCGACCCCACCCAGCGCAAGAAGATCGGCTCGGCGCTGGTGCGCTATCGCGTGCTGGCCTACGCCACGGGTCTGTGGCTGCTCGTGCTCACCGCCGAGATGGTCGCGAAGTACATCTTCGGCGTCGAGGACCTGCCGACCTGGATCGCCGTCGTCCACGGCTGGGTGTACTTCGTGTACCTCTTGATCACGCTCGACCTCGCCGTCAAGGTCCGCTGGCCCGTCGGCCGCACCGTCGGCACGCTACTGGCAGGCACGATCCCGTTCCTGAGCTTCGTGGTCGAGCACTGGCGCACCCAGCAGGTCAAGCGCGACTTCGGCGTGTGAACCCGCGCGAGCGTCAGCGCGCGGCGGCGAGTTCCGCGAGAGCGGGCACGAGCTGCTCGAGCGCGCGGCCACGATGCGACGACGCGTCCTTCTCGTCCGGGGTGAGCTCGGCGGCCGAGCGCTCTTCACCCTCGGGCCGGAACACGGGGTCGTAGCCGAATCCGTGGTCGCCGGTCTTCGCCCGCGCGATCGCCCCGCGCCATTCGCCGCGCACGATCCATTCGCGGCCGTCCGGAAGGGCCAGCGCGCATGCCGACACGAAGCCGGCTCCACGGCGCTCGTCCGGCACGTCGGACAGCTGCGCGAGCAGCAATGCGGTGTTCGCGTCGTCGTCACCGTGCACGCCGGACCAGCGTGCCGACAGCACGCCGGGCATTCCGTTGAGGGCGTCGACCTCGATGCCCGAGTCGTCGGCGACACACGGCAGGCCCGTCTCGCGCGCCCCGTCCCGTGCCTTGACGATCGCGTTCTCTTCGAAGGTTGCACCGGTCTCGGGGGTCTCGGGGAACGGCGGCAGCTCGTCGAGCCCCACGAGGTCGATGCCGTCGACGCCCGCCGACGCGAGCACGCGCCGCAACTCGCGGAGCTTCTTGGGATTGCGGCTCGCGACGAGGACGCGCACCGTGTTACCGCTCACCGAACTTGCGCTTCGGCGCGGGCCCCTCGGGCAGCTCGCCCGGGTACGGCGCGGCGAGCGCTTCGCGCTGGATCTCGAACAGTTGCTCGCACCCGGCGAGCGCGCTGTCGAGAAGCTTGTCGAGCGTGGTGCGCGGGAATGTCGCGCCCTCGCCCGTGCCCTGGATCTCGACCAGCGTGCCCGTGTCGGTCGCCACGACGTTCATGTCGACCTCGGCGCGCGAATCCTCCTCGTACGGGAGGTCGAGACGTACCCGACCGTCGACGACACCGACACTGACCGCGGCGATGGCACACGAGAGCGGCTGCGGATCGGCGAGCCGCCCCGCCGCCCGCAGGTAGGTGACGGCGTCGACCAGCGCGACGTATGCACCCGTGATGGCGGCCGTACGCGTGCCGCCGTCGGCCTGCAGGACGTCGCAGTCCAGCGCGATGGTGTTCTCGCCGATCGCGGCCAGATCGATGCATGCGCGCAGCGAACGGCCGACGAGCCGGCTGATCTCCTGGGTGCGGCCACCGACCTTGCCCTTGACCGACTCGCGGCTGCTGCGGGTGTGCGTGGCCGCGGGCAGCATCGCGTACTCGGCGGTCAGCCAGCCCAGGCCCGAGCCCTTGCGCCACCGCGGTACGCCTTCCTCGACGCTCGCAGTGCACATCACGCGGGTGTTGCCGAACTCGACGAGAACCGACCCCGCGGGGTGAGCCGTGAATCCACGGGTGATCTTGACCGTGCGGAGTTCGTCGTCGGCCCTGCCGTCTTCTCGGGTAGTCACGCCCAGCAGCCTAACCGCACCGGCCGGGCCCGTTCACACCCGTTCACACCGTGAAGGTCTCACCCGCCGTGACGGCATGCACCGGGCCGGCGTACTGCTCCTTGGCTTCCGCGATGACGTCTTCGCGCGAGGTCCACGGTGGAATGTGAGTGAGCAGCAACTGCCCGACGCCCGCCCGGGCCGCGACCTGCCCCGCCTCGGTACCGGACAGGTGGATGCCTTCCGGCCGGTCGGGACTGTGCGTCCACGACGCCTCCGACAGCAGCACGTCGGCGCCACGCGCGAGTTCGACGACGGCATCGCACATTCCGGTGTCACCGGTGTAGACGAGGACGCGGCCGTCGGCGTCGACGATGCGCACGCCGTACGACTCGGGAGGATGGTTCACGCGCACCGGGGTGAGCGTGACCCCGCCGAACACGACGGGCTCATGTTCGGTCCAGGTGCGCACGTCCATCGTGTCGGTGATGTCGTCGAAGTCGTCGGCCGCCTCGGCCGATGCCGTGCCCACACGCGTGGCGGTGTCGGACGGCCCGTACAGGAGGGCTCGGCCGGTGGGCGGCGCCGGGTGGTAGCGGCGCCACACGAGCAGGCCGGGAAGGTCGAGGCAGTGGTCGGCGTGCAGGTGCGTGAGGAACACCGCGACTTCGGCGGGGTCTACGTGACGCTGCAGTGCGCCGAGGACGCCGGGCCCGAAGTCGAGGACCAGCGGAGCCGTGCCGGGGGCCGACACGAGGTAGCCCGACGCCGGGGAGTCGGGTCCGGACACGCTGCCCGAACAGCCCAGGACGGTTATGCGCATGACTCGTATGCTGCCACGGCGCGAGCTTTCGCAATAACCTTCGCCGGTCGGCGCGTCAGCCACGCAGCTCGGGGGGCCGGCCGCGCCGCTCGGTGCGTCGGTCGCGCCGGGCGTCGGAGGCGAGAGCCCATGCGGCCAGGACGCCGCCGAGCGCGCCGAACAGATGGCCTTGCCACGACACGAGGGGGCTCGTCGGGAACACTCCCCACAGCAGCCCGCCGTAGAGCACGAACACCACGACACCGATGAGGATCTGGACGAAGTCGCGGAGGAAGAAGCCGCGTGCGACGACATAGGTGAGCCACCCGAACACGAGCACCGACGCACCGATGTGGTTGGTGTGCGCGCCTGCCGTGAGCCACGTGCCGAGCCCGCCGACGATCCACACGACGGCCGTGGCGGTGAGCCCGCGACCGATACCCGGCAGCAGGACGAGGAATCCGAGGACGAGCACTGGAACGGTGTTCGCGAACAGGTGCCCCCACGTGCTGTGCAGCACGGGCGCGAACAGCACGCCCCACAGCCCGTCGACGGTGCGCGGTGCGACGCCGCTGCGCTGCAACGAGTCCCCGCTGACCGTGTCGACCGCTTCGATCACGTACAGCGCGACCGTGAACGCGAGGGTGATCAGCGCGGCGCGCTGCCAGCGCGGCCTGCCCGTCGCCGGTTCGGCGCGTTCGCGCGGCGTCGGAAGGTCGTTCACGCCCACAGCTGCCCCTCCAGCGCTTCTTCCGCGTCGTCGATCGTGCCGTCGTAGGCGCCGGTCGACAGGTACTTCCACCCGGCGTCCGCGACGACGAAGGCGACGTCCGCGCCCTCACCCGCGCGTAACGCCTTGTTCGCGACACCGAGCGCGGCATGCACCACGGCGCCCGTCGAGATGCCTGCGAAGATCCCTTCGTGCTCGACGAGCTCACGCGTGCGGCGCACCGCGTCGGCGGGACCGACCGAGAAACGCGACGTGAGGACCGACTCGTCGTAGAGCTCCGGCACGAAGCCCTCGTCCAGATTGCGCAGGCCGTACACGAGCTCACCGTAGCGCGGTTCCGCGGCGACGATGCGCACGTCCGGAACATTCTCGCGCAGGTAGCGGCCGACACCCATGAGGGTGCCGGTGGTGCCGAGGCCCGCGACGAAGTGCGTGATCTCGGGCAGATCGCGCAGGATCTCGGGGCCCGTGCCCTCGTAGTGCGCAGCGGTGTTGGCGCGGTTGCCGTACTGGTAGAGCATGACCCAGTCGGGATGCTCGGCGGCGAGCGCCTTCGCAGTGGCGACGGCCTGATTGGATCCGCCCTGCGCGGGCGAATACACGATCTCGGCGCCGTACATCGTGAGCAGCTGGGTGCGCTCGGCGGACGTGTTCTCGGGCATGACGCACACGATGCGGTATCCCTTGAGCCGCGACGCCATCGCAAGCGAGATGCCCGTGTTGCCGCTCGTCGGTTCGAGGATCGTGGCACCCGGAGTGAGCGTGCCGTCGCGTTCGGCCTGCTCGATCATGCGCAGCGCGGGCCGGTCCTTGACCGAACCGGTGGGATTGCGGTCCTCGAGCTTCGCCCACAGCCGCACGGGAACGTCGCCGTGCCACGCGGGCGACAGGTGCGGCAGCCCGACGATCGGGGTGTTCCCGACGGTCGCGAGATACGACTCGAAACGCGCCACGGTCAGCCGCCCGCGACGGCAGGCAGGATCGTGACGGTGCCGCCGTCGGGCACCTCGGTCTCGAGCCCACCGGTGAACCGGACGTCCTCGTCGTCGACGTAGACGTTGACGAAACGGTGCAAGGCTCCGTCCGACACGAGCCGCTCCCCCAGGCCCGGGTACTTCGTGTCGAGATCGGTGATGACGGCACCCAGGCTCGAACCCGTTGCATCGACACGCTTCTCGCCGCCCGTGTACGTGCGCAGGATCGTCGGGACGGACACGGTGACACTCATGATTGCTCCTGATCTGTCGGGGCTGTGGGTGCAGGGGTGACACGCAGGTCGGTGCCGTACAGGCCGTCGCGCACGGGTCCCGTGATCACGACGGGTTCCTCGGTGACGACGCCGTCACGGATGCGGTAGCTGCGGAATTCGGTGCGGTCCGGCTCGCGGGTCGACACGAGCACGTAGTGCGCCTGCGGCTCGGATGCGTACGCGATGTCGGTACGGCTCGGGTAGGCCTCGGTGCCCGTGTGCGAGTGGTAGATCACGACGGGTTCCTCGTCGGCGTCGTCCATCGCACGCCACACCCGCAGCTGTTCGCCCGAGTCGAATCGGTAGAACGTGGGCGAACGTTCGGCGTTGAGCATCGCGATGTGCCGCAGCGGGGTGTCGGACCCCTCGGGCCCGACGACGATGCCGCATGCCTCGTCGGGGTGGTCGGCGCGCGCATGGTCGATCATCGCGTCGACGAGAGCGCCCGTGATCTCCAGCACTTGCTCTCCTCACTCGTCGTCGGTCGAGCCGTCCTCACGGCCGTGCAGTCGAGCCGTCCTCACGGCAGTGCACTCGGAAACACCTCACGATAGGTCGGAATTCCCGCGACGGGTGTCGCGGCGAGCACGGCCTTGGCGACGGCCCGGCGCACTGCCACGGCGGCGGCCTCGCACACGGCGGCACGGACGGCGAGGTCGGCGGGGAACTCCGCGGGCGTCGCGGCGTCGGACGCGTCGCGGCCGAGGCCGGTCGCGAGCGCGAAGAAGGTGTCGCCGTCCATCGGCGAATGTGCGGGGCGCACGGCACGTGCGAGACCGTCGTGGGCCGCGACCGCCATGCGGTTGCACGCGTCCTTGCCGAGCACCGCGTCGGTGGCGACCACACCGATCGTGGTGTTGAGCACGCCACCCTTGGGCCCGAGCGCAGCGAAGGTCGCGAGGTCGGCCGCGTTCGGCGGCCGCAGCCCGTACTCGCTCGGGTCGTCGCCCGTGACGCCCCACGGCACACCGGTGCGTGGATCGACGACGGAGCCCACCGGATTGGCGACGACGAGCGCGCCGACCGTGACACCTGCCGCGGGACCGTCGGCGAGCACGACGCTCGCCGAACCGATTCCACCCTTGAGTGCGCCCGCGCGGGCGCCGGTGCCCGCGCCGACACAGCCGACCTCGAGTGCCGACGACGACGCGTGCTGCGCCGCCAGATAGCCGGACTCCGCGGTAGGCCGGGCGTGCCACGCACCGACCGGCAGGTCGAACACGACCGCTCCGGGCACGATCGGCACGACGGCCCCCGGGGCGAAGGAGATGCCGTGCCCGCGTTCCTCGAGCCACGTCATGACGCCGTCGGCCGCCGCGAGACCGTACGCACTACCGCCGGTCAGCAGAATCGCGTGCGCGCGCTGCACCGAGTGCGCGGGCGCGAGCAGGTCGGTCTCGCGCGTGCCGGGGCCACCGCCGCGGACGTCGACGCTCGCGACGGCGCCGTCCGGTGCGAGCACCACCGTGCACCCGGTCGCCGCACCGGTGCCCGGTGCGTCCGCCGTGCCGACGGTGACGTCGGGGCCGAGGGCGGTGTGATGGCCGACGCGCAGGCCACCGACGTCGAGGAGGTCGTCTCGCGTGCCGCGCGTCGTGGCCGTCACGGCACAAGCGCCTGTACCAGGGAGTCCTGCATCCACGTGAGCCAGTGGTACACGTCGTAGTGCGGTGCGCGCGGGTCGTCCGGGTCGAGTTCGTCGGGAGTGTCGGCATCGATGCCGAGATTGGTGCCCATCGCGAGCCGCACGTCGTTGACCGCCGCGAGCCACGCGTCGGCCTGCTCGGGCGTGAGCGACAGCTTGCCGCCGTCGGGCGGCACGGTGTCGAGCACGACCGAGCCCGCCGCGAGCTTCGCCTCGATGATCTCGGGCTCGTGCAGGCCGCGCAACGCGCCGTTGACGTCCGCCCGCGCGTCGTTGTCCCAGGCTTCGTCCGCATTCGCGTCGGCCCGGTCGGGGTCGGGTCGCTGGAAGTCGGGAAGCAGCCGCGCGAGGACCGGATCGTCCGGCCTGGTGGTGTTGCCGCTGCGGATACCGGTGAGTTCGGCGAGGTCGTCCTGCGGCGCGGACTGCGCGCGCTCGTCCAGCAGACCCACGACCGACGCGACGAGCGAACGCAGCACCGTGGCCTCGTGCGCGTCGATCTCCGAGCGGAGCTTGACCCCGCCGAGTGAGTTCTTCCTGGTCCAGTTGCGCACGTCGTCCCTTCCGCTGCCGGGCATGGTGGTGGGCGGGCCGGCCGGCGCGCGGCCCGGCGACGTCAGGAGTCGTCGCGCTGCATCGTGGCCCACAGGCCTGCCGCGTGCAGCCTACGGACGTCGTTCTCCATCTTGTCGCGCGAACCGCTCGACACGACGGCCTTGCCCTCGGAGTGAACTTTCATCATGAGGTCGGTGGCCTTGGCTTTGCTGTACCCGAACAGCTTCTGGAAGATGTAGGCGACATAGTGCATCAGGTTGACCGGGTCGTCCCACACGATGGTCACCCACGGCCGGTCGATCGCCTCGTCGAGCTCGGTCTCCTCCGCTTCGGCAGGCGTCACCTGCGGCGATGCAGGCATGGCATCCCGGAGAGGCAGAGCTGTCGCGTTCGGAGCCATGGTCCAAGAGTACGACGCCCGATGCGGAGGCAAAACCCGACATCGGCGATCACACGACGTGACGCGACCGCGGAACGCGCATGCTGCCTAGAGTGATCGGTGTGACATCACAGGCCGCCGCCCCCGGCTCCGCCGCGCAGGGGAGCGCCCCGTTCAGCTCCGCGCTGCTGACCGACCATTACGAACTGACGATGCTGTCCGCGGCGCTCGCGGACGGGTCGGCGCACCGCCCGTGCAGCTTCGAGGTGTTCGCCCGCTCGCTGCCGAACGGACGCCGCTACGGAGTCGTCGCGGGCCTGGGCCGGCTGCTGGCGCTGCTGCCCCACTTCCGCTTCGGCGACTCCGAGCTCGAGGTGGTGTCGCGGTTCCTCGACGAGCGCACCGTCGCGTGGCTGCGCGACTACCGGTTCTCGGGCGACGTCGACGGCTATCCGGAAGGCGAGCTGTACTTCCCCGGTTCACCGGTGCTGTCCGTGCGCGGCACGTTCGCGGAGTGCGTCGTGCTCGAGACCCTGGTGCTGTCGGTGCTCAACCACGACACCGCGATCGCCTCGGCCGCCGCACGTATGGTCACCGCCGCGGGCGGACGCACCCTCATCGAGATGGGCTCTCGTCGCACGCACGAGGAAGCGGCCGTCGCCGCGTCGCGTGCCGCATATCTCGCGGGATTCGACACGACGTCCAATCTCGAGGCCGCGCGCCGATGGGGCATCCCGAGCGCGGGCACGAGCGCGCATGCGTTCACCCTCCTGCACACCACGGCCGACGGCACCGACGAGCGGGCCGCCTTCCGCGGCCAGGTCGACGCGCTCGGCACCTCCACGACCCTCCTCGTCGACACCTACGACATCACCCGCGGCGTCGAGAACGCGATCGCCGTGGCGGGCCCCGACCTCGGCGGCGTGCGCATCGACTCGGGCGATCTCGGCGTCCTCGCCGGTCAGGTGCGCCGTCAGCTCGACGGGCTCGGTGCCACCGGCACCCGCATCGTGGTGTCGGGCGACCTCGACGAGTACTCGATCGCAGGGCTGCGCGCGGAACCCGTCGACGTGTACGGCGTGGGCACCTCGCTCGTCGTGGGCTCGGGTGCCCCCACCGCGGGCATGGTCTACAAGCTCGTGGAGGTCGACGGCATCCCCGTGGAGAAGAGGAGCACGCACAAGACCTCCCGCGGCGGCGCGAAACGTGCGGCCCGGGTGGCACGTGCCTCGGGCACCCTCGTCGAAGAGGTCGTGTACCCCGCGCACATGTCGCGCGACGATGCGCTCGCCGACGCCGCGTCGTCGAGCTTCGGCACGGCGAGTGTCGAGTCGCACGGTGTCGAGGTCCGCGACGTGCTCGTGCCGCTCGTGCGCGGCGGCGACGTGGTCGACGACATCCCGACCCTCGCGCAGGGCCGAGACCGTGTCGCGGCGGGCCTGGTGTCCCTACCCTGGGAAGGACTGAAGCTTTCGCACGGTGACGCCGCGGTGCCCGTGCGCTTCGTGTCGCCACGCTGAGCCTCCCGCCCCAGCCCCTCTCGACAGTCCAGCGAAGGACCACGTCATGACTCACCAGCAGGACCGGACCGCGCTCGTCGTCGTCGACGTGCAGAACGACTTCTGCGAAGGCGGCGCGCTCGCGGTCACCGGCGGCGCCGCCGTCGCCGCGGCAGTCGGTCGCCACATCGGCGGGTACGACGCGGTGGTCGCGACCAAGGACCATCACATCGATCCGGGCAGCCACTTCTCCGACACCCCGGATTTCGTGGACTCGTGGCCCGTGCACTGTGTCGCGGGCTCGCTCGGGGCCGAGTTCCATCCCGCGCTCGACGCCACCGGCATCGAAGCGGTCTTCACGAAGGGGGAGTACTCCGCGGCGTATTCGGGCTTCGAGGGCGCCGCCGCGGGCGTCGACCTCGCCGAGTGGCTGCGCACCCGCGGTGTCGGCGCTGTCGACGTCGTGGGCATCGCGACCGATCACTGCGTCCGCGCCACCGCGCTGGACGCGGCCGCGGAAGGTTTCGCCACCCGGGTGCTGCTGCCGCTCACGGCGGGCGTCGCCGAGCCGACGACGACCGCGGCGCTGGATGCCTTGCGCGCCGCGGGCGTCACGCTGGTGGGCCGCGATCCGGCAACGCCGTCCGAGGCGGTCACGATCGAGGACGTCGGGGTCGCCGGCTGACGGCGTGCACGACGAGCGCGGCGTGACGGGGCTGTCGACTACCCTGCTCGGGTGTCCCGCGAACTGCCGAACGTGCCCGATCTGCTGCGTACCGCGGTGCACGCGCTGGGCGGCACCGAGCGCAGCAACCAGCTGACGATGGCGTCGGCGGTCGCCCACGCGATCGACACCGGCGAACATCTCGCGGTGCAGGCGGGCACCGGCACCGGCAAGTCTCTCGCGTACCTCGTGCCGTCGATCCGGCACGCCGTCGAGTCGGGGCGCACGGTCGTCGTCTCGACCGCCACGATCGCGCTGCAACGCCAGCTCGTCGACCGCGACCTCCCGCGCCTCGCGGACGCACTCGAACCGGCGCTCGGCCGGCGCCCCCAGTTCGCGATCCTGAAGGGACGCGGAAACTACCTGTGTCTCAACAAGGTTCACCACGGCATGCAGCCGGAGCCGAGCGACGAGGAACTGTTCGACCCGTTCGCGGTGTCACGCCTCGGCCGCGAGGTCACCCGCCTCGTCGAATGGTCGTCGGACACCGGGACCGGCGACCGGGACGACCTCTCCCCCGGTGTGTCCGACCGCGCGTGGCGGCAGGTCAGCGTGTCGGCCCGCGAGTGCCTCGGCAAGTCCCGCTGCCCGATCGGCGACGACTGTTTCGCCGAGATCGCGCGGTCCGAGGCCGCGCAGGTCGACGTGGTCGTCACCAATCACGCGCTGCTCGCGATCGACGCGATCGCGGGCATCTCGCTGCTGCCCGAACACGATGTGGTGGTCGTGGACGAGGCGCACGAGCTCGTCGACCGTGTCACGGGCGTCGCGACGGCCGAGCTGGCCCCCGGCACCGTCAGCGCGGCCGCGCGCCGCGCGGGCAAGCTCGTCGAGGACGAGGATGCCGACCGGCTCGAAGGCGCCGCGGACAACTGGGCGGCGCTGCTCGAAGCGCTGCCGGCGAGCAGATGGGAGCGGCTGCCCGACGGCGCGGACGCGGCGCTCGCGGCCGTCCGCGACGCCGCGTGGGCATTGCGCACGGCGATCGGCCCGCCGCGGCCCGGCATGAACCAGACCGACCCCGAGGCGGCCGCCGCGCGCAATGCCGCACTCGTCGCCGTCGAGGAGATCCACGACAGCGCGGTACGGGTCCTCACGGCATTCGACGAACCCGATCCGTCGAAGCGCCGTGACGTCGTGTGGCTCGCGGCCGACGAATCGCGCGGCACGGTGCGGCGCTCGGTGCGCATGGCCCCCCTGTCGGTGGGCGGTCTGTTGCGGTCGCGGCTGTTCGCCGAATCCACCGTGATCCTGACCTCGGCCACCCTCACGGTCGGCGGGTCGTTCGACGGGCTCGCCGTCGAATGGGGCCTGCCCTCGCGCACCGTCACCGCCGTCGATCCGGCGAATGCGACCGGCAAGGCCGCACCCGCCGACGATTCGACGGCCGTGTGGAATGCCGTCGACGTCGGGTCGCCGTTCGACCACGCGCGCGCAGGCATCCTCTACATCGCGCAGCATCTGCCCCCGCCCGGTCGCGGCGGGCTCGATCCCGCCTGTCTCGACGAGATCGCCGACCTCGTCGAGGCCACCGGGGGCCGCACGCTCGGTCTGTTCTCGTCGATGCGGGCGGCGCGCGCGGCGGCCGAGGAGATGCGGGAACGGCTCGACACACCCGTCCTGTGCCAGGGCGACGACGCGACGGGGGCACTCGTGCGCGCGTTCGCGGACGACGAGCCGACGTCACTGTTCGGCACGTTGTCGCTGTGGCAGGGAGTCGACGTGCCGGGTCCGTCGCTCAGTCTCGTGATCCTCGACCGCATCCCGTTCCCGCGTCCCGACGATCCGCTGCTCGTCGCGCGCCAGCGTGCCGTCGAGGCCCGCGGCGGCAACGGCTTCCTCGCGGTCGCGGGCAATCATGCGGCGCTGCTGCTCGCGCAGGGCGTCGGCCGTCTGCTCCGCAGCGTCGACGATCGCGGTGTCGTCGCCGTGCTCGACTCGCGCCTCGCGACAGCGCGCTACGGAGGCTATCTGAGGGCGTCGCTGCCGCCCTTCTGGGAGACCGCCGACCCTCAGGTGGTGCGCAAGGCACTCGCCCGCATCCGCGACGCGCGCCCCTGAACCAGGCCCTCACCGCAGCCGCCACACGCTCGCGGCCAGGCGGGATCTGCGACACACCGGGCCGCCGCTTATGCTCGCCGGATGACGTCAGCCAGCACCGACGGACCCTCCGCGCCGCCGCACGACGTGATCGACGTGCGCGGACTCACCAAGCGGTTCGGCTCCTCGACCGCCCTCTCGGGGCTCGACCTGTCGGTCCGCGCGGGCACCGTGCACGGCTTCGCCGGACCGAACGGCTCGGGCAAGTCGACCACGATGCAGATCCTGCTGGGGCTGGTGCGCCGCGACGGGGGCACCGCGACGCTGCTCGGCTGCGACCCGTGGACCGACGCCGCGGCACTGCACCAGCGTGTGGCCGCGGTGCCAGAGGATCCCGCGGTGCGCGCCGACCTCACGGCGGGCGAGACCGTCGACCTGCTCTCCCGCTTGCGGGGCCGGCTCGATCCGGCGCGCCGCCGCGGGCTGCTCGACCGGTTCGAACTCGATCCCACGCGGCGCGGCCGCAATCTCTCGAAGGGTGAGCGGCAGAAGGTGGCGTTGGTCGCCGCGTTCGCGGCGCAGGTCGACGTCCTGTTGCTCGACGAGCCGACGTCGGATCTCGATCCCGTGATGGAGGACGTGTTCCGCTCGTGCGTCGCCGAGTTCGCGGCGCGCGGTGGCACCGTGCTGCTGTCGAGCCACCGGCTCGACGAGGTCGATGCGTTGTGCGACGCGGTCACCGTGATCCGCGACGGGCGCACCGTGCTCTCGGGTGCCGTCGCGGACCTGCGCCGCACGACGCGCACGACGCTCACCGTGACGACCCGGATCCGGCCCAAGCCGATCTCGACCGCGCCGGGCGTGCACGACGTGCGCCCCGGACCGGACGACCACACGATGAGCTTCTCGGTCGAACCCGACCACCTGGACGCCGTCATGACGACGCTGAGCGGGCTGGGCCTGGTCCGGATCGCCGCGCACCCACCCACGCTCGACGATCTGTTCCTACAGCTCTACCGGGCACCCGGCGAGCCCGCGCCCGCGTTGCGCGCGTACGAGGAGTCGCGTTCGTGAGCCGGGCCGACGCGCGGGGTGTCCGGATGCTCGTGACTCTCGGGCTGCGCACCGACGGCACGCCGACCGCGCTGTGGGCGCTCGCCGTCGCGATCGGCGCGGGCGCGATCGGCGCGGCCGCGCCTGCCCAGCGCGACGGGCTCGGTCTCGTTCTCGTTCTCGCGGGTGCGATCGCGGTGCTGTGCTCGTCGGTGGTGGTGCGGCAGAGCGAGACCACCGGGTTCGCGCGTGCCGCGGGCTGCGGGCGCTGCGCGTCCGAGCTCGCGGGTCTGACGCTCGCGGCGGGTGCGGCGGCCGTGTCCGCGGCCCTCGCGTGGCTCTCGCTCGTCGTGGTCGGCACATCGGTCGCGGACGCGACGGCCGCCGCGGGCCCCGCCGCGCTGTGGGGCGGGGCGCTCACCGGCATCACGGCACTCGCCGTGCAGTTCACCGACACGAGCACGGGCGCGCGGGCACTCGCGCTCGTGGTGGTCGCGGCCGCGTGTCTCGCTACCACGGTCGCGGGCGTCGCGCCGGGCGGTGCGCGCGGATCGCTGGTCGCGCTGGCCCTCGGCGTCGCGTCGGGCATCGTCGCGTGCGCCGCGGCCACCCGCCGTGACCTCGCCGCGGGCGTCCCGGGCGCACTACGTGGGCTCGGTTCGGTACCGGACGCGATACGCGCGCGGCTCGTGCAACTGCCGTCGGCGCCGCGCTGGCACGGCGGCCTCCCACTCACGTGGATCGCAGGCACCGTGCTGTGGTCGGTCGCGGTCGCCCGGGTCGGCGACGAGCCGCAGTGGGTCGTGCTGCCCGCCGCGGTGTACGTGGTCGCCGCGATCGGAGCCTTGCGGCGCGACGAGGCGCGCGGCGCGACGCTCGTTCCGCTCGCACCCGTCGTGCGCGTGCGGTGGTTCGCCGAGCAACTCGTGTGGGCTGCCGCCGCGGCCCTCGTGCTCGTCGCCGTCGGCGGCGCGGTCGAGCGCGTGTCGGCGAACGAGACGGCCGGCCTCGCGGGCGACCTCGCCGCGACCGTGCCTGCCCTGTTCGCGGTGCTCGCGCTCGCGGCGGCGCTGTACGGCGCCACCGGCCGTGGGCTCGCCGTGGCGTGGGTGTGGCTCGGGTACACGGCGATTCACGCGCTGTTCGACGACGCACTCCCGCGCTGGACCGGGGCGCTGTCGCCCTTGCAGGCGCCGGTGCCGGTCACGCTCGCCGTGGCAGTGGTGCTGGCCGCGGCAGGCGTCGCCGGCTTCCGTCGCCGCGATCTCGGCAGGCGCTCGGGCGGTGTGCGCGCGTGGTCAGTTGCCCGCGAGAGCGACGAGCCCGAGTTCGGCGTCGTCGGCGAGCAGACGGTGGCGCGGTAGCACCCGCACCGTGTAGCCCACGGCGCCCGACAGGGGCAGTTCGACGTCGACGGCGAAGGACGGTTCGCCGTCACCCGCCCCGCCCGTGTGCGTCATCGAAACGGTGACGACGTCGGTGAGTTCCTCGTCCTCGCCCACCCGGCCCACGACTGCTTCGACGCGGACGTCGTCGACGGACAGGCCGGCGAGGTGCACCGACGCACGCAGCCCGAGACGCGCACCGATCTCGGGTGTGTCGGGTAGGCCGGATCCGTCGACCGACACGACCGCGACGCCCGGCCACGCCGACTGCACGCGCCGCACGTACTCGGTGAGCTCGCGTGCCCCCGCGAAATCGTCGGCGTCGACGCCGCGCGCTGCTCCGGCCGCGGGCGCGTAGTACCCGACCGCGTAGTCGCGCACCATGCGCGACGCGAGCACCTTCGGCCCGAGGTTCTCGAGCGTGTGCCGCACCATCTCGACCCAGTGCAAGGGCACACCGTCGCGGTCGCGGTCGTAGAAACGCGGCAGCACCGCGCGTTCGAGCAGTTCGTACATCGCGGCCGCTTCGAGGTCGTCGCGGCGTGCGTCGTCGTGGACGCCGTCGGCCGTGGGGATCGCCCAGCCGTTCTCGCCGTCGTACATCTCGTCCCACCATCCGTCGCGGATCGACAGATTGAGCCCGCCGTTGAGCGCGGACTTCATCCCGGAGGTGCCGCACGCCTCGAGCGGGCGCAAGGGGTTGTTGAGCCACACGTCGCAGCCCCAGTAGAGGTAGCGCGCCATCGACATGTCGTAGTCGGGCAGGAACACGATGCGATGCCGGACGTCGTGCTCGTCGGCGAAGCGCACGACCTGCTGGATCAGCGCCTTGCCGCCGTCGTCGGCGGGATGCGACTTGCCCGCGACGACGAGCTGAACGGGACGATCCGGGTCGAGCAGCAGCCGACGCAGCCGGTCGGGATCGCGCAGCATGAGGGTGAGCCTCTTGTAGGTGGGCACGCGGCGCGCGAATCCGACGGTGAGCACATTCGGGTCGAACACCTCGTCGGTCCAGCCGAGTTCGGCCTCGGTGGCTCCGCGTTCGAGCCACGACGCGTGCACCCGCCTCCGAACCTCGGTGACGAGCTTGTGTCGCAAAGCATTTCGTGTGTCCCAGAGTTCGGCGACCGTGAGCTCCTGCAGTCGCTCCCACCCGCGCGCTTCCTCGACGAGCTCGGGGCCGACGACGCGACGCGCGAGGTCCAGCCACTCGGGCGCCGCCCACGTGGGTGCGTGCACGCCGTTGGTGACCGACCCGATGGGCACCTCGTCGGCGTCGAAACCGGGCCACAGGCCGCGGAACATGTCGCGGCTGACGATGCCGTGCAGCCGGGACACCCCGTTCGCGCGCTGCGCGAGCCGCAGGCCCATGTGCGCCATGTTGAAGACGTGCGGGTCCGCTTCCTTGCCGAGCGCGAGTACACGGTCGACGCCGACGCCGGGCAGCAGCGCCGAGTCGTTCTGTCCGTTCGCACCGCCGAAGTAGTGGCGGACCAGATCGACCGGGAACCGGTCGATGCCCGCAGGGACGGGCGTGTGCGTGGTGAACACGGTGCCCGCGCGTACCGATGTGAGGGCTTCGTCGAAGTCGAGGCCGGACCCGGTGACGAGTTCGCGGACACGCTCGACACCGAGGAAGCCTGCGTGGCCCTCGTTCATGTGGAACACCTCGGGGTCGGCGAGCCCGAACGCCCTGGTGTACTCGCGCACCGCGCGCACACCGCCCACACCCGCCAGGATCTCCTGCTTGATGCGGTGGTCCTGATCGCCGCCGTACAGCCGGTCGGTGACCGTGCGCATCTCGGTGTCGTTGTCGGGGACGTCGGTGTCGAGGAGCAGCAGGGGGATGCGCCCGACCTGGGCGATCCAGACGCGCGCGTGCAGGGTGCGTCCGCCCGGCATCGCGAGGTCGATCGACACGGAGCGCGCGCCGTCGCGGTGGTGCGGGCCCGCGTCGGTGAGCAGGCGCAACGGCATGCCCTGCGGATCGTGCGGCGGGTAGTGCTCGGTCTGCCACCCGTCGGCCGTGAGGCCCTGCCGGAAGTATCCTGCGCGATAGAGCAGGCCGACGCCCACGAGCGGCAGCCCCAGGTCGGAAGCCGCCTTGAGGTGATCGCCCGCGAGGATGCCGAGGCCGCCCGAATAGTTGGGCAGCACTTCGCTGACGCCGAACTCCATCGAGAAGTACGCGATTCCGCCACCGAGATCGACGCCTCCGTCGCCGTCGCGCGACAGCTGCTTCTGGTACCAGCGCGGTGTGCTCAGGTAGTCGTCGAGGTCGGCGGCCGCACGGTCGAGTTCGCCGCAGAAGGACGGGTCGCCCGCGAGCTCGTCGAGCCGCGCGGGAGCGATGTCGCTGAGCATGCGCACCGGGTCGAAACGCACCGCGTCCCACAACTGCGGATCGATGCTGCGGAACAGTTCCTGCGTGGGCGTGTGCCACGACCAGCGCAGGTTGGTCGAGAGCGCGCCGAGGGCCGCGAGCCGCTCGGGGAGATGAGCACGGACGGTGAACCGACGCAAGGCTTTCACCACCGGAACGATAGTCGAGTACCGCCGGGCACGTGACCCACACGGCTTTCCCGCACGTGGCCGCGCGCTCCACTAGGCTGCTACTGCACGCCCGTTCTCGCCACGCGCCGCGGCGCGTGGTACGGCCGGAAGAAAAGGGGGCCTGGTGACGGGTCGAATCGCGATCGACGACGTCGAGCCCACCCTCTCGGGTGGCGCGTGCCCGTCTCGCGCCGTCGTGGGCGAGGTCTTCCCGGTGCGCGCGGTGGTGTGGCGCGAAGGGCACGACGCGGTGGCCGCGACGCTCGCGGTCCGCGCACCGGGGGCCACCCGGCCGATGCGCGTCCCGATGGTGCCGGGCACCGAACTCGACACCTTCCACGCCGTGTTCACACCCAGCGTGCCCGGGCCGTGGACGTTCCGCATCGAGGGCTGGGGAGATCCGGTGTCGACGTGGAAGCACGCGATCGAGGCGAAGGTCGCCGTCGGCCAGGGGCCGGGCGAGCTCGCGAACGATCTCGAGCTGGGAGCCCGGCTGTTCGAGCGCGCCGCCGAGGGGGTTCCGCGCGGCGACCGACCCACCCTCCTCGCGGTCGCGGCGTCGCTGCGATCCGGCCGCGAGGTTCCCGACGCGATCGCTCCCGCGTTCGCGAGCGATGTCACCGAGCAACTCCGCGCATATCCGTTGCGCGAACTCGTCACGCGCGGCGCGGTGCACCGCGTCGTCGTCGATCGTCCCCGCGCACTCTTCGGCTCGTGGTACGAGTTCTTCCCGCGCTCGACGGGTGGACGCGACGACGTGGGCCGTCCCGTGCACGGCACGTTCGCGACCGCCGCCGCCGATCTGCCACGCATCGCCGCGATGGGCTTCGACGTCGTGTACCTGCCGCCCATCCACCCGATAGGCGAGGTGAACCGCAAGGGGCCCAACAACTCTCTGACGCCGGGTCCCGGCGACGTCGGCTCGCCGTGGGCGATCGGGTCGGCGGCGGGCGGCCACGACGCCGTGCATCCCGAGCTCGGCACGCACCACGACTTCGAGCAGTTCGTCTCGGCGACACACGATCTCGGCATGGAGGTGGCACTCGACCTGGCATTGCAGTGTGCACCGGACCATCCGTGGGCGCGTGAGCACCCGGAATGGTTCACGGTGCTGCCGGACGGCACGATCGCGTACGCCGAGAACCCGCCGAAGAAGTACCAGGACATCTATCCTGTCAACTTCGATCGCGATCCCGACGGCATCTACGCCGAGGTACTGCGGGTAGTGCGGCACTGGATCGCGGCAGGCGTCGAGATCTTCCGCGTCGACAATCCGCACACCAAGCCGCCGGACTTCTGGCAGTGGCTCATCGCGGAGGTCAAGGCCACCGACCCGGACGTGCTGTTCCTCGCCGAGGCGTTCACCCGGCCTGCCCGTCTGTACGGGCTCGCGAGGCGCGGGTTCACCCAGTCCTACACCTATTTCACGTGGCGCACCGCGAAGTGGGAGCTCACCGAGTTCGGCAACGAGATCGCCGCGAAGGCCGACGAATCACGCCCCAACCTGTTCGTCAACACGCCCGACATCCTGCACGAGAGCCTGCAGACCGGCGGGCCGGGCATGTTCGCGCTGCGCGCCGCACTCGCCGCCACCCTGTCACCCACCTGGGGCGTGTATTCGGGATACGAGTTGTACGAACATCTTCCGGCCCACCCGGGCAGTGAAGAGTACCTCGACTCGGAGAAGTACCAGCTGCGGCCGCGCGATTTCGCGGGTGCCGCCGCGCGAGGCGAGTCCCTCGCGCCCTGGCTCAGCACGCTCAACGAGATCCGTCGGCGGCATCCCGCGCTACAGCAGTTGCGGCAGTTGCACTTCCATCATGTCGACAACGATGCGCTGATCGCCTACTCGAAGTTCGATCCGACGACGGGCGACGCCGTCCTCGTCGTCGTCAACCTCGACCCGTTCGCGGCCGAGGACGGCACCCTGTGGATCGACATGCCCGCGATCGGCCGTGACTGGCAGGAGCACATGAGCGTCGTGGACGAGGTGAGCGGCGAACAGTACGAGTGGGGCCAGGCCAATTTCGTCCGGCTCGAACCGTGGCGGGCGGTCGCGCACGTGATCGCGTTGCCACCGGTCCCCTATCCGGCCCGAGTCCGGCTGGCGTATCGCGGAGGTGCGTGACATGAGCAGTAAAGGCGACCGGAGCAGCGAGCGCACCGGACGCGGTGAAGACCGCACTCGCAGCGGATACCGGGGCGCGGCGGCGCCGCTGCGGCCGTCCGAGCACGACCTCGACCTCCTCGCGCGTGGCGTGCACCCGGATCCCCACTCGGTGCTCGGCGCGCACGAGTCCGCCGCCGGCACGGTGCTGCGCACTCTGCGCCCGGACGCCGAGTCCGTCGTCGCGCTGGTCGGCACCGAACAATTCGTGTTCGAGCGGGTCGCGGACGACCTGTGGGCGACCTCGGTGCCCTATCACGATCTCGCCGACTACCGGCTCGAGGTGGTCTATCCGGGCGGATACCGCGTCGTCACCGCGGACGGCTACCGGTTCCTGCCCACGCTCGGCGATCTCGACCTGCACCTGTTCGGCGAGGGCAGGCACGAGCGGCTGTGGGACGTGCTCGGCGCGCACCCGCGTCGATACGACACCCCGGACGGCCCCGTCGAAGGCACGTCGTTCGCGGTGTGGGCGCCCGCCGCCCACGGCGTCACCGTCATCGGCGACTTCGACGGCTGGACGGGGCGCACCGCCCCGATGCGCAGGCTCGGCGCCAGCGGAGTGTGGGAGGTGTACCTCCCCGGTATCGCGCCCGGCGCGCTGTACAAGTTCCGGGTGCACGGCGCCGACGGCACGGTGCGCGACAAGGCGGATCCGATGGCATTCGCCACGGAGATTCCGCCCGCCACCGCGTCGCGTGTCTGGTGGTCCGAGTTCGCCTGGGGCGACGGCGAATGGCTCGACGCGCGCGCGTCCCACGAACCGACTCGCGCCCCGGTGAGCATGTACGAGGTGCATCTCGGGTCGTGGCGACCCGGTCTCGACTACCGCGAACTCGCCGAGCAACTCGCCACCTACGTCGGCGATGCCGGCTTCACGCACGTCGAACTCCTCCCCGTCACCGAGCACCCGTTCGGAGGCTCGTGGGGTTACCAGGTGACGTCGTACTACGCGCCCACGTCCCGCTTCGGGTCACCCGACGACTTCCGGTGGTTCGTCGACTATCTGCACCGCGCGGGCATCGGCGTCGTCGTGGACTGGGTGCCGGCGCACTTCCCGAAGGACGAGTGGGCGCTCGCCCGGTTCGACGGCACACCTCTGTACGAGCACGGCGATCCGCGCCGCGGCGAGCAACTCGACTGGGGCACCTATGTTTTCGACTTCGGCCGATCGCAGGTACGCAACTTCCTCGTCGCCAATGCACTGTTCTGGTTCGAGGAGTTCCACGTCGACGGCCTGCGGGTCGACGCAGTCGCGTCGATGCTGTACCTCGACTACTCGCGGCCCGAGGACGGATGGACACCCAACATCCACGGGGGCCGCGAGAACCTCGAGGCCGTCGCATTCCTCCAGGAGATGAATGCGACGGTGCACAAGCACAATCGCGGCGTCATGACGATCGCGGAGGAGTCGACCGCGTGGCCGGGCGTCACGCGCGACACCACGCTCGGCGGTCTCGGTTTCACACTCAAGTGGAACATGGGCTGGATGCACGACACGCTCGGCTATCTCGCGCACGACCCGGTGCATCGCAGCTACCACCATCACGAGATCACGTTCTCGCTCATGTACGCGTGGAGCGAGCACTACCTGCTGCCCGTCAGCCACGACGAGGTGGTGCACGGCAAGGGCACGCTGTGGACCCGCATGCCCGGCGACGACGGCGCGAAGGCCGCGGGTGTGCGCGCACTGCTCGCATACATGTGGGCGCACCCGGGCAAGCAGCTGCTGTTCATGGGCCAGGAGTTCGGGCAGACGCGCGAATGGTCCGACGAGCGCGGACTCGACTGGCACGAGCTCGGCCCCAGCGACGGTGCGGGCGCCGATCACGTCGTCGAGCTGCATCGCGGCCTGCTGCGGCTCACGTCCGACCTCAACGCGGTCTATCGTGCGCACCCCGCCCTGTACACGCTCGACACCTCGCCCGGCGGCTATTCGTGGATCGATGCCAACGACACCGAGAACAACGTCCTGAGTTTCCTCCGCTACGGCGCGGACGGCTCGGTCGTCGCGTGTCTGTTCAACTTCTCGGGCACCGTGCACGGCAACTACCGGGTCGGGCTGCCCGAGCCCGGCCGCTGGACCGAGATCCTCAACACCGACGCCACCGTGTACGCGGGCTCGGGTGTGGGCAATCTCGGCGCGGTGCACGCCACCGAGGAGTCGTGGCACGGTCGCCCGGCGTCCGCGGAGGTGGCGCTGCCCGCGGCGGGCGCGATCTGGCTCGGTCTCGAGCGGTGAGGGGCCGCGCACTCGCGCGTCGCGCCTGTGCCGCCGCGGTCGGCGCGGCGCTCGTCGCCGCCGCACTCACCGGCTGCGCGCGGACCACGACCGGCCACGCCACGTCGATCTACGACGACCCGTTCCGCGTCGCGGGCCTGGCTGCCACGAATGGACCGAGCGGCGCGCGCGCAGGCGCGCCGGATGCCAGGCGCGAGGTCCAGGGCACCGACGACGGCACGGTCGATCGTCTCGCGGTCAACGCGATCGCCGATCTCGACGAGTACTGGGCGATGCACTTCCCCGGGCTGTTCGACGCGCACGCGGCACCCACGGTCGCGCTCGCGTCCTGGGATCCGCTCGCACCCGACGGCGGCGAGTTCTGCGGCGACACGACCTCGCGCCTCGTGAACGCCGGCTACTGCGTCGCCGACGGCACGATCGGATGGGACCGCACGGTCCTCATGCCCGAGGTGATCGACAAGTTCGGCGTCGTCGCGATGGTCTTCGTGCTGGCCCACGAGTACGGGCACGCAGTGCAGTCGGCGGCCGGTGTCGTCGACCACGGCCCCTCCGCGACACTCGTGCGCGAACAGCAGGCGGACTGCTATGCGGGCGCATTCATGCGGCACGTCGCCGCCGGCGAGTCGCCGCACTTCCAGCTCGACACGTCCGACGGCCTCAATGCGGTACTGGCGTCGACCGTCGCGATCGGGGACACCGATCCGCGCGATCCCGGCAATGTGCACGGCACCGCGTTCGAGCGCGTCACCGCCACCCAGATCGGGTTCACCGACGGCCCGGCGCCGTGCACACGCATCGACGCCGACGACATCGACGCACGCCGGACCGGACTCCCGCAAAGCTTCGCCGACACCCGAGACGACGGCGAACTGGCCGTCACCGAGGACGCGGTGCGCCGGTTCGTCGACTCGTTCGCACGCATCCTGCCGCTCGACCGCGCGCCGACGCTCGACGTGTCGACGGCACGGCTGCACTGCTCGGACGCCGACGACACGTCACCGGTCTCGTACTGCCCCGAGACGCACACCCTCGGCGTCGACCTGGCCGCGCTCGAGCAGCGGGCGAGCACCGTCGGCTCCGGGACGCGCAGCGACCTGTTCCGCACGTCGCTCACGGGCGACTACAACGCGTACGTTCTGCTCGCCTCGCGCTACACCCTCGCGGTACAGCACGCGCGCGGGCAGGACGTCGACACCCCGGTCGCGGCCCTGCGAACCGCGTGCCTGTCGGGGGTCGTCACCGCCGCACTCAGCTCCCGTGGCGCCGACGTCCGCTTGTCCCCCGGCGACCTCGACGAGGCCGTCTCCGGCCTGCTGACCGACGGCCTCGCCGCGAGCGACGTCAGCGGGCGCACGGTGCCGTCGGGTTTCTCGCGTGTGGACGCCTTCCGCACCGGGGTACTCGGCGGCGACGGGGCATGCGCCGGCCGCTACGGTGCCTGACGCGCTGCAGCCGTCGAACGGTCGCCGGCCGAATTCAGCAGAAACTCTGGTGCGGATAATCGAACGCATGTACTATAGAACTCATGTTCGATTCGGGGGTTTCGGGACA
>NZ_JAASAE010000001.1 GCF_012726205.1 Rhodococcus sp. HNM0569 | reverse complement strand
GAGCCCCTGACATTTTTGGATGTCGGGGGCTCACGGCGTTTCACCACCATTCCACGTTTTCACGTGCGCACCATCGCAATTCGGTTTCGAGTCCAGCCGGCAGTGAACGGCCCTCGTCCACAGTGGGTCGCATCCCCACCGCGCCTCACCGGAAACCCGTGCGGCTCTCCAGCCGCTGGGGGCCAGAATCCTCAGACTTCGTTGTGCGCTGCGCCTTCGAGCGGGACTGCCAAGTCGGTCGGTTCCAGTCGTCCACGCAGGGTGACGGTCTTCGCTGTGTGCCACAGCGCGCGTTCGTCTCCGTCTGCAGCGTCGACGGCACGGCTCGATGCGACGAGATGACCGGGAACGGACTTTGCCTGCTCGCACAGTCGGGCCGCTTCGTTGACCGGGTCGCCGATAACGGTGTACTCGAAGCGTTGGTGCGCCCCGACATTGCCGGCGACGGCACGGCCCGCGGCGATGCCGATGCCCGCGGTGCACTCGGGAACGTCGCGGGCGAGGCGATCGCGGATCGCGCGACCCGCGGCGAGCGCGCTACCTGCGGGGTCGGGCATCGTGTTCGGTGCGCCGAAGACGGCGAGTGCCCCGTCGCCTTCGAACTTGTTGACGAAGCCGCGTCGACGGTCGATCTCGTCCACCACGACGAGGAAGAACCGATTGAGCAGGTCGACGACCGCCGCGGGGCTGTTCTGCGCCGCCAGCCGGGTCGAGCCGACGATGTCGACGAACAGCACAGCGACGTCGCGCTCCTCGCCGCCGAGCTCCGGATTGCGCTCGACGGCGTTGCGGGCAACCTCGTGTCCGACATGCCTGCCGAAGAGATCCCGGATCCGTTCGCGCTCGCGCAGTCCTTCGGCCATGCGGTTGAAACCGTTCTGCAGCACACCGAGTTCGGTGGCGTCGTAGACGACGACGGCGGTATCGAGATCGCCGCGCTCGACCTGCTGCATCGCTCGCTGGACCGAGCGCAACGGCGCGGTGGTGGCACGCACGCTCACGACGACGAGCAGCAATCCCACTAACAGAATGACTCCGCCGAGCGCGAGGATCGCGACGGCAAGGTTGGCCGGCTCGGCGGGACGGATGAACGTGAAGATCGCGATGAGCATGAGGCCGACGACCGGTACACCGGTACCGAGCAGCCATGCGACGACCGTGCGCCCGGTGACACCGAGTGACCGTCCACGCGGGATGCCGCCGGCCTCGAGGGCACGTGCCGCGACGGGCCGCAGTGCGAACTGCGCGAGCAGATTACAGAATGCGCTGACCGTGACCCCGGTCAGCGCGATCGTGAATGCGATCTTGGGGACCACGTCGAGGTCGATGAGGCCGTAGAGCGCGGTGATGATCACGAAGCACGCGGCCCACAGCGAGGCCTGTAACCGCGTGAGACGACCCGGCGCCGCGAACGCGGCGCGGCGGTCGGCCTCGTTCGGAACGAGATCTCGCGTCGCCCACCGCAGGTCGCGGGTGAGTCGGCGCGTCCCCCAGGTGATACCCACGAGGACCGCGAGCACGACACACACCGGGACGGCGACGAAGTTCACGAGCGCGAATTCGCGCGTCAGGGTGGACGGACCGGGCAGAACGACACTGACGAGAGCGATCGCGACACCGGCGCCCACGAGGTTGGTGACGACCAGCGGGACGGTGAGGAGAGCCTGCACACGGATGCGCTGGATCCGTGTGTTCTCGTCGGGTGAGCCGAGGAGCCACGAGCCCATGGGTGCTGCAGATCGCTGTGGTAGCTGCATGGTGATACGAGGGTAACGGCAGCGATCGCCTAGTGTGGCTGACGTGCGTCTCGTGATTGCTCGGTGTCAGGTCGACTACGCGGGCCGGTTGACGGCCCATCTCCCGATGGCCAAGCGGCTGTTGATGGTCAAAGCGGACGGTTCGGTGCTCGTGCACTCCGACGGAGGTTCGTACAAGCCTCTCAACTGGATGTCGCCACCGTGTTGGCTCGTCGAGGACGCCGGCGTGTGGACGGTCGAGAACAAGGCCGGCGAGCGCCTCATCATCACGCTCGAGGAGATCCTGCACGATTCGTCACACGAACTCGGTGTCGATCCCGGCCTCGTCAAGGACGGCGTCGAAGCGCACCTGCAGGAGTTGCTTGCGGAACACGTCACGACCCTCGGCGACGGATGGACGCTCGTGCGTCGCGAGTTCCCCACCGCGATCGGCCCGGTCGACCTCATGTGCCGCGACAGCGACGGCGCCTCCGTGGCGGTGGAGATCAAGCGGCGCGGCGAGATCGACGGTGTCGAACAGCTCACGCGCTATCTCGAGCTGCTCAATCGCGATCCCCTGCTCGCACCGGTCACGGGCGTCTTCGCCGCGCAGCAGATCAAGCCGCAGGCGCGCACGCTCGCCGAAGACCGCGGTATCCGCTGCCTCACTCTCGATTACGACGTGCTGCGCGGTACCGACTCGGCGGAGTTCCGACTCTTCTGATCGCTGCGGGCGTCGTCCGCAGGGTCAGGACAGGACCGTCGCCACGATGCCGGCGACGTAGCCGAGGCGGGCGATCTCGGACGGCCGGAAGTCAGGTCCGCCAGGTCGGCCCAACAGCAGAGCCTTGCCAGTCGCACCGAGTGGAGCCGCGGCGAGTGTCGTATTGAGATCGCGCCACACCGGCGGCACCCATTCGGCATCCTGATCGAGGCGCAGCGGGGCGTCCAACGGTAGCCACGGGACATGCGTCGCATGTGTTTCGGGTGCTCCGGACGAGCCTGCGACGCGGTACGCGCCCTCGGGCCCGATCGCGAGGACCGTGGCCCAGCCGACCCGCAGCACGCGCGGCGCACCGTCGACGAGGGTCTGCAGCTTGTCGTGCGGAGCGCCTGCGACCTGGTCGATGAGCTCGAGTTCGCGGTGCGTGTCGAGGATGCCTGCGTACGGGCGGATCGAATCGACGTGCACATCCGGCAGTGCCTCGGCGGCCGTGATCAGCGTGTCGGGCAACGCGCCCGGTTCGACGTCGACCACGAGGTCGTCGATCGCGAATCCTGCCCCGCGTTCGACGACGTCGAGTGACAGGATGTCCGCGCCGACCGAACCGAGGGCCACGGCGAGCGAGCCGAGGCTGCCGGGGCGGTCGGGGAGGCGGACGCGCAGCAGATACGACACGACGTCCCTTTCACCGATGTGCGGGATCGTTCTCCCGCTCCGGGTGGACCATACCCACCCGGCGGTGACGGCGCCGTGTCGCGCAGCCGCAGGACCGCGGCCGGGCGCTGCCTGCACGGCCGTCGAGTCGACGTTCTAGGCTGGTAGGGCAATCCTTCCGTAGACGTGAAAGGGGCCAGCGGTGCCTGACATCTCCCGTGACGAGGTCGCGCACCTCGCGCGGCTGTCCCGATTGGCGCTGTCCGACGCCGAACTCGACGAGTTCGCGGGCCAGCTCGATCAGATTCTCGCGGCCGTGAAGACGGTGAGCGAGGTTGCGGCCGACGATGTCCCGCCGATGGCGAACCCGAACTCGGTGGCGAACGTCACGCGTCCCGACGTCGTGGTTCCCGGCCTCACTCCGGATCAGGCGCTCGACCAGGCTCCTGCCGTCGAACAGCAACGTTTCTCGGTTCCGCAGATTCTGGGAGAGGGCGAATGAGCGCCGAACTGACCACCCTCGACGCGTCCGAACTCGCGGGCCGGATCCACAATCGCGATGTCTCGTCCGTCGAGGTCGTCGAGGCGCATCTGCAGCGCATCGCGGCGGTCGACGGCGACGTCAATGCGTTTCTGCACGTCGCGGGGGAGCAGGCGCTCGTCACTGCGAAGGAGGTCGACGAGTCGCTCGCCGCGGGCGACGAACCGGCGTCGCCGCTAGCGGGTGTCCCGCTCGCGCTCAAGGACATCTTCGCTACGACGGACATGCCGACGACCTGTGGTTCGCGCATGCTCGAGGGCTGGGTGTCGCCGTACGAGTCGACGGTGAGTGCCAAGCTCCGGGCGGCAGGCATCCCGATCCTCGGCAAGACGAACCTCGACGAGTTCGCGATGGGCTCGTCGACCGAGAACTCCGCGTACGGACCCACCAAGAACCCGTGGGACACCTCCCGCATCCCGGGCGGCTCGGGCGGCGGCAGCGCCGCGGCGCTCGCGTCGCGGGAGGCGCCGCTCGCGATCGGTACCGACACCGGCGGATCGATCCGTCAGCCTGCCGCACTCACCGCGACGGTCGGCACGAAGCCCACCTACGGCACGGTCTCGCGCTACGGCCTCGTGGCATGCGCGTCGTCGCTCGATCAGGGTGGCCCGTGCGGGCGCACGGTGCTCGACACGGCGCTGCTGCACGAGTTGGTAGCGGGACACGACCCGCGGGATTCGACGTCGATCGACGCCGCCGTGCGTCCGATCGTCACCGCGGCCCGCGAGGGCGCGCGCGGCAACCTGAAGGGCGTACGGGTCGGCGTGGTGTCCGAACTGCGTTCGGACAGCTATCAGCCGGGCGTGATCGAGTCCTTCGACGCCGCGGTCGCGACGCTCACCGAGCTCGGTGCCGAGGTCGTCGAGGTGTCGTGCCCCAATTTCGTGCACGCACTCGCGGCCTACTACCTGATCCTGCCGAGCGAGGTGTCGTCGAACCTCGCGCGGTTCGACGCGATGCGCTACGGCATGCGCGTCGACGACGGCGCGATGAGCGCCGACCAGGTGATGGCGGCGACACGCGAAGCCGGTCTGGGGCCGGAGGTCAAGCGCCGCATCATGATCGGCACCTACGCGCTGTCGGCGGGCTACTACGACGCGTACTACGGCCAGGCGCTCAAGGTGCGCACGCTCATCGCGCGCGACTTCGAGCGTGCATACGAGCAGGTCGACGTCCTGGTGGCGCCCACGAGCCCGTTCACGGCGTGGAAGCTCGGCGAGAAGGTCGACGACCCGCTGGCGATGTACCTGTCGGACCTGTGCACGCTGCCGACCAATCTCGCGGGCCACTGCGCGATGTCGGTGCCGTCGGGGCTCGCATCCGACGACGGTCTTCCGGTGGGGCTCCAGATCATGGCGCCCGCACTCGCCGACGAGCGGCTCTACCGTGTGGGGGCCGCGTACGAGGCGGCGCGTGGAGAGTTGTCCGTGCCGACGCTGTGAGCGCACCCGGGTAGGTCGAGGCCCTGCTCGTCGCCGTAGCGGTGGCCGTGCCCGGCCGGTACGTCGAGTGCGGTCAGCAGGTCGATCGTCGTCTGGACGAAGCTGATGCCGGGCAGCCAGCCGGGCACGGGCGCATCGGGCGTCGTGTCCGGTAGTACCGGCGGCCGCACCGCGAGTGCCGGGGTCCACCGGATCACCGGATCGGACGAGTTGGCGAGTACCGCCCCGCCTGCGGTGAGTGTGGAACCCGTCGGCGGGCCGGCCCACAGCGCGCCGCACACCTCCCGGGTGGATGCTGCGAGTGCCGTCGATCCGCCCACTGCGCCGAGGCTCTGGCCGTAGACGTACAGGTCGGGTCGCCGATCGGGCGGCAGTTGCGCGATGCGGGCGGCGACGGCGTCGAGCAGGGCGGTCGCGCTGTCGTCGGCAGCGGACCTCTGGAAGAGATAGCTCACCCAACTCGGGGCGGCGGTGTACTGCATCGCGACGATCGCGACGTCGCCGTCGAACCGTTCTTCGAATCCCTCGAGCGCATTCTCGTCGACCCATCCCGAACCCGTGGGCACCGCGACGACGACGGCCGAACGCGCGAAGCCGTGTGCGCCGTCGAGTTGCCCGACCGCGGCGCGTGCGCGAGCGGGTGCGTCCGAGTTCTCGGTGAGGCCCAGGTAGACGCGGACACCGTCTCGGCCGCCGTCGGAGTGTGCAGTGACGAATCGTCTGCCGTGTTCGCCGAGTGCACTCCACGTCTCGGCTTCGCCGGTGTACGCGGCGGGGACCGGTCCGGGGTCGGTGGGTCCGGGCGCGACGGCACCCGCGCCGCCGTACGCACAGAGGGCGACGGCCGTCGCCGTAGCGACCGCGCCGAGTGGGCCGACGCGTCTGCCGAGAGCGCGCGCAGCTCGCGCGGCTGCCACGGCGCAGACGAAGGTCGCGGTCGCGACCAGGATTGCGCCGATCCAATGGCCGGGGCCGACCGGCGCCAGCCCCATCGCGCGTCGCAGGCCGTCCTGCCAGTGGTCGGCCGCGAGCATGCCCGCCGCGACTGCGACCGCAGCGGCGAGCAGCGTGAGCACGCGTGCGGACTGCCGCGGCGCGACGTGCGGAATCAGTGGCACGCGGCGAACGAGCGCGAGCGTGCACAGTGCGAGGCACCCGCACAGCGCGGTCGCGAAGCCCTGGACGACGGCGGAGCGGGGCAGCAGTCCCGGCGCGAGCGACACCAGAACGGCAACGGTGACGACCGTGATCGTGAGCGTCCGGGGCAGCGGCGTGTTCACACGATCACCGCGTCTGTCGTCGCGGCACGCGGAGCGCGCACCCTGCGGTGCCGATGGGCGGCCACCAGAGCCACGCCCACCGCAAGAGCCGCTCCGCCGCCGACCCCGAGCAGCATCCGTTCGTCGGCCGGGACCCCGTCGTGCTGCCGGAGCGAATTGACCCGGACGGCCGTGGCGGCGATGTCCGCGAACGCGGTGCAGGTCGTGCGGGGCGCGCCTTCCGGGCGGCTCTCGCACGCGGCGTGCATGTTCCGGTCGAGATCGGCGTCGAGCGCCTTCCTCGCCCACGGTCCGAGCTCGGAGCCGGCGGCGGCCGAATAGCGCAACAGGTCGTAGCCGAGATCGTGTCGGCGGCAGGCGGGTTCGAACTCCGTCGGCAGTGGAATCGGCGACGAGCACACGCCCTCGGGCGCCGCGAGGTGGCCGTCCTCGAGGACAGGCGCGTAACCCATCACCGTCTCGAAGTCAGCGGGGAGAGCGCCGGTGACTTCGGTAGCACCGGTGGCGCCGGCATTCCCGGTCATCGCCTCGATCACGCGCTCCGCTGCCGTTCGCTCGCGGCCGGCGTCGTCCGTCGTAGCCGCTGCGGCCTGTGCAGTGGTAGCCGGAAACCATGCCGCGGCGGCGACGAGCATCGTGGTCGCGAACGTTGCTCTGCGTCTGCGATTCGTCATGTCGACGACGCTAGAAATCGCCCGTACCCTGCGTAATCGCCCGGCGGAGTGGTTACCGTCCCGCCCGTCGGGGTGACCCGGCGCCGCAGGTGCCCCGCGCGAGCCATGTCGAACTCACCCCGTGGTATGACGACACGCGCGATCCGCCTGCATAGGCTCGGTACGGTGAGAGGTACACGGATGGTTCGCAGGGCGGGTGGCCGCACGGCATCGGCGGTGCGCCGTGTGCCCGCATCGCGGCTGCTCGACGTAGGCATCGTCGTCGTCACCCTGACGTTGTTCACCGTCTCGTGGCCCACGATGCATCTGACGCACGACGTGCCCTACCCGGTGCAGCCCTTCGTGGCGGCCCTCGTCGCGTTCCCGTTCTTCCTGATCCGGCTCAATCCCGCACTGGGTTGGGCGATCTCGGCAGCCGGCGCGCTCGTCTTCCCGGTCGCGTTCGACCTGAACTCGGACTACTCGTATCCGTGGCAGGTGGTGCACATCCTCGTACTCACGGCGTTGCTCGCGGCGGTCGCGATGCGCGCCGCGGTACCGATCGTCGGCGTCGCCTGGGTGACGACCGCGTTGCTGTTCCTGGCGATGGCGCCGGGCCAGGACGGACGGGGTTGGGCGGTCGGTATCACCACCCTGGTCGCGTTCGGCCTCCTGGTGCGCTGGCTGGTGTCCTCGCGCAGGCAGCTCGCGAAACAGGAGGAGGTGAGTGAGCTCGAGCGTGCGCGGCGGTCGATTCTGGAAGAACGTGCGCGGATCGCGCGCGACCTCCACGACGTCGTCGCACACCACATGTCGATGGTCGTGGTGCAGGCGCAGAGCGCGCCGTACCGGCTCGGCGGGGTGTCCGACGACGTCAAGGCCGAGTTCGACTCGATCGGCGCGTCGGGACGGGCTGCGCTGGACGAGATCCGCGGCATGCTCGGAGTCCTGCGCAGTGACGGGCAGTCCGGCGAGCACATGCCACAGCCTGGTGCCCGCGACGTCGACGGACTGCTCGACGCGACCCGCAGGACGGGTGCCGACCTGCGCGTGACCACGACGGGTGACCCGGCCGCGGTCGGCGAGACCGTGGGGCTCGTGATGTACCGGATCCTGCAGGAGTCGCTCGCGAACGCGGTGCGGCATGCGCCGGGTTCGCCGATCGAGGTTTCCGTGGACTTCGCTGCGCCGCAAAGTATGTCGATCTCGAACGAGTCGGTACCCGCGGCGCAGACGGTCGGCGCACTGTCGAGTGGGACGGGCGGGCACGGTATCCCGGGAATGCGCGAGCGTGCACGTGCGGTCGGCGCCCGTCTCGAAACCGGTCCGCGTTCGGACGGCGGTTTCGACGTGCGAGTGGCCTTCTGAGCCGCCCGCGTGCCTAGGCTGTCGGGCGTGGCGATCACTGTTTTCATCGCGGACGATCAGGCAATGGTGCGACAGGGTTTCGGCGCGCTGCTCGCGGCGCAACCCGACATCAGCGTGGTCGGCGATGCCCCCGACGGGCGGGCCGCCGTGCGTGAGGTCGCGCGCATCCGCCCCGATGTCGTGCTGATGGACGTGCGGATGCCCGAGATGAACGGACTCGACGCCGCTCGCGAGATCCTCGCGAGCGGCTACTCGCCGCCGGTACGCGTGCTGATGCTCACGACGTTCGACATCGACGACTACGTCTACGACGCGCTCGGTGCAGGCGCGAGTGGGTTCATGCTCAAGGACGCCCCGGCCGACGAACTGGTGCGGGCGGTGCGCGTCGTCGCCGCGGGCGACGCGCTGCTGGCACCCACCGTGACGCGTCGGCTCATCGAGAACGTCACGAAGCGGCGTGCCGCACCGCGCCGCGCGTACGACGGTCTCGCCGCGCTCACGCCGCGCGAACGCGAGGTGCTCGAACTGCTCGCGCGTGGATTGTCGAACTCCGAGATCGCGGTGCACCTGTTCGTCGCGGAGCAGACCGTCAAGACGCATGTCGGGAAGGTGCTGGGCAAACTCGGTGTGCGCGACCGAGCGCAGGCCGTCGTCGTCGCGTACGAAAGCGGTGTCGTGACGCCGGGCTGACCGTCCGGTTCCCCGCGCGCGACGCGCTCGCACCGGATACGTTCGAGTCACGGAGCACTGCGAGTACACGAGCCGAGCGGGGGCACGTATGCGTATCGGAATCCTCACCGGGGGCGGCGACTGCCCGGGACTCAATGCGGTCATCCGTGCTGTGGTCCGCACCGCCGACCGCCGGTACGGCAGTACCGTGGTGGGCTTCCGTGACGGGTGGCGCGGGCTGCTCGAGGACAGTCACACCCTGCTCGAGGCGAACGAGCGCATCGACCGCATCCTCACCCGCGGAGGCACGATCCTGGGCACCGCACGCGTCAACCCGAGCCGTCTGCGCGAAGGCTTGCCGCGCATCAGGCAGACCCTCGCGGACAACGAGATCGACGCGCTCATCCCGATCGGCGGCGAAGGCACCCTCACCGCGGCGCACTGGTTGTCCCAGTCCGGCGTGCCGGTCGTCGGTGTGCCGAAGACGATCGACAACGACATCGCCATCACCGACGTGACGTTCGGCTTCGACACCGCCGTGTCGGTCGCGACCGAGGCGATCGACCGGCTGCACACGACGGCGGAATCGCACCAGCGGGTCATGCTCGTCGAGGTGATGGGACGGCACGCGGGGTGGATCGCGCTGCACGCGGGCATCGCGGGCGGAGCCCACATGACTCTCGTGCCGGAGGAGCCTTTCGACGTCGACGACGTGTGCGCGCTGATCGAGGACAGGTTCGCGCGTGGCGACAAGCACTTCATCTGTGTGGTGGCCGAGGGTGCCGCGCCCAAGCCCGAGTCGATGGCGCTGCGCGAGGGCGGGATCGACGAGTTCGGGCACAAGATCTTCACGGGCGTCGCGCAACAGTTGGGTGACGAGATCGAACGCCGGATCGGCAAGGAGGTCCGCACGACGGTCCTCGGGTATACCCAGCGTGGCGGTACTCCCACCGCGTACGACCGGGTGCTCGCGACCCGGTTCGGTCTGCACGCGACGGATGCCGTCCACCGCGGCGACTTCGGCAACATGGTGTCGTTGCGGGGCACGTCGATCGACCTCGTGCCGCTGGCCGACGCGACGCGCGAACTCAAGCGCGTGCCGCTGACTCGCTACGCCGAGGCGTCCGCCATGTTCGGCTGACGGCCGGTCGGGCGCGGGTGTCGCGGTCGCATGACCCGCGGCAATCGTCGCCGCCTAAACTCGGAGGCATGACTGCCCTGGACGCCCCGGAGATTCTCGACTACGACGACGTGCTCGCCAAGTACGACCCGGTCCTCGGCATGGAGGTCCACGTCGAACTCGGCACGAACACGAAGATGTTCTGTGGGTGCCCGACGGCATTCGGGGCCGAGCCCAACACGCAGGTGTGCCCGGTGTGCCTCGGACTGCCGGGTGCGTTGCCGGTGGTCAACCAGGCGGCCGTCGAGTCCGCCGTCCGTATCGGGCTCGCACTGAACTGCTCGATCACGCCGTGGGGCCGGTTCGCGCGCAAGAACTACTTCTACCCGGATCAGCCGAAGAACTACCAGATCTCGCAGTACGACGAGCCGATCGCGCACGACGGCTTCCTCGACGTGCAACTCGACGACGGCACCACATGGCGCGTCGACATCGAGCGCGCGCACATGGAGGAGGACACCGGCAAGTCGCTGCACGTCGGCGGCGCGACGGGCCGTATCCACGGCGCGAGTCACTCGCTGCTCGACTACAACCGCGCGGGCGTTCCGCTCGTCGAGATCGTGACGAAGCCGATCACCGGTGCGGGGGAGCGTGCCCCCGAGGTCGCGCGCGCCTACGTCACCGCGCTGCGCGACCTGCTGCGCGCGCTCGAGGTGTCCGACGTCCGCATGGACCAGGGATCCTTGCGCTGCGATGCCAACGTGTCGCTGATGCGCAAGGAGGCGACCGAGTTCGGCACCCGCACCGAGACGAAGAACGTCAACTCGCTCAAGAGCGTCGAGGTGGCGGTGCGCTACGAGATGCGCCGTCAGGGCGCGGTGCTCGAGGCGGGCGGCGAGATCGTGCAGGAGACGCGGCACTTCCAGGAGGCCGACGGCACGACGTCGCCGGGCCGTCGCAAGGAGACCGCCGAGGACTACCGGTACTTCCCGGAGCCCGATCTCGAGCCCGTCGCCCCCGACGCCGAGTGGGTCGAGGAGCTGCGCGCCACGCTGCCCGAGCTGCCGTGGCTGCGCCGGGGACGCATCCAGGAGCAGTGGGGCGTGTCCGACGAGGTGATGCGCGACGTCGTCAACGCGGGTGCTCTCGAGCTGATCCTCGCGACCGTGGAGGCGGGCGCGCCCGCGGACGCGGCCCGCAGCTGGTGGGTCGCCTACCTCTCCCAGCAGGCCAACACGCGTGGCGTCGAACTCGCCGAACTGCCCATCACGCCCGCGCAGGTCGCCGAGGTCGTCGCGCTGGTGGCGGCGCGCACGCTCACCAACTCGAATGCGCGCAAGGCCGTCGACGGCGTGCTCGCGGGCGAGGGTGGTGTCGCGGCGGTGGTCGAGGCGCGTGAACTCGCGACCGCCACCGACGACGGTGCCGTCGCGCAGGCGGTCGCCGAGGTCGTGGCCGCCAATCCCGACATCGTCGCCAAGATCAAGGACGGCAAGACCAAGGCCGCGGGTGCGCTCGTCGGTCAGGTCATGAAGGCGACGAAGGGCAAGGCCGACCCGGCTCGCGTCAACGAGCTCGTGCTGGAGGCGTGCGCGGGCTGACCCGGCTTCGGGTCAGTCGAATCCGCCGCCTCCCGACGGGGGTGGAAGCTTGACCACGCGGTCGTCGGTCGGGCCGGGCTCGCCCGACGTCTTGTTGACGGTGCCCGCCCACAGTTGGCCGTCGGACGCGATCGACGCGCTGCCGAGTGCACCGTAGCGATCCTGCGCGAGCAGCCCCGGTGCGGCCGTCACGGCACCGGTCTTCGGATCGGCGGCCAGGACGGACATCGCCTTGCCGTACTCGAGGGCCACCGCGACGACGCCTGCCGCCGCGACGCATCCACCGACGCCCGGCCGATCGGGCCACGTCCACACCGGAGTGGAGACCGTTCCGTCGGTACCGACCCGCTGCAATCGGTCCTGCAGCGGCATCCGGTCGGTGACCCACGTCGCGACACCGGGCTCGACGCACACGCCGCCCGGCGCGCCCAGTCCGGTCAGGACGATCTCGGGGCGTGTCGAGCCCGAAGTGGTGAGGTCGCGCACCCGCAGCAGTTTGCCGCCGAGCGAGCCGGGATCGGTCGCCGCGGCCGCGTCGCCGCCGTCGCCGGTGGCCACCATCAGTTCGCCGGCGCCTGCGAACTCGAGCGACCCACCGTTGCCGGACGCGCCGCGCGGGATGCCGGACAACACGGGTTTGGGCGTGTCGCCGGGCGCGACGCGGACGACTCGATTGTCGGATCCGGTCGTGACGTACGCGTAGATCAAGTTGTCCTCGGCGTAGGTGGGGGACAGCGCGATGTCGGTGAGCCCGCCGTCCGCTCCCGCGTCGACGTCGACGCGCGCGACCTCGCGGGGCGGTTGGCCCGCGGTGACCTCGAGGATGCGTCCGGTGCGCCTTTCGCCGACGAGCGCGTGCTGCCCGTCGGGGAGCACCACGAGCCCGCCCGTCGTGTCGAGGCACGTCGCGACCACCGCGGGATCGGCGTCCTGGCACGGGCCGAGCGGGCCCGGCGGTGTCGCGGGCTCCGACGACTCGGGTGGCTGCGGGCTTTCCGGCTGTACCTCGCCCACCGCCATGTCGGACGGCTCCGGGGTGAACGGGGAGGCCGACGAGTCGTCGAACTGCGCGCACCCGCCCGCGGCCACGAGGGCGACGCACACCGCGGCGATGCCTACCGTGCGAGTTCCCCTCATGCGCATCCCCTCGGTGTGTCCCCGCCTCGTCCCGCGCGCCGTCATGGTGCAGACGTTACGGAAAGCGACCGGGTCACCGCCACGCCGGTCGTGTTCCCCGCAGGTGCCTGCCCACGCCCTTACCCTGAGCGCGTGAGCGACATGCGCAATGACCCCACAAGTCGGCTGTCCACCGGTCGCGGCACGAGTGGTGCGGATGCAGGCACGTCCGCGGGCGACCTGGGCAGACCGTCGCTGAGCCCGTTCGACGACCTCCCGACCGAGAGTTTTCCAGCCGGGCGCTCCGGCGCGCCCGCCGAACCGTCGACCTCCGACGCTGCAGCCACGGAGATCTTGCCGACCAGTGGTGCGTCCACGGCCGGGCCCGCAGCGCCGACGCCGGCTGCGGGCACGCCCTCGCATCGCGAACGTGACACGAAGACGGGACGCGGCACGCTCGACCTGGGATTGCTCGCACTGCGCCTGGTCGTAGGCGGCACGCTGCTCGTGCACGGTCTGCAGAAGCTCACCGGACTCTGGAACGGGCCGGGTCTCGACGGATTCGAAACCCTCCTCGCGGAGGGCGGCTTCGATCAAGCACGTGCACTCGCCGTCGCCGGGGCGGTCGGCGAGACCGCGGCGGGTGTGCTGCTGGTGCTCGGGCTGCTGACTCCGGTCGCGGCCGCAGGCGCCTTGGCGTTGATGATCAATGCGTGGGCGTTTCGGCAGGCCGCCGAACCGGGACTCGCGTACTTCGCACCGGACGGTGTCGAGTACGAGACCCTGCTCGGCGTGTGCGCCGGGGTGTTGATACTCACCGGCCCCGGCCGGATCGCGCTCGACGGGCGCCGTGGTTGGGCCACGCGTCCGTTCGCCGGGTCGCTCGTGCTCGCTGTGGTCGGGATCGCGGGCGGAGTCGCGCTGTGGATATTCCTCAACGGGGCCAACCCACTCGTGTAGCTGCGGCGCGGTGCCCGTGCGTCCACGGGCACCGCGACGCGTGTCCGCAGTGGCTCAGTGCGGTGCGGCGTCGAGACGCGCGTGTGCTCCCGAACCGGCCGCGCTCGGCACCGGGGTACTGCGGAGGACGATGTCGGCGACGGCCTCGCCGTCTCCGCTCACCACGGCACGGACCGCAGCGGGCTGGTACGCACTCGTGACCAGCGTGTAGCCGCCGTCGGTCAAGCCCTCGACGCGATAAGCGCCCGCATCGTCGGTGACTGCGCGGCCCACCACGGTGCCCGACGAGTCGACTGCGGTGACGGTCGCGCCGGCGACCGGACGCTCGCGCATCCGGACGGTGCCGGTCGCGCCGCCGACGCTCGACAGCACCATCTCCGCGACGCTCGGCGTCCCGGGCTCGACGCGCACGACTTCGCTCACCGGCTGGTGTGCCTCCGCGGCTGCCGTCACGACGAGATCGCCCGGTGGGAGTCCGTCGATGCGGAACGAACCGTCCTCGTCGGTGCGGGCTTGCGCGACGACACTGCCCGACGAGTCCATCACGACGACCGTCGCACGCATCGTGCCGATACGAGAGCGGATCGAGCCGGTCAGGACACCGCCGCCCGACAACACGAAATCACGTCGTCGCGGTGCGCTCTCGTCGAGTGCGATCGTGACGGCTTGCGGATCGAATCCGGTGTCGGTGACGATCACCGTGTACGAGTCCGCGGGCAGGTCGCCGACCGAGTAGGCCCCGTCGGGCCCGGCGACCGTGCGGGCGCGTTGCAGCCCGTCGGTGCCCGTGACCGTGAGCACGGCGCCCGGCGCGGACACCCCGCCGTCGGCGAGCGTGACATAGCCGTGCAGGACGGTGCGCGACGCGCCGACCGACACCGTCTGGGCCTCTCCTGTGCTCCCGTCCCGTTCCGCCACCACCAGCTCGGACGGTACGAGGCTGCCCGACTCTCCCGCGACGCCTGCGAGTTCGGCGCCCACGGACTCGTGGTGCGCGTCGGGCGGCGTGTTCGGGCCCGTCATCAGCGACGCGATCGCGCCGATCACGCACGCCACGATCGCGAACGTGAAGGCAACCGACAGGCCGTCGGCGAAGGGGCCGGAGATCAGGTGCGGAAAGAAGTCGAGGCCGGTGAGATGGGCCTGCTGATCCGGGCTGAGCGAGCCGAGATGCGGACCGAGGAGTTCCTTGATCGGGTTGTAGCCGAGGAACGCCGCGAACAGAATCGCGACCGCGGGCAGGTCGGCGACGGACGTCGCCTGGTCACCCGGTACGCCGTTCTCGACGAGACCGTCGTGCATCGCCGCGGGCAGATGGCTGCTGAGTCCGGCGATCATGAGGCTGAAGAACAGGCCGATCGACAGCACCATCGCGGCGTTCTGGAAGGTCGTCATCATGCCCGCACCCGAGCCACGTGCGTTGGCGGGCAGGCTGTTCATCACGACGGCACGGTTGGGCGACGAGAACATGCCCATGCCGATTCCGTTGATCAGCAACACGATCGCGAAGACCCAGTAGTCGAAGTCCACCGGCAGGGCAATCATCATCGCGAAGGTCGCGGCCGTGATCGCCATGCCGATGGTGGTGAACCAGCGCGCGCCGATCCTGTCGGAGAGCACGCCGGACACGGGCGCCGACACGAGGAAGCCGATCGTCATGGGCACCATGTAGATGCCTGCCCACAGCGGTGTCTGGGTGTAGTCGTACCCGTGCTGGGGCAGCCAGATGCCCTGCAGCCAGATGATGAGGATGAACTGCAGTCCGCCGCGGCCGAGCGCACCCATGAGGTTCGCGATGTTGCCCCACGTGAACGCGCGGAGCTTGAACAGCGACAAGTCGAACAGCGGCTTGGCGACCCGTGTCTCGACGACACCGAAGATCACCAGGACGATTGCGCCACCGATCAGACAGGACAGCACCATCGGGCTGCCCCAGCCCATCGACGACGATCCGTACGGCTGGATGCCGTAGGTGATGCCCACGAGCACCGCGATGAGACCGACCGCGAAGGTGATGTTGCCCCACCAGTCCATCTGGGCGTCCTGCCGGATGCCGGTGTCGTGCAGCTTGAGGTACGCCCAGATCGTCCCTGCCACACCGAACGGCACCGACACGAGGAACACGAGATTCCAGTTGATCGGCGCAAGGACACCACCGATGAGCAGGCCGATGAACGAACCGGAGATCGCGGCGACGCCGTTGATGCCGAGTGCGAGCCCACGCTGGTGGGTCGGGAAGGCATCGGTGAGGATCGCCGACGAGTTGGCCATCAGGAAAGCGCCGCCGATGCCCTGCACCACTCGCCACGCGATGAGCCAGATGGCCGCGGCCGGGCCGTCGAACCACGTGACGGCGAGGAAGATCGACGAGACCGTGAACACCGCGAAACCCATGTTGTACATGCGTGCGCGGCCGTACATGTCGCCGAGGCGGCCGAAGCTGACCACCAGGACGGCGGTGACGACCATGAAGCCCATCATCATCCACAGCAGATAGCTGGTGTTGCTGCTCTCGAGCGGGTTGAGTTCGATGCCCTTGAAGATGTCGGGCAGTGCGATCAGGACGATCGACGAGTTGATCGTGGCGACGAGCATGCCGAGCGTCGTGTTCGACAGCGCGATCCACTTGTAGTGCGGGCCGAGTTCGTCGGGCGATCGGTGCTTGCTGCGCCGGGGAGCCGCGGCGTCGTCGGTGCCGGGCGCCGTCGTGGTTGCGGCGGTCACGGTGTGCTCCTTCCGGAGTCCGGTCGGGACGGATCGAGATCGGGCAGAGTGCGGTCGGGCGGCGTGGGACGGGGAGTAGTGCTCACCGCTCGCGCACCGCCTGCACGTCGAGCTCGACGCGCACCGTGTTGCCGATCTGCGCGACGCCCGAGATCAGCTTCTCGTCGAACGAGATCGCGAAGTCCTTGCGGTGCAGTTCCGCGGTCGCGTGGAAGGCGATGCGCTCGCCACCCCACGGGTCGTCGACCTGCCCCAGACAGGTCACATCGAGCGGTACTTCCCGTTCGACGCCGTGCAGCGACAGACGTCCGTCGAGGGTCCATCGGCCGCGCGCGGCAGGACGCATCCCGCTTCCCCGGTATTCGAGCAGCGGGTGGGCCTCTGCGTCGAGGAATGCGGGGGAACGCAGGATCTCGTCACGCATTCGGTTGTTGGTGTCGAGGCTCGCGGACTTCATCTCGACCTCCACCGCGGAGTTCTCGAGCGGGGCCGTGGCCGTGATCGTGCCCGCGAACTCGGTGATCTGCCCGCGAACGCCTGCGATGCCCAAGTGGCGCACGGTCATTCCGATACTCGAATGCGCGGGGTCGATGGCCCACGTACCTGCGGGCGGAACCGGCGCCCCGCCTTCGCGTTCGAGTTCCACGTCACCGAGCGCAGCCGTGCCGCCTTCGGGGACGATCGCGACCCGCGCGAGCGGCGCGAAGCCGGCCGCGGTGACGATCGCCGTGTGTGTGCCTGCCGGAATCGCGTCCGGTACCGCGACAGTGCCGTCGGGATCGGCGGTGACGCGGGAGAGCTGCTGCCCGGTCAGGCTGGTGACGGTGAGAACCGCGTCGCCGACCGCCCACCCGTCGCTGGATCGGATACGTGCGGTGATCGCCGGTGCGTTCACGAGTGCTGCTCCTGTCCGAGTCGGACGTCGTGCCGGCAGTGCACACCGCCCACGACGTGGATGGAATCGGTGACCGGCGCGACCCCGTCGGTGATGACGGTGTAGGTGCCGTGGGCGACTCCGGAGAATGTGTGCTCGCCGTTCTCGTCCGTGGTACCGACCGCGACGAGTGAGCCGGCGTCGTCGACCACGGTCACGGTCGCCCCGCCGACGGGAGTGCCGTCCCCGGTCCGCACGACGGCACGCAGCCCCGTCGTGGACGTGAGCACGAGGTCGTGGGTCAGATTCCCGGATGCGGGCACACGGATCTGCTGTGCGGTCGGTGGGATCGACGGCGACGCGGCGACGAGTGTGTAGTCGCCTGCAGGTACACCCGCGAAGGCGAAGGTGCCGTCGGCCGCGGTGGCGCGATTCGCGACCACCGAGCCCGTCGAATCGGTGATCGTGATCGTGACGTCCGCGATGCCGGGGCCGGTGGGGGTCGTCCGCACCGTTCCGGAAAGCAATGCGGTGGGGGACAATTCGATGTCGACGTGAGTCGGGCCGTCGCCGACGGCGATCGTCGCGGCTTCGGGCCTGCACGACGGCGCGGCCGCGACAAGGACGTACCCTCCCGCACTCGGGACGTCGACGGTGAAACGACCGTCGGTTCCGGTGCGTGCCCGCGCGAGCTGGCTGCCCGACCGGTCGATCAGGGTGAGTGCCGCCTCCGCCACCGGTGTGTCGCCGCCGGAACGAACCACGCGGCCCTGCACCAGCGCGCTCATGTGCGTACCCGCGTTCGGAACCGTGTGTCGGGTGCGTGACTCAACCTGTCTCCTTTCGCCGGGTGGTCCGGTCGTGCGGACCGAAAACAATTAGCGTGCGTAAGGAAAATAGGGGAGTTCGTTGCACACTACAACTAAAAATCGGACAAGAGTGTGCGTTGCCACACAATCACGTCGGAATCAGTCCCGGTGATGCGTCCGGTATGTCTCGAACGCTGTATTTGCCTGACTCAGCAGGCTTTCCAGCATCTCGATCGACGCGTCGTCCCAGTCGCGCAACACGCGCGCGAAGTGTGCCGCCCGGCGGCGGCGGTTGGAACGGAACACGGAGATGCCGCGTTCGCTGGGGGACAGGAGCCACGCGCGGCCGTCCTCGGGATCGCGGTGCCGCTCGACCAGGCCGAGATCGACAAGTAGGGCCGCCTGCCTGCTGAGCGTCGAGACGTCGGAGTGCACCGCCTCGGCGAGTGCGGTGATCCGCTGACTGCCGTCCGTGACCAGATGGGCGAGGATGACGTAGGCGGCACGCTCGAGCGTGCCGACCTCGTCGGTCGCGATGTACTCGCTCGCGCGCCGGATGCGGCGCACCAGGCGGTACATCTCGTCGCTCAGGGCGGCGACGGATTCGAGGTGCGCGGAGGTGAACTCGTCGCCGGACTCGCGGGGCGAACCCGTCTCACCGTGTGAACTCAACGCACTGCACCTCACCACGAGCGACTCCGACCGGGTCATCGTATACGCGACGCGCCGCGGCCGGCGCCTCGTGAAAGGACGCCGGCCGCGGCGCGGTGCAGGAGCGGCTCGAACTCGTAGTCCGAGAACATCCGAGACTAGGGGACCTGACGCACAGCTCCCTTGTCGGCGGACGTCGCAAGCGCCGCGTAGGCGCGCAGGGCGGTGGTGACCGGACGCTCGCGGTCGACCGGCTGCCACGGCCGCTCCGCGGCTTCCATCTTCGCGCGGCGCTCGGCGAGTACGTCGTCGTCGACGAGGAGTTCGAGTGCGCGCGTGCGGACGTCGATACGGATCTGGTCGCCGGTCTCGACGAGTCCGATGACGCCGCCCGACGCCGCTTCCGGGGAGATGTGGCCGATCGACAGACCCGACGTGCCACCGGAGAAGCGGCCGTCCGTGATCAGTGCACACACCTTGCCGAGGCCCGCGCCCTTCAGGAATGCGGTGGGGTGCAGCATCTCCTGCATGCCCGGGCCGCCCTTGGGACCCTCGTAGCGGACGACGATCACGTCACCGGGCTTGATCTGCTTCTGCAGGATCACCGAGACGGCTTCCTCCTGCGACTCCACGACCACGGCCGGACCCTGGAACGAGAACAGCTCCTCGTCGATGCCTGCGGTCTTGAGGATCGCGCCGTCGACGGCGATGTTGCCGCGCAGCACGCACAGGCCGCCCTCGACCGTGTACGCGTGCTCGATGTCGCGGATGCAGCCGCCCGCGGCGTCGGTGTCGAGCGACGACCATCGATTGTTCGTCGAGAACGGTTCGGTGGTGCGAACTCCACCGGGCGCGGCATGGAACAGGTCGATCGCCTCCTGGGACGCCTTGCCGGAGCGGATGTCCCAGGTGTCGAGCCACTCGTCGAAGCTCGCGGTGTGCACGGTGCTGACGTCGGTGTGCAGCAGGCCCGCGCGGCGCAGCTCGCCGAGGATCGCGGGGATGCCGCCGGCGCGATGCACGTCCTCCATGTGGTAGTCGGAGTTCGGGGAGACCTTCGACAGGCACGGCACGCGACGGCTGATCTCGTCGATGGTGGACAGGTCGAAGTCGACCTCACCCTCCTGCGCGGCGGCGAGCGTGTGCAACACCGTGTTGGTGGATCCGCCCATCGCGACGTCGAGTGCCATCGCATTCTGGAATGCCTTGGGGGACGCGATGTTCCGCGGCAGGACGGACTCGTCCTCGTCGCGGTACCAGCGCAGCGCGGCTTCGACGACCGTGGTGCCCGCGCGCTCGAACAGCGCGTGGCGGGCCTCGTGGGTGGCGAGGGTCGATCCGTTGCCGGGCAGGGCGAGACCGAGCGCCTCGGTGAGGCAGTTCATCGAGTTGGCGGTGAACATGCCCGAGCACGAGCCGCATGTGGGGCACGCACTGCGCTCGACCTCGTCGAGTCCCTCGTCGGAGACCGAGTCGTTGGCCGACGCGGAGATCGCGGTGATGAGGTCGGTAGGCGCCTGGGCGACTCCGCCGACGACGACTGCCTTGCCCGCTTCCATCGGGCCACCCGACACGAACACGGTCGGGATATTCAGGCGCATCGCGGCATTGAGCATGCCCGGGGTGATCTTGTCGCAGTTCGAGATGCACACGAGCGCATCGGCGGTGTGCGCGTTGACCATGTATTCGACCGAGTCGGCGATGATCTCGCGGCTGGGGAGCGAGTAGAGCATGCCGCCGTGGCCCATCGCGATGCCGTCGTCGACGGCGATGGTGTGGAACTCGCGCGGGACGCCGCCCGCGGCACGTACCGCGTCGGCGACGATCTCGCCGACGTTCTTGAGGTGGACGTGGCCGGGAACGAACTGCGTGTACGAGTTCGCGATCGCGACGATGGGCTTACCGAAGTCGGAATCGGTCATGCCGGTCGCGCGCCAGAGTGCGCGCGCGCCTGCGGCATTGCGACCTGCGGTGGTGGTTCGTGACCTCAGCGGGGGCATGGGCTGTTCCTCGAGGGCTGCTAGGGGGACGGTTGGGAACGGATTCCACGCTACGCGCGGTCGCCGTCGGCCCGATCCGTGGGGGACTGCGCGACCTGGTCTTCAGCGTCGCCCTCGAGTCCCTCGCTCGCGTCGGCACCCGCGTGGGCGCCGCGGTCTGTGGCGTCGGCCGCGGCACGGGCGGCCGCGTAGGGATCGCTGATGCGGCCGCCGCTCGCCTCGGCGAGTTCGGGTACGCGCTCGAACGTGACGAACGGGAGGGTCACCTCGGTGCCGTCGGTACGCGTGGCGCGAGCCCAGCTGCGGTTGCGGAAGCGCACACCCGCGATGTCGTCCCACGCCACCGGGTGTGAGCCGAACAGGGTGCGCGTCGTGATGCCGTCGGTGTCCACCTCCGTGCGGACCCGGGCGACCCAGACGACGGCGACGATCGGGGCCAGGGCGAGCCAGCCGAACGCGATCGGGTTGCCGAAGACGGGAAAGCTGACCGCGAACAGTAGAAACGCGCAGCCCAGGTATGCGAGGCGGCTGCTGCGGAGGACTTGTCGGCGCGGCGCGGCGGTGTGGGATGATGGAGGCGGTGGCACGGGTTGCTGCGGAGTGGACACACCACCATCTTCGCATCGCAGCAGACGTATCTCAGATTCTGGGACAGCCGACCCAACAAGTTGACTGTCTGGTAGTAGCGCGCCTACCTTCGAGTGCGTGAAACAGAACGAGTTGCTCGTAATCGGCAGGCGCGTCGTCGCCTGAGTCGATTCCCTCAACTCATCAGACACGACGCGCCACCCTCGTACAGCATGTGCTGACGGGGGTTTTTTGTTGCCCGGAGTCGGAATCTTAAGGATCAACGAAGTGAGTGCACCCACAGCACGGCCACAGCCCACGCCGCGCAGCAAGTCGGGGTCAGGCGCCCCGACGCCTGCGGTCGCGGCACAGAGTCGCCGGCAGCTCGCCCCCGAGCGGGTCTCCGGCGCTCAGTCCGTCGTCCGATCGCTCGAAGAGCTCGAGGTCGACACCGTATTCGGCATTCCGGGCGGTGCCGTGCTTCCGGTCTACGACCCGCTGTTCGATTCCACGAAGGTGCGCCACGTTCTCGTCCGTCACGAGCAGGGCGCGGGGCACGCGGCCACCGGCTATGCACAGGCGACCGGCAAGGTCGGCGTGTGCATGGCGACCTCGGGCCCGGGGGCCACGAACTTGGTCACCCCCCTCGCCGACGCCCAGATGGACTCGGTCCCGGTCGTCGCGATCACGGGGCAGGTCGGGCGTGGCCTGATCGGCACCGACGCCTTCCAGGAAGCGGACATCTCCGGCATCACGATGCCGATCACCAAGCACAACTTCCTGGTCACCGACGGCGCCGACATTCCGCGAATCCTCGCCGAGGCGTTCTACCTCGCGTCGAGCGGCCGGCCCGGCACGGTGCTCGTCGACATCCCGAAGGACATCCTGCAGGGTCAGACGACGTTCTCGTGGCCGCCGGAGATGCGGCTGCCCGGTTACCGGCCCGTCACGCGGCCGCACGGCAAGCAGGTGCGCGAGGCCGCGCGGCTGATCGCCGAGGCGACGCGTCCCGTGCTGTACGTCGGCGGCGGCATCATCAAGGCCGAGGCGGCGGCCGAGCTGCTCGAGCTCGCCGAGCTGACCGGTATCCCGGTCGTCACGACGCTCATGGCGCGCGGCGGCTTCCCGGACAGCCACCCCCTCAACTACGGCATGCCCGGCATGCACGGCACCGTCGCGGCGGTGGGCGCGATGCAGAAGAGCGACCTGCTCGTCACGCTCGGCGCGCGCTTCGACGACCGGGTCACCGGCCAGCTCGACACGTTCGCGCCCGACGCGAAGGTCATCCACGCCGACATCGACCCCGCCGAGATCGGCAAGAACCGCTACGCGGACGTCCCGATCGTGGGCGACTGCAAGGAGGTCGTGATCGAACTGGTCGAGGCGATCAAGGCCGACCGGGCGACCGGCACCACCACCGATCTCACCGAGTGGATCTCCTACCTGGACGACGTGCGCCGCACGTATCCGCTCAGTTTCGACCGGCCCACCGACGGCATGCTGTCTCCGCAGTACGTCATCCAGGCGGTCGGCCGGCTCGCGGGACCCGACGCGATCTACTGCGCGGGCGTGGGGCAGCACCAGATGTGGGCGGCTCAGTTCGTCGGCTACGAGAAGCCGCGCACGTGGCTCAACTCGGGCGGTCTCGGCACGATGGGCTACGCAGTGCCCGCCGCGATGGGCGCCAAGCGCGGTAGGCCCGACGCCGAGGTGTGGGCGATCGACGGCGACGGCTGCTTCCAGATGACCAATCAGGAACTCGCGACGTGTGCCGTCGAAGGGATCCCGATCAAGGTCGCGCTCATCAACAACGGCAACCTCGGCATGGTGCGCCAGTGGCAGACGTTGTTCTACGACGAGCGGTACTCGAACACCGATCTGCAGACCCACGGCGCGGTGCGCATCCCGGACTTCGTCAAGCTGTCCGACGCGCTCGGCTGCCACGCGATCCGCGTCGAACGCGAAGAGGACGTCGAGGCGGCGATCCGTGAGGCGCAGTCGATCGACGACCGCCCGGTCGTGATCGAGTTCGTCGTCGGTGCGGATGCCCAGGTGTGGCCGATGGTCGCGGCGGGCACGAGCAACGACCAGATCATGGCGGCGCACGGCATCCGTCCTCTGTTCGACGACGACGAGGCGGCCGCCGAGCCTGCCGTCATCCACGAAGCCATGGAACGTGAGGCGCGGGCCGCGCAGGCCGACGCCGGAGAGGACGACCAGTGAGCACGAGCCACACCCTGAGCGTGCTCGTCGAGGACAAGCCCGGCGTCCTCGCGCGCGTCTCCGCACTGTTCTCACGCCGCGGCTTCAACATCGAGTCGCTCGCGGTCGGCGGCACCGAGGTGCCGGAGATCTCGCGCATGACGATCGTGGTGACGGTCGACGAGTTCCCGCTCGAGCAGGTGACCAAGCAGCTCAACAAGCTCGTCAACGTCATCAAGATCGTCGAACAGGACTCCGAGGCCTCTGTCGCGCGTGAGCTGTTGCTCATCAAGGTCCGTGCCGACGCGAGCGTCCGTACGCAGGTGATCGAGACCGTGAATCTGTTCCGTGCCAAGGTGATCGACGTCGCGCCCGAGTCCGTCACGATCGAAGCCACGGGCACGCGGTCGAAGCTGGACGCATTGCTGCGGATGCTCGACCCGTACGGTATCCGCGAGATCGTCCAGTCCGGAGTAGTCGCGGTGGGCCGCGGGCCGAAGTCCATCACCGCCACCCGGTGAAGCTCCACTACTGAAGAAAACAACGAGAGGTAACAACTGTGGCAGTCGAGATGTTCTACGACGACGACGCCGATCTGTCGATCATCCAGGGCCGCAAGGTCGCGGTCATCGGCTACGGCAGCCAGGGCCACGCGCACTCGCTGAGCCTGCGCGATTCCGGCGTCGAGGTCCGTATCGGCCTCAAGGAAGGCTCCAAGTCGCGGGCCAAGGCCGAGGAGCAGGGCCTGGCGGTCGGCACCCCCGCCGAGGTCTCGGAGTGGGCCGACGTCATCATGCTGCTCGCGCCGGACACCGCGCAGGCGCAGATCTTCACCGAGGACATCGCCCCGAACCTGAAGGACGGCGACGCCCTGTTCTTCGGCCACGGCCTCAACATCCACTTCAAGCTGATCGAGGCGCCGGCGAACGTCACCGTCGGCATGGTCGCTCCCAAGGGCCCCGGCCACCTCGTGCGCCGTCAGTTCGTCGACGGCAAGGGCGTTCCGGCGCTCATCGCGGTCGACCAGGACCCCAAGGGTGAGGGCCAGGCGCTCGCGCTGTCCTACGCGAAGGGCATCGGCGGCACCCGCGCCGGCGTCATCAAGACGACCTTCAAGGAAGAGACCGAGACCGACCTCTTCGGCGAGCAGGCTGTGCTGTGCGGCGGCACCGAGGAACTGGTCAAGACCGGTTTCGAGGTCATGGTCGAGGCCGGATACGCCCCCGAGATGGCGTACTTCGAGGTGCTGCACGAGCTCAAGCTCATCGTCGACCTCATGTACGAGGGTGGCATCGCCCGCATGAACTACTCGGTGTCCGACACCGCCGAGTTCGGTGGCTACCTGTCGGGCCCGCGCGTCATCGACGCCGGCACCAAGGAGCGGATGAAGGAAGTTCTGAAGGACATTCAGGACGGCACCTTCGTCAAGCGGCTCGTCGCCAACGTCGAGGGTGGCAACAAGGAGCTCGAGGGGCTGCGCAAGAAGAACGCCGAGCACCCGATCGAGGTCACCGGCAAGAAGCTGCGCGACCTGATGAGCTGGGTCGATCGCCCGATCACCGAGACGGCCTGATTCCGCGTCCGTCGCAGTCTCCGCCCCGGCCCGGTGGCCGTGTTCGCGCTTCGCGCGTGCGCGGCACCGGGCCGGTGTCGGTAGCGGGCGTCCGCGAATGCCGCGGACCTATCCGCACACCTGGTGCCCTGCGAAGATGAGGGCGCACTAAACTCGACAGGTGGTGGGCCACGGCTGACGCCTGCGCACCCGTTCGGCCCTGCTCCGCAGCGAGCGGCCTCCGGCCGCTCGGCAGGACGGCGACGTCGTCGTCCTGGCGGACCGCACCCACCGCACACCAGAGCGCCAACAGATACAGGGAGTTAGCACGTGAGCCAGACCGGCCGACCCGTAGTCCTGATCGCCGACAAGCTTGCACAGTCCACGGTCGACGCACTCGGCGACGGCGTGGAGGTGCGCTGGGTCGACGGTCCCGACCGTCCGGCCCTGCTCGCCGCCGTCCCCGAAGCCGATGCGCTGCTCGTGCGCTCGGCCACCACCGTCGACGCCGAGGTGCTCGCCGCGGCACCGCGCCTGCAGATCGTCGGCCGCGCGGGCGTGGGCCTCGACAATGTCGACATCCCCGCCGCCACCGAGCGTGGCGTCATGGTCGTCAACGCGCCGACGTCCAACATCCACTCCGCGGCCGAGCACGCCGTCGCGTTGCTCATGGCCACCGCGCGCCAGATCCCCGCGGCCGATCGCACGCTGCGCGAGCACACGTGGAAGCGGTCGAGCTTCAACGGCACCGAGATCCTCGGCAAGACCGTCGGTGTCGTCGGTCTCGGACGCATCGGGCAGTTGTTCGCGGCGCGGCTCGCGGCCTTCGAGACCACGATCATCGCGTACGACCCCTACCTGCCGCCGGCACGTGCAGCCCAGCTCGGCATCGAACTGGTCGACATCGACGAGCTCGTTGCGCGCGCCGACTTCATCTCGGTGCACCTGCCCAAGACCAAGGAGACCGCGGGTCTCATCGACGCCGAGCGTCTCGCGAAGGCCAAGGACGGTGTCATCATCGTCAACGCCGCCCGCGGCGGTCTCATCGACGAGGATGCGCTGTACGACGCGCTGGTGTCCGGCAAGGTCCGCGGTGCGGGACTCGATGTCTTCAGCACCGAGCCGTGCACCGATTCCAAGCTCTTCGATCTCGAGAACACCGTCGTCACACCGCATCTCGGTGCGTCCACGTCCGAAGCGCAGGACCGCGCGGGCATCGACGTGGCGAAGTCGGTGCTGCTGGCCCTCGCGGGCGAGTTCGTGCCGGACGCGGTCAACGTCACGGGCGGCCCCGTCGGCGAGGAAGTCGCACCGTGGCTCGAACTGGTCCGCAAGCTCGGCCTGCTCGCGGGCACGCTGTCGCCCGAGGCCGTCCAGACGGTGCAGGTCGTCGCGTCCGGCGAACTGTCGGCCGAGAACGTCGACATCCTGGGACTCGCGGCACTGCGCGGCGTGTTCTCGGCGAGCAGCGACGAAGCAGTCACCTTCGTCAACGCCCCCGCGATCGCGGAACAGCGCGGCGTCAGCGTCGTCGTCGACACGCACTCGGAGGCGTCGACTCACCGCAGCGCGGTCGAGTTGCGTGCGGTCGCGGCCGACGGCGGCGTCACGAGCGTCACCGGTGCCCTGACCGGCCTCCAGCAAGTCGAGAAGATCGTCAACGTCAACGGCCGCAGCTTCGATCTGCGCGCCGAGGGGAAGAACATCGTCGTCCACTACACCGACCGGCCCGGTGTGCTCGGCACGCTCGGCACCGTGCTCGGCAACGCAGGCATCGACATCCAGGCCGCCGCACTCAGCCAGGACGCCGAGGGCGAGGGCGCGACGGTCATCCTCCGCATCAGTCGCGTCGTCGGAGACGCGGACGTCGCGTCGATCGAGTCGCAGCTCGGTGCGCGGGTCGCGCAGGTCGACCTGTCCTGAGCGCCGAACTCACAGGCCGACGGCCGCGATCGTCCCTCCGGGCGATCGCGGCCGTTCCGTGCGGCCGAGCCGCACGCCGATCGTGCGGCACAGCCGCGAGAAAGCGAGTCCAGACATGAAATTGGCGGTCATCCCCGGCGACGGGATCGGTGTCGAGGTCACGGCCGAGGCACTCAAGGTACTGCGCACGCTCGTTCCCGATCTCGAGACGACGGAATACGATCTCGGGGCGCGACGGTACAACGCGACGGGCGAACTGCTGCCCGACGCCGACCTCGACGCGATCCGCGGACACGACGCGATCCTCCTCGGTGCAATCGGCGATCCGTCCGTCATACCGGGCGTACTCGAGCGCGGTCTGCTGCTGAACATGCGCTTCGCTCTCGACCATCACGTCAATCTCCGGCCGGCCCAGCTGTACCCGGGCTCGTCGTCGCCGCTCGCGGCGAACCCCGACATCGACTTCGTGGTGGTCCGCGAAGGCACCGAGGGGCCGTACACCGGCAACGGCGGCGCGATCCGCGTCGGCACGCCGCACGAGATCGCGACCGAGGTGTCGATCAACACGTGGTTCGGCGCCGAACGTGTCGTGCGGTACGCGTTCGCGCTCGCGCAGTCACGGCGGGGACACCTCACGCTGATCCACAAGACCAACGTGCTCTCGAATGCCGGCGCGATCTGGACGCGCGCCGTCGAGACCGTCGGCAAGGAGTACCCGGACGTCACGACCGACTACTGCCACATCGATGCCGCGACGATCTACATGGTCACGGACCCGTCGCGCTTCGACGTGATCGTCACCGACAACCTGTTCGGCGACATCATCACCGACCTCGCGGGTGCGGTCACGGGTGGTATCGGCCTCGCCGCGTCCGGGAACATCGACGCGTCGGGCACGAACCCGTCGATGTTCGAGCCGGTGCACGGCAGCGCCCCCGACATCGCGGGCCAGGGGATCGCCGATCCGACTGCGGCCATTCTGTCGGCAGCGCTGCTGCTGCGGCACCTCGGCCGCGAGGACGACGCCGCGAAGATCGAGCGCGCGGTCGAAGCCGATCTCGCATCGCGGGGCGACGGACCGGTCGTCACGACCGAGGTCGGCGACCGCATCGCTGCCGCACTCTGATTCGCCGCGGATCCCCTGTCACGCAGTGGCGGGGGACCCGGGGGCGTCCGCGTTCGCGAGGAGTGGCCACGGCCTCGCCTCCTCGAGTTCGAACGCGAGCTCGAGGAGGGTGCGCTCGTCGCCGCTCGCCGCGGAGAAGTGCGACGCAAGCGGCATTCCGTTCGCGGTGCGGTGCAGCGGTAGCGCGATCGCCGGGCCGCCTGCGGCGTTGTTGAGCGGCGTGTACGCCACGTGCGCGACCAGACGCGTGAACAGTTGATCGAAATCCTGTGCGGGGGAGAGGTATCCGAGCTTCGGTGTCGTTCCGCTCACGACGGGCGAGAGGACGACGTCGAACCGCTCGGTGACCGCCGCGTACGCACGCGCGCTGCGCCGCAACTCGCGCAGCACCCGCGGGGTGCGGCCGATGTTGTTGCGGTACAGCCGGTACAGGCCCTGCGTGAGGGTGTCGGTGCGCGTGCGGTCGAAATCGCGGCCCATGGTTTTGCCCGTGGTCGTGATCAGGAAAGCCAGCATCCCCCAGTAGATTTCGAATGCCTCTGCGAAGGCCGGGCCCACGGGGAGCGCGGCATCCTCGACGTGATGCCCGAGTCCCGCGAGTAACTCGGCGGTCGAATGGATCGCGGCGCGCGTCTCGGCGTCGGGGCTCGCGGTGAGCGAGTCGGTGACGACACCGATCCGCAGCCGCGTAGGCGACGCGCCCAGCACCCGGCGTACCGGCGGCAGCTTCTCGTTGCGGGAGTACACCTCTGCCGCGGCGAAGAAGTTGGCGGTGTCGCGCACGGTGCGGGTGACGACTCCCTGTGTCACCAACTGCACCGGCATCATGCGGTCCATGCGCTCGGCGACGAACCGACCCCTCGTGGGTTTGAGTCCCACGAGACCACACGCGGCGGCCGGAATCCGGATCGATCCGCCGCCGTCGTTCGCGTGCGCGAACGGCACGACACCCGCAGCGACGAGTGCGGCGGAACCGGACGAGGATGCGCCCGACGAATAGTCGGTGTTCCACGGATTACGTACGGGCAGAGCGTCGACGAACTCGCCCGTCGCGTTGAATCCGAACTCGGGCAGTCGGGTCTTGCCGAGGCTGATCGCGCCCGTCGACGCGAACTGCCGCACGAACGGGCCGTCGTGTTTCGCGGGCGCCGGCGTGAATGCAGCGCTCCCGTGGCCCGTGGGCAGGCCGCGCACCTCGACATTGTCCTTGATCACCGTCGGCACGCCCGCGAAGGCTCCGGTGCCGCGAACGCCTGCCCGCGCGCGTGCGTCGTCGAAGACGGTGGTCACGAATGCGCCGAGGGTGTCGGCGACGGCATCGGCACGTGCGATCGCGGCGTCGACCGCCTCACGGGCCGTGAGGTCTCCCGCGGCGATCGCGTCGGCCACCCCGGTGGCGTCGAGGGTGCCGAGTGCGTCGTCGCGGTACGCGTGTACCACGGGTGCGGGTTGTGGTGGCTGGGTCGACGGCGAGTCTTCGCGTGCGCTCATGTGGTCGAGCGTAGAGGCATCGCGGGGCGCTCGGTGACCGACCTCACATCCGCACTGGGGACGTGTGTGTGGCCGACGGCTGTCAGAGGGTGTCGCGGGACGGGTCGTCGGCAGGCACCACCGGCACGGCAGCCGCGGGAAGCAACGCGGACGCCGCGAACGCGAGCGGATAGCCGACTGTGGCGATGAGCGCGCCGAACACGGGCGGAACCGCGGCGGCGACGAGGAACTGGCCGGTGTTCTGCGTGCCCAGTGCCCGTCCGCTCCAGTACGGTCCTGCGATTTCGGCGACCGCTGTGAACGCGAGCCCGTTCGGTGCGACGGTCGCGATCGACGCGAGGACGAGGGCGACGATCGACCACGGCGAGTCCGCCGCGTCGAATGCTGCGAGGGCGCCCATCGTGACGGCGCCGGCGAGCGCGACCGCCCGGAGCGGGCGCATGCGGCTGCCGACTCGATCGGACCACTGTCCCGCCGCGACCCTGCCGAGTGCGCCCAGCACCTGGATTGCGGTGATGAGCGCCCCGGCGGAGGGCGCCGACCATCCGCGCTCGGAGACGAGCCACACGAGCGCGAACGTCCACACCGTGTACTGGGGCACGACCAACAGTGCCGACGCGGCATGGATCCGCCACAGTGCCGGGCGCGTGCGGTACGGGTTGTCGAGCATGCCGAGCTCGGCTGCCGCGCTGCGCGCCGGTCGTGGTGGATCGACCACTCCCACAGCGCAACTGAGTGCAGCGAGCGCGCACAGCGAGGTGGGGACCGCGAGCGCCCAGCCGATGCCGTGGTCGTGCGCAAGCGTCGGCACTGTGAGCGATGCACACGCGATGCCGACGGGAAGCGACATCTGGCGAATTCCCATGGCGAGGCCCCGCCGATGTGCAGGGAACCAGCCGACGACGACGCGCCCGCTCGCGGCATTCGCCGAGGAGGCGGCCATGCCACCGACGAGGAGGAAGGCCCCGACCGCCCACAGCGGGCCGGACAGGGCAGCGCCGAGGCCTGCGGCGGCGGTCAGTCCGAGTCCGGTCGCGAGTACGGCGCGTTCGCCGTACCTGTCGGCGAGTCCGCCCCACACGATGAGCGTCGCCATGACGCCCACCGTGGGCGCCGATACCAGCAGGCCGGTGTGCGCGAGGCTCAACCCGTGCGTGCGCTGCAGCTCGGGGATGAGGAATGCCACGCCGTTGACGAACACCGCCTGCGCGGCCTGCGCGAACATGCCGAGCGCGAGCATCGTCCATCTGCGTGAGGTGGGCGGCGGAACGGTCTCCACGGCAACCCCGATCGTCTTGAAGGAATCCCAGTAGATGGGAATTGAGTCTCACTGTGTGGGTAGAGATGCCGAGTCTATACCGACTGCCGCGATGGAGGAAGGTGACGGCGCGGCGGCGGATAGACTCACGGCATGCGTCTAGGTCGAATTGCGAGTCCCGACGGTGTCGCCTTCGTGAGCATCGAGGGTGAAGAAGCGGATGCCGCACACATGACGGCACGGGAGATCGCCGAACATCCTTTCGGTACGCCCACGTTCACCGGGCGCAGCTGGCCGCTCGCCGACGTCAGGCTGCTCGCGCCGATTCTCGCCACGAAGGTCGTCGCGGTGGGTAAGAACTACGCCGCACATGCCGAGGAGATGGGTGGCGCCGCCCCCGAGGATCCGGTGATCTTCCTCAAACCGTCGACCTCGATCGTCGGGCCGGGAGCGCCGATCGTGTTGCCGCCGTCGTCCGAGCGCGTCGACTACGAGGGTGAACTCGCGGTCGTGATCGGCAGGCCGTGCAAGGACGTTCCGGCCGCGAAGGCACTCGACGTCGTGCTGGGATACACCGTCGCGAATGACGTCACCGCGCGCGATCAGCAGAAGTCCGACGGGCAGTGGACGAGGGGCAAGGGGTACGACACCTTCTGTCCGCTGGGTCCGTGGATCGAAACGTCCTTGGATGCTTCGGATCTGGACGTCAAGACCGAACTCGACGGAGTCGTGAAGCAGAGCAGTAACACCGGCCTGCTGCTGCACGACGTGCCGAAGATCGTCGAATGGGTCTCGGCCGTCATGACGCTGCTGCCCGGCGACGTGATTCTCACCGGCACGCCCGAGGGAGTCGGTCCGATGACCGACGGTCAGAGCGTGAGCGTTTCGGTGTCCGGCATCGGGACGCTCATGAATCCGGTGGTGCGCAAGTCGGGACGCTGATCCGGCGCTAGCCTGTAGGGGTCCGTCTCGCACCCTGTCGACCGAAGTGAGTCATGACCACCGCAAGCGAAGTTCGCGTCCGTTTCTGCCCGTCGCCCACCGGTACGCCCCACGTGGGGCTCGTCCGCACGGCGCTGTTCAACTGGGCGTACGCCCGGCACACCAAGGGCACGTTCGTGTTCCGTATCGAAGACACCGATGCGGCGCGCGACTCCGAGGAGTCGTACGCGGCTCTGCTCGACGCGTTGCGCTGGCTCGGGCTCGACTGGGACGAGGGCCCCGAGGTCGGCGGTCCGTACGGGCCGTACCGTCAGTCGGAGCGGCGCGACCTCCATCTCGACGTGGTCGCCAAGCTCCTCGAGGCCGGCGAGGCGTACGAATCGTTCTCGACGCCCGACGAGGTCGAGGCGCGTCACCGCGCGGCGGGCCGGGATCCGAAGCTCGGATACGACAACTTCGATCGCGATCTCACGCCCGAGCAGCGGCAGGCATTCCTCGACGAGGGACGCAAGCCGGTCGTGCGGCTGCGGATGCCCGACCACGACCTCACCTGGCACGATCTCGTGCGCGGTGAGACCACCTTCAAGGCGGGCACGGTGCCCGACTTCGCGCTCACCCGCGGCAACGGCATCCCGTTGTACACGCTCGTCAACCCGGTCGACGATGCGACGATGAACATCACGCACGTGTTGCGCGGCGAGGATCTGCTGTCCTCGACACCGCGTCAACTCGCTCTCTACGAAGCGCTCGAGCGTATCGGTGTCGCGAAGTTCACACCCGCGTTCGGTCATCTGCCGTTCGTGATGGGGCAGGGCAACAAGAAGCTGTCCAAGCGTGACCCCGAGTCGAATCTCTTCATCCACCGTGAGCGCGGGTTCGTTCCGGAGGGACTGCTCAACTACCTGGCACTGCTCGGGTGGGGCATCTCGGACGACCACGACGTCTTCTCGCTCGACGAGATGGTCGAGGCGTTCGACATCTCGAAGGTCAACTCGAACCCCGCGCGCTTCGATCAGAAGAAGGCCGACGCGATCAACGCCGAGCACATCCGGCTGCTCGCTCCCGCGGAGTTCGCACGGCGGCTCCGCGCGTACCTCGCGGAGTACTACGGCCTCGTCGAGGTCGACGAGGAACTCTTCGTCAAGGCTGCCGAGCTCGTGCAGACGCGCATCGTGGTGCTGTCCGACGCGTGGGGACTGTTGAAGTTCCTCTTCACCCCCGACGACGTGTTCGAGATCGATCCGGCGGCGGCCGACAAGAACCTCGGCGCCGACGCGGTGCCGGTTCTCGACGCAGCGATCGGGGCACTCGAGGGCGTCGACGACTGGCGCGCTGCCGCCCTCGAGGACGCGCTCAAGTCCGCGCTCGTCGACGGGCTCGGTCTCAAGCCTCGTAAGGCATTCGCGCCGGTGCGCGTCGCTGTCACCGGCTCGCACATCAGCCCGCCGCTCTACGAGTCGCTCGAACTGCTCGGCGCACCCGCCACGATGGGACGTCTCGCGGCGGCGCGAGATCGTGCGCGCGCGTTGTCCTGAACAGCTGCTGGCGTCGGTCGGTGCGAAAGGGCTTCTGACCTGACGATTTGGTAAACCGGCCGGGTGTGCTGGTAATCTTCTCTTCGGCCCGAGCGGCCCGGTTCTCCTCGTGTGAGCCGGGCCGCAACAGGTCAGTGGGGTATGGTGTAATTGGCAACACAGCTGATTCTGGTTCAGCCATTCTAGGTTCGAGTCCTGGTACCCCAGCGGTGAGCGCGAGTTGCGGATCTGCCCCGAAAGGGCCGATTTTGACTCCGAGCGCCGGGAAGCTAAGCTGACAGAGCTTCGCAAGCGAAGAGCTCAGCTTCCACGCGAAAGACCTTGTCGCACACGGGAAATCGATCCCGTCAGCGGCGAGTGCAAGTCCTGGCCCCGTCGTCTAGCGGCCTAGGACGCCGCCCTCTCAAGGCGGTAGCGCGGGTTCGAATCCCGTCGGGGCTACAACGAAGAACGCCCCCGGTCATCGACCGGGGGCGTTCTTCCATTTCGGGGAACCATACCGCCGTGTTCGCTGATCGGCGACGGTCTCACCCGCTCTGTCTCGCTGCGAGCTCACCCACTCTTGCGCCGGAACTCGCGCTTGTGATCGGCGGGGCCGTGCGCGTGATCCACCTTGGCGTGGGCGTCCTCGTGTGAGCCGCCGGTCGCATGGGTCGCGTGATTCTTGCGTTCGAGCGCCTCGCGGAAGCGTCGTCTGGTCTCGTCGCTCGGTTCGGTCACCGCTCGCTCCTCTCGGTTCGGGACGGGCGGGCCTGACCTGTTGCCGGTGGGACGGGTGCGCCCCGGGTCCGACGCACAGGCCCGCTGCGCTCGAAAATACGCCGCGTGTCCGCTCTACACGGCAGCTTCGCCGGATGCGCCCACCGCTGCCGACGTGACGGATGCCGCGGTGCTGCCCCCGACGGGCATCGCGGGCAGGCCGAGCTTGCGGTGGTCCCACGAGCGGACCCGCTCGGGCACCACGCGGACGACGACGCGCTTGTGCAGCATCGCCTCGACCGCCGGCCGAAGATCGTCCGAGTACGGGCCCGTGTAGCGCTCCCACACGCTGACCCCCACCGGGAACATCGCGCCGGGATCGTCGTGGATCTCGGCGCGGCCTTCGATCGAGACGCCGCGCAATGTGTCGTACGTGTCGCCGTCCTCGACGAGCACCGAGATCCGGCCGTCGCGGCGCAGGTTGGTGGCCTTCTGCGACTTGGCCTTGGTCTCGAACCAGATCTCGCCGTCGATCACGGCGTACCACATGGCGACCAGGTGCGGCATGCCCGACTGCCCGAGGGTGGCCATCGTCGCGACGCGACTGGCTGTCACGAACTCCGCGATCTCGCGGTCGCTCATCGTGATCTGTGCTCGTTGGTTGGTGCCCACGGTGTGTTCCTCTCTTCGCGATCGGTGCCGCGCGCTGCCGCCGGCCGATCACAGACGTTTGTGCAGTGCCTCCGCTGCTGCGAGGAGGTCTGCCGCCCATCGTGCCCCGGGACGGCGTCCCATGCGATCGATGGGCCCGGAGACCGAGATCGCGGCGACCACCGTGCCGCCGGCGTCGCGCACCGGGGCGGCGACGCTCGCGACCCCGGGCTCGCGCTCGGCGGCGCTCTGTGCCCAGCCGCGCCTGCGCACTTCGAGCAGGACGCGCTCGCCGAAAGCGGCGTCGGGGAGGATCGCACGTTGGATCTGCGGATCAGCCCATGCCAGAAGGACTTTCGCGCCAGAGCCGGCCGTCATCGGCAGTCGTGCGCCGACGAGGACCGTGTCGCGTAGACCGGTCGGAGGCTCCATCGACGCGATGCAGATGCGTTGTGTGCCTTCCCGCCGGTACAGCTGGACGCTCTCGCCGGTGATCTCGCGAAGCCGTGGCAGCACCATGGACGCGGCGGACAACAGGGGATCGTTGGCCGTGGCTGCCAGCTCGGCCAGGCCGGGGCCGGTGCACCACAGGCCGTCCGCGTCGCGCGTGAGCAGCCGGTGCACCTCGAGTCCGACCGCGAGTCGATGTGCGGTTGCGCGCGGCAATCCGGTACGCGTGCACAGTTCGGTCAGATTGCACGGCGATTCGGCGACCGCGTGCAGCACGCCCATCGCTTTGTCGAGTACGCCGATGCCGCTATGCTGTCTCATAGGTCGATACCACCCTCTCGCATAGTGAGATCGTAGCGTATCGACGCCCGGGACACCGTGGGTACGGCGCCTGGCCACGAAAGACAGCGACATTCGGAAGACAGCGACACTCGAAGGTGGAAGAGATGACGGAGACACCACGCACGTTGGCGCAGAAGGTCTGGGATCAGCACGTCGTCGTTCGCGGCGAAGGCGATCAGCCGGACCTCATCTACATCGACCTCCACCTCGTGCACGAAGTCACCAGTCCGCAGGCCTTCGACGGGCTGCGTCTGGCCGGCCGTCCGCTGCGCCGTCCCGATCTCACGATCGCGACCGAGGACCACAACGTGCCGACGATCGACATCGACAAGCCCATCGCCGATCCGGTCTCGCGTACTCAGGTCGACACGCTCCGTCGCAACTGCGAAGAGTTCGGTGTGCGCCTGTACCCCATGGGCGATCTCGATCAGGGCATCGTGCACGTCGTCGGCCCGCAGTTGGGTCTCACCCAGCCCGGAACGACCGTCGTGTGCGGAGACAGTCACACGTCCACGCACGGTGCCTTCGGCGCCCTCGCCATGGGCATCGGCACGAGCGAGGTCGAGCACGTCATGGCGACCCAGACCTTGTCGCTGCGGCCGTTCAAGACGATGGCGATCACCGTCGACGGCGAGCTGCCTCCCGGGGTCACGAGCAAGGACCTCGTCCTCGCCGTGATCGCGCAGATCGGGACCGGGGGTGGGCAGGGCTACGTCCTCGAGTACCGGGGCGAGGCCATCGAGAAGCTGTCGATGGAATCGCGTATGACGATCTGCAACATGTCGATCGAAGCAGGCGCACGCGCGGGCATGATCGCGCCCGACGAGACGACCTACGAATTCGTCAAGGGGCGGCCGCACGCTCCGCAAGGAGCCGAGTGGGACGCGGCCGTCGCCGAATGGGAGAAGTTGAAGACCGACGAGGGTGCGGAATTCGACAAGGAAGTCCACATCGACGCGTCGAAGCTCACGCCGTTCGTCACGTGGGGCACCAATCCCGGTCAAGGCGCGCCCCTCGGTGCCTCTGTGCCCGACCCGCGGGACTTCGTCGACGAGAGCGAGCGCTTCGCGGCCGAGAAGGCGCTCGCCTACATGGGTCTCGACGCAGGCACGCCGCTGCGCGATGTGGCGGTCGACACGGTGTTCGTCGGATCGTGCACCAACGGCCGGATCGAGGACCTGCGCGCGGTCGCAGACGTCCTGCGCGGCAGGCACGTCGCCGAGGGCGTACGCATGCTGGTGGTGCCCGGCTCCATGCGCGTGCGCGCACAGGCCGAATCGGAAGGGCTCGGTGAGGTGTTCGAGGCCGCCGGTGCCGAATGGCGTCAGGCGGGGTGCTCGATGTGCCTCGGAATGAATCCCGACCAACTTGCGCCAGGCGAGCGTTCCGCGTCGACGTCGAACCGCAACTTCGAAGGCAGGCAAGGGAAGGGTGGCCGCACGCATCTCGTGTCGCCCGCCGTCGCGGCCGCGACGGCCGTCCGCGGAACGCTTTCCGCACCGGCCGACTTGAACTGAGTCCCGGAGCCGCGTGACCGCGACTTCCCGCCGGTCACGGAATCGGGCACCGGATGCAGGATTCGACATACGTCAGGAGTGAGTCATGGAGAAGTTCACCACACACACCGGAATCGGTGTCCCGCTGCGTCGGTCCAATGTGGACACCGACCAGATCATCCCCGCTGTGTATCTCAAGCGCGTCACGCGAACGGGATTCGAAGACGGCTTGTTCGCCGCGTGGCGCACCGACCCGAACTTCATTCTCAATGTGCCGCCGTACGATCGCGGTTCGGTCCTCGTCGCCGGTCCCGACTTCGGCACCGGGTCGTCGCGCGAGCACGCCGTATGGGCATTGTCCGATTACGGATTCCGCGTCGTGATCGCGTCGCGCTTCGCCGACATCTTCCGCGGCAACGCGGGTAAGGCGGGCTTGCTCGCCGCGCAGGTCGCGCAGAGCGATGTCGAACTGTTGTGGAAACTCCTCGAGGAGCAGCCCGGTCTGGAACTCGTCGTCGACCTCGAGAACAGGACGATCAGTGCGGGAACGACAGTGGTGGCGTTCGACATTGACGACTACACGAGGTGGCGTCTGCTCGAAGGGCTGGACGACATCGGATTGACGTTGCGCCAGGTAGACGCCATTTCGGAGTTCGAAAAGCAAAGGCCTTCATGGAAACCGGTGACGCTCTCCGAAGCTGTGGAGGACTGAGCCGAAACCGCCTTCGTCACATAAAGGTCGCGTATTCGACCGCATACAACCGCCGTATCCCCGGCCCCGCCGATTCGAGAATTGGCGTGGCACATAGACTCTTGCCGTAGTCTGGGTTTACCGTTGTTACAGACGGTCCGAAGACGGACCAACCACTTGGCGGAGGAAATCAATGAACAAGGCAGAACTGATCGATGTTCTGACCGAGAAGCTCGACACGGACCGACGCACCGCCACCGAGGCGGTGGAGAACGTCGTCGACACCATTGTCCGTGCCGTGCATCGCGGCGAGAACGTGACCATCACCGGTTTCGGTGTCTTCGAGCAGCGTCGCCGTGCGGCGCGCGTCGCTCGCAATCCGCGTACGGGCGAAACCGTCAAGGTGAAGCCGACGTCCGTCCCGGCCTTCCGTCCCGGTGCACAGTTCAAGGCCGTCATCGCGGGCTCCCAGAAGCTTCCGGCCTCCGGCCCCGCGGTCAAGCGTGGCGCTGCCGCACCGGTGAAGAAGGCGGCGAAGAAGACCGCGGCCAAGAAGACTGCGGCCAAGAAGACTGCCGCGAAGTCGACGGCGGCCAAGAAGACCACGGCCGCGAAGAAGACCACCGCGGCAAAGAAGACCACCGCGGCAAAGAAGACCACTGCGGCGAAGAAGACTGCCGCGAAGTCGACGGCGGCCAAGAAGACCACGGCCGCGAAGAAGACCACCGCGGCGAAGAAGACCACTGCGGCGAAGAAGACTGCTGCGAAGTCGACGGCGGCCAAGAAGGCCACGGCCGCGAAGAAGGCTCCGGCCAAGAAGACTGCCGCGAAGTCGACGGCGGCCAAGAAGACCACGGCCGCGAAGAAGGCTCCGGCCAAGAAGTCGGCTGCGAAGAAGACTGCGTCCAAGCGGTCGAAGTAGTCGTCGCCTGCTGAATACGACGAGACCTGCTGCCCGGTTGCGCCGGACAGCAGGTCTCGTCGTATGTCGGCGAGGTGCGGAGTCGGTCAGGAGGCGCGGGGCAGGGGAGTGTCGATGTGGTCCGCCGCGACCATCCGGCCGTCGGCGAACGACAGCACCCAGGTACTGCCCTTGCGATTTCGGGCCGGGGGCAGACTCACGCCGTCCCGCGCCGACCACCACTCGACCAGGTCGGGGATGACGCCGCCCTGGCTGCAGACGACGCCCACGCCGCCTTGTGCCGCGATCGCGAGCATGCGCTCGCGTGCGCGTGCCGGATCCGCTTTGTACGCTTCCTCACTCAGGGCCGGTTCGATCTCGATATCTGTGCCGAGAGATGTGGCGAGCGGCTCGACGGTCTGGACGCACCTCGCGCGGTCCGCGCTGTACACCGTGCGCGCACCGAATGCTTCGAGTTGCGGCACGAGCGCATCGGCTTGTGCGCGTCCGCGAGTCTCGAGGGGCCGGTCGGCGTCGTCCCCCTTGTACCGCTTGCGACTTCCCGCTTTCGCGTGTCGGACGAGCAGGATCGTCGACGTGTCGACGGACGCCTCCCCGAATCGTCGGAGCACCTTGCGGTCCATCGGGTACGACAGCTGGTCGACGGCGTCGTGCGGTGTCCACCACCGCAGTTCGTCGACCTCCGAGTTGGGCGCGAACTCCCCGTCGACGAGCTCGCCCGCCCAGAACTGCACGCGCTTGAGTTTGCGATGCCCGGGCACCGGGTACGTCTCGGCAGCGAGATAGCGGCCCAGCCGCACGCGGAAGCCCGTCTCCTCGCCGACTTCCCGGACCGCAGCGACGATCGCGGTCTCGCCAGGATCGAGCTTGCCCTTCGGGAATGACCAGTCGTCGTACTTCGGTCGGTGGATCAGCGCGATCTCGACGCGTTCGGGATCGCGCGGTGATCTGCGCCATACGACGGCGCCTGCGGCAAAGATGTTGGCCTTGATCTGTTTGGAGCCGGACTGTGTGGACCCGGACTTGGTGGAGCCGGATTCTTCGGCAGGGGGATGTGTGCCCACAGCAGGATCTTCCTCTCCCGTATCGCCCGTGCGATGAATCACGACACCGCTCTGTTCAACCGGGCCTGCCTCATGACGCGGAGGTGCGGTTGCGCATGAGTGACTGCTGGTGTTCGCGTACGTCGGCGTCGCGCTCGGGTGCGGCCACCCAGCTGCCGTCGCTCTGGAGTACCCAGCATCGGGTGCGGGCATCGAGTGCGGAATCGAGGATCTCGCCGAGTTGCGCGGTGAGTCGAGGATCCTTGACCTGCGCCATGACCTCGACGCGTCGATCGAGATTGCGATGCATCATGTCGGCGCTGCCGATCCAGTACTCGTCGATTGCCTGGAAATGGAACATCCGGGAGTGTTCGAGGAAGCGCCCGAGAATCGACCGCACCTCGATGTTCTCGCTCAGCCCCGGGACTCCTGGCTTCAACGCGCAGATGCCGCGCACCACGATCTGGACGGGCACCCCGGCAAGCGACGCCCGATACAGCGCGTCGATGACCTGTTCGTCGACGAGCGCATTGGCCTTCAGCCGGATTCGCGCGTCCCGGCCCTCGATCTTCGCCGCGATTTCGCGTTCGATGCGCTCGACGATGCCGCGACGCACGCCGTACGGCGCGACGAGGAGGTTGCGGTAGCGCGACTTTCGGGAGTAGCCGGTGAGCGAGTTGAACAGGTCGGTGAGATCCGCGCCGATCTCCGGTGCTGCCGTGAGCAGTCCGACGTCCTCGTACAGACGCGCGGTTTTCGGGTTGTAGTTGCCGGTGCCGATGTGGCAGTAGCGTCGGATGTGCGAGCCCTCGCGGCGCACGACCAGGCATGTCTTGCAGTGTGTCTTGAGCCCGACGAGACCGTAGACGACGTGCACTCCCGCCTGTTCGAGTTTGCGCGCCCACCGGATGTTCGCCTGCTCGTCGAATCGCGCCTTGATCTCCACCAGCGCGACGACCTGTTTACCCGCCTCGGCCGCGTCGATGAGTGCGTCGACGATCGGGGAATCGCCCGACGTGCGATAGAGGGTCTGCTTGATCGCGAGGACCTGCGGGTCGTCGGCGGCCTGCTCGATGAACCGCTGCACGCTCGTCGAGAACGAGTCGTACGGGTGATGGACGAGCACGTCGCCCTCGCGGAGGGTCGAGAAGACGCTCTTGGGTGTCTCGCGTTCGCCGAACGCCGGATGGGTGGCGGGGACGAAGGGTGCCTCCTTGAGCCCTGGACGGTCGACGCTGTACACCTGCATCAGGCTCGACAGATCGAGCAGACCCGGAACCTGTACGACGTCGCCCGGGTGCACGTCGAGTTCGCGCAACAGCAGCCCGAGCATGTGGTCGGTCATGTCGTCGGAGACCTCGAGGCGCACCGGCGAGCCGAAACGTCTGCGCGCGAGTTCGCGTTCGAGCGCCTGCAGCAGGTCCTCGTCCCGGTCCTCCTCGACCTCGAAATCGGCATTGCGGGTGATCCGGAAGACGTGATGCTCCACGATCTCCATACCCGGGAACAGCACGTCGAGGTGTGCCGAGATCAGATCCTCCATCGGGAGGAAAGCGTCGACGGCGGTGGGGGAGTCGTCGCGTCGCACCCGGACGAACCGCTCGACGTTGTCGGGCACCTTGACGCGCGCGAAATGCTCACCTCCCGTCTCCGCGTCCTTGACCGTCACCGCGAGATTGAGGCTCAGTCCGCTGATGTACGGGAACGGGTGCGCGTGGTCGACCGCGAGAGGTGTGAGCACCGGGAAGACCTGTTCGTGGAAGTACACGGACAAGCGCCTGCGGTCGTCGTCGCCCAGTTCGGACCAACCGATGATCGAAATTCCTTCGCGCGCCAGGGCGGGCTGCACCGAGTCGAGGAACACCCGGGCATGTTTGTCCGAGATCTCCTGGGTACGACGCGCGATGAGGGCGAGTTGTTCGCGCGGGGACAGGCCGTCGGCGGATCGCACGGAGAGCCCGGTCTCGTCGCGGCGCTTGAGGCCTGCGACGCGCACCATGAAGAATTCGTCGAGATTCGACGCGAAGATCGCGAGGAACTTGGCCCGCTCGAGCAAGGGCAACGACGTGTCCTCGGCGAGAGCGAGCACACGCGAGTTGAAGTCGAGCCAACTCAGTTCGCGGTTGAGATACCGGTCGTCCGGCAGGCCCTCGGTGTGCGAACTGGGCAGCACGACCGTGGCGGCGGGCGGTGCTGTGGGAATCGAGGTGGACGCGAACGGGATCTCGGCGGCGTCGGTGTGCCCGGGCGACACCGGTAGACCGCTTCCGCGCTGCGCGGCACGGCCGTCCGACGCGTCCACGGCGGGGGCGCCCTTCCGTCCGGTGTCCTTGCCGGGGGCGCCGGCCTGGGAGGCCGACCGATGTTGCAGGATCTCGCGATTGCTCACTCTCCGATCATCCCCGACGTGGACGCTTACCGACAATCGATGTGGCAAATTCGTCGGGCGACCGCGCGTGCGTCGGCCGGTTCGCCGACGAGGGGCGTCTGTTCAGCCGGCACCGCCCACGAGACACGGGATCTCCGCCGCGATCGCGGCAGTGGCGACGCCGAGCCCGACGTCCGCAGCGGCTCGGAGATCGTCGACGGTGTCGATGTCGGTACGCAGTCCGGGCCAGTCGCCGTCGAGCGCGCGTGCGCCGGACGCGAGGTGCCGGGCGGCCGAGTGCGGGCCGAAGCACGGGTGCAGTGCGAACTCGGCCCCCGAGGCCAGCAGAGCCGACGTGCCGGTGCCGTGCCGGTCGACGACGCACGAGCGGCCGCGCGGTGCCGACCCGAGTGCGTCCCGCAGCTCGTGCGCGTGCAGCGCAGGCAGATCCGCTTGCAGTGCGACGACACCGCCCGGGTAACCCGTGCGACGCACGTGTCGCTCCGCGGCGCGCACCGCGTCGTTGAGTCCCTGCTCGGGCGTGGCGGCAAGGTGGTGTGTCCGGCCGGTGCCCGGGAGCGCGGGCAGCGCCGGCTCGGCGAGGACGAGCGCACCCGCCTGCGTCGCGGCCCGGGCGACGGCCGGATCCGGGGTCACGACCGTGACAGCCTCCACGACGTCGACCGAGAGGGCGGCCGAGACGGTGTCCGTGAGCATCGCGAGCACCAGCCCCGAGCGTGCGCGCGCGTCGAGATGCGCGGCGAGGCGGGACTTGGCCAGTTCGAGGGATTTGACGGCCACGAGGACGTGCACTCGTCCGATCTTGCCAGTAACCCCGGTGCCGCTGTGCGGACACGGGCAGCGGGGCCGTCCGACCGGGCGGGGGCGATAGTGTGGGAGGCCGATGCGTCGGTCGCCGGACGGCCGACCGGAACGGCCGAGTGGTGAAGGCAGAGGGGGTCGTGTGAGCAGGGTGGCTGTGATGGGCGCGGGGTCGTGGGGCACCGCGCTCGCGAAGGTGCTCGCGGATGCCGGCTCGGACGTCACGATGTGGGCGCGGCGCGAATCCGTTGCGCTCGCGATCGCGGAGAACCACGAGAATCCCGATTACCTGCCGGGTACCCGGCTGCCCGACAACGTCGGCGCGACGCACGATCCTGCTCGCGCGACCGACGGGGCGGAGGTCGTCGTCCTCGCAGTCCCGTCGCAGTCGCTGCGCGGCAATCTCGGTCAGTGGCGAGGACTCCTGCCGCCCGACGCGACACTGCTGAGCGTGGCGAAGGGAATCGAGACCGGCACCCTCGCCCGAATGAGCGAGGTGATCGCCGACGTCACCGCGGCCGAGCCCGGACGGATCGCGGCGCTCTCCGGTCCCAACCTCGCGCGCGAGATCGCGCTGGGGCAGCCGGCCGCCACCGTCGTCGCGTGCGGGGATCGCACCCGCGCCGAACGCCTCCAGAAACTGTTCGCCACCGGCTATTTCCGGCCGTACACGACCGACGACGTGATCGGGTGCGAGATCGCAGGCGCCTGCAAGAACGTCATCGCGCTCGCGTGCGGCATGGCGGCCGGAGTCGGACTGGGCGACAACACGCAGGCGAGCATCATCACGCGCGGTCTCGCGGAGATCATCCGCCTCGGCGTCGCGGTACATGCCAAGCCTGCCACCTTCGCCGGCCTCGCCGGTATCGGCGACCTCGTCGCGACCTGCGCCTCGCCGCTCTCACGCAACCGTTCGTTCGGCGAACGTCTGGGCCGTGGCGGGTCGCTCGAGAGCGCCCAGGCCGCGACGCACGGTCAGGTGGCGGAGGGCGTCAAGTCGTGCACCTCGATCCGTGCGCTCGCCGCGCGTCACGACGTCGAGATGCCGCTCACCGAGGCCGTCGACCGCGTGTGTCACGAAGGGCTCGTGGTGCAGGACGCGATCGGACAACTGCTCGGCAGGCGCACGAAACCCGAGTTCCGCCATGACTGGTGACGCCCACCCGCGGGGCTCCTCGACGCGCGCCGTCGCAGCGGTGGCCACTGAACCCGTTGCCGGCCTGCCGATGACGCGAGGCCCGGTGCCTGCAGCGCCCTATCATCTCGGGAAAGACGAAGGCTCCGAATCCGATACGTACGCGCGTGCGTCGCACCCGGGGTGGCGCGACCTCGAGGTCGCGCTCGGCGCGCTCGAACACCCGGGCCGTGGCGTGGATTCCGCGGACATCCACGTCCGCGTGTTCGGTTCGGGAATGGCCGCGATCACCGCGACATTGCGCGCACTGCTGCGCACGGGGGACACGGTCGTCGTGCCGTCCGACGGCTACTACCAGGTGCGCGTCTACGCACACGAGCAACTGGCGAGCCGAGGTGTCACGGTGCACGAGATCGCCACTGCCGCACTGGGTGACGAGGACGTGGTGGACCGGGCCCTTGCGGAGGCGCCGGGCCGGGCCGTCGTACTCGCGGAGACACCGAGCAATCCGACTCTCGACGTGGTGGATCTGCCGGCCCTTGCGGACCGGTGCCGCGCGCACGGCGCGCTGCTCGCCGTGGACAACACGACGGCGACACCGTTCGGGCAGCAGCCATTGCTGCTCGGCGCCGACGTCGTGGTCGCGAGCGGCACGAAGTCACTGTCGGGCCACAGCGATCTCCTCATGGGGTATTCCGCGACCACCGACAGCGCGCTGGCCGCCACGATCGAACGCGAGCGGCTGCATTCGGGCAGCGTGCTCGGCCCGTTCGAGACCTGGCTCGCGGTCCGTAGCCTCGGCACGGCGGGACTGCGGATCCAGCGGCAGAACACCAACGCGCTCGCGCTCGCACGGCTGCTCGAGGCGCACCCCGCGGTGCGGGGAGTGCGGTATCCGGGACTGCCCGGCGACCCGGCGCACGCCGTCGCGACGCGTCGGATGACCGGATTCGGTGGCCTCGTCGCGTTCGACCTTCCGTCGGCGGATGCCTTCCATCGGTTCGTCGACGCGAGCACGCTCGTGACGTCCGCGACGAGCTTCGGCGGAATCCACACCACCGCCGATCGCCGGGCGCGCTGGGGCGATCAGGTCGCCCCCGGGTTCGTCCGGCTCTCGTGCGGCATCGAGGACACGATCGACCTCGTCGCCGATATCGAGGCTGCGCTCGACCGCCTCGCTTGACGCCGGTGCCTGCGGGCACGCTGCGCCCGCGCAGCGGCGAGCCGTGTGCGGCGTCGGCGTGGTCGTGCCGGTACCGTTTGCACCGTGAGCACAACCCGCACCCGCGTCGCCGTCGTGTTCGGTGGGCGTAGCAACGAGCACTCCGTGTCCTGCGTGTCGGCAGGGAGCATCCTCGCCCACCTCGACCCCGAGCGGTTCGACGTCGTCGCGGTCGGGATCACCCCCGACGGCTCCTGGGTCACCAGCGCGGCGGATCTCGAGGCGCTGACCTTCTCCGCGCGGGGACTGCCTGCGGTCGACCCGGACGGACAGCCCCTCGTACTCACCGCCGATCCCACACGTTCGGGCGAGCTCGTCGCGCTCGGCGGCGACGGCGCGGGCGATGTGCTCGCGTCGGTCGACGTCGTTTTTCCTGTGCTGCACGGTGCGTACGGCGAGGACGGCACGATCCAGGGGCTGCTCGAGCTCGCCGACATCCCGTACGTCGGCCCCGGTGTGCTCGCGAGCGCGGCGGGCATGGACAAGGAGTTCACGAAGAAGCTGCTCGCGGCCGACGGCATTCCCGTCGGCAGCCAGATCGTGTTGCGGCCGCACGACGAGACGCTCACCGACGAGCAGCGCGCGACGCTCACCCTGCCGGTCTTCGTCAAGCCTGCTCGCGGGGGATCGTCCATCGGGATCACCCGCGTCACGTCGTGGGAGGGCCTCGACGCGGCTGTCGCACACGCACGGGCACACGACCCCAAGGTCATCGTCGAGAGCGGCATCGTCGGCCGCGAGGTCGAGTGCGGTGTCCTCGAGTTCCCGGACGGCGACGTCCGCGCGAGCGTCGTCGCCGAGATCCGCATGCCCGACACCGACGACGCAGGCGACGCGTTCTACGACTTCGAGACGAAATACCTCGACGACGTGTGCGAGTTCGATGTGCCGGCCAAGCTCGACGACGACGTGTCCGACCAGATCCGCGAGTACGCGGTGCGTGCGTTCCGTGCGCTCGACTGCCAGGGGCTCGCACGCGTCGACTTCTTCGTGACCGAGGACGGTCCGGTCGTCAACGAGATCAACACGATGCCCGGGTTCACACCGATCTCGATGTACCCGCGCATGTGGGCCGCCGCGGGAGTCGACTACCCGACGCTGTTGACCACCCTCGTCGACACCGCGCTCGCGCGGGGCACCGGCCTGCGCTGAGCTGCGTCGGCGACACCGGAGACGGCCCCCATCAGCCGACAGGTGCCGGGTCGAGCGGCTGCTGCGGCAGGGCCGCGGACAGCGTGTCGGAAACATCCTGCAGGGGAGTGGGGCCGGTGCCGTCGGGGATCGTGACACCCACGTAGATGCCGCGGTCGACGGCGAACCAGCTGCTCGACGCCATCCCGACGTCCTGACCGGACACCTCGAACCATTGCACGCCGTTCACGACCTGGAGCGCGGCCGCCTGATCGAACTCGAGCGGGCGGTCGAGCCCGCAGCGCAGGACGATCGGCTCGCCCTCGTCCTGCTGCCACGCCGCGGTCGCCTCCGGTGCGGGTTCGACGAGCTCGGCCCGGTCGAAGTCGCCCAGCTGGTCGGGCAGTGCGGCCATGAGCGTGCCGCACTCCGCGGAAGGCGCGGCCGGTGCGGGTACAGGACCGAGTGCGACGGGCTCACGTTCGGGATTGCGCCCTGCGAGCAGCGCCGAGACGATCAGGCCCACCACGAGTGCGACGGGCAGCGCCACGGCCGTCGCGATGACCGCGGGATGACGGCCGGAGGTGTTGCGGCTCGAGTCGGCGTCGGCGGCGCCGGTGTCTTCGGGGCCGTGCGATTCCGGCGTCTCGTGCTGTTCCGGGCTGTCACCGTGCACCGTGCTGCGTCCTGCTCTGCCCCGGCCGCCCGAGACCGGGGCCGGTGGCGGGTCGGTAGAGTCCTGCGTACAGCACCGAAACTACCGTCCGCCGCGTCCGCGCCGATCAGGAGGCCCGCGCATCAGCGTTCACGACCGACCGGAAGACGACCGACCGGACGACGCGGCGGGCGCCACGGTGTCCGACGTCGGGGAGTTCGGTGTCATCGCGCGCTCCGTCCACGGGCGCACCCAGCCCGCCACCACGCTCGTCGGCCCCGGCGACGACGCCGCGCTCGTCGCCGCCGCGGACGGACGAGTGCTGGTGTCGACCGACATGCTCGTCGAGGGCAGACATTTCCGGCTCGACTGGTCCTCCCCGTACGAGATCGGCGCCAAGGCCGTCGCGCAGAATGCGGCCGACATCGCCGCGATGGGCGGGTGCCCGACCGCATTCGTCGTCGCACTCGGCTGCCCGCCGAGTACCCCCGCGCACGTGCTCGACGATCTCTCCCACGGTATCGGTTCCGCGGCCGAGCAACTCGGCGCCGGCGTCGTGGGCGGCGACCTCGTGGCGGCCGACGCGCTCGTCGTGTCGGTCACGGCACTCGGCTCGCTCGACGACCGCACACCGGTCACACTCTCGGGGGCACGACCAGGGGACGTCGTGGCCGTCGCGGGCCCGGTCGGCGCGTCGGCGGCGGGGCTGGCACTGCTCGTCGCAGGGCACGCGGACCGGTATCCCGCGCTCGCCGCGGCGCACCGTGTCCCGCAGCCGCCCTACGACGCAGCCCTTGCGGCCGCGGACGCGGGAGCGACGTCGATGACGGACGTGTCCGACGGTCTCGTCGCCGATCTCGGGCACATCGCAACCGCGTCCGGGGTGGTCGTCGACCTCGACCGTGCCGCGATCCCGGTGGACCGCGAGCTTCGCGATGCCGCAGACCTGCTCGCCGTGGACGTGGGGGAGTGGGTACTCGGCGGCGGCGAGGATCATGCGTTCGCCGCCACATTCGGACCCGCGACCGCGTTGCCGCCGGGGTGGAGACGCGTGGGCACTGTCACGTCGTCGGACGGTCGGCCCGACGCCGCCGCCGGCGACGGGGCCCGCGCTGCCGCCGGGCTCGTGCGTGTCGACGGTCACCCCTGGGCGGGCGACCGCGGCTGGCAGGCATTCCGGGTATAGGTTGCCCGCATGGCTGTGTACGTCTCCGACGATCGTCCCGTGCCCTCCGGTCCACTGTGCGTCACCGCGGTGCGGCACGACCCATGCTGTGCCGCAGCGTATTCCGAGGTAGTCTCCGCGGCTCTGGTGGGTGCGTGATGCCCGCCCCGCTCGCCGAACTCGTCGAACCCGGATGGTCGACTGCGCTCGAACCCGTCGCCGACCGTGTTGCGCGGATGGGGGACTTTCTGCGCGCAGAACTCGCGGCCGGGCGTGAGTACCTGCCGTCGGGCCCGAACGTGTTGCGCGCGTTCGCCGCGCCGTTCGACGACGTCAAAGTGCTCGTCGTCGGACAGGATCCATATCCCACTCCGGGACACGCTGTGGGGCTGAGCTTTTCGGTGTCGCCGGAGGTGCGTCCGGTGCCGCGGAGTCTCGCGAACATCTTCACCGAGTACTCCGCCGACCTCGGGTACGACACCCCGCGGTCGGGCGACCTGTCGCCGTGGACGCATCAAGGTGTGCTGCTGCTCAACCGCGTGCTCACCGTCGCGCCCGGCGCCGCGGCGTCGCACCGGGGCAAGGGATGGGAAGCGGTCACCGAGCAGGCCATCCGGGCTCTCGTCGCCCGCGAACGCCCGCTCGTCGCGATCCTGTGGGGCCGGGACGCTCGCACCCTGAAGCCGATGCTCGGGCACGTGCCGACGATCGAGTCGGCGCATCCGTCGCCGCTGTCCGCGTCCCGCGGGTTCTTCGGCTCGCGCCCGTTCAGCCGCGTGAACGAACTGCTCGCCGAGATGGGCGCGGAGCCCGTCGACTGGCGGCTGCCGTGAGGCCCGGGACGGCAGCCGCCGTGGCGGTCAGTACTGCTTGACCGAGCCGAAATCGGGCCTGCGCTTCTGGACGAATGCATCGACGCCCTCACGGCCCGTGGGGGTGTCGGCAGCAGCCGAGATCGAGGCCGCTTCGGCGTCGAGCTGTTCGGTGAGGGTGCTGGTGCGCGAGGCGGACAGCAGAGCCTTGGTGCCGCGGTAGGCCGGCGTCGGTCCCGCCGCGATCGTCCGCGCGAGCCGCAAGGCCTCGTCCTGGACGAGATCGTCGCCCACGAGGCGCGCGAGGATGCCGATGCGCGCCGCTTCGTCGGCACCGAGTGTCTCGTCTGTGAGCAGGATCTCGCGGGCGCGGCCGAGACCCACCAGTCGGGGGAGCGACCACGTGAGACCGCCGTCGGGCGTGAATCCGATACCCGGATACGCGGGGCGGAGTTTCGTTGCGGGACCACCGATCGCGATGTCGGCACAGCACACCAGGCTCATGCCCGCGCCCGCGGCCCAGCCCTGGACGCCCGCAACGATCGGGACCTCGGTCGCGTCGAGGGCGCGGACGAATCCGTGGAACGAGTCCGCGACCGCCATGACGTGCGATCCGCGGTTCTCCGCGTTCGCGAAGCCCACGACATTGCCGCCCGCGCAGAAGTTGGGGCCTTCGCCGACGAGGAGCACACAGCCGAGATCGTCGCCCGCGGCCTCGAGAGCGCGCGTGCCCTGCGCGACGCCCTCCGAGTCGAGCGACGAACCCGCGGCGGCAGTCGCGACCGTGATACGGAGGACGCCGTCCTCGAAGTGCACGTACGAGCGCTCCGTGCCGGCCGCGTCGCCTGCTCCGGCCCCCGAGCCCAGGGCGCCAGGGTCGTTCGTGCCGTCGAAGCGGGGGTCGGAAGGATCTGGTGAAGTCACGGGCAGCACCTTACGGGTCGTGCCCGCACGGGCCCCAGCACGGGTCGGGCACACGCCGACCGGTTCCGCCGTGCACACACGACGATGCCCCCGGCACTCGAAGTGCCGGGGGCATCGTCGTGAAAACGTTCGCTCGGAACGAGCGAGAGTCAGCCGCGCGTGACCTTGCCTGCCTTGAGGCACGAGGTGCACACGTTGAGCTTGCGGGTGTTACCCGGCGCAACCTCGGCGCGGACGGTCTGGATGTTCGGGTTCCAGCGACGGTTGGTACGCCGGTGCGAGTGCGAGACCGACTTCCCGAAGCCGGGGCCCTTGGCGCATACGTCGCAGACGGCAGCCATGTCGCGAACTCCTTCGGATAGAAACTCGAGTGGTGAAACGTGCAATGTTCTCGCCGACGACGAGGACGAAAAAGGACGACGCCCTGTCGGAGGCAACCGTGCAAGAATAGCCGTTCCGCACGTCCGACGCCAAACCGGGGTCGAGGGCTGCCCGCGCCGGGCCCGATGCGACCGCCCGCCGCGGGCGCGAGCCGGCCGTTCGGCCACGTGCTCGCCGCGCTCGTGCCGAGACTACGCTGGCGCTACGGATCGGGGACGAGAGGACGGTGACGGTGGCGGAGCAGCGCGCGGCGTACGTGGCCCCTCGACGGGCGGACGACCTGCTCGTCGCGTGGGCTCGTGCAGGCGTGGAGGCACTCGCCAGGCGGTGCGACGAGATCAACGATCTCAACGTCTTCCCCGTGCCGGATTCCGACACGGGCACGAATCTGCTGTTCACCATGCGCGCGGCGCTGGCGGCCGTCACCGATGCAGGCTCACGCGAGGACGTCACGGACGACGACGGGGTGGCGCTCGCGTCGGCACTCGCGAAAGGTGCTGTCAGCGGTGCGCGGGGCAACTCCGGCGTCATCCTGTCGCAGGTGCTGCGTGGTTTCGCCGACGCGGCGCAGGCACAGCCGGATGCGTCCGGATTCGACACCGGTCTTCTGCGCACCGGGCTGCGTCGTGCGACCGAACTCGTCGTGGAGTCGGTGAGCTTCCTCGTCGAGGGCACCATCGTCACCGCACTGCGTGAGGCTGCCGACGCCGCGTCGGCGCTCGACGACGCCGTCCCCCTCGCGGTGTCCGCGGTGGTCGTCGCCGATGCCGCTGCCGACGCGCTCGGCCGCACCCCCGCTCAACTCGACGCGCTCGATCAGGCGGGTGTCGTGGACGCGGGGGCATTCGGATTCGTCGTCCTCGCGGATGCGCTCGTCGAGGTCGTCACGGGCATCGCGCCTGCTCGCGAGCTCGCACTGCGCCGGACTCCGCGAGCGGGGGCACACACGCCCGGGGCCTCCGGCCGTCCCGGCAGCATCGAATGCGCCGATCATTCCGACCACGATTTCGAAGTCATGTATCTCGTCGGGGACACCGATGCCGACGCGGCACGCGAGCTGCGCCGGCGGCTGGAGGGGATCGGCGATTCGGTGGTCATCGTGGGCGACGGCGACGGATGCTGGTCGGCGCACGTGCACTGCACCGATGCGGGCGCCGCGATCGAGGCAGGTCTCGGGCTCGGCCGCATCCACGACATCCGTGTGTCGAGCTTCGTCGTCGACGAGCTACGCAGGCGCACGCCCCGTGTCGAGCATGCGGTGCGCACGGAGCGGGGAGTGCTCGCGGTCGCGGCGGGCGACGCGGCCGCCGACCTGTTCGGCGCCGAGGGGGCCGCGGTGCTGCGCTGCGACGAGTCCGTCACCCGCGCGGCGCTGCTCGACGCGATCCGCGCGATGGACCGGCGGCAGGTGCTCGTGTTGCCGAACGGCGCCCTGCCGCCTCAGGAGGTGGTGGCCGTCAGCGCTGCGGCGCGGGACTCGGACCACGAGGTGTTCATGCTCGCGACGTCCTCGATGGTGCAGGGGCTCGCTGCGCTCGCAGTCCACGACCGTACGCGCGACGTACGCGACGACGCGTACACGATGTCGGAGGCGGCCGCGTCGACACGCTGGGGTTCGCTGCGCATCGCGCGCGAACGGGCGCTCACCTACGTCGGCACGTGTGAGCCGGGCGACGGGATCGGCCTCATGGGCCACGAGGTGATCGTGATCGATCACGACGTCGCGAGCGCCGCGCGCCGGCTTGCCGACCTCGCGGTCGGCAGCGGCGGCGGCGAACTCGTGACGCTCCTGCGCGGCGCCGAGGAGCCGGACGGCTTCTGCGACGGGCTGACCGACTACATCGAGAGTCGGTACCCCGGTGTAGAGGTGGTGGTCTACGACGGCGGACAACCCGGCGACCTGTTCCAGCTGGGCGTCGAATAGCGGCAGGAGACTCGATGGCAACGCTCGGAGACCGGATCGACGGCATCGTCTCCCGCGCGCACGCGGATGCGCTGGAAGGCGCCTTCGAGATCGTCACCGTCGAGGACCTGCTGCGCCACTATCCGCAGCGGTACGCCTCGCAGGGCCGTGATCTGGCGGAACAGGATCCACCGGAGGGCGAGCACCTCACGATCGTCGCGCGCGTCGTCTCTGCCGCCGAGGTGCGCATGAAGAGCCGTCGCGGCTCGATGCTCAAGGTCGTGCTCGCGACCGACACACAGAAGGTCGATGTCACGTTCTTCAACCCGCACAAGGTCAAGCACGTCATCCGTCCCGGCGTGCGGGCGATGTTCTCGGGCACGGTCAAGTACTTCCGCGGCAAGTGGAGCCTCACCCATCCCAGCTATCTGGTGCTCCCCGAACCCGTCGAGGGCGCCGACCCGGTGATGACGGTCGGCCGCATCCGCGGCGCGGGTCAGCTCGCGGGCATCGCCCGGGCGTCGGGCGCCGGGGGCGAGGTCGACATGTCGATCTTCGAACGCCCGCTGATCCCCATCTATCCCGCCACGCGCGACGTCGAGAGCTGGACGATCCTCGCGTGCGTCCAGCAGGTCCTCGAGCAGCTCGACGACATCGACGATCCACTGCCCGCCGAGATTCGCGACGCGCAGGGATTCGTCGGGCTCCGCACCGCACTGCACGACGTCCACCTGCCCGACGAACGCACACAGATCGAGGCGGCGCACGATCGCCTTCGGTTCGACGAGGCACTCGCGCTGCAACTCGTCCTCGCTACCCGCAGACACGACAACGCTCAACGCCTCGCGCCCGCGTGCCCGCCGCACGGCGACGGCATCGCAGCGGCATTCGACGCGCGACTTCCGTTCGAACTCACCGACGGCCAGCGCGCCGTCGCCACCGAGATTTCCGACGACCTCTCGCGACCGCACCCGATGAGCCGTCTACTGCAGGGTGAGGTGGGTTCCGGCAAGACGATCGTCGCCCTGCGCGCGATGCTGCAGGTCGTCGACTCGGGGCGTCAGTGTGCGCTGCTGGCGCCCACCGAGGTACTCGCGACGCAGCACGCGACGTCGATCCGCGCGATGCTCGGCGACCTGGGGAAGGCGGGGGAACTGGGCGCCGCGGAGAACGCGACGCGCGTCGCGCTGCTCACCGGCTCGATGTCGGCGGCCGACAAGAGGGCGGCGATGCTCGAAGCCGTCACCGGCGATGCGGGCATCGTGATCGGCACGCACGCTCTGATCCAGGACGGCGTCGAGTTCTTCGATCTCGGCATGGTCGTGGTCGACGAACAACACCGGTTCGGTGTCGAGCAGCGTGACCGGCTGCGTTCGCGTGCACGCGAAGGCATCAGCCCCCACTTGTTGGTGATGACCGCGACCCCTATCCCGCGCACGATCGCGATGACCGTCCTCGGCGACCTCGAGGTGTCGACATTGCGGGAGTTGCCGCGTGGCCGTTCGCCGATCAAGAGCAACGTCGTTCCCGCGAGCCAGAAACCGCAGTGGGTCACGCGGGCATGGGAGCGCATCCGCGAAGAGGTCGCCGAGGGGCGGCAGGCGTACGTCGTGTGTTCCCGCATCGGCGACGGGGGAGAAGGCGACGGGGAGGACGGCCCCGACGGCAAGGAGAACCCCACCGTCTCCGCGATCGACCTGTATCACGCCCTCGGCGCCGACACCCTGTCCGATCTGCGCGTCGGCCTGCTGCACGGCAGGCTGCCGTCCGACGAGAAGGACGCCGTCATGGCCGAATTCGCGGCGGGCGACATCGACGTCCTGGTCTGCACGACGGTCGTCGAGGTCGGCGTCGACGTCCCCAATGCGACCGTCATGGTCGTGATGGACGCCGACCGGTTCGGTGTGAGCCAACTGCACCAGCTGCGCGGCCGCGTCGGGCGCGGAAAACACCAGGGGCTGTGCATCCTCGTCACACAGATGAATCCCGGTGGGCCGACCTACGAGCGTCTGTCGCAGGTCGCGGCCACCAACGACGGCTTCGCGCTCGCGCAACTCGATCTCGCGACGCGGCGCGAAGGCGACGTGCTCGGTTCGGCCCAGTCGGGTGCGACCACCACACTCCGGTTGCTCTCGCTCGTCGGCCACGAGGACGTGATCGCCGCGGCTGCCGCACTCGCGACGGAGGTCGTGACGGACGATCCGAGCCTCGAGCGTCATCCCGGCCTCGCGGCGCTCGTGGGTTCGTCGCTCGACGCCGAGCGGCTGTCGTATCTCGAGAAGACCTGACCACATCTCGAGACAGCGGAGCCGGGGACGCACCGTCCTGGAGTGATCGGCGACACGGTAGATTTCAGGAATGCCTACAGCAGACGTTCTCGCCGGCGCCACCGCGCCGACCATGTTCTCGAAGGTTCTCGTCGCCAACCGTGGCGAGATCGCGATCCGAGCGTTCCGTGCCGCGTACGAACTGGGCGCCGGAACGGTCGCGGTGTATCCCTACGAGGACCGTAATTCCGTGCATCGGCTCAAGGCCGACGAGGCGTACCAGATCGGTGAGGAGGGGCATCCGGTCCGGGCGTATCTGTCGGTCGACGAGATCGTCGCGGCGGCGCAGCGTGCCGGTGCGGACGCGGTTTATCCGGGATACGGGTTCTTGTCGGAGAATCCGGATCTCGCGGCGGCGTGTGCGGCGGCGGGGATCACGTTCGTCGGTCCGTCGGCGGAGGTGCTCGAGCTGACCGGGAACAAGGCGCGGGCGATCGCGGCGGCGAAGGCCGCGGGGCTGCCGGTGCTCGCGTCGAGTGAGCCGTCGGCCGATGTCGATCATCTCGTCGAGGTCGCGCGGGAGATGCAGTTCCCGGTGTTCGTCAAGGCCGTCGCCGGTGGCGGTGGGCGGGGTATGCGTCGCGTGGCCGAGCATGCGCTGTTGCGGGAGGCGATCGAGGCGGCGTCGCGGGAGGCGGAGTCGGCGTTCGGGGATCCGACGGTGTTCCTCGAGCAGGCGGTGGTCGATCCGCGTCATATCGAGGTGCAGATCCTCGCGGACACGCACGGCGATGTGATGCATCTGTTCGAGCGGGACTGTTCGGTACAGCGTCGGCACCAGAAGGTGATCGAGCTCGCGCCGGCACCGAATCTGGATCCGGAGTTGCGGGAGCGGATCTGCGCCGACGCGGTGGCGTTCGCGCGGCAGATCGGGTACTCGTGTGCGGGCACGGTCGAGTTCCTCCTCGATGCGCACGGCAATCACGTGTTCATCGAGATGAACCCGCGGATCCAGGTCGAGCACACGGTGACCGAGGAGATCACCGACGTCGACCTGGTGCAGTCGCAGATGCGGATCGCGGCGGGTGCGAGCCTGACGGAGCTGGGTCTGTCGCAGGAGTCGGTGTCGATTCGTGGTGCCGCGCTGCAGTGCCGGATCACGACCGAGGATCCTGCGAACGGGTTCCGTCCCGACACGGGCCGGATCACCGGTTACCGCACCCCGGGCGGGGCTGGGGTGCGGCTCGACGGCGGCACGAGCGTCGGCGCCGAGGTCAGTGCGCATTTCGATTCGATGCTGGTCAAGCTCACGTGCCGCGGCCGCGATCTCGAGGCGGCGGTCGCGCGCGCCAAGCGCGCGGTCACCGAGTTCCGCATCCGTGGTGTGTCGACGAACATCCCGTTCCTGCAAGCGGTGCTCGACGACCCGGACTTCCGCGCAGGAGACGTCACGACGTCGTTCATCGAGCAGCGGCCGGGTCTGCTCACGCTGCGCTCGTCGGCCGATCGGGGCACGAAGATCCTCGAGTATCTCGCCGACGTCACGGTCAACAAGCCGCACGGTGAGCGTGCGTCGACGGTCTATCCGCACGACAAGCTCCCCACTGTCGATTTGTCGACGCCGCCGCCGGACGGGTCGCGGCAACGGCTGCTGACGCTCGGGCCGGACGGGTTCGCGGCCGCGCTGCGTGAGCAGTCCGCCCTCGCGGTCACCGACACCACCTTCCGCGACGCGCACCAGTCGCTGCTCGCCACCCGCGTGCGCACCTCGGGCCTGGTTGCCGTCGCCCCGTACGTCGCGCGCACCACCCCCGAGTTGCTCTCGCTCGAATGCTGGGGCGGCGCCACCTACGACGTCGCGCTGCGCTTTTTGAAGGAAGACCCGTGGGAGCGGCTCGCGGCGCTGCGTGAGGCGGTACCGAACATCTGCCTGCAGATGCTGCTGCGTGGCCGCAACACCGTCGGCTACACCCCGTATCCGCAGCAGGTCACGTCCGCGTTCGTCGCCGAGGCCGCCGCCACCGGCATCGACATCTTCCGCATCTTCGACGCCCTCAACAATGTCGACCAGATGCGGCCCGCGATCGACGCCGTCCGCGAGACCGGCACCACGGTCGCCGAGGTCGCCCTGTCCTACACCGGCGATCTGACCGACCCGAACGAAGATCTCTACACCCTCGACTACTACCTGCGTCTGGCCGAACAGATCGTCGACGCGGGCGCGCACGTCCTCGCGATCAAGGACATGGCCGGACTGCTCCGGGCACCCGCCGCCACCCGCCTGGTGTCCGCGCTCAAGAGCAACTTCGATCTGCCGGTGCACGTGCACACCCACGACACCCCCGGCGGTCAGCTCGCCACCTACCTCGCCGCGTGGCAGGCCGGTGCCGACGCCGTCGACGGCGCGTCGGCCCCGCTCGCGGGCACCACCAGCCAGCCCGCACTGTCCGCGATAGTCGCCGCCGCCGCGCACACCGACCGCGACACCGGCCTCGACCTGCAGGCGGTGTGCGATCTCGAACCGTACTGGGAGGCGTTGCGCAAGGTGTACGCGCCGTTCGAGTCCGGTGTCCCGGCCCCCACCGGGCGCGTCTACACCCACGAGATCCCCGGCGGACAGCTGTCGAACCTGCGCCAACAGGCCATCGCCCTCGGCCTGGGCAACCGGTTCGAGGACGTCGAAGCCGCGTATGCGGCGGCCGACCGCATGCTCGGCCACCTGATCAAGGTGACGCCGTCGTCGAAGGTCGTCGGCGACCTCGCCCTCGCCCTGGTCGGTGCCGGGGTCTCGGCGGCCGAGTTCGAGGCGAACCCGCGCCGCTACGACATCCCCGACTCGGTGATCGGGTTCCTGCGCGGCGAACTCGGCGAACCCGCGGGCGGCTGGCCCGAACCGCTGCGCTCCCGCGCCCTCGAAGGCCGCGGCCCGGCCAAGCCCGAACAGACCCTCACCGGCGAGGACGAGAAGGCACTGTCGGCCGAGAGCGACTCACGCACCCGGCGCGCGACGCTCAACCGGCTGTTGTTCCCCGGGCCCACACAGGAATTCGAGGACCATCGCGACCGGTACGGAGACACCTCGCTGTTGTCGGCGAACCAGTTCTTCTACGGACTGCGCCAGGGTGAAGAGCATCGGGTGCGTCTGGCGAAGGGCGTCGAGTTGCTCATCGGACTCGAAGCGGTGTCCGATCCCGACGAGCGCGGCTACCGCACCGTCATGTGCATCCTCAACGGCCAGTTGCGGCCCACCGCCGTGCGCGACCGCGCGATCGCGTCCGACGTTCCCGCCGCCGAGAAGGCCGACCGCACCAACCCCGCACATGTCGGCGCCCCCTTCGCGGGCGTCGTCACCCTCACCGTCGCCGAGGGCGACACCGTCACCGAAGGCGACACCATCGCCACCATCGAAGCGATGAAGATGGAAGCCGCCATCACCGCACCACGCGGCGGCACCGTCACGCGCCTCGCGATCGGATCGGTCCAGCAGGTCGAGGGCGCGGATCTGTTGCTCGAGATCAACTGATGACCCGTATCGTCGCGGGTCGCGCACGCGGTCGGAGGCTCGAGGTGCCGCCGAGCGGCACCAGACCCACCTCCGACCGTGTGCGCGAAGCGATGTTCAGCGCGATCGAGAGCAGGCTCGATCTCGACGGTGCGGCGGTGCTCGACCTGTACGCCGGGTCGGGCGCCCTCGGCCTCGAAGCCCTCTCGCGCGGTGCCGCGCACGTGGTCCTCGTCGAGTCGGACGCACGTGCCGCGAAGACGGTGTCGCGCAACATCGCGGCGGTCGACCTGCCCGGCGCGTCGGTGCGCACCGCGTCGGTCGCCGCGGTCACCGGCGGGCGGGCCGACCGCGAATACGATCTCGTGCTCGCGGACCCGCCTTATGCCGTCCCCGCGGACGACATCGACCGGATGCTCGCGGCGTTGCGCGACAACGGTTGGGTAGGGGACGGCACCGTCGTCGTGGTCGAGCGGTCGACGCGTTCGCCCGAAACGGAATGGCCGCCCGGCTACGAAGCGGACCGCACCAAGAAGTACGGGGAGACGCGAGTCGAATTCGCCACCTGCTACGGTCTCGCACCATGACAGGCGCCGTGTGTCCCGGATCGTTCGACCCCGTCACGAATGGTCACCTCGACGTGATCACCCGTGCCGCAGCACAGTTCGACGACGTGATCGTCACCGTCATGATCAACAAGAAAAAGCAGGGTCTGTTCTCGGTCGACGAACGCATCGCGATGATCGAGGAGGCGACGGCGGCGCTGCCGAACGTCCGCGTCGCGGCATGGCACGGATTGCTCGTCGACTTCGCGCGGCAGGAAGGTGTCTCCGCGATCGTCAAGGGGCTGCGCGGCGCCAACGACTTCGACTACGAGTTGCAGATGGCGCAGATGAACCAGAAGCTCACCGGTGTCGACACGCTGTTCCTTGCGACGAATCCCGCACTGAGCTACTTGTCGAGTTCGCTCGTCAAGGAAGTGGCGACGTTCGGTGGCGACGTCGCGGGCATGCTTCCGGAGAGTGTGCACACCAAGCTCCTCGCGCGGCTGAGTGAGCGGGCCGAGGCGGCGAAGGCGGCCGGCCCCGCCTGACGCGGCACCGTGCGGGCCCGTCGGGTGTGACGGTGCGCTCGCCGACACACCGGCCGTGCCCACCACACTTGTGCTGCGACGTCGTGCAGACTTGAGAAGTCGAACGACATGCGACGACGGCCGGGGCACGTCCCGTGCGCGGCCCTCGTCCGAGGATTGGGGTTTGCCGTGTACCGCGTATTCGAAGCTCTCGACGAGCTCGTGGCGATCGTCGAGGAAGCGCGTGGCGTGCCGATGACCGCGAGCTGCGTCGTCCCGCGCGGCGACGTCCTCGAACTCCTCGACGACGTGCGTGACGCCATTCCGGGTGAACTCGACGACGCACAGGACGTGCTCGACCACCGCGACAAGCTCGTCGGCGACGCGCGGGCGACCGCCGAGAGCACGCTGTCGTCCGCCTCGACGGAGGCCCGGGACCTCGTCGACACCGCGCGTGAGGACGCCGACCGCCTCCTTGCCGACGCCAAGGCGCAAGCCGACCGCATGGTCGCGGAGGCGCGTGCCCACGCCGAGGAGCTCGAGGCCGACGCACAGGAGGAGGCCGAAAGCACCGTCGCCGACGCTCGCCGCGAGTACGACACCGTCACGTCGCGTGCGCGCGACGACGCCGACCGGATGATCGAGTCCGGCAAGGCCGCGTACGACCGCTCCGTCGCCGAGGGTGTGGCCGAACGCGAGCGGCTCGTGTCGCAGACGGAGGTCGTGCAGTCGGCGCACGCCGAGTCCGCGCGTGTGATCGATGCCGCGCACGCCGAGTCGGATCGCCTGCGCTCGGAATGCGACCTGTACGTCGACTCGAAGCTCGCCGAGTTCGAGGAGTTCCTCGACACCACGGTTCGCTCGGTCGGGCGTGGCCGTCAGCAGTTGCGCACCGGGGCGGGCGTACCCGACTACGGCCGCGCCGACCGTCGGCACTAGCCGGCAGGTGTGTGACGGCGCGCGCAACCGTTTGAGGGCGTGTGCGCCCGTGGCGTATCGTGGGGTGGTTGCCCTCATGGGCACGGTTCCTGCACCTGTTCCGCCCTTCGGCTGGGCAGGCGTCCAACCCCGATCGAAAGCGAGCCCGTTGAGCACCCATCGCAGTCGGCGTCCCGAGACGGCCGCCGGTTTCGTACTGGACACGTCCGAACTGGGACGGCGTCCGGGATCGATGCGCGCCGAGCACCGCGTGGTGCCGTCGCCGCGCCGGATCGGTGCCGAGATGGTCGCGATCGACGAGGGGGCCGACATCGACCTCGACCTCCGGCTCGAAGCCGTGTCGGAAGGTGTGCTCGTCACCGGCACCGTCGAGGCCGACACGACGGGGGAGTGCTCGCGATGCCTCGAGCCGTTCGAGGGGAACGTGAGTCTCCCGGTCACCGAGCTGTTCGCCTACCGCGACAGCGAGACGGAAGCCACCACCGAGGAGGGCGAGGTGTACCTCGTCGAGGACGACACGATCGACCTCGAACCGGTGATCGTGGACGCCGTCGGGCTGGCACTTCCGTTCCAGCCGCTGTGTTCCGAGGACTGCCTCGGACTGTGCCCCGAGTGCGGTGTTCGCCTGGCGATTGCCGAACCCGGGCACGGGCATGACATACTGGATCCTCGCTGGGCTGGTCTCGCGGCCAAGTTCGGCCTGGATGCCGCCGCCGGCTCCGATGCCGGCGACAAGAACGATTCGAATCCCGAGGAGAAGTAGAAGTGGCTGTCCCGAAGCGCAGAATGTCGCGGTCCAACACCCGGTCGCGTCGCAGCCAGTGGAAGACCACTGCGCCCACCCTCGTCACGTGCCCCAACCGTGGCTGCGGTGAGAAGAAGCTCCCGCACGTCGCGTGCCCGGCATGCGGTACCTACAAGGGTCGCCAGGTCACCGCAGCGGTCTGAGTTCGACCATCGTGACCGACACCAGCAGCAATTCGCCCGGCAGCGGCGAGGAGGACCACGCGTCGCTCCTCGCCGCTCTCGGCGTTCCCCTCGATCGTGAGCTGCTCGTGTTGGCACTCACCCACCGCTCGTACGCGTACGAGCACGGCGGCCTGCCCACCAACGAGCGCCTCGAGTTCCTCGGCGACTCGGTGCTCGGCCTCACCATCACCGAAAAGCTCTACCTGTCGCATCCCGACAAGCCCGAGGGCGAACTCGCCAAGATCCGCGCGAGCATCGTCAACATGCACGCGCTCGCCGAGGTGGCACGCACGCTCGGTGCGGGTGGGCTCGGCGCGCATCTGCTGCTCGGCAAGGGCGAGGAGATGACGGGTGGTCGCGACAAGGCGAGCATCCTCGCCGACGGCATGGAATCCCTCCTCGGCGCCGTCCACCTCCAGCACGGCATCGACACCGCGCGCGAGGTCGTCATGCGGCTGTTCAGCGATCTGCTGCAGCGCGGCCCGCGCCTCGGCGCCGGCCTCGACTGGAAGACGAGCCTGCAGGAACTCACCGCCGAACGGTCGCTGGGGGTCCCGGTGTACGAGATCACCGCGACCGGCCCGGATCACGACAAGGAGTTCACCGCCACGGTCCTCGTGGGCGGCGAACCGCTCGGCATCGGCATCGGCCGCACCAAGAAGGAAGCCGAGCAGAAGGCCGCCAGCACCGCGTGGAACGCGCTGTCGGGCGGCGAGGCCGGCGTTCCGGACAGCGCATAGGCGCACATTGCCCGAACTTCCCGAGGTCGAGGTCGTCCGGCGCGGTCTCGAACGGCACGTCCTCGGTGCCACCGTCACCGGCATCGACGTCCTGCATCCGCGTGCCGTCCGCCGTCACGTCCCCGGTGCCCACGATCTCGCGGCGCAGGTCGTCGGCCAGCGCGTCGCAGCAGCCGATCGCCGCGGCAAGTACCTGTGGCTCGTGCTCGAGCCCGCGCACCTCGCGCTCGTCGTCCACCTCGGGATGAGCGGCCAGATGCTGGTGCAGCCCGCAGCCGCGCCCGACGAGAAGCATCTGCGGATCCGCGCCCGGCTGGACGGAGCACACCTGGCCCCGGGCACCGAACTGCGCTTCGTCGACCAGCGCACGTTCGGCGGCTGGGCGCTCGCGCCCCTCGTCGACGTCGACGGCACCGCGCTGCCCGACTCGGTCGCGCACATCGCGCGGGACCCGATGGATCCGCGCTTCGACGCCGAGGCCGTCGTCGAGGTGTTGCGGCGCAAGCACACCGAGATCAAACGCGCACTGCTCGACCAGACGGTCGTCTCGGGGATCGGCAACATCTACGCCGACGAAGCGCTGTGGCGGGCGAAGGTCCACGGCAACCGGCTTACCGACACGCTCACCCGTCCCGTGCTGCGGAGAGTGCTCGCGGCGGCCCACGACGTCATGCAGGAAGCCCTCGGGCAAGGGGGCACCAGCTTCGATGCGTTGTACGTCGACGTCAACGGCGAGTCCGGGTATTTCGAGCGCTCGCTGAACGCCTATGGGCGCGAAGGCGAGCCGTGCCCGCGATGTGGCGCCCCGATCCGGCGTCAGCAGTTCATGAATCGCTCGTCGTTCAGCTGTCCGAAGTGTCAGCCCGCGCCGAGGTCGACGCGCACGCGGTGATCGAACGCCCACTACGGCACGACCTGCGGGCCTGTACCGCCGCGGTGGCACAATTGCGGCATGACTGAAAGTTCTCCCGCTCCCGGCACGTCGCTGTGGGTCGAGCGCACCGGCACGCGCCTCTACACCGGGCGCAGCTCGCGCGGCGCCGAGGTGCGCATCGGGTCCGAATCCGTCGACGGCGTGTTCACGCCCGGCGAGCTGCTCAAGATCGCCCTCGCCGCGTGCACCGGCATGAGCAGCGATTTCGCGCTGTCGCGCAGGCTCGGCGACAACTACGACGCGACCGTCCGTGTCTCCGGCGCGGCGGACCGCGACAACGAGGTCTACCCCCATCTCGAGGAGGTGCTCGAGCTCGATCTCAGCGAACTCGACGCCGACGCCCAGGAGCGGCTCGTCGCCCTCGTCGAGCGTTCGGTCGACAAGGTGTGCACCGTGGGACGCACGTTGAAGGCCGGGACGAAGGTGTCGCTCACGGTCGAGCGCGAGTCGTGAGCGAGCCGCGCGAGCGGCTCACCGCGTGGGTGCACGGCCACGTGCAGGGCGTCGGTTTCCGGTGGTGGACGCGCGCCCGCGCCCTCGAGCTGGGACTCGTGGGTTACGCGTCGAACCAGCGGGATCGTCGTGTCCTCGTCGTCGCGGAGGGCCCGCCCACCGCGCTCGACGCATTGCTCGCGCACCTGCGCTCGGGGGAGACTCCCGGGCGGGTCGAACTGGTGGTCGACAGCCGCGACGCGCCACGCGGGGATCTGAGCGGGTTCGTCGAGCGGTGACGCGACGGTAAGGTTTGTCGTCATGCACCTCAAGAGTCTGACGCTCAAGGGCTTCAAGTCCTTCGCGTCCGCGACGACTCTCCGGTTCGAGCCCGGCATCACGTGCGTCGTCGGCCCCAACGGGTCGGGCAAGTCGAATGTCGTCGACGCGCTCACGTGGGTCATGGGCGAGCAGGGCGCGAAGGCGCTGCGCGGCGGCAAGATGGAGGACGTCATCTTCGCCGGCACCGCGGGCCGGCCGCCGCTCGGCCGCGCTGAGGTCACCCTCACGATCGACAACTCCGACGGCGCGCTCCCGATCGACTACGCCGAGGTGTCCGTCACCCGCCGGATGTTCCGCGACGGCGCGGGCGAATACGAGATCAACGGCAGCACGTGCCGGCTGATGGACGTCCAGGAACTGCTCAGTGACTCGGGTATCGGCCGCGAGATGCACGTGATCGTCGGCCAAGGGCGCCTGTCGGCGATTCTCGAGTCGCGGCCCGAGGATCGCCGCGCCTTCGTCGAGGAAGCTGCGGGCGTGCTCAAACACCGCAAACGCAAGGAAAAGGCGGTGCGCAAGCTCGACTCGATGCAGGCGAACCTCGCCCGCCTCACCGACCTCACCTCCGAGCTGCGTCGCCAGCTCAAGCCGCTCGGCAGGCAGGCGGAAGTCGCCCGGCGCGCGCAGACAGTGCAGGCCGATCTGCGCGACGCGCGTCTGCGGCTCGCCGCAGACGACGTCGTCACCAAGCGCGCCGAACTCGAAGCGCAGATCCGCGACGAGAAAGCCGCGCGCGAGCGCTACGACGTCGTCGCCGCCGCGGTCGACGCCGCGAACCTCGAGCTCGGCAGGCACGAACAGGAACTCGCACGGCTCGAACCCGGTGCGGAGTCCGCGGCACAGACCTGGTTCCGGCTGTCGGCACTCGCCGAACGCGTCGACGCGACGGTCCGCATCGCGTCCGAACGCGCGCGTCATCTCGACGCCGAGCCCGAACGGCCGCGTGGCGAGGATCCGGACCAGATGGAGGCGCGCGCCGAACGACTCGCGCACGAGGAACTCGAACTCGCCGAGGGCGTCGAGATCGCGCGCGCGACTCTCGACGCAGCGCGCGAACAGCTGGCCGCGAACGAAGAGGCGGCCGCCGAGGCCGAACGGGCCCACATGGCCGCCGTGCGCGCGGTCGCCGACCGGCGGGAAGGCGTGGCGCGCTTGTCCGGTCAGGTCGACACCCTTCGGGCGCGCATCGACTCGATCGACACCGAGGTCGCCAGGCTCGAGGCCGCCGTCGAGGACGCCCGCACGCGTGGTGAACATGCGCAACGCGAGTTCGAGGAGGTGCAGGGCAGCATCGGCGAACTCGACGCGGGCGAGCTGGGTCTCGACTCGCACCACGAGCGTGCGGCCGCAGCGCTCGAACACGCCGTCGTGCGTGTCGCGGAACTCGAGCGGGACGAGAAGGCGGCGGGCCAGGAGGTCGCGTCGCTGCGTGCCCGGATCGAAGCACTCGCGTTGACGCTCGACCGCCGCGACGCGGTGGGCTGGCTGCTCGAACACCGTGCGGGAGCGGGGATCACGGGCACATTCGCCGACCGCATCCGGGTCGACGAGGGCTACGAGGCCGCGGTCACGGCGGCGCTCGGCCCGGCAGCGGAGGCGGTGGTGGGGGAGTCGCTCGATTCCGCCCGCGCCGCGGTCGACGCGCTCGTCGAGGTCGACGGCGGGCGCGCCGCGATCGTGCATCCCGCGCCGGGCGATGTCGCGCCGATCCGTGTCCCGGAGGGGGCCCGCGCGGTGCTCGACGTCGTCGAGGCTGCTGCCGAACTGCGTCCCGCACTGTCCGCACTGCTCGGCGGCATCGTCGTCGTGGAGGACGCCGTCTCCGCCGAGGCCGTCGTGGCTGCCCATCCACATCTGCGTGCCGTCACGCGTGCAGGCGATGTCGTCGGATACGGCTGGCGCACAGGCGGTTCGGGTCGCGCGCCCAGCACGCTCGAGGTGCAGGCGGCTGTCGAGGCGTCGCAGCGTGACCTCGCGCGCGCCGAACGGCGAGCCGAAGAGCTGTCCGCCGCGCTGTCCGGCGCGATCACCGAACGCGATGCGCGACAGGAGAGTGCGGACGAAGCGCTTGCGGCACTCAACGAATCGGACGCCGCGATCTCCGCGGTCTACGAGCAACTCGGCAGGCTCGGTCAGGCCGCGCGCACGGCGAATGCCGAGTCCGAGCGCCTCGTGGCGCAACGCGCACGCGCCGAGGCCAACCGCACCGACACGCTCGCGCAACTGGCCGAGCTCGAGGAGCGGCTCGCGCTCGCGGAGGCCGACTCGGGATCCGGCGACGACACCGGTGGTTCGGATGTGTCGCAGCGCGAACGCGAAGCCGCCGCCGCGGCGGTCACGGAGGTGCGCGCGGTGGAGGTCGAAGCGCGCCTCGCCGTCCGCACCGCGGAAGAGCGTGCCGAGGCGGTGCGCGGCAAGGCCGACGCGCTGCGCCGCGCCGCGAGCGCCGAGCGCGACGCGCGGGCGCGGGCCGAGCGCGCACGCCGTTCCCGCAAGCACGCCGCCGCCGTGGCCGCGGCCGTCGCCGAGGCGGGCACCCACGTCGCCCGACGGCTCGCCGCCGTCGTGGACGAGGCGATGGCGCACCGCGACGCGCTCGCCGCACGACGCACCGAGTGCGTCTCCGCGCTCGATGCGTCGCGGCAGCAGGTGCGCGATCTGACCGGTCAACTCGCCTCGCTCACCGATGCCGTGCACCGCGACGAGATCGCCCGTACGCAGGCCGCCACCCGCATCGAGCAACTCGAGGAGTCCGTCCTCGAGCAGCACGGTCTCGCCGTCGACGATCTCGTCGCCGAGTACGGGCCGGACGTGCCGCTGCCGCCGTCGCAGCTCGAGATCGACGAGTACGAGCAGGCCAAGGAGCGCGGCGAGCAGGTCGTGCGCCCCGCCTCGGTGCCCTACGACCGGGCCACCCAGGAGCGACGTGCCAAGCGGGCCGAGAAGGATCTCGCGGCACTCGGCAAGGTCAACCCGCTCGCACTCGAGGAGTTCGCGGCTCTCGAGGAGCGCTACAACTTCCTGTCGACGCAGCTCGAGGACGTCAAGACAGCCCGCAAGGATCTCCTCGACGTGGTCGCCGAGGTCGATGCGCGCATCCTGCAACTGTTCACCGACGCCTACGAGGACGTCGAGCGCGAGTTCACGCAGGTCTTCGACACGCTGTTCCCGGGCGGCGAGGGCAGGCTCGTGCTCACCGACCCGTCGGACATGCTCACCACCGGTATCGAGGTCGAGGCCCGGCCGCCGGGCAAGAAGGTCAAGCGGCTCTCGCTGCTGTCGGGTGGCGAGAAATCGCTCACCGCGGTCGCGATGCTCGTCGCGATCTTCCGTGCCCGGCCGTCGCCCTTCTACGTCATGGACGAAGTCGAGGCCGCTCTCGACGACACGAACCTGCGCCGGCTCATCAGCCTGTTCGAGCAACTGCGCGAGAAGTCGCAGCTCATCGTCATCACGCACCAGAAGCCGACGATGGAGGTGGCCGACGCGCTGTACGGCGTGAGCATGCGCGGCGACGGCATCACCACCGTCATCTCGCAGCGCCTGCGCGGTCACGACATGGTCGCCGTACCGAACTGATCGGTGCCCGCCCGCCCGCGCCTGAAACAATGGCACGGTGACTACTGGAGCCTGGATTGCACTGGCCGCCGTTCTGGCGGTCGTCGTCGTCGCGCTCGTCGTCGGACTCGTGCTGTACCGGCGGCGTCGCATCTCGTTGACCGCGCCCGAGAAACCGCAGCTCGAGGAGCGTGAGGATCGATCGGGCAGTTATCAGGCCGGTGGCGGCTTCACGTTCAGTCAGGGCACCGCCACCGCGCCCAAGGAGCCGGTCACGCGCGCGCCCGCGCCGCCGACGGTTCCCCCCGTCGTGCCGCCCGCCGAGCCCACCCCGACGCCGGTCGAGCCCGAGCCCGAAGCAGCGGAGCCGGAGACCGCCGAACCCGACGCTGTCGCGCCCGACACGGTGGAGCCCGAGGCCGAGCCGGAAACGGTCGAGCCGGAGACCGCTGAGCCGGAGGCCGCTGAGTCGGAGACCGCTGAGTCGGAGACCGCGGAGCCCGAAACGATCGAGCCCGAAACGGTCACCCCTGAAGCAGAACCCGAGACGGATGCCGCGCCGGAGGCTCCTGCGGCCCCCGCCGCCGAGGCGCCTGCGCCTGCGGCGCCCGCGCCCTCGCCGGTCGAGGAGATCGCACCGACGGCAGGCAGGCTCGAACGGCTGCGCGGCAGGCTGTCGCGCTCGCAGAACGCGGTGGGCAAGAGCCTGCTCGGTCTGCTCGGCGGCGGCGACCTCGACGAGGACTCGTGGGAAGAGGTCGAGGACACTCTGCTGATCGCCGACCTCGGCACCGCGACCACCACGAAGGTCGTCGAACGGTTGCGCCGCGAGATGGCGTCGCGCAGTGTGCGCAGCGAGGCGCAGGCACGCGAACTGTTGCGCGAGGTACTCGTGGACGAACTGCGGCCCGAACTCGACCGGTCGGTGCGGGCACTGCCGCACGACGACCACCCCGCGGTGCTGCTGGTCGTGGGCGTCAACGGCACCGGCAAGACGACCACGACGGGCAAGCTCGCCCGCGTGCTCGTCGCCGACGGGCGACGCGTCGTGCTGGGTGCGGCCGACACCTTCCGCGCTGCCGCTGCGGACCAGTTGCAGACGTGGGCCGAACGAGTCGGTGCCACCGTCGTGCGGGGCAAGGAAGGCGCCGACCCCGCCGCCGTCGCGTTCGACTCGGTGTCGACCGGGATCGACGAGGGTGTCGACGTCGTGCTCGTCGACACGGCAGGCCGGCTGCACACCAAGACGGGACTCATGGACGAGCTCGGCAAGGTCAAGCGCGTCATCGAGAAGAAGGCGTCGGTCGACGACGTGCTGCTCGTCCTCGACGCGACGATCGGCCAGAACGGTCTCGCGCAGGCGCGTGTGTTCGCCGAGGTCGTCGACATCACCGGTGTGGTGTTGACCAAGCTCGACGGAACCGCGAAGGGCGGCATCGTGTTCCAGGTGCAGCACGAGCTCGGTGTGCCGGTCAAGCTCGTGGGGCTCGGCGAGGGCGCGGACGATCTGGCGCCCTTCGAACCCGAGGCGTTCGTCGACGCGCTCCTCGGCTGAGTGTCCCGCGGGTCCGGGGCGTCGAGCGGCGTCCCGGACCCGCGCACAGCCGTCCGCGCGGCGGAAACGGCCTGGTGAAACTCACTCGCAACAATTGCGCCAGGTTCGTTCACACGCGCGAAACAGCACAGTGCCACAGCGGAAACACCGTGAATCCACCCTTCTCCTTGACGACGTGCACACCGGCGCGTGACAAGGAGGAAACTAGTGAGCCCCGACGATCTGTTGGCCAACTCGGGCAACGCGGCGTGGATGCTGATGGCGTCTTCGCTCGTGTTGCTGATGACCCCTGGCCTGGCCTTCTTCTACGGCGGCATGTCCCGCTCGAAGTCCGTGCTGAACATGATGATGATGTCGTTCGGCGCGATGGCCGTGATCGCCGTGATCTACGTGCTGTGGGGCTGGTCGATGTCCTACGGCACCCAGGACATCGGCGGCATCTTCGCGAACCCCTTCGAACTCTTCGGCCTGAAGGACTCGATCGTCGACGACGACGGCAACTTCGTGGCAGGCGCGTTCGGCTACCCAAATGTCATCGACATCGCGTTCCAGACCACCTTCGCGATCATCACGACCGCGCTCATCAGCGGCGCGCTCGCCGAGCGCGTCAAGTTCAGCACCTGGATGATCTTCTCCGGTGTGTGGGTCACCCTCGTGTACTTCCCGCTCGCCCACATGGTGTGGGGCGGCGGCCTGCTGTCGGGCTCCGAGGACGGGCTCGCAGCGAAGATGTTCGGCACCACCGACGACGGCGAAGGTGGACTCACGGCCGCCGTCGAACCGATCGACTTCGCGGGCGGCACCGTCGTCCACATCAATGCCGGCATGGCGGCGTTCGTGCTCGCTCTCGTGGTCGGCAAGCGTCTCGGCTTCGGCAAGACGGCGTTCCGCCCGCACAACCTGCCGTTCGTGATGCTCGGTGCGGCGCTGCTGTGGTTCGGCTGGTTCGGCTTCAATGCGGGCTCGGCGTTCGCGGCCGACGGCAGTGCAGGCCTCGCGTGGGTCAACACCACCACCGCGACGGCCGCCGCGATTCTGGGCTGGCTGCTCACGGAACGTATCCGGGACGGTCACGCCACGAGCCTCGGTGCCGCGTCCGGCGCCGTCGCGGGCCTGGTGGCGATCACGCCCGCCGCGGGTGCACTCAACCCTGTCGGGTCGATCTTCCTCGGCGTGATCGCAGGCATCCTGTCGGCGCTCGCGGTCGGACTGAAGTTCCGCTTCGGGTACGACGACTCGCTCGACGTCGTCGGCGTGCACCTCGTGGCAGGCCTGTGGGGCACGGTCGGCATCGGTTTCTTCGCCACCGAGACCGGCCTGTTCTACGGCGGCGACTACAAGCAACTGGTGGTCCAGATCGTGATCGCGATCGCGGCGCTCCTGTTCACCGCGATTCTCACCGCGATCATCGCGTTCGCTCTCAAGCCGCTCGGCTGGCGCGTGTCCAAGGAGGCGGAGAGCCGCGGGATCGACGAATCGGAACACGCCGAAACGGCGTACGACCTCGCGTGAGTCGTTTCCGCCTGCAGGGTTCGTGGAGAATGAGCCTCGAGCCACTGATCCTCAACCGGTATCGATCGATCCGATAGCTCTGGAAGGACACGGAAAATGAAGCTGGTCACGGCAATCGTCAAGCCGTTCACGCTCGAAGACGTCAAGTCAGGCCTCGAACAGGCGGACGTGCTGGGGATGACCGTCAGTGAGGTCCAGGGGTACGGGCGTCAGAAGGGTCACACCGAGGTCTACCGCGGGGCCGAGTACTCCGTCGACTTCGTGCCGAAGGTGCGCGTCGAGGTCGTCGTCGACGACGCGGCGGTCGACAAGGTCGTCGAGGTGATCGTCGACGCGGCCCGGACCGGAAAGATCGGCGACGGCAAGGTGTGGGTGTCGCCGATCGAGTCGGTCGTCCGGGTCCGTACCGGGGAACGCGGCGCGGATGCCCTCTGACGAAGGACACACCGAGTCCGGTCGCACGAGTTCCGCAGCGCGAGCGTCCGGCACGCCCGGCCCCGGTCCGGTGGCACACGCCGCCGGGCCGGGGCCGGGCCCGTCCGGTGGCGGCGCCGCGGCAGACCTCGCGCGGGCACGGACCCAGTTGCTCGACGGCGGAGCGAAGGGCTCACGCAGGCTCGACGCGCCTGCCCTGCGGCACGCGCTCGTCGATCTGCACGAGTTCTGGCTGACGACGAAGGCGAACGAGCTCGGCATCAAGCCGGATTGCGGGTTCGCGTTGGTCGCCGTGGGTGGGCTCGGCAGACGCGAGCTGCTGCCGTACTCGGATCTCGATCTCGTGCTGCTGCACGACGACATGGACGTCGCCGTCGTGTCCGAACTCGCCGACCGACTGTGGTACCCGCTGTGGGACGCACACATCAAGCTCGACCACAGCGTCCGCAGCATCGCGCAGGCACTGCAGGTCGCCGCGTCCGACGTCCCGGCGTCGCTCGGGATGCTCGAGGCCCGGCACATCGCGGGCGACGTCGAACTGACCAACCTGCTGATCAGCGGCGTGCAGCGGCAGTGGCGCACCGACATCCGGTACCGGTTCGACGACCTCATCGAACAGACCGAGGCCCGCTGGGCGCGGAGCGGCGAGATCGCGCACCGTGCCGAGCCGGATCTCAAGAGCGGTCGCGGCGGTCTCCGCGACATCCAGTTGCTCGGCGCCCTGTCCATCGCGCAGCTCACCGACAGCGCGCCGGGCCTCGGTCCCGACACCCCGGGCGGCGGCCTCGCGTTCGCACATCGGCGGTTGCTCGACGTGCGCACCGAACTGCATCGCGTCGCCGGCCGTGCACGCGACCAGCTGCGCGCACAGGACGCCGACGAGATCGGCGCCGCCCTGCGCATCGGCGACCGATTCGATCTCGCCCGCACGCTCAGCGATTCGGCGCGCACCGTCAGCTATTCGGTCGAGGTCGGCATCCGGACGGCGGCGAACGCGATCCCGCGCCGTGGCCTGGCACGCTTGCGTCGTGCGCCGGTGCGCCGCCCGCTCGACGAGGGCGTCGTCGAACACGCGGGCGAGGTCGTCCTCGCCCGCGACGCACGCCCGAAGAAGGACCCCGCACTCGTCACCCGCGTCGCCGCGGTGTCGGCACAGACGTCGCTGCCCATCTCGGCATCCACCCTCGGCCGGCTCGCCGACAACGCTCCCGAACTGCGTGAACCGTGGCCGAAGGATGCGCTCGACGAGCTGCTGGTGCTCCTCGGATCGGGTCATCGCGCGGTGTCCGTCGTCGAGGCGCTCGACCGCACGGGGCTGTGGGGCAGGCTGCTCCCCGAATGGGGCGCCATCCGCGATCTGCCGCCCCGAGACGCCGTGCACACGTGGACGGTCGACCGCCATCTCGTCGAGACCGCCGCGTACGCGAGTGCGTTCACCACCCGGGTGTCGCGGCCCGACCTGCTCGTCCTCGGGGCGCTGCTGCACGACATCGGCAAGGGTCGCGGCGGCGACCACAGTGTGGTCGGTGCCGAACTCGCGACCCACATCGGCAGGCGGATGGGCCTGTGGCCGTCCGACGTCGACGTGCTGGCGGCGATGGTGCGCCACCATCTACTGCTTCCGGAAACCGCGACACGGCGCGATCTCGACGACCCGGCCACGGTCCAACGTGTCGTCGACGCCGTCGGCGGCGATTCGACGCTGCTCGAATTGCTGCACGCACTCGCCGAGGCCGACTCGCTCGCCACCGGCCCCGGAGTGTGGGGCGACTGGAAATCGACTCTCATCGGCGAACTCGTCCGCCGCTGCCGCATGGTGATGGCAGGCGAACCGCTACCCGAACCGGCGCTCGTCGCGGACGAACACCGCGAGCTCGCCGAACGCGGCGGGGTGCACGTGACGCTCGTGCCTGCCGACAGCCCGCACACCTGGAGGGTCACGATGATCGCGCCCGACGGGCCCGGCCTGTTGTCCCGCGAAGCGGGCGTCCTCGCGATGCACGGGCTGCGCGTGCTGTCGGCGTCGCTCGCGGCGTACGCGGGCTCGGCCGTCGACACCTTCGTGGTGTCGCCGCGCTTCGGCACACCACCGCAGGCCGGTCTGCTGCGGCAGGAACTCGTCCGCGCGAACGGCGGCGATCTCGACGTCGCGGCGGCTCTCGACGCGCGCGAGAGCGAGGTGCGCGAGAGCGAGGTGCGCGAGAGCCGTGCGGTGCAGGTCGGCGAGGATCGCGTCGACGCGGTGCCCGTGCTGTACGCGACCGCGCCGCCGCGCGTGTTGTGGTGGGAGACCGACGCCCCCGACGAGGTGATCCTCGAGCTGCGCGCGGAGGATCGCGTCGGCCTGCTCTCGAGACTCGCGAGCGCGCTCGAGAGCGTCGGCGCCGACATCCGGTGGGCGCGTGTCACCACGCGCGGCGCGTCGGTCGTCGACGCGTTCTGCCTCGACCTCGGGTCGGGGGATTCGCGCGCCACCCGGGAACAGGTCGAGAACGCGGTGCTGGCCGTCGTGCCGCGCCCGGCCCCGGCGAAGCAGGCCGACACCGCCGACTGACGTCGCGCCGGACTCGACACGGAGAGCGGCGCCGTGGACGGTTACCCTGGATGCGGGTGTACTGCTCGTGCACTCGCATCCAGGCCACATCCGAACGACCTCAGGAGCGCACTCGGTGTTCGAATCCCTTTCCGACCGGTTGAACGGAGCGCTCAAGGATCTCCGCGGCAAGGGCCGCCTGTCGGACGCCGACATCGACTCGACCGCGCGCGAGATCCGGCTTGCGCTGCTCGAAGCGGACGTCGCGCTGCCGGTCGTGCGGGCCTTCGTGGCGCGCATCAAGGAACGTGCGAAGGGCGCCGAGGTGTCGGCGGCCCTCAATCCCGCTCAACAGGTCGTCAAGATCGTCAACGAGGAACTCGTCGGGATCCTCGGCGGTGAGACGCGGCGGCTGCGGTTCGCGAAGAATCCGCCCACCGTCGTCATGCTCGCCGGTCTGCAGGGCTCGGGTAAGACCACCCTCGCGGGCAAGCTCGCCCAGTGGCTGACCGCGCAGGGGCACACGCCTCTGCTCGTCGCGTGCGACCTGCAGCGGCCGGGCGCCGTGCAGCAGCTGAAGATCGTCGGCGAGCGCGCAGGCGCGGCTGTGTTCGCGCCGCACCCGGGCACGTCCGTGGGTGGTGGCGACAACGAACTCGGCGTCACCGCCGCCGACCCCGTCGAAGTGGCCCGTGCAGGCGTCGAGGAAGCGCGCACGAAGCAGTACGACGTCGTCGTCGTCGACACCGCGGGTCGCCTCGGCATCGACCAGGAACTCATGCAGCAGGCCGCGGGTATCCGCGACGCGGTGCAGCCCGACGAGACGCTGTTCGTGCTCGACGCGATGATCGGCCAGGACGCAGTGAGCACCGCGGAGGCGTTCCGTGAGGGCGTCGGGTTCACCGGCGTCGTGCTCACCAAGCTCGACGGCGACGCGCGCGGTGGCGCCGCGCTCAGCGTCCGCGAGGTGACCGGCGAGCCGATCCTGTTCGCGTCGTCCGGCGAGAAGCTCGAGGACTTCGACGTCTTCCACCCCGACCGCATGGCGAGCCGCATCCTCGGCATGGGCGACGTCCTGAGCCTCATCGAGCAGGCCGAGCAGGTCTTCGACGAGAAGGAAGCCGAGAAGACGGCCCGCAAGATCGGTGCGGGCGAGCTCACCCTCGAGGATTTCCTCGAGCAGATGATGGCGGTCCGCAAGATGGGTCCGATCGGCAACCTGCTGGGCATGCTGCCCGGCGCGGGTCAGATGAAGGACGCCCTCGCGAACGTCGACGAGAAGCAACTCGACCGGGTGCAGGCGATCATCCGGGGTATGACCCCGGAGGAGCGCGCGAACCCGAAGATGATCAACGCGTCGCGCCGGCTGCGCATCGCGAACGGTTCGGGCGTCAAGGTGTCCGATGTCAACCAACTCGTCGACAGGTTCTTCGAGGCCCGCAAGATGATGTCGGCGATGGCAGGCCGTATGGGTATGCCCGGTTCCCGCAAGAACCAGCGCGGCAAGAAGGGCAAGAAGGGCAAGAAGGGTGGCCGCGGACCGACCCCGCCGAAGATCAAGGGCGGTTTCCCCGGTGGACTGCCCGGCGGCATGCCCGCGGGCATGCCCGACCTGTCGCAGATGCCGAAGGGCCTCGACGAACTGCCGCCCGGGCTCGAAGGTCTCGATCTGTCGAAGCTCAAGCTGCCCAAGAAGTAGGCGGCGGACGTGAGCGTCTCGGCGACGCGTGCCGTGGCTGCATGGCACGTGCGCGGGCGGGCACTGCCCGACGGCGAACCGATCGAGTTCTGGACCGACGGCGGCCGCATCGTCGACGAGCCGGTCGCCGGTGCTCGCAGCCTGGACGTCGGCGGCACGATCGACGACACGTGGATCCTGCCCGGGCTGGTCGACGCGCACTGCCACGTCGGCATCCGGTTCGGCGGAGGTGGTGGTGAAAGTACCGAGGGCCTGCTCGAGCAGGCGCGCATCGAACGCGATGCCGGTGTGCTGTTGCTGCGCGATGCCGGCTCACCGGTCGACAACCGCATGGTCGACGACCACCCCGACCTGCCGCGCATCGTGCGCGCGGGCCGGCACATCGCGGCGCCGAAACGCTACATCCGCGGCCTGCCCGTCGACCTCGACGACGAGTCGCAGCTGCCCGACGAGGTCCGCAGGCAGGCGCGTGCGGGGGACGGCTGGGTCAAGCTCGTCGGCGACTGGATCGATCGCGCCGTCGGCGACCTCACGCCGCTGTGGAGCGACGCGATCCTGAAGGACGCGATCGCGGCCGCGCACGACGAGGGTGCGCGAGTCACCGCGCACGTGTTCGGAGAGGACGCGCTGCCCGGCTTGCTCGGTGCGGGCATCGACTGCATCGAGCACGGCACCGGGCTCACCGACACCACGATCGCGGCGATGGTCGACGGCGGCGTCGCCCTGGTACCCACGTTGATCAACATCGCGACCTTCCCGGAGATCGCCGACTCCGCGACGCGCTTCCCGGTGTACGCCGCACACATGCGCGCACTGCACACACGCCGCTACGACACGATCGCCGCCGCCCACGACGCGGGGGTGCCGATCTACGCCGGCACCGACGCGGGTGGCTCGATCCGACACGGCCGCATCGCCGACGAGGTCGACGAACTGCGCCGCGCCGGGCTCAACGCCACCGACGCTCTCGGCGCCGCGAGCTGGGCCGCGCGATCCTGGCTCGGCTGCACGAGCCTGCGCGCGGGGGAGTCGGCCGATCTCACGCTCTACCGGGGCGACCCCAGGGGCACCGACGTGCTGCGTGCGCCCGCAGTGGTGATGCTCCGCGGCGCCCTCCATCCGGTGCCCTGAACAGTCGTTTTCCGCTCCGGCGGTGGCGTCTGGCAGAATGGAGAGCTGTCGTCGCAGCCGGGTACGCCCGCGCGACGGTCACAGGAGAGAGGCAAAACCGGTCGTGCCATCCGGGCACTTCGCTGAATTGCACGTGACATGCGCAGATTACTGCGCGCTCGAAGGAGACAACAGCAGTGGCTGTCAAGATCAAGCTCACCCGCCTCGGCAAGATCCGCAACCCGCAGTACCGCGTGGTCGTCGCCGACTCGCGCACCCGCCGCAACGGCCGCGCGATCGAGACCATCGGCAAGTACCACCCGAAGGAAGAGCCGTCGCTCATCGACATCGATTCCGAGCGCGCTCAGTACTGGCTGGGTGTGGGCGCACAGCCCACCGAGCCCGTCGAGCAGCTGCTGAAGATCACGGGTGACTGGCAGAAGTTCAAGGGTCTGCCGGGCGCCGAGGGCACCCTCAAGAAGGCCGAGCCCAAGCCGTCGAAGCTCGACCTGTTCAACGCCGCCCTCGCGCAGGCCGAGAACGAGCCGGTCGCCGAGGCCGTCACGCCCAAGAAGAAGAAGGCCAAGGCCGACGAGGCCGAGGCGTCGGCCGACGCCGAGGCTCCCGCGGAGTCCGAGGCCGCCGACAAGTGAGCGCCGTCGTTGCCGACGCGGTCGAGCACCTCGTGCGCGGCATCGTCGCCAATCCCGACGACGTCCGCGTCGAGATGCTCACGGGACGCCGCGGACGCACCGTCGAGGTCCACGTGAACCCCGACGATCTCGGCAAGGTCATCGGCCGCGGCGGTCGCACCGCCACGGCGCTGCGCACCCTCGTCACCGGCATCGGTGGCCGCGGTATCCGCGTCGACGTCGTCGACACCGACCGCTGACGGTCCGCCGACGATGGAACTGGTGGTCGGCCGCGTCGCCAAGTCGCACGGCGTCAAGGGCGAGATCGTCGTCGAGGTCCGCACCGACGAGCCGGACGAACGGTTCGCGCTCGGTGCCGTCCTGCACGCACGTCGCCCGCGGGAGACCGTCACGCACGACTACACGGTGGAAGCCGCCCGGGAACACTCCGGGCGGCTTCTGCTGCGTCTGCACGGTGTGTCCGATCGTGCGACGGCCGATGCGCTGCGCGGCACTCTGTTCGTGGTCGACTCGAACGAACTCGAAGCCTCCGACGACCCCGACGAGTTCTACGACCACGAACTCGAAGGGCTGCGTGCCGTCCACGTCGACGGCACCGAGATCGGGACGGTGCGCGAGGTGTTGCACACCGGCGCAGGCGAACTGCTCGCGATCCGCACGAGCGGCGACGCGTCGCGCGAGGTCCTCGTGCCGTTCGTCACCGCGATCGTGCCCACGGTGTCGATCGCGGACGGCCTCGTGACGGTCGATCCGCCCGCGGGACTCCTCGATCCGGATTTCGAACCGGCGGACGACGGCCCGGACGAAGCTGCTGGCGGGGAGTGACAGTGCGACTCGACGTCGTCACGATCTTTCCCGAGTACCTCGAACCGCTGCGTGTCGCGCTGCTCGGCAAGGCGATCGACAAGGGCCTGGTATCGGTCGGGGTCCACGACCTGCGCGACTGGACACACGACGTGCACAAGTCCGTCGACGACTCCCCGTACGGCGGCGGTCCGGGCATGGTCATGAAGCCCGCCGTGTGGGGCCCCGCGCTCGACGACGTGCTGCCGCTCGGCGGCGACCCCGACCCGGTCCTGGTCGTGCCGACGCCCGCCGGAGTGCCGTTCACCCAGGCCACCGCGCAGAGGTGGGCGAGTGAACGCCATCTCGTCTTCGCATGCGGCCGGTACGAAGGCATCGACCAGCGCGTCTTCGACGATGCCGCGACGCGTGTACGTGTCGAAGAGGTGAGCATCGGCGACTACGTGCTGATCGGCGGCGAGGCCGCGGTACTCGTGATGGCCGAGGCCGTCGTGCGGCTGTTGCCGGGCGTGCTCGGCAACGAACAGTCGCACCGCGACGACTCGTTCTCCGACGGACTGCTCGAAGGCCCGAGCTACACGCGACCCGTGTCGTGGCGTGGGCTGGACGTGCCGGACGTGCTGCTGTCGGGCGACCACGCGCGGGTCGCACGCTGGCGCCGCGAGCGGGCGCTCGAGCGCACCGCGGAACGCAGGCCAGACCTGCTGCCTCCCGGCTACGAGGCGTGAGTGCACGTCATCGATTCCACTCGTCCGCACCACCCGGGAACACTGTGGACACCACTCCGGTGACGGTCTCGCGGGCGTGCCGCGCACTGTCGTCCTCCGATGCGTCGGTGTACGACGTGTCGGGAAACCACATCAGATCGTCCCCGTCCGGGTACTGCACGTCCTCGGTCGACGCGACCGCGATCACGTACCGGCCCGGGCGCCCGTCCTCGTCGTGCCCGACGATGCCGGTCGACCAGTGGATCCAGCGCCCCGAGATGCAGCACATCCAGCCTTGTTTCACCGCGACGGCTCGCGCGTCGGGATGGTGTCGCGGAGCCGACGTCAGCACGGCCGCGATCCCGAATTCCTGGTCGTAGCCGTCGTTCGCCGTCTCGGCCCAACCCTCGAGCAGGTCGACGAAACGGTCGATGCGCGCGGCGCCGAGCCCGTCGACATCGTCGAGGACACCGCGATAGAACCGGACGAGATCGCCTGCGGTCGACTCGGTGTTCCACCACGAGGCTCCCGAGGCGGGAGTCGTGTGCGCGAGTTCGTAGCGGTCCGCGACCTCGCGCACCGCGTCCGGGCCCAGTTCGGTCCAGTATGTGCCCGCCGCGCCGTCGTCCGACGACTCGAGCATCGCCGACAGCGTGGCGTCGTCGTCCGCGGAGAGCGGACGCTCGCCGGTCGCGTCGAGGTGCAGGAGTTGCGCCGCGAGAAAGACCTTCACGATCGATGCGCACGGTACCGGGACGTCGATCGACGAACCGGAGACCTCCACAGCGCCGTCGGTCGCGCGGTCCAGAAGTGCAATCGACACGTCCGCACGGCGGGCGCGCGCGTAGGCATCGGCCGCTGCGACGCGCTCGGCGAGTGGCGCGGACGTGGTCGACGGTGTGGGCGAGGCGCCGTCGGCCGCGTCCGGCGTGACCGGAAGTGTGCACGAGGCGACGGCCACCCCCGCGACGAGTGCGAACACCAGGAGGGAGAGAGTGCGCGCAATCGACTGCCCGGGTGGGCGGGGGCGCTGCATCCGGGACCGAGACCGTGCTGCGTGCGTGCGGAACATGGTGGCCCACTCGGCAAATCGTCTTCGGCGTTCGTGCCGACGAAGCCTGTGGTCCGACTCTACCGGTAGGGTCGGGCGCCGTGAGTGTCGAGACAGTGAATCAGCGCATCGCCGACGAACTCGAGGTGCGAGAGGCCCAGGTCGCCGCGGCGGTCGCGCTGCTCGACGGCGGCGCCACCGTGCCCTTCGTCGCGCGCTACCGCAAGGAGGTGACGGGCGGTCTCGACGACGCCCAGTTGCGCACCCTCGAAGAGCGTCTGCGGTATCTGCGCGAACTCGGCGAGCGTCGCGATGCGATCCTCGCGTCGATCGACGGTCAGGGCAAACTCGACGACGAACTGCGTGCGCGCATCATGTCCGCCGACACGAAGGCCCGGCTCGAGGACATCTACCTGCCGTTCAAGCCGAAGCGGCGCACGAAGGCCCAGATCGCGCGCGAAGCCGGTCACGAACCGGTCGCCGACGCGCTGGTCTCCGATCCGACGACGGACCCGGCGGGCTACACCGACGAGCAGCTCGACGGTGCCCGCGCGATCCTCGTCGAACGATTCGCCGAGGACGCGGATCTGGTGGGTGAGCTGCGTGAATTGATGTGGCAGCGCGGGCAGATCGTGTCCACGGTCCGCGCGGGCAAGGAGAGCGACGGCGCCAAGTTCTCCGACTACTTCGAGTTCTCCGAGCCCTTCACGAAGCTGCCCTCGCACCGCATCCTCGCGCTCCTGCGCGGCGAGAAGGAGGAAGTCCTCGCGCTCACGCTCGTGCCCGACGCATCGGCGGAAGAGGGAGTGCCGTCGGTTTTCGAGACGCGCATCGCACACCGCTTCGACGTCGCCGACCGTGGCCGCGCCGCCGATCGCTGGCTGCTCGACACCATCCGCTGGGCGTGGCGCACCAAGCTCCAGATCACCCTCGGCATCGACGTCCGGATGCGGCTGCGGCAATCCGCCGAGGCCGACGCGGTCGCCGTCTTCGCGAAGAATCTCGAGGACCTGCTGCTCGCGGCGCCCGCGGGCACACGCGCCACGATGGGCCTCGACCCCGGCTATCGCACCGGCACGAAGGTCGCCGTCGTCGACGCCACCGGCAAGGTCGTCGCGCACGACACGATCTATCCGCACCAGCCGCACGGCAAGTGGGACCAGTCCCTCGCGACGCTCGCACGGCTCGTCGCGGCACACGGCGTCGAACTCGTCGCGATCGGCAACGGCACGGCGTCCCGCGAAACCGACCGTCTCGCCACCGAACTGATCGAGAAGGCGGGCGCGTCGGGGCTCACCAAGATCGTCGTGTCCGAAGCGGGTGCGTCGGTGTACTCGGCATCCGAATACGCCTCCCGCGAACTGCCGGATCTCGACGTGTCGATCCGCGGTGCCGTGTCGATCGCCCGTCGACTGCAGGATCCCCTCGCCGAACTCGTCAAGATCGACCCGAAGTCGATCGGCGTGGGGCAGTACCAGCACGACGTGTCCGAGTCGCTGCTCGCGCGTTCACTCGGTGCCGTCGTCGAGGACGCCGTCAACGCGGTCGGCGTCGACGTCAACACCGCGTCCGTGCCGCTGCTCGCGCGCGTGTCGGGTATCGCGCAGTCTCTTGCCGAGAGCATCGTCGGCCACCGTGACGCGCACGGACCGTTCCGCACGCGTGCCGCGCTGTCCGACGTTCCCCGTCTCGGGCCGAAGGCATTCGAGCAGTGCGCCGGCTTCCTCCGCATCCGCGGCGACGACCCACTCGACGCGTCCGCCGTCCACCCCGAGGCGTACCCCGTGGTGCGGCGCATCCTCGACGAATCCGGACAGTCGGTGGACGAGCTGATCGGCAACACCGCGGTGCTCACGAAGCTCGATCCGGCGCGCTTCGTCGACGAGCGGTTCGGCGTTCCGACCGTCACCGACATCATCGCCGAGCTCGACAAGCCGGGCCGCGACCCGCGCCCCGAGTTCAAGACCGCGACCTTCGCGGCGGGTGTCGAGAAGGTCTCCCACCTGAAGCCGGGCATGGTTCTGGAAGGTGTCGTCACCAACGTCGCCGCCTTCGGTGCGTTCGTCGACGTCGGTGTGCATCAGGATGGGCTCGTGCACGTGTCCGCCATGTCGCGCACCTTCGTCGACGATCCCCGTCAGATCGTCAAGTCCGGCGACGTCGTCAAGGTGAAGGTCTTCGAGGTGGACCTCGAGCGTCAGCGCATCTCGCTCACCCTGCGCCTCGACGACGAGGTCGGCGCGGGCGCGGCGCGCCCGGGTGGCGGCACACCGCGCGGCGGTGGCAAGCCGCGTGGTGGGTCCCCCCGCGACGGCCGTGGCGGGGGCCGGAAGGGGCGCGGGTCCGGTGCTGCCCGCCCGGCGGCCTCGGGCTCGATGGCGGACGCGCTGCGTCGGGCCGGCTTCGGGCAGTAGCGAGCGGGAGGGCGGGAGGCTGCGAATTCCCGCCCTCGCGCGGCAGCGCTTGCCATAGTGATCGCATGTCGCAGTGGTTCGAGCGCGAGATCGCCGAGCACGGCCACGTGCCGCTGTTCTTCTTCCTCGTCGCGTTCGTCGTCACGTTCCTGTTCATCCGCGCCAGCACGCGGATGATTCGTGCGGGCGTGAAGTGGTGGCCGGGCAACATCACGCCCGGCGGTCAGCACATCCACCACGCGGTGTTCGGTGTGATCGCCATGATCGTGTCGGGCGGCGCGCTCATCACGGTCGTCGAATCGGCGGGCCGCACCACGATCACGATCCTCGCTGCGCTGTTCGGGGTGGGCGCCGCGCTCGTGCTCGACGAGTTCGCCCTCATCTTCTATCTGCGGGACGTGTACTGGAGCGATCAGGGTCGCGCGTCGGTCGACGCCGTGTTCGTCGCCGTCGGCATCACGGGTCTGGTGCTCACGGGTGTGCGCCCCCTTTCTCTGTTCGAGGCGGGCGAGATGACCGAGGAGGCGCACCTCGGTATCCGCCTCGGGCTCACCGTGCTGTCCGTCGTGAACCTGCTGCTCGCGGCCGTCGTGTTGCTGAAGGGGAAACTGTGGACCGGGCTGTGCGGGCTGGTCGTCCCGGTACTGTTGTTCGTCGGCGCGGTGCGCCTCGCGCGCCCCGCCTCGCCGTGGGCTCGATGGTTCTACCACGCGCGTCCGGAGCGTATGTGCACGGCGGTGGAGCGCGAGAAGAGGTGGCGCAGACCCGTTGTGCAGGCTCGCATCTACCTGCAGGATCTCGTCGCCGGCCGGCCGGATCCCGAACGGGCACGCCGGGTGGCGGGGGAGACGGTCGAGCGCACCGTGCGCCCGGCACCTGCACCGATTTCACCTGCGACCACGTCGTCTGGCACAATGGACGGGTTGCCTGGGCCAGGTGACACCACTTGATCTGGGCACGAACCAGTCGAGCCTCGGCGCCGCGCGCCGAGTTGCCGCTCGGTTCCTCTGCTCGCTGCGAATGAACGCAAGGATGGAAAACCGATGAATACCCTGGACTTCCTGGACGCCAAGTCCCTCCGCGACGACATCCCCGAGTTTCGTCCCGGCGACACCCTGAACGTGCACGTCAAGGTCATCGAGGGCTCGAAGGAGCGCGTGCAGGTCTTCAAGGGCGTGGTCATCCGTCGCCAGGGTGGCGGCATCCGCGAGACGTTCACCGTCCGCAAGGTTTCGTTCGGCGTCGGCGTCGAGCGCACGTTCCCCGTGCACAGCCCGAACATCGCCGAGATCGAGGTTCTCACGCGTGGCGACGTCCGCCGCGCCAAGCTGTACTACCTGCGTGATCTGCGTGGCAAGGCCGCGAAGATCAAGGAAAAGCGCTGACCGCAGCTGTCGAGAAGCGCTGCCCGGTCGCGGCAAGGCGCTGATCGCTCGTACGTCACGTGCTGCACGATCACCGGATGGCCCGGCACCGCTCGCTCAGCGGTGCCGGGCTACTCTGATTCGGTGACAGATTCGTCGAGGGAACCGTCGGTGTCGTCGGAAACGTCTCGCTCCCGTGGAGGAGCGCACTCGCAGCGGCATGCCGGCGACGACGACAATCCGGCGGCTCGGTTCGCCACCATCGATCGCAGCAAGAACAAGAAGGATCGCTCGTTCCTACGCGAGATCCCGATTCTGATCCTCGTCGCCCTCGTGCTGAGTTTCCTGCTGCAGACGTTCGTCGCGCGGGTGTACCTGATTCCCTCCGAGTCGATGGAACCCACACTGCACGGATGTCCCGGGTGCACGGGCGACCGCATCGTCGTCGAGAAGATCGGCTACCGCTTCCACGATCCCCAGCCGGGCGACGTCGTCGTGTTCCGCGGACCGGACTCGTGGTCGCAGGACTTCGTCTCGACTCGCTCGGACAATGTCGTGGTGCGCGGCATCCAGGAAATCGGGTCGTACGTCGGCCTCGTCGCACCCGACGAGAACGACCTCGTCAAGAGGGTGATCGCCACCGGCGGCCAGACCGTCGAATGCTGCGACGAACAGGGCCGCGTCCTCGTCGACGGCACACCGATCGACGAGCCGTACATCGAGATGGACTTCCCGTTCGTGCCCGATCGACTGACGTGCAGCACCGACGCGAAGTCCGGTCGCTGCTTCGGACCCGTCACCGTCCCCGAGGGCAACCTGTGGGTGATGGGCGACAACCGCAGCAATTCCGCCGACTCCCGGTACCACGTCAACGACGAGCGTCAGGGCACGATCCCTGTCGACAACGTGATCGGCAAGGCCCAGTTCATCGTGCTTCCGCCCGGACGCATGGGCGGAATCGATTCCCCGGAGATCCAGAACTGACGTGACGGTCGATCGAAGAAACGGCGCGGCAGCCAAATGGCCGCCGCGGGCGGTGGTGCGCCGCTCGTCGGGCCTGCGCACGATGGAGTCGACGCTGCTGAGATGCGGCCTCGGCCCGGTCGCGGGTGTCGACGAGGCGGGCCGCGGCGCGTGCGCGGGTCCGCTGGTCGTCGCCGCGTGTGTCCTGCCGGCCCGGCCGCTGCCGTCGCTCGAGCGCCTCGACGATTCCAAGAAGCTGACCGAACGCGTCCGCGAAGAGCTCTTCCCGATCATCACCCGCGTCGCACTCGGCTGGAGCGTCGTCGAGTTCTCCGCCGCAGAGGTCGACGCGGTGGGCGTGCACCGCGCCAACATCGAGGGCATGCGCCGCGCCGTCGCGGGGCTCGGGCTCTCGCCGGGCTACGTGCTCACCGACGGTTTCCGCGTTCCGGGACTCCCCGCGCCGTCGCTGCCGGTCATCGGGGGCGACGCCGCGGCAGCCTGCATCGCCGCGGCGAGCGTCCTCGCGAAGGTCTCGCGCGACCGTACGATGGTCGCCCTCGGTGAGGAGTTCCCGCAGTACGACTTCGGCGTCCACAAGGGATACTGCACGCGGCGGCACATGCGTGCGATCGCCGATCACGGTGCAAGCACGCAGCACCGTCTGTCGTGGTCGAATGTGCGCGCGCTCGTGCAGGGCGCTCGCCCGGACGAGGTCGCACTCGACGCCGTGCCGCCGGAAACCGTGTCCTCGGATCCCGACGTGCAGGCCGGTGCGTCGCTGGAACGCGAGTTCGGCGGTGCGCGATGATGGAGACGACACAGCAACACCCGGTACGAGCAGGAAGGCCGACACACCGATGAGCGCCGAGGATCTCGAAAAGTACGAAACCGAGATGGAGCTCTCGCTGTACCGCGAATACCGCGACATCGTGGGCCAGTTCTCGTATGTCGTCGAGACCGAGCGGCGGTTCTATCTCGCCAACTCGGTCGAGCTGTTGCCCCACAACGCCGACGGCGAGATCTACTTCGAGCTCCGGATGTCGGACGCGTGGGTGTGGGACATGTACCGGCCGGCGCGGTTCGTCAAGTACGTCAGGGTCATCACGTTCAAGGACGTCAACATCGAGGAGCTCGACAAGCCGGAACTCCGGTTGCCCGACAACGTCTGATTCCGGGGATTGTGCCGCTTCGTGTCGTGGCCCAGTATGGCCGGATGAGCGAACTGGAAACACAGTCCCCGGAGCACGTGGTCACCGAATTCCTCGACGCGCTCGCGTCGAACGACAGCGCCACCATCGAACGCCTCCTCGCCGACGACGTCGTCTACGTCAACGTGTCACTGCCGTCGGTGCGTGGCCGTGCCCGGGTCGCCTCGGCGCTGGGCAGCCTCTTCCGTCCCGGCCGCCTCGGCTTCGACGTCCGCACCCACTACCTCGCGACCGACGGAGACATGGTGCTGACCGACCGCACCGACGAGATCGCGTTCGGCCGCTTCGCGGCCCGGTTCTGGGTGTACGGCAGGTTCGAAGTGCGTGACGGCCGGATCACCTTGTGGCGCGACGCCTTCGACTGGTACGACCTCATGCTCGGATTCACGCGGGGTGCGCTCGGCGTGGTCGTTCCCGCGTTCAACCGCACGATGCCCTCGGCGCCCGCACCCGTCGCCGTGCGCTGACCTCCGTGTCGCGGCGTCTGCACTCACGTTCGTCCACAGCATCTCGGTCATCCACAGGCGAACCTGACGGGGGCGCTGTCGGCGGCGGCCGGAGTGTCGGTGCTGCCATGCTCCCTCTCAGCGCTCGGTGAACCGGGCTTTCGGGGGAGGAGTCGACATGGTCAACGAGCGTGGTCGTGTGGGACTGCGCGGCGAGGATCTCGCCGCGCAGTTCCTCACCGACGCGGGAATCGACGTCCTCGCGCGTAACTGGCGCAGCCGGTTCGGCGAGATCGATCTGGTGGGTGCGGACGGCGACACCGTGGTTTTCGTCGAGGTCAAGACCCGTACCGGCAACGGCTACGGCACGCCCGCCGAGGCTGTCACCGTCGTCAAGCAGAGACGCATCCGCCTGCTCGGGCTCGAATGGCTCACCGAATCCGACCGGCGTTGGGCCCGCGTGCGTTTCGACGTCGTGTCGGTTCATCTGCGCCGCGGTTACCGACCGGTGGTCGACCACCTGCGGGGAGCGTTCTGACATGGCGCTCGGGCGGGCGTACTCGGTGGCCGTCACCGGCGTCGAGGGGCAGATCGTCGAGGTCGAGGCGGATATCGGACGAGGTCTTCCCGCGGTGCACCTCGTCGGGCTCCCGGACACCGCGCTGTCGGAGGCACGTGATCGTGTCCGCGCCGCGGTTGCGAACTCGGGCGAGCAGTGGCCGGACTCGAAGGTCATCCTCGCGCTCTCGCCTGCGACCCTCCGCAAGGTCGGCTCGGGCTACGACGCCGCGCTGGTGTGTGCCGTGATGGACGCGGCGGGTCTCGTGCGCCGCGAACGCGTACACGCGACGATCATGCTGGGCGAACTCGCCCTCGACGGCAGGCTCCGGTCGGTACGGGGGATTCTGCCCGCGGTGTTGGCCGCCAAGCACGCCGGGTACGAGCGGGTCGTGGTGCCGACCGCAGCGCTCGCGGAAGCCGGGCTGGTCCGCGACATCGAGGTGCTCGGTGCACCGGACCTGCGCGCGCTGCTTGCCTGGTTGCGGGGAGAGCGTGTGCTCGACGGTCCGCAGCCGCTCGCGCCTCCGGACCGCACCGTACGACTCGACCTGAGCGAACTCGTCGGGCAGAGCGAGGCGCGCTGGGCGATGGAGGTGGCTGCGGCCGGATCGCATCACCTGATGCTCACCGGACCGCCAGGAATCGGCAAAACTATGCTGGCGCAGCGCCTTCCGGGAATCCTCCCGGATCTCACCGAGGAGGAATCCCTCGAGGTCACCGCAATCCACTCGGTGGCGGGGACCTTGCCCGCCGACCGGCCGCTCGTCGAGGTGCCGCCGTTCATCGCGCCCCATCACACGGCGTCCGTCAGCTCACTGGTCGGCGGAGGCAGCGGGACGGCGCGGCCGGGTGCCGTCAGTCGCGCGCATCGCGGGGTGCTCTTCCTCGACGAGTGTGCCGAGATCGGCACCAAGGTGCTCGAATCGCTGCGCACACCGCTCGAGGACGGCGAGGTGCGCATCGCGCGCCGAGACGGTGTCGCGCGGTATCCGGCGCGCTTCCAACTCGTCCTCGCCGCCAATCCGTGTCCGTGCGCGCCCGCCCGCGAGGCGGACTGTGTGTGCGCGCCCACCGCCCGCCGCAAGTATCTGGGCAAGCTGTCGGGCCCGCTGCTCGACCGGGTGGATCTTCGGGTGCGGATGCAATCGGTCGACACCGGGGCCCTGATCAACGACGTCGGCGAGAGCACCGAGGTCGTACGCGCGCGCGTCGAACAGGCACGGGCGGCGGCAGCCGAGCGATGGCGCGAGCACGGGTGGCGCACCAATTCCGAGGTGCCGGGGCCTGCTCTGCGGCAACGGTTCCGGCTCTCGCGCACCGCACTCGCCCCGATCGAGAAGGCGTTGCGCCGCGGAGTGGTCACGGCCCGCGGAGCCGATCGCGCGCTCCGAGTGGCCTGGAGCGTCGCCGATCTCGCGGGCCTCGACGCTCCGGGCGCCGAGCAGGTAGCCACCGCACTCGCTTTCCGTGACCGCGGTGCCGGGACACCGTCGCCGCGGCGCGTGGAGCCTGAACTGCTGAACGGGCACACCGAATCGGGCCCGACCGCGATCCGGGCAGCAATCCGTACCGAACCACCAGCCGTACCGAACCGGGGGAGAAGGAGACGCACGTGGGGGACGAGAAGCGCACACGCGCATGGGCATATCTGTCGAAGGTGTTGCAAGGGCCGAATCGTGCGCTCGCCGACCTCGTGGCCGAGCGGGGTCCTGTCGAGACGGCGGAGGTGATCCGCAGAGGCGCGTTGAACGGAGAACTCGGCACGAGGCTCACGGTGCGAGCGCATCTCGACTCCGCGGAACGCGATCTCGAGATGATCGCGGCGGCGGGTGGACGCCTCGTGTCCCCCGACGACCCGGAATGGCCTGCCTGGCAGTTGCTTCCGTTCGGGCGACTCGACGGTGCCGACACCGCGCCGCCGATTGCGTTGTGGGTACTCGGCCGGCGCCCGCTCGACGAGCTCGTCGAACGGTCTGTCGCGCTCGTCGGCACGCGCGCCGCGTCCGCGTACGGCGAGCAGGTCACCGCGGAGATCGCAGGAGATCTCGCGGTGGACGGGTGGACGATCGTGTCGGGTGCGGCATTCGGTGTCGACGGCGCGGCGCATCGTGCCGCGCTCGGAGTGGGCGGCACCACGATCGCGGTCCTCGCGTGCGGGGTCGACCGTTCCTATCCCGCGGGCCACGCTCGGCTGCTGCAGTCCGTTGCGGCGGGTGGCCTCGTGGTGAGCGAGTACGCGCCGGGCACCACGCCTGCCAAGCACCGCTTCCTGGCGCGCAATCGGCTCGTCGCCGGACTGTCGGCGGGTGTCGTCGTGGTCGAGGCGGGCTGGCGCAGCGGGGCACGCAACACCGCGGCATGGGGTCGCAAACTCGGGCGCCCGGTCGCCGCGGTTCCGGGCCCGGTGACGTCGGCCGCCTCGGTCGGCTGCAACCGCATGATCCGCGACGGCGAGGCGATCCTGGTCGCTGGTGCGCGCGATGTCGTCGACGTCGTCGGCCCGCTCGAGCTGTTCGACGGGCACGAGGCAGTGGTCACGCGCGACACCGACAGGCTGACCGGCGACATGCTGTTGATCTACGAGGCGCTGCCCGCAGCGGGGTCGCAGAGCGCGGCGGAACTGTCCGAGACGTCGGGCGTCCCCCTGCCGATGGTGCGGGCGCTGTTGCCGCTCCTGGAACTGGAAGGCTTCGTCGGCACCGACGACACCGGCTGGTTCCGGCTGCGGGGAGGAACGGGGAATCGCTCGGGTACGGTGACTTAGGTAATGCTAATTCCCGCGCTCTTCGCGGGTGCCGACTCACGGAAGGTGGCTGTTTTGGCCAAGCCCACCGCAACCCTCACCGTCGTGCGCACCGAACGCCTCGCCCCGCACCTCGTGCGTGTGTACCTGGGCGGTCCCGGATTCGACTCGTTCGTCCCGAACGGGTTCACCGACGCGTACGTCAAGATCGAATTCGAGGCGGACGGCGACCTGACGCTCCGCACCTACACCATCCGGTCGGTCGACCCGGTCGCGCGTGAGATCGCGATCGACTTCGTCGTCCACGGCGACGTGGGTATCGCGGGTCCGTGGGCGGCGAACGCCGAGCCGGGGCAGACGGTCACGGTGCGTGGTCCGGGCGGTGCGTACGCCCCTGATCCGTCGGCCGACTGGTACCTCTTCGCGGGCGACGAGACGGCGATCCCGGCGATCGCGGCGTCCGTCGAGGCGCTGCCCGCCGACGCGATCGGCGACGTCGTCGTCGAGGTCGGCGGTGCGGACGACGAAATCGCGATCGCTGCGCCCCAGGGGGTCACGGTGCGCTGGGTCCATCGCGGAGCGAGCTCCGACGCCGTCGGCGACGACCGAGCGGGCGACAACGCGCCGCTCGTCGAGGCCGTGCGCTCGATCGAGTGGCGCGCAGGCGACGCCCAGGTCTTCGTTCACGGCGAGGCACAGGCCGTGATGCACAACCTGCGCCCGTACATCCGCAAGGAACGCGGTGTGCCTGCCGCACGGGCGTCGATCTCGGGTTACTGGCGGCGTGGACGCACCGAAGAGGGTTTCCGCGTGTGGAAGCGTGAACTGGCAGAGGCCGAGGCGTCGGCGTAGTTCCGGCGAGTACACGGGTCGAAGCGTGACTCCTCGCCGGGCGGCAGCCTCAGCCGTGCTGCTCGGCGAGGAGCGCGTGGTCGGCGGAGGAGGCGTTACCGCGCGCGAGCAGGCCCGCCGAGCAGAGCGCGAGCAGCGCGAATGCGGGTATCGCGATCGCCATCGGCACTGCCGTCTCCGGCCCGGCTACGCCCACGATCGGCGACACCACCGCGGCGAGAAGGAACTGGCCCGCGCCCATGAGCGCCGAGCCGGTGCCGGCCGCGTGCGGCACCTCGCTCTGCGCGAGACCCGTCGAGTTGCCGAAGATCATTCCCATGCTCGACATCGTGACGAACAGCGGGACGAGCACGGCCCACCACGGCGGGGTGTCCACCACGAGCACGACGGCGAGTGTCGCGAGGCCACCGGCCAGCAGGCCGGTCATTCCGGTGAGCAGCAACTGCCGGGCATGAAATCGGCCGAGGAGGCGACTGTTGACGAAGGTGGTCGCGACCATGCCCGTCGCGTTGATGGCGAATGCGAGTGAGTACTGCCCGGGGGAGAGGCCCAGTACGTTCTGGATCACGAAGGACGACGCCGAGATGTACGAGAACATCGCGCCGAACGCGAGCATGAAGCCGAGCGCGTAGCCCAGATAGCGACGGTTGGTTACGACCGAGCCGATGTTCGACGTCAGCGCGCGTAGGCCGCCCGACGTCCGGCGCTCGCGGGGCAGGGTCTCCGGTACGAGCAGCGCGCCGCCCACCACCATCACGACGCCGAGGGCGGCCAGGACCCAGAAGATGCCGCGCCATCCGATCGGGCCGAGCATCGCGCCGCCGAGCAGGGGAGCCACGACGGGGGCGACACCGCCGATCATCATCAGCAGGCTGAACAGCCGCGCGGCCTGGTCGCCGCGTGCGCGGTCGGCGACGCACGCACGGGCGACGACGATAGCCGCACCGCCGCTGAGGCCGTGGATCAGGCGCGCACCGATCAGGAACTCGATCGACGGCGCGAGTGCACAGCCGACTGCGGCGAGCGTCGTGATCGCGGCGGCGCCGAGCAGGATCCTGCGTCGTCCTGTCCCGTCGGATACCGGGCCGACGAGCAACTGGCCGATGCCGAGGCCCGCGGTGAAAGTGGTGAGCGTGAGCTGGATGCTCGACGCGCTGGTGCCGAGACTGTCGGCCATCGTCGGCAGTCCCGGCAGATACATGTCCATCGACAGCGGTGCGATCGCCGACACGAGGGCGAGCACGAACAGCATCGGCAGGGCGATCGCAGGGGCGGAAGTAGTTCGGCTCACGAAAGTTGTCCAACGCCGTGGCGTCTTGCGTTGTTCCTCGAGCCCGACCATCGTGGCATCCATGTCGAGTCTTCCGGACGGACTTGCCGAGACGCTGGCCGCGTATGCCGAGGATCTGCGGCTCGGCCGGGGCCGATCGCGCAACACCGTCGCCGCGTACGTGGCGGACGCGCAGTCGCTGCTCATCCATCTCGAGCGGCGATCGCCCGGGGCGACGATCGGTGCGCTCGACATCCATGTGCTGCGTTCGTGGCTCGCGGAACTCGCCGACGGCGGCGCGGCCCGCTCGACGCTCGCCCGGAAGACGTCGTCGGCGCGCAGTTTCACCAAGTGGGCTGTGCGCACGCGGCGTATGTCGGTCGATCCAGGCGCCCGCCTGGCCTCGCCGAAGCCGCATCGCGCACTGCCCGGGGTGCTCGGCCGGCAGCATGCGCTGGAGGCGATGACGTCGGCCGAGTCGGGCGCCGCGGAGCTCGACCCGATCGCACTGCGCGACCGGGTCGTCGTCGAACTGCTGTATTCGACCGGCGTGCGCGTGGGGGAGTTGTGCGGCGCCGACGTCGACGACGTCGATCGCGAGCGACGGCTGCTGCGCGTCCTCGGTAAAGGTGGCAAGGAGCGGTCGGCGCCGTTCGGTGGTCCGGCGGACGCGGCGCTCGCCGCCTGGCTCGAATACGGCAGGCCCGCACTCGCGGGCGAGCGGTCGGGCAGTGCGTTGCTGCTGGGGGCGCGCGGGGGGCGTCTCGATCAACGTCAGGCCCGGCGGATCGTGCACGACGTGCTGTCCGCGATTCCGGGCGCGCCCGATCTCGGCCCGCACGGGTTGCGGCACAGTGCCGCGACACATCTGCTCGAGGGCGGTGCGGACCTGCGGGTCGTGCAGGAACTGCTCGGCCACGCGAGCCTCGCGACGACTCAGATCTACACGCACGTGTCGGTGGCCCGCCTGCGGGCTGTGCACGAGCAGGCGCACCCCCGCGCGTGAACCGGCGGACTCACCCGTCGACCGGCAACAACCGGATCGGCGCGACGTAGACCAGGCGCGTCGGATCGAGGTACTCCCTGCCGCGCCGCACACCCCAGTGCAGGCAGGCCGTGGACAGTGCGGTGCAGCCGGGGTGCTCCGACTCGAGGTACCCGAGCACGGTGCCGCGCCCGACGCGACTGCCTGCCGTGACGCGTGCCCGCACCGGTTCGTAGGTGGTGCGCAGCCCGCCGGGGTGGTCGACCGACACGACGGGTTTGCCCGCGACCGTGCCCGCGAAGGCCACGGTGCCTTCGCCTGCCGACAGGACCGCCTGCCCGGAATAGCCTTCCAGGTCGACACCGCGGTGCCCCGGTAGCCAGTTCTGCTCGGGATTGTCGAACGCACGGGTGACGACCGGGCGCGGCGTGAGCGGCCACGCGAACGGTGCCGACGGCGTCGCGGCCAGTGGTGCGGCCCCGAACGCCACGACCGCGCACAGCGCAACCGCCACGAGCGCCGCGGCCCGCGGTGCGGCGGCGTGCGAGTGCCGGGCTCTTCGCGTGTGCACGGCGTCAGCTTGGTCCCTGCCACGTGTCGTGGCGCCGCCCGACGCAGTGTGGGGACAACGCATCGCGGTGTCCCCAGATCTGCCCGAGCGGTTGCGCGCCTGCGCGGGTTGTGCAGTGGCCGTGCCGGGCCGGTTTCAGGAAGGCGGCTCGACGCCGTACACTGGTCACGCGGTCTGTGCCCGCACAGTCCGACTTCGCGCGTCCGCGCACATCCGGTCTCCGGCTGGTCCCACCCTTTTCGGGTCGGGTCCGGGGGCCTGCGGTCGCCAGGGCGGGGCGTCGACGACGTCCCGCATCAACCGAAACGAAAGAGAGTGCACAACCATGGCTGTTGTGACCATGAAGCAGATGCTCGACAGTGGCACCCACTTCGGGCATCAGACCCGCCGTTGGAACCCGAAGATGAAGCGGTTCATCCTCACCGACCGCAACGGCATCTACATCATCGACCTGCAGCAGACGCTCACGTACATCGACAAGGCGTACGAGTTCGTCAAGGAGACCGTCGCACACGGCGGCACGATCCTGTTCGTCGGCACCAAGAAGCAGGCGCAGGAGTCCATCGCGGCCGAGGCCACGCGTGTCGGGATGCCGTACGTCAACCAGCGCTGGCTCGGCGGCATGCTCACCAACTTCACGACCGTCCACAAGCGCCTGCTGCGCCTCAAGGAACTCGAGGCGATGGAGCAGACCGGTGGCTTCGAGGGGCGCACCAAGAAGGAAATCCTCATGCTCACGCGTGAGATGACCAAGCTCGACCGCACCCTCGGCGGCATCCGCGACATGTCCAAGGTTCCCTCGGCCGTGTGGATCGTCGACACCAACAAGGAGCACCTGGCGGTCGCCGAGGCACGCAAGCTCAACATCCCGGTCGTCGCGATCCTCGACACCAACTGCGATCCCGACCTCGTCGACTACCCGATCCCGGGCAACGACGACGCGATCCGCAGCGCCGCGCTCCTGACGCGCGTCGTCGCGTCGGCCGTCGCGGAGGGCCTGCAGGCCCGCGCGGGCCAGAGCGCCGACAAGGACGCGAAGCCGGGTGCCGACGCCGCTGCCGAGCCGCTCGCCGAGTGGGAGCAGGAGCTGCTCGCCCAGTCGGCCACTGCCGACGGCATCACCGAGGGTGGCCCCGAGTCGCCGCGCGAGGCTGTCGCCGAGGCCGACTCGAAGCTCGCCGAGGCTCCGGCCGACGTCGCCGACGCCGAGAAGCAGGCCTGAGCGCCTCCCCTTCCGCCCACTCTCACCGAGGAGGAATCGCCACAATGGCGAACTACACCGCCGCTGACGTCAAGCGGCTCCGCGAGCTCACCGGCTCCGGAATGATGGCGTGCAAGAACGCACTCGCCGACAGCGACGGCGACTTCGACAAGGCCGTCGAGCAGCTGCGCATCAAGGGCGCCAAGGACGTCGGCAAGCGTGCCGAGCGCACCACCGCCGAGGGCCTGGTCGTCGCCAAGGACGGCGTCCTGCTCGAGATCGACTGCGAGACCGACTTCGTCGCGAAGAACGACGACTTCATCGCGCTCGCCGACAAGATCGTCGACGCCGCGGCGCAGGCCCGTCCGGCCGATCTGGAGGCGCTCGCGCAGCTCGACCTCGACGGCAAGACGGTCGATCAGCTCGTGCAGGAGCAGTCGGCGAAGATCGGCGAGAAGCTCGTGCTGAGCAAGTACGCCGCTCTCGACGGCCCGGTCGCCGTGTACCTGCACAAGCGTGCCGCCGACCTGCCGCCCGCCGTGGGCGTCCTGGTCGCGTACACGGGCGAGGGCGACGCCGCCGCGGAGGCCGCTCGCGGCGCCGCGATGCAGGTCGCCGCGCTCAAGGCGAAGTACGTCACGCGGGACGAGGTCCCGGAGGACGTCGTCGCCAACGAGCGGCACATCGCCGAGGAGACCGCCAAGGCAGAGGGCAAGCCCGAGCAGGCCCTGCCGAAGATCGTCGAGGGTCGTGTCAACGGCTTCTTCAAGGACGTCGTGCTGCTCGATCAGCCGTCGGTCCAGGATTCGAAGAAGAACGTCAAGGCGTTTCTCGACGAGGCCGGCGCGAACGTGACGAAATTCGTCCGTTTCGAGGTCGGCGCCAACTGAGGCACCGCACGTGAGCCCCGCCGTTCGCATGATCGGCGGGGCTCACGTCTGCCACGGGTCGGCGACAGCGCTGCCGCACCGCGCGGTTCGCGTCCGGCCCCGTCCATGACATTGCAATACTGGCCTCGCTGCACCAGTACGACATGAGGAGAACGATGTCCGAAACAGCCCCCGAACGCCCCGTGTTCCGCCGGGTTCTGCTCAAGCTCGGCGGCGAGATGTTCGGCGGCGGTCGCGTCGGACTCGATCCCGATGTGGTGACCAAGGTCGCCGAGCAGATCGCCGACGTCGTGCGCTCGGGCGTGCAGGTGGCTGTCGTGATCGGCGGCGGCAACTTCTTCCGCGGCGCCGAGTTGCAGCAGCGGGGTCTCGACCGGGCCCGCTCGGACTACATGGGCATGCTCGGCACGGTCATGAACTCGCTCGCGCTGCAGGATTTCCTGGAGAAGCAGGGCGTCGACACGCGTGTGCAGACCGCCATCACCATGGGGCAGGTCGCCGAACCGTACATCCCGCTGCGTGCACGCAGGCATCTCGAGAAGGGGCGCGTCGTCATCTTCGGTGCCGGCATGGGGATGCCGTACTTCTCCACCGACACCACCGCCGCGCAGCGCGCACTCGAGATCGGAGCCGACGTCGTACTCATGGCGAAGGGTGTCGACGGCGTGTTCGACGCCGACCCGCGCATCGATCCGACGGCGACGATGTTCGCCGAGATCACGCACCGGGCCGTCATCGAGCGGGGCCTCAAGGTCGCGGACGCCACGGCGTTCAGTCTGTGCATGGACAACGACATGCCGATGATGGTCTTCAACCTGTTGGTCGAGGGAAATATCGCTCGTGCCGTCTCGGGTGAGAAGATCGGAACGCTCGTCAAGTCGTGAGCGTGAGCTCGAGCCCGATCGAACCGACAGGAACATGGAGGAAAAGCCGTGATCGATGAAGCTCTCTTCGAGGCCGAGGAGAAGATGGAGAAGGCCGTCACGGTGGCCAAGGACGAACTCGGCGGCATCCGCACCGGCCGTGCCAATCCGGGCATGTTCTCGCGCATCGGAATCGACTACTACGGCGCGTTCACGCCGATCACACAGATCGCGAGCATCACGGTGCCCGAGGCGCGACTCGTCGTGGTCAAGCCGTACGAGGCGTCCCAACTCGGCGCCATCGAGACCGCGATCCGCAACTCCGACCTCGGCGTGAACCCCACCAACGACGGGCACCTCATCCGCGTGTCGGTGCCGCAGCTCACCGAGGAGCGCAGGCGCGAACTCGTCAAGCAGGCCAAGAGCAAGGGCGAGGACGCGAAGGTCGCGGTGCGTAATGTGCGGCGCAAGTCCATGGACGAGCTCAAGCGCATCCAGAAGGACGGCGAAGCCGGCGAGGACGAGGTGACGCGCGCCGAAGCCGAACTCGACAAGACCACCGCCCGGTACGTCGGTCAGATCGACGACCTGGTCAAGCACAAGGAAGCCGAGCTGCTCGAAGTCTAGGCACGGCGCGACGAATGGGAAAAGGACAGTTGACCGTGCCCGCAGAACGGAAGCCGGAGCACCCGGCAGCTCCGGCACCGGCCTCGAAGGCAGGCCGCAATCTGCCCGCCGCGATCGGCGTGGGCGGTGGCCTGGGTCTGTTGGTGATCCTGGTTCTCGTCTATGCGCCCACCGCATGGCTCGGGGTCGTCGCGGCCGCCATCGCCATCGCGACGTGGGAGGTCACGAAGCGGCTCGGCGAGGCGGGGATCCGCGTGCCGCGGATTCCGCTGCTGCTCGGTGGCCAGGCGATCATGTGGCTCGGTTGGCCGTTCGGTGTCGACGGCACACTCGCCGCGTTCGCGGCGACGGCCCTCGTGTGCATGACATGGCGACTGTTCGACCATGGCCTCGGCGCCACTCCACGCAACTATCTGCGTGACGTCGCGGTCACCGTGTTCACCGCCGCGTGGCTGCCGCTGCTCGCGGCGTTCGCGGGCCTCATGGTGCTGCAGGACGACGGCCCGGGCCGCGTGTTCGTGCTGATGATCGGCATCGTGTGCTCCGATGTCGGCGGCTACGTCGCGGGCGTGCTGTTCGGCAAGCACCCGATGGTGCCGCGGATCAGCCCGAAGAAGTCGTGGGAGGGCTTCGCAGGCTCGCTCGTGTTCTGTGTGCTCGGCAGCCTCGCGAGTGTGACTCTCATCCTCGGCGCGAACTCGATGATCGGCGTCCTGCTCGGCGTGGTTCTCGTCGTCACCGGCACGCTGGGCGACCTGATCGAGTCGCAGGTCAAGCGCGACTTGCAGATCAAGGACATGGGCACACTGCTGCCCGGCCACGGCGGCATCATGGACCGGCTCGACTCGCTGTTGCCGTCGGCGTTCGTCACGTGGCTCGTGCTCACGATCCTCGTCTGATCCGGGCAGGTCGGTCGTGGCGACGATTCCCAGCCCGAACATCTGGCACTGGCCCGACCTGTACGAGGTCGAGAACCGCGCCCAGGACCGTGACGGCGCGGTGTTCGCGCACCTTCGCTCCGCGATCGGGTGGCGGAGTCGGACGGTGGTCGACGTCGGGTGCGGTGCCGGTTATCACCTGCCGGAGTTCGCCCGCGATGCCGCCCACGTCGTGGGCGTCGAACCGCACTCGCCGCTCGTCGCCGCGGCGCGCGCCCGCACGGCCGGGCTGGCGAACGTCGAGGTCCGTGACGGTGCCGCGGAGTCGCTGCCGCTGCCCGATGCGTCGGCGGACATCGTGCACGCGCGCACCGCGTACTTCTTCGGGCCGGGCTGCGGAGCAGGTATCCGCGAGGCGATGCGTGTGCTCCGGCCCGGCGGCGCGCTGGTCGTCGTCGATCTCGACGCCACCGCGCACCCCTACGGACGTTGGATGAGAGCCGACCTGCGCCAGTACGATCCCGTCGCGGTCGAACGGTTCTTCGTCGCGCAGGGCTTCGATCTGGCTCGGGTGGACACACGCTGGGAGTTCGCCGACCGCGAGGAACTGGTCGGAGTGCTCGGCATCGAGTTCACCGCGCGTACCGCGGCGCGGGCCGCGGCGCAGACGCCCGGTCTCGCGCTCGACGTGCGCTACCGCGTGCATGTGCGCAGGCGCCCAGTGGGTCTCGAGTGGTGAAGGCAGTGGGTCTCGAGTGGTGAAGGTCAGCGTCGCCGGGCGGCGCGTCTGACCTGCAGGATGCGAATCCCCCCGGCGAGCGCCATGATGACGGCTCCCGCGATTGCGGCGAGCAGCAACAGCACCCCGAGTGGCAGCGTGCCGTGCCAGCCGAAGATCTGGATGTCGGTGCTCTCCAGATTCTGCAGGATGAAGATCAGCAGCACGATCAGCACGAGAATGCCGATGACGAGGCCGGTCCAGGTGGCGGCCGCGCGGGTGTGCTTGACCTTCTGCCACTGATCGCCGGACTGTTCCGGCACGGTCGGCGAGCCCGGCGGCAATGTGCCGGGCTCGTCGGGCACGGAGGTCGGCTCGCCTGCCCGTGTTTCGTACGGCCCCGGTTCGTTCGGCCCCGGGTCGCGTCCCGGTCGATCGGTGGACATGCTGTGATCCTCCCGCATCGCCGGGAAGTTCGTGCCGAATCGGGCACGTGCGTGCCGGATCGGGTGAGCGTGGGTGGCGGTCGCCACGATCGGGACCACGCCGGGTCGTGAGAGAATGGAACAACTATGGCTTCTCCCGCTGCCCCCCTGCCGCTCGTGTTCGACGCCCCCAAGCGTGGCCTCCCGCCACGCCATCTCGCCGACCTCGACGGCCCCGCGAGGAAGCAGGCTGTCAAGGATCTCGGGCTGCCTGCGTTCCGTGCGGACCAGCTCGCCCGCCAGTACTACGCGCGCCTCGAAGCCGACCCCGACCGCATGACCGACCTGCCTGCGGGCGCGCGCGAGCAGGTCGGCCGGTCGCTGTTCCCGCCGCTGCTGTCTGTGGTCAAGCACATCGCGTGCGACGACGGCGACACCCGCAAGACCTTGTGGAAGGCACACGACGGCACGCTGCTCGAGAGTGTCCTGATGCGCTATCCCGACCGGGCGACGCTGTGCATCTCGAGTCAGGCAGGCTGCGGCATGGCGTGCCCGTTCTGTGCCACCGGGCAGGGCGGATTGCAGCGCAACCTGTCGACCGCCGAGATCGTCGACCAGGTGCGTGCTGCGGCGGCGGCGCTGCGCGACGGGGAGGTGCACGGCGGCCCCGGGCGACTGTCGAACATCGTGTTCATGGGTATGGGCGAGCCGCTCGCCAACTACAAGCGCGTGGTCGCGGCGGTACGTCGCATCACCGATCCCGCCCCTGACGGTTTCGGTCTGTCGCAGCGTTCGGTCACGGTGTCGACCGTCGGGCTCGCACCCGCCATCCGCAAGCTGGCGGACGAAGGTCTGAACGTCACGCTCGCGGTGTCGCTGCACACGCCCGACGACGAGTTGCGCGACACGCTCGTGCCGGTCAACAACCGATGGTCGGTGTCGGAGGTGCTCGACGCGGCGCGTTACTACGCCGACCGCACCGGCAGGCGTGTGTCGATCGAGTACGCGCTCATCCGGGACATCAACGACCAGCCGTGGCGTGCGGATCTGCTCGGCAAGAAGCTGCACAAGGCGCTCGGCTCTCTCGTGCACGTCAACCTCATCCCGCTCAATCCCACGCCGGGCAGCAAGTGGGACGCGAGCCCGAAGGACGTCGAGCGCGAGTTCGTGCGCCGCGTGCAGGCACAGGGTGTGTCCTGCACCGTGCGCGACACCCGCGGTCAGGAGATCGCTGCGGCGTGCGGTCAGTTGGCCGCCGAGAACTGAGTCGGTACCCCGGTCGGGCCGAACGACGAGATCGGGCCACCGAGCACTGTGCTCGGTGGCCCGATCTCGTGTCGAGTGCTGACGCCTAGCGCGGCTTACGGCGCAGGATGATGTCGCGCACCAGCATGATGACCATGACGCCTGCGAAGCCGATGAGGAACAGATCCTCGACCTTGCCGTGGTGGTTGCCGATCATCATGAGGAGCAGGACCGCGGCGAAGAACCAGCCGAGGAAACGGAAGAAGCGGGGAGCCTCGCCGCTCCAGCCCCATGCTGCGGACGGCACGTCGGCCGTATCGACCTTGCCGACCACGACGGGGTCGGTGGACGAGGGCTCCAACTGGCTACCGGTCACGACGATCCTCCTGCTCATCCGAACTTCGTTGCCCATCATGGTGTCATACGACCGCGCGTCGTACGCAGGGACCCGGGCTACGCGGGGCCCGGTACCCGCGTGAACCGCTCGGGCGGGCGGGACGGGTGTGGGCGATGAGGAACAATGGTCGCGTGGACGACAACAGCCCCCTCCGTGTCCTGCTGCTCGGCAGCACCGGTTCGATCGGCACCCAGGCCCTCGACGTGATCGCCGCCAATCCCGATCGCTTCGAGGTCGTGGGGCTCGCGGCGGGCGGCGGCAAGGTCGACCTTCTCGAACGGCAGATCGCGGACACCGGTGTGCGCGACGTCGCGGTCGCCGACCCGGCCGCCGCCGAGCGTCTCGACCTGCCCGTGCGCACCGGGCCGGACGCCGTCACCGAGCTGGTCCGCGACACACAGGCCGACGTCGTTCTCAACGCACTCGTCGGGTCGTTGGGTCTGCGTCCCACGCTCGCGGGCCTCGAGTCCGGTGCCAGGTTGGCGCTCGCGAACAAGGAATCGCTCGTGGCGGGCGGCCCGCTCGTCACCGCGGCCGCCGCACCCGGTCAGATCGTGCCCGTCGACTCGGAGCACTCGGCACTGGCCCAGTGCCTGCGTGGCGGCAGCGCCGACGAGGTCGCACGGCTCGTGCTCACCGCCTCCGGTGGGCCGTTTCGCGGCTGGAGCGCCGACGCGCTCGAGTCCGTCACCCCGGAACAGGCCGGGGCGCATCCCACCTGGTCGATGGGTCCGATGAACACGCTCAACTCGGCCACCCTCGTCAACAAGGGCCTCGAGCTGATCGAAACCCACCTGCTGTTCGGGCTGCCCTACGACCGGATCGACGTCACGGTGCACCCGCAGTCGATCGTGCACTCGATGGTCACCTTCCGGGACGGCTCGACGCTCGCGCAGGCCAGCCCGCCCGACATGAAGCTGCCGATCGCGCTCGCCCTCGGCTGGCCCGCGCGCGTCGACGGCGCCGCCGCGGCGTGCGATTTCACCACTGCGTCGACATGGGAGTTCGAACCGCTCGACTCGGCCGTGTTCCCTGCCGTCGACCTCGCGCGCGCCGCGGGCGTCGCCGGCGGCTGCACCACGGCCGTCTACAACGCCGCCAACGAGGTCGCCGCGCAGGCCTTCCTCGACGGTGCGCTCGCCTTTCCGCGAATCGTCCGTACCGTGGATGTGGTGCTCGGCGAGGCGGACGAGTGGTCCGCACCGCCCACATCCGTCGACGACGTCCTCGCGGCGGACACGTGGGCCCGCGCGCGGGCATCCGAACTCGTGAAGCAGGAAGGCTAGTCACCCCCATGGTGTTCGTTCTGGGCGTCGTCCTGTTCGCGGTCGGCATCGCGGCCTCGATCGCGTTGCACGAGGCGGGCCACATGTGGACCGCGAAGGCCCTCGGCATGAAGGTCCGCCGCTACTACATCGGCTTCGGTCCGAAGATCTTCTCGTTCCGCCGCGGCGAGACCGAATACGGGCTCAAGGCCATCCCGGCCGGCGGTTTCTGCGACATCGCAGGCATGACGGCGATGGACGAGCTCACCCCCGACGAAGCGCCGCGCGCGATGTACAAGCAGAAGACGTGGAAGCGGCTCGTCGTGATGTGCGGCGGCATCGTCATGAACTTCGTGCTGGGCATCGTGCTGGTGTACGTGCTGGCCGTCGGATGGTTCCTGCCGAACCGTGACACGAGCCCGACCGTCACGAACCTCGGGTGTGCCGCGGCGACGCAAGCCGAGGACGGAACGTTGTCGGAGTGCTGGGGCCAAGGGCCTGCCGAACAAGCCGGCATCGAGATCGGCGACCGAATCGTCGGCGTCGACGGCACTCGCACCGAAACCTTCTCGGACGTCGTGCTCGCCACCCAGAAGCTGTCGGGACCCACCGAGTTCACGATCGACCGGGACGGCACCGAGTTCGATGTGACCGTTCCGGTGCAGCAGGTGCAGCGCATGGTCTACGTCGACGGCACCAGCGAGGTCCGCTCGCAGGACGTCGGGGCGATCGGTGTGTCCGGCCCGCCGAGCCGGGTCGAGTACGGCGCACTGTCCGCGGTGCCGGCAACCTTTGCGTACACGGGCGACATCTTCGTCGAGACGGGCAAGGCGCTCGTGAGCCTGCCGAGCAAGGCCGTGGACCTGTGGCACGCGATCGCGGGCGGAGAACGCGGCCTCGACACACCCGTCAGCGTCGTCGGTGCGTCCGTGATCGGGGGCCAAGCCGCCGAGGCCGGCAACATCCCGATGTTCGTGAGCCTGCTCGCGAGCCTGAACTTCTTCCTCGGCGCGTTCAACATCCTGCCGCTGCTCCCGCTCGACGGCGGCCACATGGCGGTCGCGATCTACGAGAAGATCCGCAACTGGATCCGCAACCTGCGCGGTGAGCCCGACGGTGCCCCCGTGAACTACCTCCGACTGCTGCCCATCACCTATGTGTTCGTCGTCATCGGTGGTGCGTTCATGCTCTTGACACTCACGGCGGACATCGTCAATCCGATCAAGCTGTTCTGACCGACGGTAAACTCGTTGTCGACGCTACGAAAGAAGGCCTTCACGTGACCAACGCCGTTGGACTGGGTATGCCCGAATCTCCGGCCGCCGTCCTCGCCCCTCGCCGCACGACGCGGCAGCTGCACGTCGGCTCCGTCGGAGTCGGCAGCGACTATCCGGTGTCCGTGCAATCGATGTGCACCACCAAGACACACGACGTCAACTCGACGCTGCAGCAGATCGCCGAGCTCACGGCCGCCGGCTGCGACATCGTGCGCGTCGCGTGTCCGCGGCAGGAGGACGCCGACGCGCTCGCGACGATCGCGCGCAAGAGTCAGATCCCGGTCATCGCCGACATCCACTTCCAGCCCCGGTACATCTTCGCGGCGATCGAGGCGGGCTGCGCCGCCGTGCGTGTCAACCCCGGCAACATCAAGGAGTTCGACGGTCGCGTCAAGGAGGTCGCGAAGGCCGCGGGCGATGCGGGCATTCCGATCCGCATCGGCGTCAACGCCGGCTCGCTCGATCCTCGTCTGCTGAAGAAGTACGGCAAGGCGACCCCCGAGGCGCTCGTCGAGTCGGCGCTGTGGGAGGCGGGCCTGTTCGAGGAGCACGGCTTCGGCGACATCAAGATCTCCGTCAAGCACAATGATCCCGTCGTCATGGTCGAGGCGTACCGCCAGCTCGCGGCACAGTGCGACTACCCACTGCATCTCGGTGTCACCGAGGCCGGGCCCGCATTCCAGGGCACCGTCAAGTCGGCGGTCGCGTTCGGTTCGCTGTTGTCGGACGGTATCGGCGACACGATCCGGGTCTCGCTGTCCGCGCCGCCCGCCGAGGAGATCAAGGTCGGCACCCAGATCCTGCAGTCGCTCAACCTGCGGCCGCGCAAACTCGAGATCGTCTCGTGCCCCTCGTGCGGGCGTGCTCAGGTCGACGTCTACACACTCGCCGACGAGGTCACCGCGGGTCTCGAGGGCATGGAGGTGCCGCTGCGCGTCGCCGTCATGGGCTGCGTCGTCAACGGCCCGGGCGAGGCCCGCGACGCCGACCTGGGTGTCGCGTCGGGCAACGGCAAGGGTCAGATCTTCGTCAAGGGTCAGGTCGTCAAGACCGTGCCCGAGGCCCAGATCGTCGAGACGCTCATCGAGGAGGCCATGCGCATCGCCGAGGAGATGGGCGAAGAGGGCGCGGGCGGACCTGTCGTGAGCGTCGGCTGAGCGGTTTCTCGACGTCCGTCTGTCGCGACGCCTCCGTACATGGCAGGCTGTGACGAGGAACACCGCTGCGATGCCGCGAGCACGAGCCACACGGCCAGAGCAGCGCTGAGCGAACAGGTCGGACATCCATGCTGAAGCTTCTCGGCGCCCGGCAGTTGGGCGGTCGCGACATCCGCGACGTGCTCGCGGTGCTCGCTGCCGATCCCGTGGCGAGTTGCATGGTCGCGGCGCGTGTCGAGGAGTCGGGTGTCGATCCGCGGACGATCTTCGGGGAACTGTGGAGTCGCGGTGGCCCCCTCGAATCGCTGTGCTTCTCGGGTGCGAATCTCGTGCCGCTGCGCGGCTCCCGGTCGGACATGCGGGCGTTCGCCGAGCGCGCGGCACGTGGTGCCCGGCTGTGTTCGTCGCTCGTGGGTCGCGCGGAGCTCACGCTGCCGCTGTGGGAGATGCTCGAACTCGATTGGGGCCCGGCTCGTGAGGTGCGCTCCGACCAGCCGCTGCTCGCGCTCGCCGAGCGACCCACCGATGTCGACCCCGAGGTGCGCCGCGTGCGGGCCGACGAGATCGACGTGTACTTGCCCGCAGCGGTCGCGATGTTCGTCGAGGAGGTGGGGGTGGACCCGAGGATGCACGACGGCGGCCGTGCCTACCGTCGCCGCGTCGCGAACCTGATCGCCGCAGGCCGGGCGTTCGCCCGCTTCGAGGACGGCGACGTCGTGTTCAAGGCCGAGGTCGGGTCGCAGTCGAGTCGCGTCGGCCAGATCCAGGGGGTGTGGGTCGCGCCGCACCGCCGTGGGCACGGACTAGGCTCCGCGGGCACCGGGGCAGTGGCGCAGTCGATCATCGACGACGGCCGCATCCCGAGCCTGTACGTCAACAGTTTCAACACTCCCGCGCGGGCCGCGTACGCGCGCATCGGTTTCGAACAGGTCGCGACGTTCGCCACGGTGCTGCTCGACTGACGGTCGGCGCGGCCGCCGAGGGTCCGTGTCCCCGAATCCCCTGCGCGTACACACGAGAATTGCCGTGTGCGCACATACTATGTGCGCGATGAGATCTCGAACGTTCCGTTTCCCGGCTGCGGCCGCGGCCCTGCTGGTGGTGGGACTGGTGCCGGCGTGCACGCCGAAACAGGCCGGGCCGGTGCCCGCCGCGCAGGCCTTTCTCGACGCATTCGCGGCGCGCGACATCGACGCGGCCGCAGGGGCGGTCGACCGGCCGGACGCCGCACGGGAGATCCTCGGGCAGACGTGGCAGTCGCTGCAGGCCGACGCGCTCGAGGCGACGGCGGGCGCCGCGTCCGTGCACGGCGACACCGCGACGGTCGCGTACACCTATCGCTGGCACCTGCCCAAGGACCGTGTCTGGACCTACGACGGCGAACTGCAGATGGGCCGCAGCGGCGGCGAATGGCAGGTGCGCTGGACGTCGACGGATGTGCATCCCGAGTTGGGCGAACGGCAGACGATGGTGTTGCGCGCGGCGGCGCCGCCGTGGGCGCGGGTCAACGAACGCGCCGGCTCGGACGTGCTGGTGCCGGGAACGGTGTATCGCGTCGCGCTGTCGGCCGCGAAGACGGCGGACGTGCGTGCGTCGGCACGGGCGGTCACCGATGCGCTGCGACCCTACGACGCGACGCTCACGGCGCAGGGGGTCGCGGAGTCGGCGATCGGCGGCGACGGCCCCTATCTCGTCACGCGCTTGCGCCAGGACGCCTACGACACCGTTGCGACCGTGCTCGAGGCGATCCCCGGGGTGAGTGTCACCGAGGAAGCGGACCTGGTGCCCACCGATCGCGCGTTCGCACCGGACCTCGTGAGCCAGGTCAAGAAGACCGTGATCGACCAGGTCGAAGGCAAGGCCGGCTGGAGTGTGGTGACCGTCAACCGCAACGGCGCAGATGTCGGGGTGCTGACCGAGACTGCGGCACAGCCGGTTCCGTCCTTTTCGATGAGCCTGGACCGCCGGGTGCAGGTCGCCGCCCAGGCTGCTGTCGACGTCGCACGAGATCAGGCGATGACCGTCGTGCTCGACGCGTCCCGCGGCGACGTCCTGGCGGTTGCGCAGAACGCGGCGGCCGACCGGGACGGGCCGGTCGCGCTCACCGGCCTGTACCCGCCGGGCTCGACGTTCAAGATGGTGACGGCCGCGGCCGCGATCGACTCGGGTGCCGCGACACCCGACACGACCGTGCCGTGCCCGGGCTCGATCGTGATCGGCGAGCGCAGCGTGCCCAACTACAACGGCTTCTCGCTCGGCAACGTTCCGATGGCGACCGCGTTCGCGCGTTCGTGCAACACGACCTTCGCGAAGCTCGCCAGCGAGATGACGCCCGACGCGCTGACCGATGCGGCGGCGCGGTTCGGCATCGGCGCCACGTATTCCGTCGTCGGTATGCCGACCGAGACGGGCTCGGTTCCGCCCGCGGACGACATCGTCCAGCGCACCGAGGACGGCTTCGGGCAGGGCCGCGTGCTGGTGAGCCCGTTCGGCATGGCGCTCGCCGCGGCGACGGTCGCGAGCGGCGAGACACCCGTGCCGCACCTGCTGCTCGGCAGCGACACCACCGTCGACGCCGCGGACGGCGACGGGCACGGGCTCTCGCCTGCCACGATCGACGGCCTGCGCACGATGATGCGGCTGGTCGTCACGAGCGGCACCGCCGAGCGGGTGGCCGACCAGGGTGCGGTGTACGGCAAGACCGGAGAGGCCGAGGTGGACGGCGGGTCGCATGCGTGGTTCGTGGGCTACCGCGGCGATCTCGCATTCGCGACGCTCGTGGTGCGTGGCGGCAGCTCGGACAATGCGGTCGCGATCACGCGCGACATGCTGGCAGCGCTGCCCGACGACTACTGAATGCGCCGCTCCGCCGCAACGTCCTGCTACGGCAGCAGCCCCCGCCTCCGTGCCGCGACGACGGCTTGCTGTCGAGTGTGCACGTCGAGCTTCGCCATCACGGAACGCAGATAGCTCTTGACCGTCTCGGCACCGACCGACAGGCGCTCGGCGACGTCGCGGTTGGTGCAGCCGAGCGCGACGTGCGCCAGCACGTCCAACTCGCGTGCGCTGAGCGTGACGTCGACCGTGGGCGCGTTGCCCTGCTCCCGGCTGCCCTCGCGCCACTCGCCCTCGCCGGGGTGCGTGAGCCGTGCGAGGCGCGACGCGATCGACTGGACACGGGCCGCCAGCGACGGATCGTCCGCGTCGCGCGCGACGGCCCGCAGCTCGGAGTGCAGGTCGCGCAGCTCCTCGCGCCGCACGCCGCTCGTCCGCTCGGCCGCGGCGGCCGCCAGCAGACGTACCCGGCGGTCGACCTCGTCGCGGGTCTCGATCTCGGTCGCGAGTGCCCGCGCCGCACCGAACACCGGATCGGTGATGCGCGTGCCGATCGAGATGCACTGGCGCGTCGCGGCATACAGCACGGCACGCGGGTGGCCGCGCACGACGACGGGTACGGCAACGATCGACCGGAGGCCCTCTGTGAGCACCGGCGCGTCGTAGTGGTGGGTGATGGACACGGCGCGTCCGTAGTCGCGGACCGCGACCGGGCCGCGCTGCGCCACCGCGCGGCCGCCCAGACCGGAACTGCTCGCGACGGACAGCCCGCGGAGGCTGTTGGTGCGGGTGCCCGAGAACTCGGTGAGCCGCAGCGTGTCGTCGACCACCTCGCCGGCGAACAGCACGGGTGCCACCCGGCCGGACGCGAGTGAGCGGGTGGCGGCGCGCAAGGCGTCCGTGTCGCGCGGCCGTAGCAGGTCGGCAGTGTTCGACGAAGCGGCAGTGTTCGACACCCGGGTCACCTCTTTCCGACGGCTGAGCACCCCTTTCCGGGGGTGGTGCACAGCGCATGTGATGTGAATCATAACGACTGGCGGTACACCGGTGCGACGTCCCGTACGGCGAGCAGGCGTGGGGACGGCATCCGGGACGAGAGCGAGACGAGGAGAGACATGACGGTGGACAATTCGGGCCCGGCGCGCGCGGACGCCTCCGGTTTCGCGGACCGTGTGGCCGCGCTGCTCGGGGAGTACGACACCGAGAGCGCGTGTGCGGCCGAGTTGCTGTGCGACCGGCATCCCGACGACGCGGTCGCGTTCACCGTCGTCGAATCCGACCTGACGGCCGCCGACCTCACGTACGGATACCTGCGGGCGGAGTCCGCGAAGTTCGCGGCAGCGCTCGCGGGCCTGGGCGTCGAGCCGGGCGATCGTGTCGGCACGCTCATGGGCAAGTCGGCAGAGCTCGTGATCGCGCTGCTCGGGATCTGGCGCCGCGGCGCGGTGCACGTGCCGCTGTTCACGGCGTTCGCGCCCGCCGCGATCGCGCTGCGCCTGACCGCGAGCGACGCGAAGGCCGTCGTCGTCGACGCGGGGCAGCTCGCGAAGCTCGCGCCCGGTGACGACATGCCCGCCGATCCGGGCTGGCGCGTCGTCGTCGCCCGCGGCGACGAGGACACGGCGTCGACGGACGAGTACGACGACTTCTCTCGCCTGCTCGGTGAACACGACGCGGATGACCCGTCGGGCGCCCGCGTCGCGGTCGGCGGGGACGGAGTCCTCGTGCAGCTGTTCACGAGCGGCACGACCGGCACCCCGAAAGGTGTGCCGGTGCCGGTGCGCGCGCTCGCGTCGTTCCACGCGTACCAGGAGTTCGGACTCGACGTGCGCGACGACGACGTGTTCTGGAATGCCGCCGATCCCGGCTGGGCGTACGGGCTGTACTACGCGGTGCTGGCGCCGCTCGCGACCGGTCGCCGCAGCATCCTGCTCCACGCGGGATTCTCGGCCGATCTCACCTGGCGCGTGATCGAGACGTTCGGCGTCACCAACTTCGCCGCGGCGCCCACGGTGTATCGCAGCTTGCGGGCCGACGCCGCGACCCCACCCGCGGAGCTGCGGCTGCGGCGCGCATCGTCCGCGGGCGAGCCGCTCACGCCGGATGTCGTCGCGTGGTCGCGCGAGCAGCTCGGTGTCGTCGTGCGCGATCACTACGGCCAGACCGAGCACGGCATGTTCATCGCGAACGCCTGGGCCGACGGCGTGCGCGAGGACGTCCGTGAGGGCTCGATGGGACGTCCGTTGCCGGGCTGGTCGTGCGCGGTGCTCGAGGACGACGCGGACACCGTCGCGGCGCCGGGCGTCGCGGGCCGCGTCGCGATCGACACGACCGCGAGCCCCCTGCTGTGGTTCGCGGGCTATCTCGACGCACCCGACAAGACCGCGTCCCGCTACACCGCGGACGGACGCTGGTATCTCACCGGCGATGCCGGACAGACCGACAAGGACGGACGTTTCTATTTCTCGGCGCGCGACGACGACGTGATCATCATGGCGGGCTACCGGATCGGACCGTTCGACGTCGAGAGTGTTCTCGTGATGCACGACGCGGTGATCGAAGCCGCGGTCGTGGGAAAGCCGGACGAGCTGCGTGGCGAGGTGATCGAGGCGTACGTCGTGCTGCGGCCGGGCGTCGACGCGTCCGAGGCCCTCGCGGGGGAGTTGCAGAATCTCGTCAAACGCAAGTTCGCGGCGCATGCGTACCCGCGCACCGTGCACTTCGTCGAGTCGTTGCCCAAGACGCCGAGCGGGAAGGTGCAGCGTTTCGTGCTCCGCCAGGAGTGACCTGCGCGAATCGCGGATGCCTGCCCGGCGACCGGGGTGAAGCGCTCGGACTCAGGAAAGCGGAAGGGCCGCAAGGTCGGTGCGCCGTGGTGTCGGTCCCGCGAGGACGACCGGTAGTCGATCCGGCTCACCCGCAACGGGTTCGGTTTCGAGCAGGCGTCGTTGCCGGACATCGACGCGGAAGTCGGCATCGACTCGGGTCGCACCACGGTCGCGGTCCTGTCGGACGGCGAGATGATCACCTCGCCGACGTTTCTGCGCCGGGCGGAGCGCGAGCTCCGCAGCCGCAGCTCCTCGACCGAACCCGCGACGCACCTCGGGCACATGTGCGCGGCCGTGGCGGCGGGGCATACCCTGGTGGCATGTCCGATCGCGCCGTCCTGACCCCCGGAACCGTGTCACCCGTGCTGACGGTGCCGTCCGGTATCGAACGCCCCGAGTATGCGTGGAAGCCCACGGCGAACGAGGGCCACGAGCCGTGGGTGCAGACCCCGGAGACGATCGAGGCGATGCGCGTCGCGAGCCGCATCGCGGCGGGCGCCCTGCAGGAGGCGGGCAAGGCGGTGCGGCCCGGCGTCACGACCGACGAACTCGACCGCATCGCGCACGACTACATGATCGACCACGGGGCCTACCCGTCGACGCTCGGCTACCGCGGTTTCCCCAAGTCGTGCTGCACGTCGCTCAACGAGGTGATCTGCCACGGCATCCCGGACTCGACCGTCGTGCAGGACGGCGACATCGTCAACATCGACGTCACCGCGTACATCGGGGGAGTGCACGGCGACACGAACGCCACCTTCCTCGCGGGCGACGTGTCGGAGGACGTGCGGCTGCTCGTCGAGCGTACGCACGAGGCCACGATGCGCGCGATCAAGGCGGTCAAGCCCGGTCGCGCCCTCAACGTGATCGGCCGCGTCATCGAGTCGTACGCCAACCGGTTCGGCTACGGCGTGGTCCGTGATTTCACGGGCCACGGCATCGGCGAGACGTTCCACAACGGACTGGTGATCCTGCACTACGACCAGCCGGACGTCGACACGATCATCGAGCCGGGCATGGTGTTCACGATCGAGCCGATGATCAACCTCGGCACGGTCGACTACGAGATCTGGGAAGACGGCTGGACGGTCGTCACCAAGGATCGCAAGTGGACGGCGCAGTTCGAACACACCCTCGTGGTCACCGAGTCGGGGGCCGAGATTCTCACGCTGCCTTGACCGCCGGGGCGCCGCGGGCCGGCGCACTCTTGGTCGCAGGCACCACGTCGGACGCCGGCAAGAGCGTGGTGGTGGCCGGGCTGTGCCGCGCGCTCGCCCGCAGCGGGGTGCGCGTGGCGCCGTTCAAGGCACAGAACATGTCCAACAACTCGGTCGTCACGCTCGACGGCGGCGAGATCGGCCGCGCGCAGGCACTGCAGGCGCGTGCATGTGGGCTGCAGCCCAGCATCCGCTTCAACCCGGTGCTGCTCAAGCCGGGCAGCGACCGCACGTCGCAACTCGTCGTGCACGGCCGACCTGTCACGACGGTGGGGGCGCGCGACTACATGACACACCGGGACCGGCTGCGGCAGACGGTCGCTGCCGACCTGGAGGCGCTGCGCGCGGAGTTCGACGTGGTCGTGTGCGAGGGCGCGGGGTCGCCCGCCGAGATCAACCTGCGCCGCACCGATATCGCGAACATGGGTCTCGCGCGTGCCGCGCGGCTCCCTGTGCTCGTCGTCGGCGACATCGATCGCGGGGGCGTGCTCGCACACCTGTTCGGCACGCTTGCGGTGCTGTCGCCGGAGGACCAGGCGCTCGTGGCGGGTTTCGTGGTCAACAAGTTTCGTGGCGATCCGGCGCTGCTCGAACCAGGCCTGCACAGCCTCGAACAGGCGACCGGGAGGCGCACCGTCGGTGTCCTGCCGTTCGCCGAGGACCTGTGGCTCGATGCGGAGGACTCGCTGTCGGTCACCGCCGACTCGCCGGTGGGCCGGCCGGCGCCGCCGCACGGCGACCGCTGGCTCACGGTTGCCGCCGTGCGCTTCCCGCGGATCTCGAATTCGACCGACGTCGAGGCCCTCGCGTGCGAGCCGGGCGTCGCGGTGCGGTGGGTCACCGACCCATCACGACTGCACGGCGCCGATGTCGTGATGCTCCCGGGATCGAAGGCCACCGTGTCGGACCTCGCCTGGCTCCGCAGCACGGGACTCGCGGACGCGATCATGGTGCACGCGCGGACAGGCAAGCCCGTGCTGGGCGTGTGCGGTGGCTACCAGATGCTCGGCGCCTCCGTCGTCGACGCCGTCGAGAGCCGGGAACCCCGACGCGTCACGGGGCTGGGGCTGCTCGACGTCGACGTCGAGTTCGCCGAGACGAAAGTGCTCGCCCAGGTGAGCGGTACTTCCGAGGGAATCCCGGTGCGCGGCTACGAGATCCATCACGGTCGGGTGGTGCGCTCGGGCGACCCGGCGTGGTTGACGACCGTCGACGGCGCGGGAGAGGGCAGCGTGCGCGGCGCCGTGTTCGGCACACACTGGCACGGTCTGCTCGAGTCGGACGAGTTCCGGCGCCGGTTCGTGACCATGTGCGCGTCGCTCGCGGGCGTCGACGGCTTCGTCGTGGCCCCCGGCACCTCGGTCGTCGCCGAACGCATGCGCCAACTCGACCTGCTCGCCGATCTCGTCGAGACGCATCTCGACATGGACTTCGTGCGCGAACTGCTGGACCACGGCGCCCCGTCCGGCCTGCCGACGGTGGGTACGACTCTCGGCTGAGGCGTCCCACCCGGCGCCCCACGCAGGCGCCGCCCACACACCTTTCGGCGCCGCTGGGCCTAGGACATGTCCGAGAATTGCTGGCAGAGCGTTGATCCGCTGATCAGGCGGATCCCCCGATGGCGGTTCACGATGCCTCACGGGCGATGTGACGACAGACCAGCATGTCGTAGGCACCGCGTTGAAAGCGATACCCGACCTCGACAACTTCACCCGCGACCCCCCGGTTCCGAAGTTCGGTGAGCACTGTGTCCAGATGCGGATAGAGGGCCGCGGATGCGGAGTCCACCAGGGGGAAGATCCGCAACTCACCGTGGCAGACGCGCATCAGTTCGGTGATCGCATCGAGGTGGAAGATCGGGTCGAGACGATCGGAATAGCTGAACAGCAGGTGGGAGCTGAGTACCAGGTCGAAGCTGGCATCAGGGAACGGCAGGGTAGGCAGCCGTCCCGGGACGTAGCGGTGGGGGTTCCGGCTGAGGTCCGCGGCGAAATCCGCGGCCGCGTGCTGTCGTAGGCGAAGATGCTCGTCGGGGTCCGCGAAGAAGGTCCAGTCGTAGTGCTCAGCGTGGGCACGGATGTACCGGTTCCCGCGATCGGTTTCGGCCGCCACTATGCCGGCGAACTGCTCAGCGTCGCCGTCGAAATACGCCATGTCACACGCGGTCACGTCACCGCCGAGACCGTTCACGGCACTGGTGAAACCTGCCGCACCACCTGGGCAGTCCAGAATCCTCCGAGACAAGTCGCTCTCGGTGAGATTGAACATGGCCTTGTACTCGGCAAGTGAGCGGGAACTGATCAGCATCTCGCCGATCCCAACCACAGGAGGCTTGTCTCTGTCACGGGTCATCTGGGGGTTCCTCTCGAAATCGAGGCCACCCCATCGCACCAGCCGGTATCACCGCAGGAAGCGAGAGTAATCGGCCACCGGAGAGACGGCCGAAGACACAGTCGATCAGGCCGCTATGGAGCGCGGCCACCAGAGCTGTGCGCGGGTAATCACGCCCCCATTAAACATGACCGAGAAGCACAACCGTGACGACTCACCACGCCAGTGTCATGAAGATGCTGTTCGGATCCATCTCGTAGCGCCCGAAAGGGCCGCACGGAACGAATCCGGAGGAGGAGTAGAGGCGGCGGGCAGGCTCGAAGAAGTCCATCGAACCGGTTTCGAGCGAAATCCTCGACACTCCTCGCATTCTGGCATCGTGCAACAGATGCTCCAGGAGGAGCCGTGCGATCCCGCGTCCGCGCGACTCGGGAGCTGTTCGCATGCTCTTGAGCTCTTCGTGGCCTGGTTCGAGCATGACGAGGGCCCCGGTCGCGACGACGTCACCGCGGTGCCTGACAACCCAGAGTCGAACCGACGGATGCATGAGCCCCGCCATATCCAGTGCGTGGCGGCTGGTTGCCGGTGCTGTCGGGGCGATGTCACCGAGGTGGGCCTGGAGAAAGGCGGCGAGACCGGCGTCGCCGAAGTCCGCCCGTTCGATCACGTGATCGGCACCCATGGCTGTCCCCTTTCGTCCACACCGAAGCTATATGACGGTGGCTTCATTTCCGGGCGCATGCAGCGCCAGCCGACCGGTTGGTGTGAAGCTGTTGGGATGACACGGCTACGAGTGTTGTCGGATGATCAGTGGGAGCTCGTCGCGGACCTGCTTCCGGTGAGGACGGGTCGGCGTGGCCGCCCGTTCTCCGACGCTCGGTCGATGATCGAAGGCATCGTCTACCGCTACCGCTGCGGGATCGCGTGGCGGGACGTGCCCCAGGTGTTCGGGCCGTGGCAGACCATCTGGACCTGGCACCGCCGTCGCGCCGGCGACGGCACCTGGGACCGGATCCTGCAACGGCTACTCACTCACGCCGACGCAGCCGGGATCATCGACTGGGCAGTGTCGGTGGACTCGACCATCGTCCGTGCTCACCAGCACGCCACGAACACCACCCGCCACACAGGGGGATGCGTCGAATTACACGAATCCTTCGATCGAGCCGCCTGACCACGCGATCGGTCGATCTCGTGGCGGCCTGTCGACGAAGATCAATCACCTCGTCGACGGCCATGGACTGCCCCTCGTCGTGCTCGTCTCGCCCGGCCAGTCCGGCGACAGTCCAGCGTTTCCGCACCTCCTCGGCCATCTGCGCGTTCCGAGGCTCGGAGGTGGCCGGCCGCGGACCCGACCCGATCGGGTCCGCGGCGACAAGGCCTACTCCTCCCGCGCGAACCGGGAACTGCTGAGCCGACGTGGGATCGGTGCGGTCATCGCCGAACCGTCCGATCAGGCCGGGCATCGGCGCCGACGTGGATCGCGCGGTGGCCGCCCGACAGTGTTTGACGAGGTCGACTACCGCGGCCGCAACGTCGTCGAGCGGCGGTTCTGTCACCTGAAGCAGTGGCGCGGACTGGCCACTCGGTACGACGGGCTCGCGATCGTCTACCGCGCAGCAGCCGTCCTCAACGCGGTCATCGCCTGGATCCGAAGATTGTCAGACATGCCCTAGGCGGTCGCGCGGCGCAGCGTCGCCCAGGCGGCCGCGACAGCGACGACGGTGAGGCCTGCGGGCAGTGCCACCATCGGCACCACGCGCGGGACGTCCACGAACCACGAGCCGATGGCGGGCCACCAGCGTTGCCACGTGATCACCAGTGCCGCGGCACCGAGCGCGAGGAGTGCCGCGACCGCGACGGTGTACAGGCCGGTGACGCGCCACCGCAGGTGGACGGCGCCGATTGCGAGACCGAGCGCGGCGACGAGCGCGAGGAAGGCGACGTAGGTGGCGAACTGGACGAGGAAGTTCGACGTGAAGATCCCGGGGATGTCGAACATCCGCATGTGGACGCCGAAGCCGTCGGTGTTGCGTTCGAGCACCGCGAGTCCCTGCAGCGCGACCGCGAAGGTGACGGTCTGCGTCGCGGCGACCCCCAGGGTCGCGACGAAATAGTCACGGCGGGTGACACTCAGGCCGAGCGCGAACGGGAAGGTCTGCGTCATCGCCGCCAGGTAGAACGCCAGACTCACGCCGAAAACCGAGCTGACGCTGCCGGTGAAGTTGAAGTCGTTGCCGGTGTCTCCGATGATCGCGAAGATCGCGAACGGGATGAGGAAGCTGACGAGCAGCACGCCGGCGGGCCACCCCAGCAGCAGCGGCCACGCGACGGTGTGGACGCGGGCGACATTCCAGAGGCGGGTGATCATCGCGGATCCTTTCGTGCAGCGGTGGTCTGGGAGACAGCGCCGTCGGTCGACGTGAGATCGACGACGAGTTGTTGCAGCGGCAGCGGTTCGATGTGCACCCCGTCGCGCGCGGCGTCGTCGAGGACGGCGTCGGACACGGTGCCGCGCAACGCGACCCGGCTCTGACCGCCGAGGGTTTCGCGACGCATCTCGGTCATGTGCTGCGCGAGACGGTCGACGCGGTCGGTGGGTCCGGTCGCGGAGAGCGCGGTGCCGCGCAGGGAGTCTGCGCTCGCGTCGACGATCAGGCGACCGTGATCGAGGAGCAGGACGTGTTCGAGCAGATCGCCCACCTCGTCGATCAAGTGGGTCGACAGGACGACGGTGCGCGGGTGCTCGGCGTAGTCCTCGAGCAGGCGATCGTAGAAGAGGTGCCGCGCCACGGCGTCGAGGCCGAGATAGGGCTCGTCGAAGAACGTGAGGGGTGCACGCGACGCGAGTCCGATCGTGACGCCCAGTGCGGAGGTCATACCGCGCGAGAGCTTCTTGACCTTGCGGCGCATCGGGAGATCGAAGTCGTGCAACAGCCGGTCGGCGAGTTCGCCGCTCCAGCGCGGCATGAGCCTGCTCGCGGCGTGCACGACATGGCTCACCCGGTAGTCGTCCGGGTAGCGCTGACTCTCCTTGACGAACGACATCTGCTCGAGCACGTCGCGGTTCTCGTGTGGCACCGCCCCGAAGGCCGACACCTCGCCCGACGTCTGGAAGGCCTGCCCGGTCATGATCTGCATGAGCGTGGTCTTGCCCGCGCCGTTACGGCCGAGGAGCCCGTAGATGGTGTCGGGTCGCAGCTCGAAGGACACGTCGTCGAGTGCCCTCATCGTGCCGAATTCCTTGGTCACCCCGCGGATCCGGGCGACGGCCGGCTCGGTGTCCGGGGCGGTGTGCGTCGTCAGTGTCGCGGCGCTCATCGTGCTTCCTCTCGTTCGTCGAGCCTGGGGTTCGGGGGAGTGGCGAGTGCGGGGGCGAGGTAGGCGCGGACCATGCCTTCGAGTTCGTCCGGGCCGAGGCCGAGCTTGCGGGCTTCGGTGACGAGCGGCGCGATGTACTGCTCGGTGAAGGCCTCGCGCCTGCGGAAGCGGAGCGCATTGCGGGCACCCGTCGTGACGAACATCCCGATGCCTCGTTTCTTGTAGAGAATTCCGTCGGCGACCAGTTGGTTGAGGCCTTTCGCCGCCGTCGCGGGATTGATGCGGTGGAAGGCCGCGAGTTCGTTGCTCGACGGCGCTTGTGCTTCCTCGGGCAGCGAGCCGTCCACGATCGCGTTCTCGATCATTTCCGCGACCTGCCGGAAGAGGGGCTTCCCGTCGTCGAGCACGAGTCACCACCACCGGTGGACTGGTTCATTACTCATGTAATGAACCATAGGGCCTCGGGCGCCGATGGGCAAGAGACGGCGCGCAACCGGTGCACGGACAACCCGCCCCGCGCCCGCGGCGCGATCGCGTAGTTTCGTGCGCATGGAGACGACGCAGTTGACGGTCGGTGGGCACACGGTGTCGGTCGCGCAGGGTGGCGTGACCAATCCGCACTCGGTGCTCCTGCTGCCCGGTGCCACCGACGCGCCCGAGGTGTTCGACGACGTGTGCTCGCGGTTGCACACATCGGATCTGCGCACCGTCGTCCCCGACGTGCGCGACGGGTTGGATGCCGACACCGTGATGGGAGTGCTCGACGCGCTCGGCGTCGGGTGGGTGCACCTCGTGGGAGTCGACGAGGGTGCCGAACTCGCGTGGCAGCTCGCGGCGCGCCAGTTCGGGCGGTTCACGAGCCTCGTCGTCGCCGACCGCGGGCACCCAGCGGTGCCGAGCCTGAACGGCATCGCTCCCGGAACCGACTGCCCCGCAGTCGAACTCCCCACCACCGTGCTCGTGGCCGACGAGCGTCGTGCGCCCGAGGCCGAGGGCAGCGGGCGCTACGTCTACGCGGATTTCCGGGTCGTCGAACTGGGCGGGGTGACGAGCGTGCCGATGCACGCACCCGCCGAGTTCGCGACCGAGATCGTGCTCCGGTCGAGCCCCTGGTGAGTCAGCGGGGCGCGTACATGATGACGGCCACACCGATCAGGCAGATCAGCGCGCCCGCGAGGTCGTAGCGGTCGGGGCGGAAGCCGTCCATCACCATGCCCCACGCGAGCGAGCCCGCCACGAACACGCCGCCGTACGCGGCGAGGATGCGGCCGAAGTTCGCGTCGGGCTGCGCCGTCGCCACGAACCCGTAGGCGCCGAGCGCGACGATGCCGAACCCGATCCACAGCAGGCCGCGATTCTCGCGCACGCCCTGCCACACGAGCCATGCGCCGCCGATCTCGAACAGTGCCGCCACGGCGAACAGTGCGACGGACTTCGCGACGGTCACGAGTCGGCCGCCTCGAGCAGGGCGTTCTCGACGACCTCGGTGAGTGCGGGGTGGATCCAGTACTGGCCGCGCGCGACCTCGGCCGCGCTCTGCCCGAAGGTGAGTGCCTGCACGAGCGGCTGGACCAGCGTCGATGCCTCGGCACCCAGGATGTGTCCGCCGAGCAGTGCGCCGCTCGCGCGGTCGACGACCACCTTGCAGAAGCCGGTCGTGTCCTCCAACGCCCAGCCGAAGGCCACACCGGAGTAGTCACGCCTGCCGACCGCGACGTCGTAGCCGGCGCCGCGCGCGTCGCGCTCGGTGAGCCCGACCGTCGCGATCTGCGGATCGGTGAACACCGCGGCGGGGACGAAACGGTGGTCGCTGCGGTCGAGCGTCGACGTGTCCGTCCACGACCCGCCCAGGATGTTGCGTGCGACGACGCGAGCCTCGTGGTTGGACACGTGTTTGAGCTGGTGCGGCGAGGACACGTCGCCGAGCGCCCACACCCCCGGCGCACTCGTACGCTGCCACTCGTCGACCACGACGCGGCCGTCGTCGCGGATCTCGACCCCGCCTGCGGCGGCGCCGATGCGATCGCCGTTCGCCTGCCGTCCGGTTGCGACGAGCAGACAGTCGCCCCGCACGACCGCCCCGTCGGCGAGAACGAGTTCGACGGCCCCCGCCTCCCCGCGCACGCTCTCGACGTGCGCGTCGGTCCGCACGTCCCACAGCGTGCGGGCATGGGTGGTGAACCGTTGGGCGATCTCGTCGTCGGCGCGGCGCAGCAGCATCGGCCCACGAGCGAGCACCGTGACGTGCACCCCGAACGACGAGAACACGTGCGCGAATTCGGCCGCGATGGTGCCGCCGCCGAGGATCACGAGACGCTCCGGCAACTGCGTGAGCCGCATGATCGTCGCGCTCGTCTCGAAGGGCACGCCCGCGTCCGTCACCACCTCGGGGATCACCGGCCGGGACCCCGCCGCGACGACCACCTGGTCGGCCGAGATCCGTTCGCCGGTGCCGGTGTCGAGCATGCGCTCGCCGACGAACTCGGCGTGTCCTCGGAAGAGCGTGACGTGCGGACTGCGCTCGGCCCGGGCGCGCTCGCCCGACTCGGACAGTGGGTCGACGCGGCCGAATACGCGCGCCACCACGTCGTTCCACCGCACTGCGGGGTCGGCCGCGTCGATCCCGAACACCGACGCGCGCTCGACGGCCCGTGCGAGATCGGCGGTGTGCACGAACATCTTCGTGGGGATGCAGCCGACGTTCAGGCACGTGCCGCCGAAAGTGCCTTCCTCGAGGAGGGCGACCCGTCTGTCGCGGAATCGGCTGTCCACCAGGAGGTTGCCGCTACCCGAGCCGATGACGGCGACGTCGAAATGCCTCACGAGATGCTCCGTGCGGTGGGCTCGGTGACCTCCGCCAACTCACCGAGCCAACGGTCGACCTCCTCGAACGCCCGTGTCCGCGGCACCTCGGTGGACAGGAAGACGTCGTGCCGTGCGCCCTCGACGGGTGCGATCGTCGTGCGGTCGCCGAGACAACCCGCCCACCGTGCGATCTGCCGCACGTCGAGCACGAGGTCGGCCGCGTCGGCACCGTCGCCGTAGCGGGACAGATGCCGCGACCGCTTGGACCGCAGCACGAGCGACGGCACCCCCACGTCGAGCCCCCGGTGCAGCCGAGCATGGCCGTGACGGATCGCACGCATCCACCCGAAGGTGACGGGAAAACCGGACAGCGGCTTCCAGGTGAGGTCGTAGCTCCACTCGCCGTGGTGGTCGATGTGCAGGCTGCTGCCGTAGCTGTCCACCTTCGCGAGCGGAATGACGGTCTTCGCCGACACCCGGCCGACCCCGTCGACGAGCGCGGTGCCCCACGAGCGCAGGAAGGCCGGGCCCTGCAGGTCGAACCACGGGCTGTTGAGGACCAGCCCCGCCACCGACCGGACCGGCGTACCCGCCGAGGCGCGGGCATCGAGCCACAGCGGCAGGATCAGGCCGCCGGTCGAATGCGCGACGAGCACGACGGGAGCCTCGTCACCCACCTCGTCGCGGATCACCCGCATCGACTCGTCCAACTCGGCGTCGTAGAACCGCAGGTCGGTGACGAAGTGCGCGGTCTGCCCCGGGCGCAGCGACCGGCCCGACTTGCGCAGATCGAGCGCGTGGAATGCGTAACCGCGCTGGTGGAAGAACTCCGCGACATGCTGCTGGAAGAAGTAGTCGGTGAAACCGTGCACGTACAGTACGGCGCCGCGGGGGCGAGGCGGGTCGTCCGACGGCCGGTAGCGCACGAGCGTCGCCACGACCTGGCCCTCACCGTCGGGGTCGTCACCGAGCGGAAGCGTGAGCTGCTGATATCCGTCGCCGAGGACGTCTGGCACCCAAGTAGTCACAATCACAAATCTACGGCTCGCCCCGCGGCTGCGGGGAGGAGGACAATCGGGGGTGGTAAGGCGCACCGGAACGCGCGAGTAACCTGTACTCCCGATACGCACCAGCGGACCCGCATGGCTCAGTGACTAAGGAAGTCGATTCTCCAGTGTCAGATCAGAAAGTGGTAGAGACGAAGACCGATGTAGTGCTCGTCGGTGCAGGCATCATGAGCGCGACGCTCGGTGCGATTCTGCGACAGGTCCAACCGGACTGGTCCGTCTCGTTGTTCGAACGCCTCGACGCCGTCGCTGCCGAGAGCAGTGACCCGTGGAACAATGCGGGCACCGGGCACTCGGCGCTGTGCGAGTTGAACTACACGCCCGAGAAGGCCGACGGCACCGTCGACACCACCAAGGCCGTCAACGTCAACGAGCAGTTCCAGGTCTCGCGCCAGTTCTGGTCCTACGCCGTCGAGCACGGCATCCTCACCGAGCCGAGCGAGTTCGTCAACCCGATTCCGCACGTGAGCTTCGTGCACGGCGAGAAGAACGTGAAGTACCTGCGAGCCCGCTACGAGGCGCTCGCCGACCATCCGCTCTTCGCCGGCATGGAGTACATCGACGACCCGGACGAGTTCGCTCGCCGCCTCCCGCTCATGGCACGCGGACGCGATTTCTCCGATCCCGTCGCGCTCAACTGGAGCCAGCACGGCACCGACGTCGACTTCGGAGCGCTCACGCGTCAGCTCGTCGGCTTCCTCGGAGCGTCGGGCGGCAATGTGCACTTCGGTCACGAGATCACCGACCTCACCAAGCAGTCCGACGGCAGCTGGGTGGTCAAGGTCGTCAACCGGCGCACCGGCCAGAAGAAGATCGTCCGGGCCAAGTTCGTGTTCGTCGGCGCGGGCGGCGGTGCACTGCACCTGCTGCAGCGCTCGGGCATCGAAGAAGCCAAGGGTTTCGGCGGCTTCCCGGTCAGCGGCGCGTTCCTGCGCTGCACCAACCCCGCGCTCATCGAGCAGCACCACGCCAAGGTGTACGGCAAGGCCGCCGTGGGTGCGCCCCCGATGTCGGTCCCGCACCTCGACACGCGCGTCATCGGGCACCAGCCGGGCCTGCTGTTCGGTCCGTACGCCGGTTGGTCGCCGAAATTCCTCAAGCAGGGCCGCGTCACGGACCTCCCCAAGTCGGTCAAGCCGAACAACCTGCTGTCGATGCTCGGCGTCGGCGTCAGCGAACTCGGTCTCGTCAAATACCTGGTCGGCGAGCTCGCGATGAGCGAATCGGGTCGTATCCAGACGCTCAAGGAATTCGTTCCGCGCGCGCTCGGCCAGGACTGGGAGCTCATCACCGCGGGTCAGCGCGTGCAGGTCATCCGTCGCGCGAAGGGCAAGGGCGGTGTCCTCGAGTTCGGCACGGCGGTCGTCAACGCGGGCGACGGCACCATCGCCGGCCTGCTGGGTGCCTCGCCCGGCGCGTCCACCGCGGTCCCGGCGATGCTCGACGTCCTGCAGCGCTGCTTCCCGCGCGAGTTCGAATCGTGGCGTCCGCGCCTGCAGGAGATGGTTCCATCGCTCGGCGTCAAGCTGTCCGACAACCCGGAGCTGTTCGAACAGGTGTGGAACTGGTCGTCGAAGGTCCTCGAGCTCGACGAGACGCGCGCAGGCGTACACGCCGCGGTCTGAGCCACAGCTTTTCCTCTCGCGCCCCCGCTCCGCACGCCGGAGCGGGGGCGCGATACTGTTTCCGGCGGATGCCACGCGGAGAAGTCCTGTTCGAACCAGGCGCGGTCCCGCCACTGTGACGGCCTCGGCACGCCGAGACCCAGCCAGATCGCCGCGGCATCCCGATCCGTCCACTTCTTCCGGCGAGGACACCGGGAGTGAAGGGAAGCCGCCGTGCACACCGAGTTCCATCTCACGCATCACACCGAGTCGGTGCCCCGCGCGAGCCAGCGGTCTCCCGCGCCGTACCCGTTCAGCGCGATCGTCGGCCAGGAGCGGCTACGGCTCGCGCTGATCCTGTGTGCGGTCGACCCCGCGATCGGCGGCGTCCTCGTCCGCGGCGAGAAGGGCACCGCGAAATCCACCACGGTCCGCGCGTTCGCGCGCCTGCTGTCGTCGCCCACCGCGCGTCTCGTCGAACTGCCGATTGGTGCGACCGAGGACCGCGTCGTCGGCTCGATCGACGTCCGCGGCGCGCTCGCCGACGGGGTACATCGCTTCGCGCCCGGCCTGCTCGCCGACGCCGACGGGGGCGTGCTCTACGTCGACGAGGTCAACCTGCTCGCCGACCATCTCGTCGACGTCCTGCTCGACGCCGCCGCGATGGGCCGTGTGCACGTCGAGCGCGACAGCATCTCCGAGTCGTACCCGTCGAGGTTCGTCCTCGTCGGCACGATGAATCCCGAAGAGGGAGAGTTGCGTCCGCAACTACTCGACCGCTTCGGGTTCGCCGTCGACGTCGCCGCGTCACGAGACGTCGACGTCCGCGTCGAGGTCACTCGGAGGCGGCTCGCCTACGACGCCGACCCGGACGCCTTCGCCCGCCGGTGGCGGGCCGAGGACGAGGCACTCGCCGAATCGCTCGCGCGGGCACGCGCAGCCCTGGCGGGCGTCGAGCTGCCGGATGCCGAACTGCGCCGTATCGCGTCGGTGTGCGCGTCGCTCGACGTCGAAGGCATGCGCGCCGATCTCGTGGTGGCGCGCGCCGCCCGCTCGCATGCCGCATGGCGCGGACACGACACAGTCGACGCCGACGACGTACGGGTCGCCGTCGAACTCGCCCTCCCGCACCGACGGCGCCGAGACCCGTTCGACGAACCCGGGCTCGACGACCGCGAACTCGACCAGGCCTTCGACGAAGCGGCGGCGGACGACGGGCGGACCGAGACCGACGAGTCGGGTCAGGGGGATGCGGGTGGCGGCGAGCCCGGCGGTGACGGCCCGAGCGACCCCGAGACCGGCGGCGGCGACCCGGACGGGCCGGACGGTCCCGACGATCCCGGCGGCGGTGGGGCACCGACGCCGTCCGGCGCCCGTGCCGACAACGGCAGCCAGTTCCGGGCGCGCCGACTCGAGGTGCCGGGCATGGGCACGGGCGCGTCCGGCCGCCGGTCGCGTTCACGCAGCGAGCGCGGGGCGGTGGTCCGCGCGACCGCCCGCCCGCACGGCGGGTTGCATGTACCGGGCACCGTCCTCGCCGCCCTTCCGCACCAACACGAGCGCGCAACGCGCGGTGATCCTCTGCGCGGAACGCGCGGTGATCCTCTGCGTGGAACGCGCGGTGATCATCTGCGCGGAACACGCGGCGGCACAATGGTGTTCGCGGCCGACGATGCACGCGGCGCGCAACGTCGCGGCCGCGAAGGCAATCTCGTCGTCTTCCTCGTCGACGCCTCCGGGTCGATGGCCGCGCGTGACCGGCTGAGCGCGGTGACCGGCGCGGTCGTGTCGCTGTTGCGGGACGCCTACCTGCGGCGTGACAAGGTCGCCGTCGTCGTCGCGCGTGGACGCGACGCGACGGTCGCGCTCCCGCCGACCGGCTCGGTCGACGTCGCGGTTCGCCGCCTGGGAGACCTGCGCACCGGCGGAAAGTCCCCGCTTGCACAGGGATTCGCCACCGTCTCCGACGTGCTGCGGCGCGAGCGGTTGCGCGATCCGCACCGGCGCGCACTGCTCGTCGCGCTCACCGACGGCCGCGCCACCGGCGGTCGCGACGCGCTGCCGTCCGCCCGCCGCGCCGCACGGGCCCTCGCGCGGGGTGGGCTCGCGTCGGTCGTCGTCGACTGCGAATCCGGCATGGTGCGCCTCGGTCTCGCGGCCCAGCTCGCGCGCGACCTGGGTGGCGACTGCCTGCAACTCGCCGAGCTGTCGGCCGACCACGTCGCAGGTGTCGTCCGCGCCGCCGCCGCCTGACGAGACGGTGGCCCGACAACGCGGTGGCCCGAACCTGCCGCCGCACGAGCACTACTCCGTCCGAATCCGGACGGCAACGTAATCGCGAAGGAGAGAGCGAATGCCCCGAGGCGTGCCGAACGAGGTTCCCGCCGACGGCCTCACCACACGTCAGCGTCGTCACACCCCGGTGCTCGCCGTGCACACCGGCGACGGGAAAGGCAAGTCGACTGCGGCGTTCGGCATGGCGCTGCGCGCATGGAACCAAGGCTTCGACATCGGCGTGTTCCAGTTCGTGAAGAGCGCGAAATGGAAAGTGGGCGAAGAGGCGTCGTTCCGCGCGCTCGGCGAGTTGCACGAGTCGACCGGCGCGGGCGGAGCGGTCGAGTGGCACAAGATGGGCGAAGGCTGGTCGTGGTCCCGCAAGCAGGGCACCGAGGAAGATCACGCCGCGGCGGCGCTCGAAGGCTGGCGCGAGATCGCACGGCGCCTGCAGGCGCAGACGCACACCTTCTACGTGCTCGACGAGTTCACCTACCCGCTCGGGTGGGGATGGGTCGACGTGCACGAGGTCGTCGACGTGCTGCGCTCGCGGCCGGGCAACCAGCATGTCGTGATCACCGGCCGCCGCGCGCCCACCGAACTGGTCGACGCCGCCGACCTCGTGACCGAGATGACGAAGATCCGGCACCCCATGGATTCGGGACGCAAGGGACAGAAGGGCATCGAGTGGTGACGGACGGCGCTGTCATGACGAGGATCGCGTGGTGACGCCTGCGGTGGTGATCGCCGCCCCGTCCTCGGGCAGCGGCAAGACGACCGTCGCGACCGGCCTCATGGGCGCGCTGCGTGCGGAAGGGCACGTCGTCGCGCCGTTCAAGGTCGGCCCCGACTACATCGACCCCGGCTATCACGCGCTCGCGACCGGCAGGCCCGGCCGCAATCTCGACCCGGTCCTCGTGGGCGCCGAGCGGATCGGGCCGCTGTACCGGCACGGCACCGCAGGCGCCGAGGTCGCCGTCGTCGAAGGCGTCATGGGGCTGTTCGACGGCAGGATCGTGCCCGAGTCGGTGGATCCGGTCGCGCTCGGGTCCACCGCGCACGTCGCCTCGCTGCTCGGTGCACCCGTCGTGCTCGTGGTCGACGTCCGCGGGCAGAGCCAGAGCCTCGCCGCGCTGCTGCACGGGTTCGCGACCTACGACGCGTCCGTGCGCGTCGCAGGCGTGATCCTCAACAATGTCGGCAGCGCGCGCCACGAGGACGTGCTGCGGGCCGCGTGCGTCCGTGCGGGCCTGCCTGTGCTCGGCGCCGTGCCCCGCAGCGCAGATCTTGCGGTGCCGTCGCGTCACCTGGGCCTCGTGACCGCCACGGAACACGGCGGCCCGGCACGCGCGGCGGTCGACGCGATGACCGACATCGTCCGGGCCCACGTCGACGTCGCCGCCGTCCGGACGCTGGCCGACGCCGCCGCGGCGGGCCCCGCATGGGATGCGCGCGCCGAGACAGGCGGCCCGGGGAGCACCGGCAGCCCCGCGGTGCGCGTCGCGCTCGCGGCCGGCGCCGCGTTCACCTTCGGCTACGCCGAGCATCGTGAACTGCTCACCGCGGCGGGCGCGCTGGTCACCGAATTCGATCCCGCCACCGACCGCCTGCCCCGCGACACCGCGGCCCTGATCCTGCCCGGTGGCTTTCCCGAAGAACATACTTCCGTCCTCGCACGCAATCGTCGATTGCTCGCGGACGTGACCGAATTCGTCCGCGACGGCGGGCCGGTGCACGCCGAGTGCGCCGGAATGCTGTATCTCGCACGGGAACTCGACGGCATCACGATGGCGGGCGCGCTCGACGTCGTTGGCGCGTTCGGACCCCGGCTCACCCTCGGCTACCGCGACGCCGTCGCACTCGCCGACTCGCCGTTGTATCCGGCAGGCGCCCGCGTCACCGGGCACGAGTTCCATCGCACGGTCGTCGAGCCGCGGCACTCGGACACACATCCGGCTGCGTGGGCGTGGCGCGGAGTCGACGGCTCCGTCACGCGCGAGGGTTTCACGGCAGACGGTCTGCACGCGTCGTACCTGCACACGCACCCAGCCGGTCGGCCGGAGTCGATCACCCGGTTCGTCGGCGCGGCCCGCGCGTTCACGGGGTCCGCGTGACGAGGGAAGGGGTCGAGAGCGGTGCCGTGTGGATCGGGGTCGGCTTCGCCCCTGTATGGGTCGGGGTCGGCTTCGCCTCCCGCACGCACCCTGGGGTCCTGGCCGCGGCGGTCCGTGCCGTCGCCGACGAACTCGGGACGACGCTCGCCGGCCTGTCGACCCTCGCGCACAAGGCGCCCGCGTTGGATGCGGTCGCACGCGAACTCGGCGTTCCGGTACGCGCTTTCGAGGCGGCGGAACTCGCGGCCGTCGAAACCGAGTCACGCTCGGCACGGGCCGACGCGGCCGTCGGTACCCCGTCCGTCGCCGAGGCCGCCGCGATCCTCGCGTCCGGCGGCGGCCGGGTGGTGCGGGCCGCGCACATCCGCGACGGGGTCGTCGTGGCCGCCGCCGTAGAGTGAACACCCGTGGCCTGCATGCGTGACCGGCAGGCAGACCCGCCGGCGGGGCACCCGGCGGATCCACCGCACGGCGGTGCACAGAATGGTGTCGTAACACAGCAGGGGAGTGGACAGCGGTGAGCACGAACGGTGACAGTCGGCCTGGCAGGGACAGTCGGCCGGACACCGACGACACGGGTGATGCCGCCGAGTCGAGCTATCTCGTCGGCCTGCACCTCGCGGGTCGCCGCGTCGTGGTCGTGGGCGGCGGCAGCGTCGCACAGCGCCGACTCGGTCTGCTCGTCGCGTCCGGTGCCCACGTGCACGTCGTGGCGCGCGAGGTCACGCCTGCCGTCGAGGCGTTCGCGACATCGGGGCAGATCACGCTCGCGCAGCGCGAGTACCGGCGCGGCGACCTCGCCGACGCGTGGTACGCGATCGCCTGCACCGACGAGCCCGACACCAACGCGGCGGTCGTGGCGGAAGCCGAAGAGGAGCGCGTGTTCTGTGTCCGCGCCGACAATGCGGTGCGCGGCACCGCGTCGACGCCTGCGAGCGCACGCTACGACGGCCTCGAGATCGGCATCCTGGCACGCGGCGAGCACCGCCGCTCGGCCTCGGTGCGCAATGCCGTCCTCGATGCGCTGCAATCCGGAGCGCTCCCGATGTCGGCCGAGCCGGCCGCGCCGGGAGTGGCACTCGTCGGCGGCGGACCGGGCGACCCAGATCTGATCACCGTGCGGGGCCGCCGGCTGCTGGCGCAGGCCGATGTCGTCGTCGCCGACCGTCTGGCGCCGGCCGAGCTGCTCGCCGAACTCGGCCCGCACGTCGAGGTGATCGACGCCGCGAAAATCCCCTACGGGCGCGCGATGGCGCAGCAGGCCATCAACGACGCGCTGATCGACGGCGCCAAGTCGGGCAAGTTCGTCGTCCGGCTCAAGGGCGGCGACCCGTACGTCTTCGGCCGCGGCTACGAAGAGCTCGAGGCGTGTGTCGCCGCGGGCGTCCCGGTCACCGTCGTTCCGGGCATCACCAGCGCGATCTCGGTGCCGTCCGCGGCAGGCATCCCGGTCACCCACCGCGGCGTCACGCACGAGTTCGTGGTGGTCAGCGGGCATGTCGCGCCCGATCACCCCGATTCGCTGGTCGACTGGCCCGCACTCGCCCGGCTGGGCGGCACGATCGTGCTGCTCATGGCCGTCGAACGCATCGAAGCGTTCGCAGGCGCGCTGATGGACGGAGGCCGCGATGCGGGCACTCCCGTCGCGGTCGTGCAGGAAGGCACGCTCCGCACACAGCGCGTCGTGCGGGCCGATCTCGCGACGGTCGCGCAGCGCGTGCGGGACGAACAGATCAAGCCCCCGGCGATCGTCGTGATCGGCGCCGTCGCGGCCTTCACCCCGGACGGCCGGTAACGCCTACCTGCTCGGTAACGTGGGCTCTCGTGTCCGAACACCGAACGCCCGAGCCCGCACCCGGCCCCACACGCACCGGCCCCGTCGGGGACGCGGCGGCGGGTGCCACGCGAGTCCTCGGCGCCGCGATCCTCGTGCTGTCGGGTCTGCAGATGATGGTCGTGCTCGACGGCACGGTCGCCAACCTCGCACTCGCGCCGTTGCAGTCCGACCTCGGGCTCAGTGACAGCGGCCGCAACTGGGTCCTCACGTCCTACGCCCTCGCCTTCGGTGGACTCATGCTGCTCGGCGGGCGGCTCGGCGACGCCTTCGGGCGCAAGAGGATGTTCGTCGCGGGCGTATCGCTGTTCACCGTCGCGTCCCTCGCATGCGGCCTGGCGTTCGACGAGATCAGCCTCGTCGCGGCGCGGTTCCTGCAGGGCGTCGGGGCGGCGGTCGCCTCGCCCACGGCGCTCGCGCTCGTCGCCACCACGTTCGCGGCCGGCCCGGCGCGCAACAAGGCGATCGCGATCTTCGCGGCCATGACGGGCATCGGCTCCATCGCAGGCCTGGTGATCGGTGGTGCCCTCACCGAGGTCTCGTGGCGGCTGATCTTCCTCATCAACGTTCCGATCGGTCTCGTGATCGTCGGCCTCGCCCGGAGCGCCCTGCGTGAGACCGCCGCCCGCAGGCTCGCCCTGGACGTGCCAGGGGCCGTGCTCGCGACGGGCGGCGCCGTCGCGATCGTCTTCGCGCTCAGCGAGGGCCCCGAACTCGGGTGGGGCAGCGTGTGGGTGATCGGCGCCCTCGTCCTCGGGCTCGTGTTGCTCGCGGCATTCCTCGTCGTCGAACGCCGCGCCGAGAACCCGCTGCTTCCGTTCTCGCTGTTCGACGACCGCAGCCGCGTCGCCACGTTCGTGTCGATCTTCTTCGCGGGCGCCGTCATGTTCTCGGTCGCGGCCTATGTCGCGCTGTTCGTGCAGGACGTCCTCGGGTACTCGCCGCTGCGCGCGGGTGTCGGCTTCATCCCCTTCGCGATCGGTCTCGGCGGCGCCGCAGGCGTCGCGTCGAAGCTCGTCGTGCGGGTCGCGCCGCGCTGGCTCATCGCGGCGGGCGCCGCGATCATGGTCGTCGGCCTGCTCTACGGGTCGACACTCGACGGCAGCGCGACGTACGCCGCCAACCTGTTCGTCCCGATCATCGCGATCGGCTTCGGCGTGGGGCTCGCGGTCGTGCCGCTTCCGCTGTGCGCGATCGCGGGCATTCGGGAGACCGAGATCGGGCCCCTCGCCGCGGTCGCGCAGGTCGTCCAGACACTCGGTGGCCCGCTCAGTCTCGCGGTGATCGGCGCGATGGCGACGTCGCGGACGCTGTCCCTCGGCGGGGTGTCCGGCAAGGTCGCCGACATGACGCCCGACCAGGTCTCCGCGCTGGGGCACGGGTACACCTTCGCCCTCGTCGGATGCGCCGTGTGCGCGCTGGTCACCGGCGTCGCCGCGCTGTTCATCCGCTTCACCCCTGAACAGGTCGCCCAGGCGCAGGCCGCCGAGAAGGCCGCGCAGGAGAGCTGAACAGGCCGGATCACTCCGCGTTCAGGATCACTCCGCGTTCAGGATCACCTTGAGCGCCTTCGTCTCCGCGGCGCGCGAGAAGGTGTCGTAGGCGTCGAGGATGTCGGTCAGCGGGTACCGATGGCTGATGAACTCCTTCGAGACGAGCTTGTGCTGCGCGAGCAGCTTGATGAGCATCGGTGTCGTGTCGGTGTTGACCAGCCCGGTCGTGACGGTGATGTTGTCGATCCACATGCGGTCGAGCGGGAACTCGACCGGCTTGCCGTGCACGCCGACGTTCGCGACGTGCCCCGCGGGTCGCACCAGTTCGAGGGCCATGTTCCAGGTCGTGGGTACGCCCACCGCCTCGATCGCGACATCGACGCCGAGGCCGTCGGTGAGCGCGAGCACGCGCTCCTTCCAGTCCGGGTCCGACGACACGATGCCGTCGGTTGCGCCGAACCTCGTCGCCTGCTCGACCCGGTTCGCGTCGAGATCGATCGCGACGATCCGGCTCGGCCCGTAGAGCCCGGCCGTCGCGATCGCCGCGAGACCCACCGGACCAGCGCCGATGACCGCGACGACGTCGCCCGGGCGGACCGCGCCGTACTGGACGCCGATCTCGTGCCCGGTCGGCAGGATGTCGCTGATCAGCGTCGCCTCCTCGGAGGTGACACCGTCCGGCACGCGGTAGAGCGAGGTCTCGGCAAAGGGCACACGCACGTACTCGGCCTGGGTGCCGTCGATGAGGTGCCCGAAGATCCAGCCGATGCCCGGCGCGCCCTCGTCGGCGAGGCAGTGCGAGTACACGCCCTTCTTGCAGTACGAGCACTTCCCGCACGACGACACGCACGAGATGATCACCCGGTCGCCCACCGCGAGGTCCGTGACGGCGTCGCCGATCTCGGTGATGACGCCCACTCCCTCGTGGCCGAGGATGCGCCCGTCGGTGACGGCGGGCACGTCGCCCTCGAGGATGTGCAGATCGGTGCCGCAGATCGTGGTCGTCTCGATGCGGACGATCGCATCGGTCGGCTTCAGGACGACCGGATCCGGCACGTCCTCCCAGGATTTCGAGCCGGGACCGTGGAACACGAGAGCCTTCATGCCGCCTCCTACAGCTGGACCGGTAGGTCGTCTGGCCACTGCGCGGGCCACCCTCGATCACAGCACAGGCGCGCCGCGCTCGAGCGGCTTTCGTGCGCGCGTCAACCGACCGGGACCTGGTGTGCCCTGGTCGACCGGCGATGAGCGCGTGCCCGGGCGAGGCGCCGGACGAGACCGTCGCGGGCCTCCTCGAGGATCATCGGAATCGTGTGCCGACGGTAGGGTGGCAGGTCGTCGTGATCATGTACCGCAGTGATGTAGTCGCCGTAGGCCGCGTCGGTGTCGACGGCCAGCACGAGACGGGAGTTCCCGTCGGTACCTGCGGTGGTCGACGCGTCGATTCGCACCGGGCCGTCAGGGAATTCGATCGTGGCGGTCACCATGGCTCCCGGTGGGAACGACGAGGTCAGGTCGCCGTCGAGTTGGACTGCGTCTTCGGTCACGAAGGCGCTCCTGGCGCGAGTGACGCCGTGGCCGCTGCTGATCGCCACCGGCACCTGCACCGGCCATCTCACGCTGTCGGCGAAACCCGGCCGTCCGAGGAAGAAGTACAGCGCGAACAGAGCGTTCTTTCCCTCGACGAACAACCACAACATCACCACCAGCGAGGCGAGTGATTGATCGGAGATGCAGCGCATCAGCAGGATGACGAAGCAGATCGCGTTGAGTACCAACAGCACCGCGAAGGTGATCGCAAGTCTCCAGTAGGGTCTGCCGTCTATCTGGCCCGCGAGATTTTTCTTGGTGACGACGAACTTTCGCCGCTGTATACCGAACATTTCCGTCAGGACCGGCCAGAAGAGCGGTAGAGCCAGCGTCGTCTCGATCACGTTTGCCTGGTGGGCATTTGCTCGATTCGAGGTGAGTACTCGCAGCGAGACTGCATACAGAAAATACCCAGGGAGCCACAGGATGAAGTACGTGTACCACATTCCGTCGAGCACGGTGATTCCGAACAGCACGACCGAGATCGGTACGAACATGTAGATGACGCGACGCAGAGTGAAGATCCAGTAGTTGTAGATCTGTGTGTAGCAGGATTTCCACCAGAAACCGTGTCCTGTGGTGAACGGTCGCTGTCCCTTGAAGCTCTGGAAGCAGCCGCGTGCCCACCGGACTCGCTGCGCGAGAAAATCGCGATGTGTGAAGGGTGTGAGGCCGAACGCGATTCGTGCCGGCACGGCAATGCCACCGAATCCCTTTTTCTCGATCGCGAGACCGGTCGACAGATCCTCGGTGACACTGTCGAGGGCGAACCCCCCGACGGCCTCGAGTGCGAACCGTGAGATCAAGGTGTTGCTGCCACAATAGGTCGACGCGTTGAGGTGACCACGCGAAGGGTTGACGATCTCGAAGTAGATCTGCTGTTCGTTCGGCGCGTGATCCATTGCGTACAACGTGAACTGGTACAAGTCAGGTGTGTAGAACGCCTGGACACCTTGTACGAAGCCCATGTCGAACTGGAACCCGTTGTCGGCGAGGTCGTGAGCGAAGCGGCGTGGATCCTGCTTGTGTTCCGACGCGTAGAAATACGGCACCATGTCCTCGAGGGCGTTCTTCTTCGGGATCATGTCCGCGTCGATCGTCGAAACGAGCGGAGCCGAGGTGAACTCCAGTGCATTGTTGAGGTTGCCGGCCTTTGCACCGCGATTCGAATGGCACGGGATGTAGCCGACTCCGAGCGACGCGGCCAGTCGTTCCATCTCGGGTCGTACGACGTCGTCGCACACGTGGATATGGATCTTGCGCTGGTCCGGATAGCGGATTTTCTTCGCCGCGCACAGAGTCTTGAATACCAGCAGCGTGCTCTCGTTGTGGACCGGTACGAGGATGTCCACTTCGGGGAGCAGTCCGGTCGGGATGTCGAGGATGCGGCGGGGACGCGCGACCTTGTTCAGCATGATGTTCACGAAGTCGAACAGATCGCCTGAGCGGGCAGACAGCTCGGCGAGGATCAGCAACACAGCCACCACGAGCGACACGATCCCGAAGCTGGTCGGAATCGTGAAGAACACCCGCCACACCATGTACACCGTGATGAAGCCGATGGTCAGGACGACGAGTGTGACGTTCCTCGATTTGACGACAAACGGCTTTTCCATTGCCGGCACCGTCCTTTGTGGAGAGGAGGGCGGATACGCCGAGACGAACGGACCTGCTGTCGCATCGGCACGAACTGCAGACGCTTCCACTGCAGACCGGCGGATGCTCGGCACCGCCTGTTTCGATGACAGCACAACGGCGGCATGTGGTGGTGCGTTTCGACGTCAGCACGCAGCGACGGGCCGTGGATCGCGGAATCGAGTTCCACGGCAGACAGTGGCCGATCGCGACGGGCCGCGGGCCCGGGCTCTGCCACTGTCAGGTGAGCACGACGAGCTCGTGGTCGCCCGCGACCTCGACGCGCAGCCCGGCCTTCGACGCCACCCGCGCGACGCCCCGGACGTCGCGCGGCTCGGCACGCGTGAGGGTCAGGGCCCGCGCGAGCAGTCCCTTGTGGTGCTTGTTGAAGTGCGAGACGACCGAGCGGGTGCCGTCCGGCTTCTCGGTGAGGACGGTCGCCGTCACCGCGCCGGGCACCGGGCCGAGCGCCTGGTAGACGCCGGATCGGAGGTCGACGACCAGCCCGTCCGCTTCGGCGACGAGCGCGGCGGTCAGCTCGCCCGCCCACACCGAGCGCAGCGTGCCGAGCTCCGGGAGCTTCGTGCCGCCGGACAACCGGTACGCCGGGATCAGGTCGCCCGCCCGGACGGCGCCGAACAGCGCCGAACCCATCGCGAGCCGGGCGTACGCCTTCGCGCGCTGCGCCTTCGTGAACGAGCGGGCGTCGAGCGCATCGAACAACACACCCGTGTAGCGCTCGAGCGCGGGCCGGGTGGGGGAGACCCACAGCTTCGCATTGCGTGCGATCTCGTCGTCCTGCTTCGGTCCGAGGCCCAGAATCTCACGCGCGGTGTCGGGTTCGCTCGCGAGCGAGACCACGGCGTCCACGAGCATCTCGCGGGTCTCGGTGAGCTGCGGCATCGACAGCTCGGTGAGATCGAGCGGGGCGTCGGTGCCGCCGTCGGATTTGGTCTCGGAAGGGGGAAGCAGCACCAGCACGGCCCCGACCCTACCGGCGGCGCCCGGCGGCCCCGCCCCGACTATCCTGGACGACTGTGATTACCCGCATGTCCCACCTGTTCCTGCGCACGCTGCGTGACGATCCCGCGGACGCCGAGGTGCCGAGCCACAAACTGCTCGTGCGTGCCGGCTACGTCCGTCGCGTCGCACCCGGCGTGTACTCGTGGCTGCCGCTGGGACTGCGCGTGCTGCGCCGCGTCGAGCAGGTAGTGCGCGAGGAGATGAACGCGATCGGCGCGCAGGAGATCGCGCTGCCGGCGCTGCTGCCGCGCGAGCCGTACGAGACGACCAACCGCTGGACCGAATACGGAGACAGCCTGTTCCGCCTGCACGACCGCAAGGGTGGCGACTACCTGCTCGGGCCCACGCACGAAGAGATGTTCGCGCTCACCGTGAAGGGCGAATACAACTCGTACAAGGACTTCCCGGTCACGCTCTACCAGATCCAGACCAAGTACCGCGACGAGGAGCGCCCCCGTGCGGGCATCCTGCGCGGGCGCGAGTTCGTCATGAAGGACTCGTACTCGTTCGACCTCACCGACGAGGGCCTCGCACAGTCCTATCGCGCGCACCGGGATGCGTACGAGCGCATCTTCGCGCGTCTCGGTGTCGAGTACGTCATCGTGTCCGCGACGTCGGGCGCGATGGGCGGCAGCGCGTCCGAGGAGTTCCTCGCGGTGAGCGAGGTCGGCGAGGACACCTACGTGCGCAGCACCGAATCCGGCTACGCGGCGAACGTCGAGGCCGTCACGACGGTCGCGCCCGCGCCGATCTCGTTCGACGGTCTGCCCGACGCGAAGGTCCACGACACCCCGGAGACGCCGACCATCGCCTCGCTCGTCGACTGGGCGAACAGCGCGCTCGGCCGTACCGTGACCGCGGCCGACACGCTCAAGAACGTCATGGGCAAGGTGCGCGAGCCGGGCGGTGAGTGGCAGCTGCTCGCGATCGGTGTGCCCGGCGATCGCGACGTCGACACCAAGCGACTCGAAGCGGCTCTCGAACCCGCCGAGTACGCGTTGCTCGACGATGCGGATTTCGCGGCCAATCCGTTCCTCGTCAAGGGATATATCGGGCCGAAAGCGTTGCTCGCGCGCGGCGTCCGTTATCTCGTCGACCCTCGTGTCGTCGACGGCACGAGTTGGATCACCGGAGCCGACGAACCCGGCAGGCACGTCGTGGGTCTCGTCGCCGGTCGCGACTTCACTCCCGACGGCACGATCGAGGCGGCCGAGGTCCGCGAAGGCGATCCGTCGCCCGACGGCAAGGGCACGCTCGTCGCGGCGCGCGGCATCGAGATCGGGCACGTGTTCCAGCTCGGCCGCAAGTACACCGACGCCTTCGAGGTCGACGTCCTCGGCGAGAACGGCAAGCCCGTGCGGCCGACGATGGGTTCGTACGGGGTGGGTGTGTCGCGGCTCGTCGCGGTCATCGCCGAGCAGCATCACGACGACAAGGGGTTGCGCTGGCCGTCCGAGGTCACGCCCTTCGACGTGCACGTCGTCGTCGCGAACAAGGACGACGCCGCACGCGGGGGCGCCGAGACGATCGCCGCCGAACTCGACGCGAGCGGCCTCGAAGTCCTGTTCGACGACCGCAAGGCCTCGCCGGGGGTCAAGTTCAAGGACTCCGAGCTTCTCGGTGTGCCTGCCGTCGTCGTCGTGGGCCGCGGCTGGGCCGACGGCAATGTCGAACTCCGCGACCGCTTCAGCGGCGAGAACCGGGAGATCCCTGCGGCCGATGCGGTTGCCGAGATCCTCGGCGCCACCGCGCGCTGAGGCACGCGACGGCGCTCTTCGGCTCACGCGCTGCCGGTCCAGTCCGGGATCACCGGCCCCACTTCGTACGCACCCGTGGCGGTTTCGCCGCGTGCGCCGTTAGCGTCGACGCGTGAGCAGAAACGAGGACGCACGGCCCTTCAGCCAGGTGGACGTGTTCGCGTCCGGTGGACTGCGAGGCAACCCGGTTGCGGTCGTCCACGATGCGGACGGCCTGACCGACGACGGGATGCAGCGGTTCGCGAACTGGACCAACCTGTCCGAGACCACGTTCGTGTGTGCGCCGCGCGAGGCGGGCGCCGATTACCGGCTTCGCATCTTCACTCCCGCGGGGGAGCTGCCGTTCGCGGGTCATCCGACATTGGGTTCGGCGCACGCGTGGCTCGCCGCCGGCGGTGTCCCGCGCGACGGCGACTTCCTCGTGCAGGAATGCGGGGTCGGTCTCGTACGGGTGCGGCGCGCCCCGGCCGGGCTGGCGTTCGCGGCGCCCGAACTCGTGCGGTACGGACCCGTCGGCGAAGACGAACGCGCACAGGCCGTCCGCGCGCTGGGGATCGCGAACGAGCGCGTACTCGGTGTGCAGTGGATCGACAACGGCCCGGGCTGGCTCGGCGTGCGACTCGCGTCGGCCGAGGATGTGCTCGCGCTGCGCCCGGACTACTTCGCGATGGGGTCGCTCGCGGTCACCGTCGTCGGTGCATTCGGCGACGGCGGTCCCGCGGACTTCGAGGTGCGTGCGTTCGCGCCGGGTGAGGGACTCACCGAGGATCCGGTGACCGGCAGCGCCAACGCGGGCATCGCACAGTGGCTCACCCGCACCGGTGTCGTCGATTCCGGCTACACCGCTCGGCAGGGCACCGTGCTCGGTCGCGGTGGCCGTGTCACCGTCGAGCTGGACGGCGACACGATCTGGATCGGCGGTGCGACCGAGACCGTGATCGAGGGCAGCGTCACAGTGTGACGGGCGGGCTCACTCGTCGGGGGTGCCGGGCAGCGGCAGTGTCGCCGGTTCTGCACCGAGGGCGGCGCGCCACCGCGCGAGCCGCACCGCGGTCTCGCCGAGAGCATCGATCGCGAACGTGCGGACCTGCGCGTCGTCGGCGCGTTCGACGGCGGCGCGCCACGCCACGGCGGTGTCCGTCTCGACGAGCTCGGCCATCTGCGCCGCCGGGACCTGGTCGGTGACCTCGGCGGGCAGTCGGTAGCCGGCCGCGGGTGGCGGGACGGTCTCGCCGAGCGAGGTGAGCAGATCGATCGTCGCGTCGCGTCGCGCACGGTGCGCTGCGCTGTCGACCGCCACCTGGTCGGCGCGCGACGGGTTCGTGAACGCTCCGAGGACGCCGTACGCGAACACTGCTGCGTGTTCGGCCTCGAGCGCTGCCAGCAGGCCCGCGGCCTGGGTGTCGTCGAGGGGGGCGTCGGGGAGCGAGGAGCCGGACGGGGTCGGGGAGGTCACGGCAGCAGCACCTCGACGTGCGAGCGGCACGACGCGGAGACCGACGCGAGCAGTCCGGCCCGGTACCCGCTCTCGGACGTCGCGAGCGCCGACGCGCTCCGCAACGACTCCGACAGCCGCGTACGGAGCTCGTCGACACCGAGCGGAGCCGCAGGGGCGACGGGTGTCGTCGTCGCGGGCGCGTTCGGGTCGGGCGTGACGCCCGCGGCTCGGTCGATCTCGCGACGCAACGCCTCGGCATGCGCGGTGCGCTGCGCCGACACGGCGGAGAGCGCCGCCGTGCGGTCGGGAGCGAGCGCGATCGCCGCCGACGCTGCCGCAGCGTCGTCGCGTGCTCGCGACTCCTGCTCGATCAGCGGATCCAGCGGTGCCGGTTCGTCGTCGCCGCATGCGGCGGTGAGAGGAACGAGGCCTGCGGCGCCCGCGACGGTCGCGGCGGCGCGCAAGGCGGTGCGCCGGGACATGCGCGGGGACGAGGTGAGCACCGATACCGTGGGAGTGAGCACCGATACATCGTGCCAGGCCGCCGCCGGGCCGCCGCGGAGCGGCACGCATGTGCCACTCGCGGACCGGTCCGGTGCCGCGTTCGCGGAGGTGGCACGAGCGCCACTCCGGAGGCGTTACGATGGTCGACGCGCTGCGGCACCGCGGCGCGTCGGTTGCTGCTGCGCACAGGCGCGCGCCGCCGGACACCGTGAGAACAGAATCCACCGACACAACTGAACGAGGAGAGCGTTGCCGATGCCGGTCCCGTCCAAGGAAAGGGTCAGTGAGCTCGTCTCCGACGTCGTCGAGCGCCGTGGCTACGATCTCGAGGACGTGGTGGTCACGCTCGCCGGTCGGCACAGTGCCGTACGCATCATGGTCGACAGCGACGCGGGCCTCGAACTCGACGCGGCCGCCGAACTGAGCCGCGAGATCTCCGAGCTGTTCGACACGGTCTCCGACTTCGGCGAGTCGCCGTACACCCTCGAGGTCACCTCGCCCGGTATCGGCCGCCCCCTCACCCACGAGCGGCACTGGCGGCGCGCGCGCGGGCGCAAGGCGAAGATCACGCTCGCCGACGAGACCCTCGTCGGACGCATCGGGCGTCTCGTGGACGGGCCCGACGGGCCGGTCGTCGACATCGTGGTCCGCGCCAAGCGCGAACCGAGCGTGCGCCCCGTCGCGCTCGCCGACATCCGCCGTGCCGAGGTCGACGTCGAGTTCGCGAAGCCGGACCCCCGCGAGCTCGCGTTGTCCGGCGACGTGCAGGACGGCCGGGTCGGTGCGGGCGAGGATCCGGGCACCGCGCCCGACGACAACTCAGACGACATCTCACAAGACGGTGACGAAAGGTTCGACAAGTGAATATCGACATTGCCGCGCTGCGCGCGATCGAGGCGGACAAGGGCATCTCCGCCGACACCGTGATCGCGACGATCCAGACCGCACTGCTCACGGCCTACCGGCACACCGAGGGCCATCAGGCGCACGCCCGCATCGACGTCGACACGAAGACGGGCATCGTGCGCGTGATGGCGCACGAGGAGGACGTCGACGGCAACATCGTCGGCGAGGAATGGGACGACACCCCGGAGGGGTTCGGACGCATCGCCGCGACCACGGCGCGTCAGGTCATCCTGCAGCGCCTGCGCGATGCGGAGCACGAACGGACCTACGGCGAGTTCTCGACGCACGAGGGCGAGATCGTCGGCGGCGTGGTGCAGCGCGACGCGCGGCTCAACGCGCGCGGCACGGTCGTCGTGCGCATCGGCAGCGATGCCAACGGCGTCGACGGCCTGCTCCCACCGTCCGAGCAGGTGCCGGGGGAGAGCTACGAACACGGCGACCGCATCAAGTGTTATGTCGTCGGTGTCAGCCGTGGTGCGCGGGGCCCGCAGATCACGCTGTCGCGCACACACCCGAATCTGGTGCGCAAGCTGTTCGCGCTCGAGGTTCCCGAGATCGCCGACGGGTCGGTCGAGATCGTCGCGGTCGCGCGCGAGGCGGGCCACCGGTCGAAGATCGCGGTCGAGTCGACGGTGTCCGGGCTCAACGCGAAGGGCGCGTGCATCGGCCCGATGGGCCAGCGCGTGCGCAATGTGATGAGCGAGCTGTCGGGCGAGAAGATCGACATCATCGACTTCGATCCGGACCCGGCGAGGTTCGTCGCGAACGCGCTGTCGCCGTCGAAGGTCGTGTCCGTCACGGTCGTCGATCCCGACCAGCGCGCCGCACGCGTCGTCGTGCCCGACTACCAGCTCTCGCTCGCGATCGGCAAGGAAGGCCAGAACGCGCGGCTCGCGGCGCGCCTGACGCAGTGGCGGATCGACATCCGCTCCGACGCGGCGCCGACAGTGAGTGCGGAGGGCGAAAACGCCGCGACCAGCGGATGAGGGGTGCATGCGGAGATCGGAGCCAGGCAGCGGTAGAGTGGACGATGGTTCAGCGTGAACTCGACGCTTCCGCACCCGCCCGCTCGGGCGGTGCCGTGCGTACCGGTGGTCCGGTTCGCACGTGTGTCGGTTGCCGAGAGCGCGGGCTGGCCAGCGATCTGTTGAGGGTCGTGGCGGGTGAGAGCGGGCCGAACGGCGTCGACCTCATCCCGGATCCGAGGCGACGGTCACCCGGCCGGGGCGCGTGGTTGCATCCCGTACCGGAGTGCCTGAGTCTTGCGGAGCGTCGCCGGGCATTCGGCCGCGCCCTGCGTGTGTCCGGGCCTGTCGACACGAGTGCGATCGAGCGTCACGTCGCCGCCCGTGCCGAGCACACAGGCCACCACTCCGACGCAGGACCTTTCGAAGAGAACAGGCAAACGAACTCATGAGCACACCGTGAAGCACCAGCGATGAACGCCCATCGATAACCCGAGGTCGTGCGGGACCCTGTGACCAGGGACGCCTCCTGCTCGACCTCACCAGTGAGGAGAGCAGTGGCAGGCAAGGCCCGCGTACACGAGTTGGCAAAAGAACTCGGTGTCACCAGTAAAGAACTACTCGCAACGCTCAAGGAGCAGGGCGAGTTCGTGAAATCGGCGTCCTCGACCGTCGAGGCCCCGGTTGCACGCCGTCTGCGGGAATCGTTCCCGTCGGCGAACAAGGGCGGCGACGCCAAGGGCAAGACCGAGGGCGACGCGCCGCGCACCACGGCCAAGCCCGGTGCGCCTCGTCCGGGCGCGAAGTCCGCATCCGACGCGCCCGCGACCGAGACGTCGCGTCCCGCTCCGAAGCCGGGCGCACCGCGTCCCGGCCCGAAGCCCGCGGCTCCGGCACAGCCGGCCGCGCAGCAGCCCGCACCCGAGGCGCCCGCCCCGGAAACCCGTAAGCCCGCGGCGCCGTCCGCTCCCGCGGCACGCGCAGGCGGCCAGACGCCCACCACCGGTCCCAAGCCCGGTGGGCCGCGCCCCGGCCCCAAGCCGCCGCGCGTCGGCAACAACCCCTACTCGACGAGCGCTCCCGCCGAGCGTCCGGCGCCGCGTCCCGGTGCGGCGCCGAGGCCCGGCGCTCCGCGTCCGGGCCCGCGTCCCGCACCGGGTCCGGGCGGTGCGCGTCCGGCACCGGGCCAGGGCGGACCTCGCCCCGCACCGGGCCAGGGCGGACCTCGTCCCAACCCGAACTCGATGCCGCCTCGGCCCAGCCCCGGCGCGATGCCCCCGCGGTCGAGCCGACCTGCTCCGGGCGGTCGCCCCGGTGGACGTCCGGCTCCGGGCGGTCGTCCCGGTGGCGGCGGCGGATACCGCGGCGGCCCCGGCGGCGGCGCTCCCGGTGGTGCTCCCGGCGGCTTCCGTGGCCGTCCGGGCGGCGGTGGCCGACCCGGCCAGCGCGGCGGTGCCGCGGGTGCGTTCGGTCGTCCGGGCGGTGCCCCGCGGCGCGGTCGCAAGTCGAAGCGTCAGAAGCGTCAGGAATACGACTCGATGCAGGCGCCCGCCGTCGGCGGCGTGCGGCTGCCGCGCGGCAACGGCGAGACCATCCGGCTCGCCCGTGGTGCGTCGCTGTCGGACTTCGCCGAGAAGATCGACGCGAACCCCGCGTCGCTCGTGCAGGCGTTGTTCAACCTCGGTGAAATGGTCACGGCCACGCAGTCGGTCAACGACGAGACGCTCGAGCTGCTCGGCAGCGAGATGAACTACGTCGTGCAGGTCGTCAGCCCCGAGGACGAGGACCGCGAGCTGCTCCAGAGCTTCGATCTCACCTACGGCGAGGACGAGGGCACCGACGAGGACCTGGCGGCCCGCCCGCCGGTGGTCACCGTCATGGGTCACGTCGACCACGGCAAGACCCGGCTGCTCGACACGATCCGCAAGGCCAACGTCCGCGAGGGCGAGGCAGGCGGCATCACGCAGCACATCGGTGCGTACCAGGTGCCCACGCATCTCAACGGCGAAGACCGTCTGATCACGTTCATCGACACCCCGGGTCACGAAGCGTTCACCGCGATGCGTGCACGTGGTGCGAAGTCGACGGACATCGCGATCCTCGTGGTCGCGGCGGACGACGGCGTCATGCCGCAGACGGTCGAGGCGATCAACCACGCCCAGGCGGCCGAGGTGCCGATCGTGGTCGCGGTCAACAAGATCGACAAGGAAGGCGCCACGCCGGACAAGATCCGCGGTCAGCTCACCGAGTACGGGCTCGTGCCCGAGGAGTACGGCGGCGAGACGATGTTCGTCGACATCTCCGCGAAGCAGGGCCTGAACATCGAACAGCTGCTCGAAGCGGTGCTGCTCACGGCGGATGCGTCGCTCGATCTGCGTGCCAACCCCGACATGGACGCGCAGGGCGTCGCGATCGAGGCACACCTCGACCGTGGCCGCGGCCCCGTCGCGACCGTGCTCATCCAGCGCGGCACGTTGCGCGTCGGCGACTCGATCGTCGCGGGCGACGCCTACGGCCGTGTGCGGCGCATGACCGACGAGTACGGCGAGGACGTCTCCGAGGCGCTGCCGTCGCGACCCGTGCAGGTCGTGGGCTTCACGTCGGTTCCGGGTGCAGGCGACAACCTGCTCGTGGTCGACGAGGATCGCATCGCGCGGCAGATTGCCGATCGGCGCAACGCCCGCAAGCGCAACGCGCTGGCGGCGAAGAGCCGCAAGCGCATCAGTCTCGAGGACCTGGATTCGGCTCTCAAGGAGCACAGCCAGCTGAACCTGATCCTCAAGGGCGACAACTCGGGCACCGTCGAGGCGCTCGAAGAGGCGCTGCTGGGTATCGAGATCGACGACGAGGTGCAGCTGCGGGTCATCGACCGCGGTGTCGGTGGTGTCACGGAGACCAACGTGAACCTCGCGACGGCGTCGAATGCGGTCATCATCGGCTTCAACGTCCGTGCCGAAGGCAAGGCGACCGAGCTGGCGAACCGCGAGGGCGTCGACATCCGCTACTACTCGGTGATCTACCAGGCCATCGACGAGGTGGAGAAGGCCCTCAAGGGCATGCTCAAGCCGGTCTACGAAGAGGTCGAGCTGGGGCGCGCCGAGATCCGGGCGATCTTCAAGTCGTCGAAGGTCGGCAACATCGCGGGCTGTCTCGTCACGTCGGGCATCCTCCGTCGCAATGCGAAGGCCCGCCTGCTGCGCGACAACGCCGTCATCGCGGAGACCACGTCGATCCAGTCGCTGCGACGCGAGAAGGACGACGTCACCGAGGTGCGCGACGGGTACGAGTGTGGTTTGACGCTGTCGTACTCCGACATCAAGGTCGGGGACGTCATCGAGGCGTACGAGCTGCGCGAGAAGCCGCGCGACTGACCGAGCGGGAACGACAGTCGGCGGACCGGCGGGGTGCTTTCCGAGGGTTCTCGGGGCGCCGCGCCGGTCCGGCCGGTACCCGGGTACGGGTGGCCGGTAGTCTTCGGCAGATCTCGGCCCCAGGGAGGTAGCGGTGTACATCGGCGCGCTCGAGCTCGACATCCTGCTCGGTGACGTGCGGTCCCTCAAGGAGAAGCGCGCTCTGGTACGGCCGGTGCTCGCCGAGCTCCGTCGCTTCGGCGTGTCCGCGGCCGAGACCGGCGAACAGGACCGCTATCGGCGGTCGATGCTCGGTGTCGTGCTCGCGAGTTCCGGCGTGGACCATGTGCACGAGGTGCTCGACACGTGCGAGCGGCACGTCGCCGAACGACCCGAACTGCAGTTGCTCGCGGTGCGTCGCCGTGTGTTCGGTCCCGAGGACTGACCCGGGGCCGCCACACGACACCGCACCGTCGGGCAGCATGTTCTTTCGTGCCCCCCAGGGGCGCCATGACGAATCGGGCCCCGGGCCCGAACAGGAAGCAGGAGAGGAGTCGGTAGGCATGGCTGATCCGGCCCGCGCGCGCAGACTCGCGAAGCGCATCGGAACGATCGTCGCGACGGCGATCGACCACGAGATCAAGGATCCGCGGCTCGCGTACGTGACCGTCACCGACACGAAGGTCACGAACGACCTGCACGACGCGACCGTGTACTACACGGTGCGTGGCGCCGACCTCGACACCCCACCCGACCTCGAGTCGGCGGCTGCGGGGCTGGAGAAGGCGAAGGGTGTGCTGCGGTCGAAGGTGGGTGCCGGCACCGGTGTGCGGTTCACACCGACGCTCACGTTCGTCGCCGACACGGTTCCCGACACGGCCCGCCACATGGAGGAGCTGCTCGCGCAGGCACGCGCCGCGGACGACGCGGTCGCGGCCGCCGCGGCGGGCGCCTCGCCGGCAGGGGAAGCCGACCCGTACAAGAGCCCGCGCGATGCGCAGGACGAGGACGAACGCCGGGACTGACGGCCACACGATGACGGAGATTTCGGTGGACCGCGTCCACGATCGGCTCGCGGACGAGCGCGATGCCGCGGTGGCGCGTCTCGACGCGGCGGCGTCGGTGACGGTCCTGTGTCATGTCCATCCCGATGCCGACACGATCGGCTCGGGCCTCGCGCTCGGCACGATCTTCGAGCGACGCGGCACCCCGGTGCAGGTGTCGTTCGCCGAGCCGGGCGCCTTGCCCGAGTCGATGGAGGACCTGCCCGGACGGCACCTGCTCGTCGATCCGGCCGATGTCGCGGACACCGTCGACCTCCTCGTGACGGTCGACTGCGGCAGCGCGGCTCGGCTCGGCTCGCTGGCGGGCCGGTTGGCGGGCGCCGCGCACACCCTCGTCGTCGACCACCACCCGTCGAACACCCGGTTCGGCGACTCGCATCTCGTCGACGCCGACGCGGTGTCGACCACCGCGGTCCTCAGCGAGGTGTTCGACCGGTGGGGCGTCGAGATGGACCGCGACCTCGCGCACTGCCTGTACGCCGGGCTGGTCACGGACACCGGGTCGTTCCGGTGGGGTGGCGCGAGTGCACACGTGCTCGCCGATCGGCTGCTCGCGACCGGCATCGACGGTGCTGCGATCGCTCGCAGGCTCCTCGACACGCACCCGTTCGGGTGGCTGCCGATGCTCTCGGCGGTGCTCGGCACCGCGCAGCTCGTCCCGGGCGCCGCGGGCGGCGGTGGGCTCGTGTACGCCTTCGTGCGTCGCGAGAACACGCTGGGACTGCGGCCCGAAGAGGTCGAGAGCGTGATCGACATCGTGCGGACGACGGCGGAAGCCGAGGTCGCCGCGGTCGTGAAAGAAGCCCGCGACGGCTCGTGGTCGGTGTCCCTGCGGTCGAAGAACTCCGTCGACGTCGCCGACGTCGCGACGCGGCTCGGCGGCGGGGGCCACCGTTTCGCGGCCGGCTACACCGCCACCGGCGCGAGTGATCAGGTGATCGCCCGGCTGCTCGAGACCCTTGGCTGACGCGTCACCCGATACCGCGTCGGCGCGGCGCGTCTTCGGGCTGGCGTTCCCGGCGCTGGGCGTGCTCGCGGCCGAGCCGCTGTATCTGTTGTTCGACACCGCGGTGGTCGGCAGGCTCGGTGCTTTGCCGCTCGCGGGTCTCGCGGTCGGCGGACTGATCCTTGCGCAGGTCAGTACGCAGCTCACCTTCCTGTCGTACGGCACGACGGCGCGCGCGTCGCGCATGCACGGCGCAGGCGACGAGCGAGGCGCGGTCGGCGAGGGCGTGCAGGCGACATGGCTCGCGGCGCTCGTCGGCGTCGTGATCGTCGCGGTCGTGCAAGTCGTCGCGCGGCCCGTGGTGTCCCTCGTCGCGGGCGGGCACGACATCGCCGCCGCGGCCGAGAGTTGGCTGCGCATCGCGGTCCTCGGTGCGCCGATGATCCTCATCGGGATGGCGGGCAACGGCTGGATGCGCGGTGTGCAGAACACGATCCGCCCGCTGCGACTCGTCGTCACCGGTCTCGTGGTGTCCGCGCTCGTCTGCCCACTCCTCGTGCACGGGCTGTGGGGTGCACCCCGCCTCGGCCTCGAAGGTTCGGCGATCGCGAACGTCGCGGGCCAGTCGGTGTCCGCGGTCTTGTTCGTCCGCGCCCTCGTCGCCGAACGGGTGCCGCTCGCGCCGCGTCCGGCCGTCATGCGTGCGCAGGCGCTGCTCGGCCGCGACCTGATCCTGCGCAGCCTCGCGTTCCAGGCGTGCTTCCTGTCCGCCGCCGCCGTCGCGTCCCGGTTCGGGGCGGCGGCCGTCGCTGCCCACCAGGTGGTGCTGCAACTGTGGAACTTCGTGACGCTCACCCTCGACTCGCTCGCGATCGCCGCGCAGACCCTCGTCGGCGCGGCGCTCGGCGGTGGTGCGGTTGCGGGCGCACGGCGGCTCGCGTGGCGGATCACGTGGTGGTCCGCGGCATTCGCGGTGCTGCTCGCGGCGGCATTCGCCGCGGGGCACACCGTCGTGCCCAGGCTGTTCACGACCGATGCCGCAGTACTCGGTGAGATGGATGTCGCGTGGTGGTTCTTCGTCGCGATCATTCCGGTCGCGGGCATCGTGTTCGCCCTCGACGGCGTGCTTCTCGGGGCGGGCGACGTGAAGTTCCTGCGCAATGCGACGCTCGCGTGTGCGCTGATCGGTTTCCTGCCGCTGATCTGGCTTTCGCTCGCGTACGGCTGGGGGCTTGCGGGAGTGTGGACCGGGCTGGTGGTGTTCGTCGCTCTGCGGATGTGCGCGGTCGTCGGTCGCACGCTGTCGGGTCGGTGGGCGGTTGCGGGCGCGGATCTGCAGTTGCGCGCTCGCACGGACGGGCGCGGACACGAGGCCGGGAGGAATGAGGAAGGATGAGTGAGTGAGTCCGAAACTGTTGGCGGTCAGTGACATCCATGTCGGTCACCGGGGCAACCGCCCCGTCACCGAGGGCATCGAACCCGAATCGCCCGACGACTGGCTCATCGTGGCGGGGGACGTGTCGGAGAAGACCGACGACATCCGGTGGGCGCTCGAGTTGCTCACCGAGCGGTTCGCGAAGGTGCTGTGGGTGCCGGGCAACCACGAGCTGTGGACGACCGCGAAGGATCCCGTGCAGATGCACGGCGTCGCACGCTACGACTATCTCGTCGCGATGTGCCGCGAACTCGGTGTGCTCACCCCGGAGGACTCCTACCCGGTGTGGCACGGCGACGACGGTCCGGTGACGCTCGTGCCGATGTTCCTGCTGTACGACTACTCGTTCCTGCCCGCCGGGGCACGGGACAAGACCGAGGGACTCGCCATCGCCCGCGAGAAGAATGTGGTCGCCACCGACGAGTTCCTGCTCGGTAGCGAGCCGTACGCGACGCGCGACGCATGGTGTCGCGCCCGCGTCGACTACACGCGCGCACGGCTCGACGCACTCGAACCGGGCACCCGCACCGTCCTGATCAACCATTTTCCGCTCGTGCGCGAACCCACGCAGGTGCTGTGGTACCCCGAGTTCGCCCTGTGGTGCGGTACCGAGGCCACCGCGGACTGGCACACGCGCTATCACGCCGTGTGCTCGGTGTACGGCCACCTGCACATCCCGCGCACCACCTACTACGACGGGGTGCGCTTCGAAGAGGTCTCCGTCGGCTACCCCCGTGAATGGCAGCGCCGTGGCCTGCCCGACAACGTCCTGCGGCAGATCCTGCCCGACCCGAAGTACCCACCGGGTGCGCTCAACAAATGGGGCGGTCATTTCACGGTGACACCCGAGCAGGAAGCGCAGATCGACGAGATGCGGGCGAGGGGACGGCGATGATCGAACGCATTCTCCCGTCCGGAGTCGCCGCGGCCGAACTGTTCGAGGACCCGCCCGGTCTCGAACCACACCCGCTCGAGGCGCCACTCGTCGCGCGCGCGGTCGACAAGCGCAAACGCGAATTCGTCGGTGCCCGACACTGCGCGCGCGAAGCGATGGCGAGGCTCGGCGTCGAACCCGGCCCGGTGCTGCGCGGCGACAAGGGCGCGCCGGTGTGGCCGAGGGGAGTCGTCGGCAGCCTCACGCACTGCGACGGCTATCGCGCCGCGGTCGTCGCGTACGCGATGGGGGTGCGCTCGGTCGGCATCGACGCCGAACCGCACGACGGGCTACCCGACGGCGTGCTCGACCACGTGAGCATCCCGGACGAGCGCGACTGGCTCGCGGGCGGCGGCCTCGGCGACGGCGTGCGCTCGGACCGCGTCCTGTTCTGCGCGAAGGAAGCGACCTACAAGGCCTGGTTCCCGCTCACCGGCCGCTGGCTCGGGTTCGAGGACGCGCGCATCACGTTCGTGCGCGACGACGCAGGCGGAAGCGGGATGTCCGGCACGTTCCGGTCCACACTGCTCGTGCCGGGCGACAACCCGTCCGGGGCGCCGCTCACCGGATTCGACGGACGCTGGCTCGTGTCCGACGGCCTGATCGTCACCGCGATCGTCGTGAGCTGAACGGTCGCGCGATTTCGGTGCACGCACCGGTCCTGGCAGAATCGGAGCACGTGGCAGCAACCGACAAACCCGCGTCCGGTCTCGAGGGAGCAGGACTGCTCGTCGTCGACAAGGACGCGGGAATGACCAGCCACGACGTCGTCGCGCGCGTGCGCAAGCTGTTGAACACCCGCAAGGTCGGGCATGCCGGCACGCTCGACCCGATGGCCACGGGGGTCCTCGTCCTCGGCGTCGAACGCGCCACCAAGATGCTCGGGCTGCTCTCGCTCACCACCAAGGCGTACATCGCGACGATCCGGCTCGGCGCCGCCACCACGAGCGACGACGCCGACGGCGACGTCCTCGCCCGCACCGACGCGTCCCAGGTCACCGACGACGCGATCGCCCGCGTCGTGGCGACCCTCACCGGCGACATCGACCAGGTGCCCGCGAGCGTCAGCGCCATCAAGGTGGACGGCAGGCGCGCGCACGCGCTGATGCGCGAGGGCACGAGCGTCGAACTCGCGCCGCGACGGGTGAGCGTCACCCGGTTCGACGTGCTCGCGCGACGCGACGGCGAGTGGGGCGCCGAGGACGAGGCAGGCGGCGGGCAGGAAAGCGGAGGCTACGTCGATCTCGACGTGGCGGTCGAGTGTTCCTCGGGCACCTACGTGCGGGCGCTGGCCCGTGACCTCGGCGCCGCGCTCGGCGTGGGTGGACACCTGACGGCATTGCGCCGCACCCGGGTCGGTCCGTTCACGCTCGAGCACGCCAAGACGCTCGACGCACTCGCGGACGACCCGCGCGTGAGCTTGAGCATCGACGAGGCTGCGCGGGTCGCGTTCCCGCACCGCGCGATCGACGAGGCCGAGGCGGAATCGCTGAGCCAGGGCCGCTGGCTCACGCCGGTCGGGCGCAAGGACGTGTACGCGGCGATCGCCCCCAACGGCGACACCATCGCATTGGTCCGGGAGAGCGGCAGGCGCGCCGCGTCGGTGATGGTGGTGCGGCCCGCGACGCTGCGCTGACGCGAGTCAGACGATCCAGATCGCCTGTGCAGCAGGATTTCCCAGCTCGACCGACTCGTCGCGGTCGCCGAGGCGGATGGACACGGTGCCGGCGAAGTCGCGTCGTTCGAGCACGGTGACCTCGACGTCGAGCGCAACGCCCATCGAGTCGAAGTAGCGGAGCATCTCGGGATCGGCATCGGAGATCCGCGCGATGCGGCCGTGCTCCCCGTTGCCGAAATCGCTCAGCTGGCGGGCCGGGGGAGTGGGCACCGAGCCGTCGGCCCGCGGAATCGGGTCTCCGTGCGGATCACGTTCGGGGCAACCGAGTTTCGCATCGATGCGGGAGATCAGCAGATCCGACACGGCGTGCTCGAGGACTTCGGCCTCGTCGTGCACCTCGTCCCACCCGTAGCCGAGTTCCTCGACGAGGAAGGTCTCGAGCAGTCGGTGCCTGCGGACCATGCCGACGGCGGCGACCCGGCCGGCGTCGGTGAGGGCGATCGCGCCGTAGCGCGCGTGATCGACCAGACCCTGGTCGGCGAGTTTGCGAATCGCTTCCGACACGGTCGACGCCGACACGCCGATCTTCTCCGACAACAGCTTGGTGGACACACGCTCGTGCGACCACTCCTGAATCGTCCAGATGACCTTCAGATAGTCCTGCGCGACCGACGAGAGCACGTCGGTCGCACTCGGATCCGGGGAGTCGGTGCTGTGAGCTGCCACGTCCACGAGCTTAGGGCACCACACCCGGTCCCGACGTGACCCGCCGCGGGCCGCCCCGTAGGCTTCGACTCGTGCTGAGGTGGCGTGGTCTCGACGAAATACCTCCCGACTGGGGGCGGTGTGTACTGACGATCGGTGTGTTCGACGGCGTGCACCGTGGACACGCGCAGCTCATCGACCGCGCGGTCGCCGCGGCGCGCCGCCGCGACCTGCCGAGCGTGTTGATGACGTTCGATCCGCACCCCATGGAGGTCGTGCGGCCCGGCAGCCATCCCGCGCAACTGACGACGCTCACACGCCGCGCCGAACTCGTCGAGCAGCTCGGTGTCGACGTCTTCTGCGTCATGCCGTTCACGCACGAATTCATGAAGCTCACGCCCGAGCGGTACGCCCACGACCTGCTCGTCGAACGCCTGCACGTCGCCGAGGTCGTCGTCGGCGACAACTTCACCTTCGGCAAGAAGGCGGCGGGTACGGTGCCGATGCTGCGCGATCTCGGCGCGCGCTTCGGCTTCGCCGTCGACGGCGTCGCGCTCGCGTCGCAGGACGACGTCACCTTCTCGGCCACCTACATCCGCTCGTGCGTCGAGGCGGGCGACATGGCGGCCGCCGAAGAGGCGCTCGGCCGCCCGCATCGCGTCGAGGGAGTCGTCGTCCACGGCGACGGCCGCGGTCGGGGCCTCGGCTTTCCCACCGCCAACATCGCGCCACCGGTGCACTCGGCGATCCCCGCCGACGGGGTGTACGCCGCGCGGTTCAGCGTGCTCGGCGAGGGACCCGAGCTCGGTCCTTCCGCCATGGCCGCGGTTTCGGTCGGCACGAATCCCACCTTCGAGGGCCGCGACCGCACGGTCGAGGCATACGTACTCGACGCGGACGTCGACCTGTACGGCCAGCATGTCGCGGTCGACTTCGTCGAGCGGCTGCGCGGTATGGAGAAGTTCGATTCGGTCGAGTCGCTGATCGCGCAGATGCACCGCGACGCCGATCGCACCCGCGAGTTGTTCGCCGATCGGTCCTGATAGACTGGTCGATCGGTGTGTGCTGCGGTTCGCGGTGGCCGCACCGCGCCTCCGGATCGTTCGGAACTTGTCGTTCGGAACTTGTCGTTCGGAACTTGTCGTTCGGCGAATCGGAGGCGTTCCTTGCACGCGGACGTCGTCATCAGGAGTGAACGTGGCTCTGTCCACCGAACAGAAGAAGCAGATCCTCACCGAGTACGGGCTGCACGAGACCGACACCGGTTCGCCGGAGGCACAGGTGGCTCTGCTCACCAATCGCATCGTCGGCCTCACCGAGCACCTCAAGACGCACAAGCACGACCATCACTCGCGTCGTGGCCTGCTGCTGCTCGTCGGCCGTCGTCGCCGTCTGCTCAAGTACGTGCAGAAGGTCGACATCGCGCGCTACCGCTCGCTCATCGAGCGCCTCGGCCTGCGTCGCTGATTTTCCTCGACCGTCACGATGCCCGTCCGCCCTCCGGCGGACGGGCATCGTGCGTTCGTGGTGCCTTGCTCGCCGGTGTCGCCTCGCGACCACCTCGGGGACCGATGACCGACTGGTAGGGTTTCGGAAGGGTGCGCGTGAGCGCACTCCAGGGCCTCCCGGTCCGACGCACCGCCCGGTCGCCACCGAGCGCCGAGCCTTCGCGTCGCGGGTTGCATCCGATCGGACGGTCCTCGGTAGTGGTTGCCGGAATGCCCCGCCGCGGGGTATACGGCAGCTTCGATCGATGGCCGCCGGGCGTGCAGGTCCACTGCCGTTGCAGACACACTGCCGGTGCAGGACCACTGCCTCGGATGAGCCCCGCCACGCGGCGGCGTGTGCAGTTCCGTGCCGCGACCGATGCCATCGGTGTCGCGCACGACGAAGAGACGAAGAGAAAAGACGAGAATGACAGAAACCACCGCAGTCGCCGAGATCGACGAAGGCGTGTTCGAATCCACCGCAGTCATCGACAACGGCGCGTTCGGTACGCGCACCATCCGATTCGAGACCGGCAGGCTCGCGCAGCAGGCCGCAGGTTCGGTCGTCGCCTACCTCGACGACGAGACGATGCTGCTGTCGGCCACCAGTGCCGGCAAGCACCCGAAGGACCACTTCGACTTCTTCCCCCTCACGGTCGACGTCGAGGAGCGTATGTACGCCGCGGGCCGCATTCCCGGCTCGTTCTTCCGCCGCGAAGGCCGTCCTTCCACCGACGCGATCCTCACGTGCCGCCTGATCGACCGGCCGCTGCGCCCGTCCTTCGTCGACGGTCTGCGCAACGAGATCCAGGTCGTCGTCACTGTCATGAGCCTCGACCCGAAGGATCTGTACGACGTCGTGGCGATCAACGCCGCGTCCGCGTCCACGCAGATCGCGGGCCTCCCGTTCTCCGGTCCCGTCGGCGGCGTGCGCGTCGCGCTCATCACGTCGGAGGAGAACAAGGCCGGCCAGTGGGTTGCGTTCCCGACCGTCGAGCAGCTCGAGAACGCCGTGTTCGACATGGTCGTCGCGGGCCGTATCGTCGGCGGCTCGGGCGACGACGCGGACGTCGCGATCATGATGGTCGAGGCCGAGGCCACCGAGAACGTCATCTCTCTGGTCGACGGCGGCGCCCAGGCGCCTACCGAGGCCATCGTGGCCGAGGGCCTCGAAGCGGCGAAGCCGTTCATCGCGCGCCTGTGCACTGCGCAGCAGGCGCTCGCGAGCAAGGCCGCCAAGGCCACCGGCGAGTTCCCGCTGTTCCCGCCCTACGAGGCCGACGCCTACGAGGCCGTCGAGAAGGTTGCCGCCGACAAGCTCGCCGAGGCGCTCACCATCGCCGGCAAGCAGGAGCGCGACGACCGCACCGACGAGATCAAGGGCGAGGTCCTCGGCGCACTCGAGCAGAACTTCGAGGGTCGCGAGAAGGAGCTCGGCGCGGCGTTCCGGTCGCTGACCAAGAAACTCGTGCGCCAGCGCATCCTGCGTGACCAGTTCCGCATCGACGGCCGCGGCATCACCGACATCCGTTCGCTGTCCGCCGAGGTCGCCGTCGTGCCGCGTGCACACGGCAGCGCGCTGTTCGAGCGCGGCGAGACCCAGATCCTGGGCGTCACCACTCTCGACATGGTCAAGATGGCGCAGCAGATCGACTCGCTCGGCCCCGAGACGAGCAAGCGGTACATGCACCACTACAACTTCCCGCCGTACTCGACGGGTGAGACGGGCCGCGTCGGGTCGCCCAAGCGGCGCGAGATCGGCCACGGCGCGCTCGCCGAGCGTGCACTCGTGCCGGTGCTGCCGAGCGTCGACGAGTTCCCCTACGCGATCCGTCAGGTGTCCGAGGCGCTGGGCTCGAACGGCTCGACGTCGATGGGTTCGGTGTGCGCGTCCACGATGTCGCTGTACAACGCGGGCGTCCCGCTCAAGGCGCCGGTCGCGGGCATCGCGATGGGCCTCGTGTCCGACCAGGTCGACGGCGAGACCCGTTACGTCGCGCTCACCGACATCCTCGGTGCCGAGGACGCCTTCGGCGACATGGACTTCAAGGTCGCGGGCACGAAGGACTTCGTCACGGCGCTGCAGCTCGACACCAAGCTCGACGGTATCCCGTCGCAGGTCCTCGCGGGTGCGCTCACGCAGGCCAAGGACGCGCGGCTCACGATCCTCGAGGTCATGGCCGAGGCCATCGACGCCCCCGACGAGATGAGCCCGTACGCACCGCGCATCACGGCGATCAAGGTGCCGGTCGACAAGATCGGCGAGGTCATCGGGCCCAAGGGCAAGATGATCAACTCGATCACCGAGGAGACCGGCGCCAACATCTCGATCGAGGACGACGGCACGGTGTTCGTCGGCGCGTCCGACGGCCCGTCGGCACAGGCCGCGATCGACAAGATCAACGCGATCGCGAACCCGCAGCTGCCGAAGGTCGGCGAGCGATTCCTCGGCACCGTCGTCAAGACGACGGCGTTCGGTGCGTTCGTGTCGCTGCTTCCGGGTCGCGACGGCCTGCTGCACATCAGCAAGCTCGGTGGCGGAAAGCGGGTCGCGAAGGTCGAGGACGTCGTGAACGTCGGATCGAAGATCCGAGTCGAGATCGCGGACATCGACAACCGCGGCAAGATCTCGCTCGTCCCGGTCGACGACGACGCCCCCGCCGAGGGCGACGCCGCCGCGCCTGCAGGCGACTCGGCAGAGTAACCGGCTCTCGGCGAACGGCCCCCGCGTCACGACGCGGGGGCCGTTCGCCCTCTCGGCGCGTGTAGGGTCGCGTCTGTGGACCACGACCGCACTCTGCTCGGCGCTTGCACCGTTCGTCGATGACCAGCCGATACCGCTCCCGCCCCGGCCGCGCGCAGGCCGTCCCGCGCCCCGGATCCGCCGACGCCATCGGCGTCGCCCGCACCGTCCTCCCCAACGGCGTTCGCGTCGTCACCGAGTACGTTCCCGGCGTGCGTTCGGCGTCGGTCGGCGTCTGGGTGGGCGTCGGCTCACGCGACGAGCACCCGTCGGTCGCCGGCGCCGCGCACTTCCTCGAACACCTGTTGTTCAAGGCGACGCCGACCAGGTCTGCGCTCGACATGGCTCAGGTCATGGACGGTGTCGGCGGCGAGCTCAATGCGTTCACCACCAAGGAACACACCTGCTTCTACGCGCACGTCCTCGACGACGACCTGCCGATGGCGCTCGACCTCGTCTCCGACGTCGTCCTGCACGGCCTGTGCCGGGCCGAGGACGTCGACGTCGAACGCCAGGTGGTGCTCGAGGAGATCGCGATGCGCGACGACGATCCCGAAGATCTCGTGGGCGACGCATTCCTGACGGCGCTGTTCGGCGACCATCCTGTCGGTAGACCCGTGATCGGCTCGACGTCGTCCGTCGAGGACATGACCCGCGCGCAATTGCACTCGTTCCACACCCGTCGCTACACGCCGCGGCACACCGTCGTCGCGGTCGCGGGCAATGTCGACCACGCGGACACCGTCGAGTTGGTGCGCCGCGCCTTCGCCGGCCGCGTCGCCGAGGCCGATCCCGCACCGCGGCGCGCGGGCCGGGCACGCGTGCGCACCGCGCCGTCGCTCGTCGTGCACGAACGTGACAGCGAGCAGGCGCATCTCGCGCTCGGCGTGCGCTCGTACGGCCGCCACGAGCCCGAGAAATGGGCGGTGCAGGTCCTCAACGCCGCGGTCGGCGGCGGGCTGAGTTCACGGTTGTTCCAGGAGGTACGCGAGATCCGCGGTCTGGCGTACTCGGTGTACTCGGGAATCGACTCGTTCGCCGACACCGGTGCCTTCTCGGTGTACGCGGGCTGCCAGCCGGAGAACCTCGGTGAGGTCGCGACGGTCGTGCGCGAAGTGCTCGCGGCGGTCGCCTCCCGCGGCATCACGGATGTCGAGTGCGCCAGGGCGAAAGGCTCGCTGCGCGGCAATCTCGTTCTCGGCCTGGAGGATTCGGCGTCGAGGATGACGCGGATCGGGCGCAGTGAACTGAACTACGCGAGCCACCAGAGCGTCGACGACACGCTCGCGCACATCGACGCCGTCACGCCAGCCGACGTCCGCCGCGTCGCCCGGCGTCTCCTGCGCAGGCCGTTCGGCGCGGCAGTCGTCGGCCCCTATCGGCGCACTCGCGACCTGCCCGCGTCCGTACGCGGGCTCGTGTCATGATCGCGGCATGAGAATCAGGGGAGCGGTGCTCGAGGAGATCGGGCGGTCGCGCCCGTACGCCCGGTCGACGCCGATCACGATGTCCGAACTCGAACTCGACCCGCCGAGCGACGGCGAGATCCTCGTACGCATCGAAGCCGCCGGGCTGTGCCACTCCGACCTGTCGGTCGTCGACGGCAACCGGGTGCGGCCGGTCCCGATGTTGCTCGGACACGAGGCCGCGGGCCGCGTCGAAGCGCTCGGCCCCGGCGTCGACGACCTCGAACTCGGGCAACGCGTCGTGATGACCTTCCTGCCCCGCTGCGGCGAGTGCGCCGCGTGCGCCACCGACGGCGCGATGCCGTGCACCGAAGGCTCGCGTGCCAACAACGAGGGCGTGCTGCTGCGCGGCGGCCGCAGGCTGCACCGCGACGGCCGGGAGGTCCAGCACCATCTCGGGGTGTCGGGGTTCGCGACGCACGCCGTCGTCGACCGCCGCTCGGTCGTCCCGGTCGGCGACGACGTCCCACCCGACGTCGCGGCCGTGCTCGGCTGCGCCGTGCTCACCGGCGGCGGTGCGGTCCTCAACGCGGGCAAGCCCGCACCGGGCGACACGGTCGTCGTCGTCGGACTCGGTGGCGTCGGCATGGCTGCGGTGCTCGCAGCGGTCTCGCTCGGCTGCCGCGTCGTCGGCGTCGACGCGGTCGAGTCGAAGCTGCGCACCGCCCGCGAACTCGGTGCCGCGGCCACGTACACACCGCAGCACGCGACGGCCGACGCGGTGCGCGCGCCCCTCGTCGTCGAAGCTGCGGGCAACGCCCGTGCATTCGAGACCGCGCTCGCGCTCACCGCCGCCGGTGGCACCACAGTCACCGTCGGACTGCCCGCGCCGGACGCCGTCGCGTCGGTGTCGCCGCTCGTACTCGTCGCCGAGGCCCGCACCGTGATCGGGAGCTATCTCGGTTCGGCGGTGCCGTCACGCGACATCCCGGTCTACGAGCAGTTGTGGCGCGACGGCCGACTGCCCGTCGAGAAGCTGATCTCGGCACGTATCCGGCTCGACGAGGTCAACGCCGGGATGGACGCGCTCGCCGACGGCACCGCACTGCGGCAGGTCGTGCTGTTCGACTGACGCGACCTCGCGGGGGCCGCGAGCGGCGCGATGCGTACGCTGAACGCGGACGTCGGACGAGCGGAAACGGAGTGAAAGACGTGAATGCACCTGCCACCGTCAAGGTCGGAGTGCTCGGATCGCACGGCAAGGTCGGGCAGGCGATGTGCGCGGCGGTCGACGCGGCAGCAGATCTCGAACTCTCCGCGGGGGTCGACCGCGACGACAGCCTCGATCGGTTCGTCGACACCGGTACCCAGGTGGTCATCGACTTCACCCATCCCGACGTCGTGATGGACAACCTGGAATTCCTGATCCGCAACGGCATCCACGCAGTCGTCGGCACCACCGGTTTCGACGAGGCACGGCTGGAGACCGTCCGGTCCTGGCTCGCCGACCAGCCGTCGGTCGGCGTCCTGATCGCCCCGAACTTCGCGATCGGCGCCGTGCTGTCGATGCGTTTCGCTGCGGCGGCCGCACGCTTCTACGACTCCGTCGAGGTCGTCGAACTGCACCACCCGCACAAGGCCGACGCCCCGTCGGGCACTGCCTACCGCACCGCAGCGCTCATCGCGCAGGCCCGGGCCGATGCCGGGGTCGGCCCGAGCCCCGACGCCACGACCACCGAGCTCGCCGGGGCCCGCGGCGCCGACGTCGACGGCGTGCGCGTGCACTCGGTGCGCCTCGCCGGGCTCGTCGCCCACCAGGAAGTGCTGCTCGGCACCGAAGGCGAAACTCTCACCATCCGGCACGACTCGCTCGACCGCACGTCGTTCGCGCCCGGGGTGCTGCTGGGCGTACGCGAGATCGGCGACCGGCCCGGGCTCACCGTCGGACTCGACCCCCTGCTCGACCTGTGAGAAATCCCGTCGTCCGCGTCACGGGCCTCATCGCCGCGATGGTGCTGGCCCTCGCGTTCTACTTCGTTCTCCTCGGCGACCGAGGCATCGCGCTCGTGCGCGACGGCCGGCCGGTCTCCGTCGTGTTCGGGATCGCTGTGCTCGTGCTGCCGATACTCGGCATCTGGATCGTGTACGCGACGTTGCGCGCCGGGTTCGCGCACCAACATCTCGCACACCGGGCCCACGACGAGGACCTCGAACTCGACGTGACCGACCTGCCGAAGATGCCGTCGGGCCGCGTCGAACGCGATGCGGCGGACGCGCTGTTCGCTCAGGTCAAATCCGAATGGGAAACCGACCCCGACAACTGGCGCAGCTCGTACCGGCTCGCCCGCGCATACGACTACGCAGGCGACCGCTCGCGGGCGCGGGACACGATGCGCCGTGCCGTCGAACTCGAACGCGCCGAGCGCCGGGCGCGCGGCACCTGAGCCTCGTACTCTCGGCAGGATGAAGACCCTCCTCGTCGTCCACCACACACCGTCGCCGTTCATGCAGGAGATGTTCGAAGCGGTGCTTTCCGGTGCGTCCGATCCCGAGATCGAAGGGGTCGAGATCGTGCGTCGCCCCGCCCTCACGGTGTCGCCCAGCGACATGCTCGAGGCCGACGGCTACGTCCTCGGCAGCCCCGCCAACCTCGGATACGTCAGCGGAGCGCTCAAACATGCGTTCGACGTGTGCTACTACCCGATCCTCGACTCGACCCGGGGGCGCCCGTTCGGGCTGTACCTGCACGGCAACCAGGGCACCGAAGGAGCCGAGCGCGCCGTCGACGCGATCACCGGCGGCCTGGGCTGGACGAAGGCAGCCGAGTACGTCATCGCGTCGGGCAAGCCGGCCAAAGCCGACCTCGACGCGTGCTGGGAGCTGGGTGCGACGGTCGCCGCAAGCCTCATGGAGTGAGGTCGGTCGCGCGTGGCACGGCTGTGTCGGTCGTGCGTGGCACGATGCGTTCATGGAGGAGCTCACCGCGGCCGCCGCACGCCGGATCGGTCTCGCCGCGCAGGGTTTCGGGTCGCGGCCGGTCAAACCCACCCGGCGCGCCGTCGCGTCGGTCACGCAACGGCTCGGGCTCTACCAGATCGACTCGGTGTCGGTCGTGGTGCGCGCACACTACATGCCGCTGTTCAGCCGCCTCGGTGCGTACGACCGCGCGATGCTCGACGACGCCGCGTGGTCGCACAGCGCTCGCCGCCCCCGAACGCTCGTCGAGTACTGGGCACACGAGGCCGCGTTCATGCCGATCGAGTTGTGGCCGCACATGCGGTGGCGCATGCAGCACTTCAGCGGCGGGCGCTGGGGACACGCCGCGAAGGTCGAGAAGCGCAATCCGTCTCTCGCGCAGGACATCCTGGACGTCGTCGCGGAGCGTGGCGCGGTGAGTGCCGGCGAAATCGAGACGTACCTCGACCTCGCCCGCCCGGGCAAGAAGGGGCCGTGGTGGGACCGCAGCGACACCAAGATCATCTGCGAGCAGCTGTTCTCGTCGGGTGCACTCGCAGTCGACAGCCGCGGCGGATTCGTTCGCCACTACGATCTCGCGGAACGGGTCGTCCCGCCCCGCCTGCTGAACCGGCGAGTCGACGAAGCCGACGCGATCCGCGAACTCGTCGCGCGATCGGTGCGCGCTCTCGGTGTCGGTACCGAGGCCGACATCCGCGACTACTACCGGCTGTCCGCCGCGCAGACCAAGCCCGCGCTCCGTGATCTCGTCGACGCAGGCAGCGTCGCGCGCGTCGGGGTGCAGGGCACGGATGCACCCGCCTTCCTCGATGTCGACGCCCGCAAGCCGCGCCGCATCGACGCGCGGGCGCTGTTGTGCCCGTTCGATCCGCTGATCTTCTTCCGGCCGCGCACCGAGCGCATGTTCGGCTTCCGCTACCGCATAGAGATCTACACGCCCGCCGCGCGCCGGGTGCACGGCTACTACGTCTTCCCGTTCCTACTGGGCGACGAGCTGGTGGCCCGTGTCGACCTCAAGGCCGACCGCGCACGCGGTGTGCTCGACGTGCGTGCGGCGTGGCACGAACCGGGCGTCGACACGACGCGCGTCGCAGGAGAACTCGCGACGGCGCTCGGCGAGCTCGCCGAGTGGCTCGAGCTGGGACGCGTCGAGGTCGCCGACCGAGGCGACCTCGCCGGCCCCCTCCGCACGGAGACGACCGCGAGCGTCAGCGCTGCTCGAGGAATTTCGTGAGGCCCTTGCTCGCGGTGTCGAGTGCAGTCTTCTGACCCTTCTTCACCAGGAAGCCGGGCAACGGGATCTTCGGGTCGACCGTGAGCTCGAATTCGACGCTGGTCGTGCCGCGCTCGGTGGGCGCGAGCTGGTAGCGGCCGTCCTGCGCCTTCTGCTGGTCGCTCTCGATCAGGGTCCACGCGATCACCGCATCGCCGTCGTACGAATACTCGACGAGCTGCACGTCGTTGATCCCGAGTACCGACATCGTCATGCGCACCAGACGTGGGCGGCCGTCGTCGTAGGACGACTCGACGGTGACGGACTTGTGCGCCGACGACCACTCGGGCAGCCGCTCGACCGCGACGAGCGCCGACATCACATCGGCCGGTGCGGCGTCGATCTCGAATTCCTTGCTTCCCGACACGGCCACGTGGCGCTCCTTTTCCCCGGTGGCGGCATCGCCCGCCACGACGGTGGTCATTAGACCATCACCGCGCGTGTTCGTCGTCACGTGCCTGTCGGTCCACCGTCCTCCGTCGAGCCCCCGGCTGTGGGACCGGGATCGGTGGAGTCGGTGGGCCGGTTCGGCCGCCGGGGCGCGCCGGTGGGCCAGCCGCCGCGCATCTGATCGCGTAGTGCGCCCTGCACGGCCTGCGACATCCAGGCATTGAGTGATACGCCGTTCTCCGACGCGGCCTCTTCCGCTTTGGCTTTGAGCTGTTCGACGAGTCGCAGCGTGACCCGGCTGATGTCGCCGCCGACCTCCGTGAACGCGGCGCCGAGGTCGTCGGCAGCGGTGCCGGACGGTCCGGAGCGGTCGGACGCCCGCACGTCCGCACGCACGCGATCGCCGTCCATGCGCAGGTCGATCGATCGGTCGGGAAGCTGTGCGGCGATCTCGTCGGCGAACTCGCCGAGCGCGCTCAACAGCACGAGTTGCGCCGACGGGCCGGCCGCGTCCGCGAGCGCGGAAGCGGTGGCCCGCGTCTGCTCGTCGCCGAGTGCGGCCGCGGCGGTGAGGTGTTCGCGGAGACGCTGTACGTGGGGTTCGAGGTCCATGATGTCAGTATGACGTCATCTGTGACATCATGCCAGGGTATTCATGACATCAGGTTGGTGTCATCATGGCGCCGCCAGCGGATCTCAGGCCTCGAGCAGCTTCGCGCGCAGGGTGTCGAGGTCCTCGGCGGACAGTCCGAGCCCGTCCCGTACGTACGTGTCGAAGTCGCCGTACACGGCGGTGACCGTCTCGAACGAAATGTCCAGCCACTCGGCGGACACCCCGTCGATGCCCGGATTCTGCGGGTCGGCCCCGCGGTAGCGGTTGCTCAGCAGGTAGTCCTCCTCGATCGTGTCGCGCGGGACGCCCAGGATCGTGAGGAGCACCGCGGTCGTCCAGCCGGTGCGGTCCTTGCCCGCGCTGCAGTGGTAGAGCACCGCGCCGTCCGACTCGACGAGGTCGCGCAGTACGGCGCCGAACGCCTGATTCGCGCCCGGGCCGGTCACGAACGCGCGGTACGCTGACGGCATGTCGACGAGGGTCGTGACGGGCGAGCCGCCCAGCGCGTCGTACCAGTTCGCTGTGGCGCCCTCGGGTACGAGGTCGGGTGCGACGGTGCGCTCGTAGACCGTGCGGAGGTCGTCGACGTCGGTCACGCCGAGTTCGGTCAATCGCGCCAGGTCGGTGGGCGTTGCGTCGTCGAGCGCCGCGGTGCGCAGTACCTTGCCGGTGCGGACGTGCCTGCCGTCGACCGTCGCGTAGCCGCCGAGGTCGCGCGCGTTCTCGACGCCTTCGAGGTGCAGCGAGCCGGCGTCCCACGGCGCTGCCTCGGCGGTGGGGGTGGGTATCGCCCGGGTCGGCGCCGCGGCGTACGCGGGCGCTGTGCCGGCGAGCAGTGTGCCTGCCGCGAGTCCGGCGACCAGTGTTGCGCGCAGGCCGGTGCGGCGGGCGGATCGGGAACGGGAGAGGCGACCGTGTTCGGTCAAGGCGGATCTCCTTCGGGAAGGCGACGTGCTGCATTGAGTGCGAGATGCGGCGGTGTGTGGCGGAGAGATTCGTGTGACGTGAAGAAGGTAACCCGGTGCGGTGAACAGGCGGCGGACGAAATGCGCACGGAACGTGTGCGAGGACGTCGGCGCGGGCGCACGGGTAGAGTGCGACCTCCGGCGTAGCTAGGAGGACGAGATGGCCGACGCTGCCGAACTCGCGGTGCGGCTCGTCGCGAAGACCGAGTTCTTCGCGCCCGAGGACGTCGACTGGCGCACGGATGCCGACGGCGGCGAAGCGCTGTCCGAGTTCGCGGGCCGCGCGTGCTACCAGACGTGGTCCAAGCCGAATCCCCGCACCGCGACGAATGCCGGCTATCTGCGGCACATGCTCACCGTCGGGCACGACTCGGTGCTCGAACACGCGAGTGCGAGTTTCTACGTCACCGGCATCTCCCGCTCGTGCACCCACGAGTTGATCCGGCATCGTCACCTGTCGCTCTCGCAGATGTCGCAACGTTTCGTGCGCGAAGACGAGGCGCGGGTCGTCGTTCCTCCTGCAGTCGAGGGCGATCCGGTGCTCGAGGCGCTGTTCGCGAAGGCGACCGACGCGAGCAGGGAGGCCTACCGGGAACTCCTCGACGCCCTCGAACGGTCGCTCGACGACATCCCGAGTACTCCGCTGCGCAATCGCGCGGCGCGGCAGGCAGCGCGCGCGGTGCTCCCGAACGCCACCGAGACCAAGCTCGTCGTGACGGGCAACTACCGTGCGTGGCGGCACTTCGTGTCGATGCGCGCGACCGAACATGCCGACCTCGAGATCCGGCGGGTCGCGATCGCGTGCCTGCGCATCCTTCAGGACATCGCGCCCAACGTCTTCGGCGACTTCGAGATCACTCGCCGCGCGGACGGAACCGAGGTCGCGCGCAGCGAGTTCGCGACCGATCTCTGAGGCCGTCACCCCAGCTCACGCGGGCGACCGACACCCCCGCGGATCGAGGCGAACTCGACATGTGGAGGCTGTGCGAGTAGAGAGCACGGACCGGGTAGCCTTCTGACCATGACCTACGGTGACTACGCCCTTCCCGTCGAACGGCCGTTCGGCACAGTGTCCACCGCGATGGTGACGCCGTTCACCTCCGAGGGGAAACTGGACGTGGATGCAGGCGTGCGCCTCGCGGCGCACCTGGTCGACAACGGCTGTGACGCGCTGGTTCTGGCCGGAACCACCGGCGAGTCGCCCACCACCACCGAGCACGAGAAGCTCGAACTGCTGCGTGCCGTGATCGCCGCGGTGGGCGATCGCGCGAAGATCATCGCCGGTGCGGGCAGCAACGACACGGCCCACTCCGTGGAACTCGCGCGCGACGCCGCGCGCGCGGGCGCGCACGGGCTCCTGGTGGTCACCCCGTACTACTCGCGGCCGCCGCAGGCGGGTCTCTACGCGCATTTCACCGCGGTCGCCGACGCCACCGACCTGCCGGTCATGCTCTACGACATTCCCCCGAGATCGGTCGTCCCCATCGAAACCGAGACGATCCGCCGTCTCGCCGAGCATCCTCGAATCATGGCCGTCAAGGACGCGAAGGGCGATCTCAACGCCGGTGCCGAGTTGATCGGCACCACCGAACTGCAGTACCTGTCGGGCGACGACCCGCTGAACCTGCCGTGGCTCGCGGTCGGCGCCGTCGGCTTCGTCAGCGTCATCGGACACCTCGTCCCCGGTCGGCTGCGCGAGTTGCACTCGGCGTTCGCCGCGGGTGATCTCGTACGGGCGCGCGCGATCAACCTCTCGCTCGTGCCCGTCATCCGATCGGTCGCGCGTCTCGGCGGCGTCAGCGCGTCCAAGGCCGGCTTGCGGCTCGTCGGCCTCGACGTGGGCGAGCCACGTCTGCCACAGGTCGCGCCCACCAACGACCAGATCGACCTGCTGGCAGCGGATCTGCACGCGGCGGGGGTGCTGTGATGACGCGTCCCGTGCGCCGCCGCAGCGCGAGCCGCCAGGCAGGCCCGCCGTCGACGTCTGCCGACGCCCCCGCCGTCGTCGGCACGGGCGAGCGGCACGCGGCTCCCGAGCCCTCGACGTCGCTCGAACCTGCCTCGGACAAGCCCGTCAAGCAGGGCTCCACCAAGACCGGTGCCGCGCAGAACGGTGCGTCGCGCTCGCGGCGAGGCCGCAACAAGTCGGGCGCGAAGAGCGCCGGCCCGAAGATCGTGTCCGTCGATCCCACCGACCGGCTCGGCCCGCCGCCCAAGGCGCCGAAGAACGGTCTGCGCGTCGTCGCGCTCGGCGGTATCGGCGAGATCGGCCGCAACATGACGGTCTTCGAGCACCAGGGCAAGCTTCTGATCGTCGACTGCGGCGTGCTGTTCCCGGAGGACCAGCAGCCCGGTGTCGACCTCATCCTGCCGGACTTCCGGTGGATCGAAGACCGCATCGACGACGTCGAGGCACTGGTGCTCACGCACGGCCACGAAGACCACATCGGCGCCGTGCCGTTCCTGTTGCGGCTTCGTCCCGACATCCCGGTCGTCGGTTCGAAGTTCACGCTCGCGCTGGTCGCGGCGAAGGCCCGCGAACACCGTCAGCGGCCCAGGCTCGTCGAGGTCACCGAGGGTCAGCGCACCCAGCACGGTCCGTTCGAACTCGAGTACTTCGCGGTCAACCACTCGATCCCGGACGCGATCGCCGTCGCGATCCGCACCGATGCGGGCGTCGTGCTGCACACCGGTGACATCAAACTCGACCAGTTGCCGCTCGACGGCCGGCTGACCGACCTCGCGGGCTTTTCGCGGCTCGGCGACGAAGGCGTCGACCTGTTCCTGGTCGACTCGACCAATGCAGAGGTGCCCGGCTTCGTCACCCCCGAACGCGAGATCGGTGGGGTCCTCGACACCGTCATCGGCAAGGCCAAGCAGCGTGTCATCGTCGCGTCCTTCGCAAGCCACGTGCACCGCATTCAACAGGTCGTCGACGTCGCCCACCGGTACAACCGGCGCGTCGCGTTCGTGGGCCGCTCGATGGTCCGCAACATGCAGATCGCGCAGGATCTCGGCTATCTCTCGGTGCCCGACGGCCTGATCGTCGACATCGACACCGCCGCGAACCTGCCGGACGACCGGCTGGTGCTGGTCTCGACCGGTTCGCAGGGCGAGCCGCTGTCGGCGCTCTCGCGCATGGCGCGGGGCGAGCACCGTCAGATCAACGTCCGCGCGAACGACCTCGTCGTGCTCGCGTCGTCCCTCATTCCGGGCAACGAGAACTCGGTGTTCGCGGTCGTCAACGGACTCGCCAGGCGGGGTGCGACCGTCGTGACCCAGCAGAACGCCAAGGTCCACGTGTCGGGCCACGCGTCGGCGGGCGAGCTCCTCTACCTGTACAACGCGGTGCGGCCGAGCAATGCGATGCCGGTGCACGGAGAGTGGCGGCATCTGCGTGCCAATGCCGCACTCGCCGAGGCGACGGGTGTCCCGAAGGAACGCGTCGTGCTCGCCGAAGACGGCGTCGTGGTCGACATGGTCGACGGGCTCGCCGAGATCACGGGCCGGGTGCCGGTCGGCCACGTGTACGTGGACGGGCTGTCGGTCGGCGACGTGGGCGACTCGACGCTGTCCGACCGGCTCGTGCTCGGCGAAGGTGGTTTCATCGCGATCACCGTCGCGGTCGACGAGGACACCGGACGTGCGGTCAGCACACCCGAGGTGTCGGGCCGCGGGTTCTCCGACGACCCGACGGCCCTCGCCGAGGCGGAGAAGCTCGTCGAGTCCGAACTCGTGCGCCTCGCGGGGGAGGGCATCAACGACACGCACCGGATCGCGCAGGCGATCCGCCGCGTCGTCGGTCGTTGGGTGGGCGACACGTACCGCCGCAGACCGATGATCGTGCCGACGGTCATGGCTGTCTCGGCACCGGACGCGCGCTAGCGGTAGCGTCTGTGGCGTGAGTTACGCACGCGACGAACGCCACGCTCTCGTCGAGACCCTCGTCGAGGTCGGCCCGGACGCCCCCACGCTGTGCACGGGGTGGTCGGCGCGCGACCTGGCCGCCCATCTCGCCACCCGCGAACGCAGGCCGGACGCCGCGCCGGGCATCATGCTCGCTCCGTTCGCGCGGCACACCGAGTCGGTGCAGGCCGGCTACGCGCGACAGCCCTGGAGCCGCCTCCTCGACGAGGTGCGCACCGGGCCACCGTGGTGGTCGCCGTTCCGCCTGATCGACGCGCAGGCCAACCTCGCGGAGATGTTCGTGCATCACGAGGACGTCCGGCGGGGCGGGCCCGGGTGGGAGCCGCGCACGCTGCCCGAGGGCCTCGAGGACGCACTGTGGTCGCTGGTGACCAAGATCGGCAGGCTCTCGTACCGCAAGGCGCCCGTCACGGTGCGGGTACGCCGCACCGACCGGTCCGGGGCGCCCGACGCCGACGTGCACAGTTCGGGCAGCTCGGTCGTCACGCTCGTCGGGCCTCCCTCCGAGCTGTTGCTGCACGCATTCGGGCGCGACGAGGTGCGGCTGGACTTCGTCGGCGATCCGGCCGACATCGAGGCAGTTCGCGTGCTCGACCGCGGTATGTGAGCCGCGCGCACTCGTGGTGCGTGTGTTGTAGATGGTCCCGATGGGGCCGTAGCGACTAACCTGACCGATATGGCTGGAAAGGCGAGTACGCGGGGATCGAGTGCCACGTCGAGATCGCGGACGGGCACCAAGGCCGGTTCGCGGACCGGCTCGCGCTCGGCCAAGTCCGGCTCCCGCACCACGCGCACCGTCACCACGCCCCGTCGCACCACCGCGCCCCGCGCCACGGCGACGGCACGCTCGGGTGGCCGCTCGAACGCGCGTCGCAAGCCGGTACGCAAGAGCAGCGGGCCGCTGCCCGCGCTCGGCCGCGGTGTCGGCGCCGGCTGGTCGGTCGTCGCGAAGGGTGTGGGCGCCACCACGCGTGCGGTCGGCCGTGCCCGCGACATCGAGGAGGGCCACCGACGGGACGGCCTCGCGCTCGCCCTGGTCGCCCTCGGGCTCGTCGTGGCGGGCTGTGTGTGGTTCTCGGCGGGCGGTCCCGTCGGGGGAGCGATCGAGACCGGCGTGCGCGCCGTGTTGGGTTCGGTGGCAGCGCTCGTCCCCGTCGTCGCGATCGGAATTGCCGTCACCCTGATGCGCACCGCCCCACGGCCGGAGATCCGGCCGCGACTCGTGCTCGGCGGAATTCTGCTCAGCCTGCCCGTCGCGGGACTGTGGCACTTGATCTCCGGAGCGCCCAGCGATCCCGAGGACCGTGCGCACGCCGCGGGCTTCGTCGGCTATGCGGTCGCGGGACCGCTCACCGACGGCCTCACCGAATGGCTGTCGGTGCCGGTGCTCGTGCTGATCGCGCTGTTCGGGATCCTGCTCCTCACCGGCACGACCGTGCGGGAGGTGCCCGGGAAGCTGGCCGCGCACTTCGGGTTCAGCCGTGCCCACTACGACGAGTACGGCTACCGCGACGACGATCCGGCGTTGTTCGACGTCGACGGCTACCCGGTGGATTCCCCACACCACAACTATCCGACGGACGAGTTCACGCGCGGCGGCTCCGGCGAGTTCGGGCGAGTCCCCGCTGCCGACTCGAAGACCGAGGTGCTCGGCCTGTTCGACGGCGACGCCCCCGCCGACAAGGCGGAGGCCGAGGCGCAGCCGCCGAAGAAGACGCGCAAGAAGAAGGCGTCCGCGCGCACCGAACCCGAGACCACCCAGCCGCCGCTGCCCGACGTCGACGCGTTCGTGCCCGACCGGGTCGTCGAGGGCGACTACACGCTGCCGCCCGCGTCGCTGCTCGTCGAGGGCGATCCGCCCAAGAAGCGCAGTTCCGCGAACGACGCGATGATCGAGTCGATCACCGAGGTGCTCGACCAGTTCAAGATCGATGCGGCCGTCACCGGATTCACGCGTGGCCCGACCGTCACGCGCTACGAGGTCGAACTCGGTCCGGGCGTGAAGGTCGAGAAGATCACGGCGCTCGCGCGCAACATCGCGTATGCGGTCGCCACCGACAACGTGCGCCTGCTCGCCCCGATCCCCGGCAAGTCGGCGGTCGGCATCGAGGTGCCCAACTCGGACCGCGAGATGGTGCGCCTCGCCGACGTGCTGGGGGCCCCGTCGACGCGCCGCGACCATCACCCGCTCGTGATCGGTCTCGGCAAGGACATCGAAGGCGACTTCGTGAGCGCGAACCTCGCGAAGATGCCGCACCTGCTGGTCGCGGGTTCCACCGGCTCCGGCAAGTCGAGCTTCGTCAACTCGATGCTCGTGTCGCTGCTCACGCGGGCGACACCCGACGAGGTGCGGATGATCCTGATCGACCCCAAGATGGTCGAGCTCACTCCGTACGAGGGCATCCCGCACCTGATCACGCCGATCATCACGCAGCCGAAGAAGGCCGCAGCGGCGCTCGCCTGGCTCGTCGAGGAGATGGAGCAGCGCTATCAGGACATGCAGGCGAGCAAGGTCCGCCACATCGACGACTTCAACGCGAAGGTCAAGTCGGGCGAGATCACGACACCGCTGGGCAGCGAGCGCGTGTACCGCCCGTATCCGTACATCCTCGCGATCGTCGACGAGCTCGCCGACCTCATGATGACCGCGCCGCGCGACGTCGAGGACGCGATCGTGCGGATCACCCAGAAGGCGCGCGCTGCAGGCATCCACCTGGTCCTCGCGACGCAGCGGCCCTCGGTCGACGTCGTGACGGGTCTGATCAAGACGAACGTGCCGTCGCGGCTCGCATTCGCGACGTCGTCGCTCACCGACTCGCGCGTCATCCTCGACCAGCCGGGCGCCGAGAAGCTCATCGGCATGGGCGACGGGCTGTTCCTCCCGATGGGCGCAGGCAAGCCGACGCGACTGCAGGGTGCGTTCATCACCGACGACGAGATCGCCGCCGTCGTCGACTTCACCAAGAACCAGGCCGAGCCGGAGTACACGGAAGGCGTCACGAGCGCCAAGGCAGGGGAGAAGAAGGACGTCGACCCCGACATCGGCGACGACATGGACGTGTTCCTGCAGGCGGTCGAGCTCGTCGTGTCGAGTCAGTTCGGTTCGACATCGATGCTGCAGCGCAAACTGCGGGTCGGATTCGCGAAGGCCGGTCGGCTCATGGACCTCATGGAGACGCGCGAGATCGTCGGTCCGAGCGAGGGGTCGAAGGCCCGCGAGGTACTCGTCAAACCCGACGAACTCGACGGCCTGCTGTGGTCGATCAGAGGCGGCGATCCGGCGGAGGCGCCTGGCGCTGCGGCCGACTGACCTGCGATGACCGTGTGTGTGGGATGCGCGCGGTGAAGTAGCGCGCGCGGGTGTGATTCAATGGCGTGCACGTGGAGGGGAGTATCCCCGTTTCCGCGACAGCCTCGTCAACACGAGCGGCACGATTGCCGCTCCGGGGCTGTCGGTCGATCGTCAGGCGATCGGCGGGAGAGACCTCCGGTGACGTTCCAGTCAACCGGAGGTATACGTAAGTGCATGTCTCGCTGCTCACCTGGGTGATCACCATCGTGGTCATCCTGGGGCTGTTCGTGTTCGACTTCTTCGCGCACGTGCGCACGCCGCACGCCCCGTCGCTGCGCGAATCGGGCTTCTGGTCGGCCGTCTACATCACGCTCGCCATCGTGTTCGGCCTGATCGTCCTGTGGATCTGGGGGCCCACCTTCGGTGGCGAGTACTTCGCCGGGTTCGTCACCGAGAAGGCACTGTCGGTCGACAACCTGTTCGTGTTCGTCATCATCATGTCGTCCTTCGCGGTGCCCCGCGAGTACCAGCAGAAGGTGCTGCTGATCGGCATCGTGATGGCACTCGTGATGCGCGGTGCGTTCATCGCGGTCGGCGCGGCCGCGATCAACACGTACGCGTGGGTGTTCTACCTGTTCGGCATCTTCCTGATCTACACCGCGGCCAAACTCATCCGTGACCACGCCAAGGGGGAGGACACGGAGGACTCGAAGGACAGCAGGATCGTTCGGCTCGCCAAGAAGGTGCTGCCCACCACCGACGAATACGACGGCGACAAGTTGATCACCAAGGTCGACGGCAAGCGTCTCGTGACGCCGCTGCTGCTCGCGCTCGTCGCGATCGGATTCACCGATGTGCTGTTCGCGCTCGACTCGATTCCCGCGATCTACGGCCTCACCCAGGAGCCGTACCTCGTCTTCACCGCCAATGCGTTCGCGCTGATGGGTCTGCGGCAGCTGTTCTTCCTGATCGGCGGTCTGCTCGAGCGGCTCGTCTACCTGTCCTACGGGTTGTCGGTCATCCTCGCGTTCATCGGCGTCAAGCTGATCCTGCACGCGCTGCACGAGAACTCGCTGCCGTTCGTCAACGGCGGCGAGTCGGTGCACGTCCCCGAGGTGTCCACGACGCTGTCGCTCACCGTGATCGTCGGTGTGCTCGTCGTGACCACCGTTGCGAGCCTGGTCAAGACCCGCGGCACCGCAGACACGTCGTCGTGACGCCGGCGGGCGCGTTCACTCGCTGAACGCGCCCATCACCGGTGTCCATTCGACGAACTCGCGGGCCGCCACGAGTCCCGCTCGCGCGAACGGGTCGTCGTCGAAGAGTTTCTCGACGGCGGCGGCGTCTGCTCCGCGTGCCACGATGAACGCGCCGCTGCCGTCGGCGAACGGGCCGGTGGTGACCACGGCGCCGCGGTCGACGAGGCCCGCGAGCCAGGCACGGTGCTCGGGACGCCGCACGTCGCGCTCGGCGGCGTGCTCCGGGGCGTAGGTGTAGCGGACGACGACGTGCTTCATCGAGGGATGTTCCTTTCGGGAGAGCCGCCCGGAGGTCGGGGAGTCCGGTCAGAGGGCGAGCAGCATGCGGGTGTTGCCGAGTGTGTTCGGCTTGACGTAGCTCAGGTCGAGGAACTCGGCGACGCCCGCGTCGTACGAGCGGCACATCTCGGCGTACACCTCGGCGGTGACCGGGGTGCCGTCGATCTCGACGAAGCCGTGCCGCGCGAAGAAGTCGACCTCGAAGGTCAGCACGAACAGTCGCTCGAGTTCGAGTTCGCGCGCGACCTCGATCAGCTTGTCCGCCAGCAGGTGCCCGATGCCCTGGCCCTTGGTGATCGGATCGACCGCCACCGTGCGCAGTTCACCGAGATCGGCCCACAGGACGTGCAGGGCGGCGCATCCGAGTACCTGGCCGTCGCGCTCGGCGACCCAGAACTCCTGGACCGATTCGTACAGGGTGACGAGGTTCTTCTCGAGCAGGATGCGACCCGAGTAGATGTCCACGATGCGCTTGATGTCCGGCACGTCCGACGTCCGCGCGCGGCGCACGATCCACTCGCCCGACGGTGCGTCCGACGGCGGGGGAGTGGCATCACTCGTGACGGGAGTCATGGGGTGAACAGTAGCGCTCACGCGAAACGATATTCTTGCCACGTGTCTGCTCGCCCGAACTGCCCCGCCGTCAGCCCTCCGAGGCCCGACGTGGTGGTCGCGTGAGCACGCAGCGCGACGTCACGGCCTCGTCCGCAGCCGCGGGAGACTCGGCGCACGACAGCGCCCACGTCCCCGTCCTGAACATCGCGAACATCCTGACGATGCTTCGGATCGTGTTGGTGCCGGTGTTCCTCGTCGTCCTGTTCGTCGGCGACGGCCACGACACGCGGTGGCGGATCGCGGCGTTCGGCGTGTTCGCGGTCGCGGCGGTCACCGACCGCATCGACGGCCAACTCGCCCGGCGCCTCGGTCTGGTCACCGACTTCGGCAAACTCGCCGACCCGATCGCGGACAAGGCGCTGATCGGGGCGGCGCTGGTCGGCCTCTCGATGCTCGGCGACCTGCCGTGGTGGGTCACGATCGTCATCGCGGCCCGCGAACTGGGGATCACTCTGCTGCGCTTCGCGGTTCTGCGGTACGGAGTCATTCCCGCGGGACGGGGTGGCAAGCTCAAGACACTCCTGCAGACGTTCGCGATCGGAGTGTTCCTGCTGCCACTGCCTGCATCGGGGCCCGTGCTGATCGTGGCGTGGGTGCTGATGTCGGCCGCCGTCGCGCTCACCGTCGCGACCGGTCTCGACTACGTCGTGCAGGCGGTGCGGCTGCGTTCGGGCGTCCGCCACGCCCCGGCGACCGGCGCGTGAGCATGGCGGGCACCGATCCACTGACCCCGGGCTCGCGCGTCGACGAGCTGGTGGCCGCGCTGCGCCGCACGTCCGGAACGGTCGCAGCGGCGGAGTCGCTCACCGCGGGTCTGTTCACGGCGACCGTCGCGGGCGTCCCGGGCGCGAGCGCGGTCCTGCGGGGCGGGCTCGTCGCGTACGCGACGGATCTCAAGCACGTGCTCGCCGGTGTCGACGACGAGATCCTGCAGCGTGACGGGCCCGTCGCGTCGAGCACGGCGCATGCACTCGCGGTGGGCGCCGCCACCCGCTGCGGTGCGGACTGGGGCGTCGGGCTCACCGGTGTCGCAGGCCCGGACCCGCAGGACGGACACCCCGTCGGCACGGTGTTCGTCGCGGTCGCCGGTCCCGGCGGGGTCACCGTCGATCGGCACGCGCTTGCCGGAAACCGCTGGGAGATCCGCACGGCGACGGTATCGGCCGCTGTGTCGAGGCTCCTGGTACGCGTGCAATCGGACACGACAGGATAGGGTCGGGAACCAATCGGTCGCATGCGGACGTTGTGCTCACAGGTGTCGGATGAAGGAGGAGCGAGATGGCGCTGCTTTTGCGGGAGGCGATCGGCGAGAGTCTCCGCCGTACGCGCGTTTCCCAGAGCCGAACCCTGCGTGAGGTGTCCAACAGTGCACGGGTGAGTCTCGGCTATCTGTCCGAGATCGAGCGCGGCCGCAAGGAGGCGTCGAGCGAACTGCTCGCGGCCATCTGCGACGCACTCGAGGTGCCGCTCGCCGACGTCCTCGTCGACGTCAGCGTGTCGCTCGCCGACACGCGCAGGGTCGAGCCGGCCGAGGCTGCCGTCGGTATCGATCGCGAGACACGCGTCGTCATCCCGGCGCCGCACGCGCTCGCCGCGGCCTGACCGGTCGGCGCGCGCGGACGATCGCGCGTCCGAAAGCACGTTGGTGATCCTGCTCACGCGCAGATCGGTCACAATGGACATGAGGCAAGTCGAGAACAGGACCGGGACGCGGACGGCGTCGGCGGTGCATACGGTGCGTGACGGTCGCGCACCGTGGTCGCGTTGGGGCGCGGCGGAACAAACGGAGGCAGGATCACAACCATGGCAAATCCTTTCGTCAAGGGATGGAAGTACCTCATGGCGCTCTTCAATTCCAAGATCGATGAGAAGGCCGACCCCAAGGTTCAGATTCAGCAGGCCATCGAGGATGCGCAGCGCCAGCATCAGGCCCTGTCCCAGCAGGCCGCATCGGTGATCGGCAATCAGCGTCAGCTGGAGATGAAGCTCAGCCGCCAGCTCGACGAGGTCGAGAAGCTCAACGCGAACGCGCGCCAGGCGGTCAACCTGGCCGATCAGGCGCAGGCGGCGGGCGACACCGACAAGGCCGTGCAGTACACCAACGCGGCCGAGGCGTTCGCGGCGCAGCTCGTCACCGCCGAGCAGGGCGTCGAGGATCTCAAGGCGCTGCACGATCAGTCGCTGCAGGCGGCGACGCAGGCGAAGAAGGCCGTCGAGCAGAACGCGATGACGCTGCAGGCGAAGGTCGCCGAGCGCACGAAGCTGCTGAGCCAGCTCGAGCAGGCCAAGATGCAGGAGCGGGTGAGCGAGTCGTTGCGCACGATGGACAGCACGCTGTCGGCGCCCGGCAACACCCCCAGTCTCGATGCGGTGCGCGACAAGATCGAGCAGCGCTACGCCACCGCCCTCGGGTCGGCCGAGCTGGCCCAGAACTCGGTGCAGGGCCGCATGATGGAGGTCCAGCAGGCGAGCGTCCAGATGGCAGGCCACAGCCGCCTCGAGCAGATCCGCGCCTCGATGAAGGGCGACGCACTCACGTCCGGCAGCGACCAGTCGGCGTCGTCGAGCACTCCCGCGCAGCCTGCGCAGCCCGCCACCGAGGCCGAGAAGCCCGGCGAGGCCGGCCGCCAGTAACACGCCATGAGCACGTCACGTCGAGACCGGTCGGGTGTCACCCGGCCGGTCTCGGCCGTCTCCGGCATCGAGAGTGTCGCCGACACGGTCGGCTCCGTCGGCAGGCAGGCCCTTGCATCCGCACGCTCGTGGCGCGACCCGCGCGCACGCGAACGACGCAGGCGCCGGCGCATTCGCAGGCGCGCGTCGTTCTTCGGTGCGGGCGCAGGTGCCGGGGCCGTCTCCGCGGCGTCGTTCGCGGTCGCGGGCGGTCCGGATGCGGCGGTCGTCGCGTCGGGTGGTGTCGCGGCATTGCTCGCAGTGCCGGCGGTTGCGGGATGGACCGCGTATCGCCGCGTGCGCGGAGCGCCGCTTCCGATGGGCCGCGCACCGCGCAGGGCAGTGCCACCGCGGCCGTCGCGCGCACACGAACCCATGGACGCCCTCGTCCGCGGCGAGCAGGCGCTCTCCCGCATCCTCGGTGTCCTCGACCGTGCCGCGGTCGTCGACCCCGGCGAACTCGCCGACACCTACGAGGTCGCGGCCGCGACAGCCGACGCGATGTCCGCGCTCGCACAGGACGTCGTCGCGCTCGAGCAGGCCGCTCGCGACCAGCCGTCGGCCCGCGCGACCCTCGACGCGTCCGCCGAGGCGGTGGCTCAGCAGCTGCGGGCGGGGGCCGACGGGTACGCGCAATTGGTGACTGCTGCGGCCGAACTGACCGGCGCCGACCGCGGTGGAGATCTCACCGGTGTCGGATACCAGGTGGCCGAACTCGGCCGGGCGACCGACCGGCTCGCCGGGCTGTCCGCAGCGCTCGTCGAACTCGAACGCCGGTACTGACCGTCTCCTACCGCGTCTCGGGCGCTCAGGGAGGCGGTCAGGCCTCAGTCGTCGACGCCGCGCGCGGCGAGGGCGTCGCCCATGTGATCGGCGGTCACGAGAGTGCCCACGACGACCGGTACGACGAATGCGCGCAGCGAGAACCCCAGCCCACGCGCGCGACGGGCATCGCGCACCCGCGTCACCACGGTCGTCAGCAGAGGCACCGCGCGGATCGTCATCGCGAGGACGAGACCCACGCGTTCGGGATCGACGCCGACGCGCCGCAGCGGCGCGAGGACTCCGACGACCGCGTCGAGCATGTCGGACACGCGGGTCGTGAGGGTCACGAGCGCCGCGCCGGCCACGGCCAGCAGCAGGACACCGCACACCACCACTGCGCGTGCCCAGCCCGTGAACACGAGCTGGAAGACGAAGACCACCAGGATCATCCACAGCACCGGACGCAGCTGGCGGGCCGCGACGCCCGCGGGCACCTTTGCGCAGGCGAATGCGGCGGCGACCACGGCTGCGGCAGGCACGAGCTGCCACGGCGCGCGGACGAACACGCTGATCGTCACGATCGCGGCGATCAGCGCCGCGACCTTGACGCCCGCGGGCATGCGATGCACGACCGTGTCGCCCGGCCGGTACTGCCCGAGCACGCTCACGACACCGATTCCCGGTAGAACTCGATGGTCGGGCGGGGTGCGCCGTCCGCCACGACGCGGCCGCCGTCGACGACGAGCACGCGGTCGAAATCGTCGAGCAGGTCGAGGTGGTGCGTCACGACGACGAGTTGCTGCGGCAGCTGCGCGAACGTGCGGGCGATCGTGCGAGTGTTGCGCAGATCGAGCAGCGTCGTGGGCTCGTCGGCGACGAGGATCCGCGGCTCGGCCACCATGACCGCCGCGAGCGCGAGCATCTGCTTCTGCCCACCCGACAGCAGGTGTGGCGGGTGATCGGCGTGGCCCGCGAGCCCGAATCGATCGAGGACGTCGCGCACCCGCGCCTCGCGTTCGGTCTTCGACAGTCGCGAGCGGCGAAGGGAGAAGGCGACGTCCTCGGCCACCGTCGGCATGATGATCTGGTGGTCCGGGTCGGTGAACACGAATCCGACCGTCCGGCGCACCTGACGCCCGTGCCGCTTGGTGTCGACGCCGTCGACCGTGACGGTCCCGGAGGTCGGGACGACGAGGCCGTTGATCATGCGCGCGAGTGTCGACTTGCCGCCCCCGTTCGCACCGACGATGCCGATGCGGTGCTCGGTGAGGGTGAGGTCGACGTCCGACAGCACCGTCCGGTCGTCGTAGGCGTGGTGGACGCCGCGGAATGCGATCTCGGGCATGCGGGGCCGAGCGGTCAGTTGGCTTCGGAGGGGCGCGGGGCGCGCGACACCCGTGCCGTGCCCCGCGCGAGTGACGGGTACGCGCGATGCACCTGGGCGGCGACGACGCCGGTGACGACGGCCTTGACCGCGTCGCCCGGCAGGAAGGTCGCGTTGGCGGTGAGTGCCTGCCAGAACGTGAGATCGGTGCGGATCATCATGCCCGCGAGGCCGAACGCGTAGAGCACCACGACGCCGCCGAGGAATGCGGCCGCGACGGCGGAGAGGGTGCGATGTCGTGGTGCGAGGCGAGTGGTGAGCCAGCCGACGACGGCGACGGCGGGAATCCAGCCGATCAGGAAGCCCATCGTGGGGCTCGCGAGCGACGTGAACGTCGTGCGCCCGCCCGCGAGAACGGGCAGCGCCAGTCCGACCGCGATGACGGTGAGGATCGACAGCGTGCCCTTGCGTGCCCCGAGCAGTGCGCCCGCGAGCATCACGCCGAGCGATTGCAGCGTGATCGGCACACCCGACGACCCGACCGTGATGGTGCCGGGCAGTCCGAGCGCGATGACGAGGGCCGCGAACACGGCGACCTGAGCGAGATCGCGAGCGGTGAGGCGTGTGGACGACACGGTGTCGATGCTCCTGTCGATGCGGGCGTGAACTCGGCGAGTCTACGCCGGGGCCGCGTGAGGAGGCCCACTCAGGGGAGTCCCTGATCTTTCCCCCATTACCGGTTGCGGGCGGTGACGGCCCGTGTGGCACGTGCCAGGCTGGAGGGCGCGTACCGGGAGATGTGATTCGTGAGGCCTGGACCCGGCGGCGCATCCTGTACAGGCCTCCGGGAGGACACGATGTTCTGGAAGATTCTCGGCGCGCTGCTCGTCGTGTGGATCGCGCTGGCGCTCGTCGGTGCCGTGATCAAGGGCCTGTTCTGGCTCGTGGTGCTCGGGGCGATCGTCGCGGGTATCTACCTGTTGGTCAAGGCGATGTCCGATACCAAAACGCGTAGTTGACGCGCATCGGCCCTGCCATGCTGGAGCCATGAGCGAGTTCGAGGTGGTGCGGTCGCTGCCCGAGGACTGGACGCGCGCGATCGTCGTGGTCGCGCATCCCGACGACATCGAGTACGGCTGCGCGAGTGCGGTCGCGCGATGGACGGATCAGGGCAAGGACGTGCGCTACGTCCTGGCGACGAGCGGTGAGGCAGGCATCGCGGGCCTGCCGCCCGCGCAGTGCGGGCCGCTCCGTGAGGACGAAGAGCGCAGATCCGCGGCCGTCGTGGGCGTCACGCACGTCGAGTTCCTCGGGCACCGCGACGGGCAGCTCGAGGCGGGCCTGGCGCTGCGCCGCGACCTCGCCGCGGCGATCCGTCGTCACCGGCCCGATGTCGTGGTGACGATGTTCTTCGGGCACGCGTGGCGCCCCGACGACGACGCGGCCGACGCCCCGCCCGACGGCGGTGTGAGTCGGCAGGCTCTGCCGGACGGAGGCTTCGTCAACAGTGCCGACCACCGCGCGCTGGGCGTCACGGTGCTCGATGCCGTGGCCGATGCCGCGAACGAGTGGATATTCCCCGAACTCGCCGAGCAGGGGCTCGCACCCTGGCCGGGGGTGCATTGGATCGCGGTGAGCGGGCCGGGACGCTATGCCGTCGACGTGTCCGACTACGTCGAAGCGGGCGTCGCGTCGCTCGAACAGCACGCGCGGTATCTCGAGGCGCTCGGGCCCGAGCCGGTCGCGGTGCGGGCACGCGATCAGGTGGAGGCCGTCACCCGTCGCCGGAGGGGGTTCGATGCCGAGCACGCCGTCACCTTCGCGCTCTACCGCGCGTGACCGCTGTACCGCGCGTGACCGCTGTACCGCGCGTGACCGGAGAACGTAGCGCGCAAGCCCGGTCCTTCAGGGCCGGGTTAGCGCATCAAGTGTGTCGGTGGTCAGGAATAGGGTTTGCCTGTGCAGTTGCGATACCAGTTCCGCGTCTACCCGACGCCGGGCCAGCAGAACATGCTGGCCCGGTCGTTCGGGTGTGCGCGGGTGGTATTCAACGATGCACTGCGCGCCCGGCAGGACGCATACGAGGCCGGGGTGACGCTCTCGGACACCGACGTACAGAAACAGGTAGTCACCGCAGCGAAGAAGACTCCACAGCGGGCGTGGCTGGCCGAGGTGGCGTCGGTAGTGCTGGTGCAGGCCTGCCAAGATGCGCGGCGCGCCTATCGGAACTGGTTCGACTCGATGTCCGGCAAACGCAGGGGCCGCAAGGTCGGTGCGCCGCGGTTCCGGTCCCGCAAGGACAACCGGCAGGCGATCCGGCTCACTCGCAACGGCTTCACGCTCCGCCCGAACCGGAAAGTGTATGTCGCGAAGGTCGGCGAGCTGAAGGTGGAGTGGACGAGGGATCTGCCGTCGGTACCGTCGTCGGTGACGATCATCAAGGATTCGGCGGGCCGGTAGTTCGCCTCGTTCGTCGTCGAGGTCGAGCAGCAACCGCTGCCCGAAGTCGATGCCGAGGTGGGTATCGACTTGGGTCTGACCACGTTTGCGGTGCTCTCGGACGGGAAGGTCGTCGAGTCGCCGAGGTTTCTGCGGCGTGCGGAGCGCACGCTCCGCAAGGCTCAGCAGACCCTTTCCCGCAAGGAGAAGGGCAGCAGGAATCGGGCCAAGGCGCGCCTGCGTGTCGCCAAGGCACACGCCCGGGTGGCCGATTCGCGTCGCAACTTCGCGCACCAGCAGTCCACGGCGATCATCCGCGACAGCCAAGCGGTGTTCGTCGAGGACCTGGCGGTGTCGGGGTTGGCGCGCACTCGGTTGGCGAAGTCGGTACACGACGCCGGATGGAGCATGTTCACTCGCATGCTCGAGGAGAAAGCCGCACGATATGGGCGGACGTTCGTGAAGATCGACCGCTGGTTCCCGTCGTCCCAGACGTGCTCGGCGTGTCGAGTGGTCGACGGGCCGAAGCCGCTCTCGATTCGAGAGTGGACGTGTGCAGCGTGTGGTGCGGTCCCCGACCGCGACCTGAACGCTGCGAAGAACATTCTCGCCGCTGGACGGGCGGAGAGACGAAACGCCTGTGGAGGGACCGTAAGTCCTGCCGCGTAGCGGGAGGCAGGTCCCGGTGAAACAGGAACCCACCGAAGCGGCACGACGTGCCGCTGTAGGAATCCTGGTCGTTCACGGCCGGGAGGACGTCAAGTAGCACTGCGCTGCGAGTCACGGTCGTGCGGTGTGTCACAGTGTGCGCGTGCGAGTCGCCGTCGTCGCGGGCCCCGATGCGGGTCACGCCGTTCCTGCCGTCGCTCTGTCGCTGCTCTTGCGCGATGCAGGTGACGAGGTCGTCCTCTACACCGGCGAGCGGTGGCGCGCGCAGGCCGGCGCCGCGGGCGTCGACGTGCGGCTCCTGCCGGGTCTTGCACCGCGACCCGAGGACGACGACCTCGACGCGGGCGCGCGCATCCACGCGCGCGCGGCATACATCGCGACCGAGTTGATGCCGTTGCTTCGTGACCTCGGGCCCGACCTGATCGTGTCCGACATTCTCACCGCGGGCGGTGGTCTCGCGGCCGAGATGCTCGGGATTGCCTGGATCGAACTGTCCCCCCATCCCTTGTATGCGCCGTCGCGGGGGCTTCCGCCGATCGGGAGCGGCCTCGCGCGCGGCGAAGGTCTGCGCGGGCGGTTACGTGACGCCGTGATGCGGGCGGCGACCGCGCGGTCGATCGCCCAGGGCCTGAAGCAGCGGGCCCGCGCCCGCACGGGAATCGGGCTCCCGGCACGCGATCCCGGGCCCACCGCGCGGATGATCGCGACCCTCCCGGCACTCGAGGTGCCGCGCCCCGACTGGCCCGAGGCCACCTCCCTCGTGGGCCCGTTGCTGTGGGAGCCGACGGAGGTCGTGCTCGCGCCGGCGCCCGGGGATGGTCCGCTCGTCATGGTCGCGCCGTCGACGGCGTTCACCGGTGCCGAGGGCATGGTCGACGCGGCACTCACGGGGCTCGAGGGCACGGGGGTGCGGGTGATCGTGTCGGTCCTGGACGGGTCGGCCGGATCGGCGGGGGAAGCTTCGTGGGTCAGCGCGGGCCTCGGACGGCAGGACGCGATGCTCGCGGACGCGGACGTCGTGGTGTGCGGCGCGGGGCACGGCATGCTCGCCAAGGCGCTGTTGCACGGGGTTCCGGTCGTGGCGGTCCCCGGGGGCGGCGACCAGTGGGAGCTCGCGAACCGTGCGGCGCGGCAGGGCAGCGCAGTCGTCGTACGGCCCGCGACGCCGGACGCGTTACGTGACGCGGTCGAGACCGTGCTGGGTGATCCGCGTTTCCGTGACGCGGCGCAGCGCGCGGCGGCGAGCGCCGCGAGCGTCCACGATCCGGTCGCGGTGTGCCGCACGGTCGTCGCTCGCGCGCGGTGATCCCGTTCTCGTGAGCCCGATGTTCACCGTGTCGTGGCGTGTCCGGCCGGCGGCTACGGTGGGGGAGTGCGACTGACCGAATTCCACGAAATGGTCCGCCACGAGTTCGGCACTCTCCGCGGTGAGGCCCTGCTGGCGGACCACGTGCTGGCGGGTCTCGGGGGACTCACGGCCGCTCAGGCGATCGAGGCCGGGCACGACCCGCGCGACGTGTGGCGCGCACTGTGTGTCGAGTTCGACGTGCCGCCCAGCAGGCGCTGAGCCCCCTCCCACGGCAACACTCGTGCCCGCGTGTCGCGCGTCCGGTGTTCGATCTCGAACACACGTTCGTTTACGCTGTGTGTGCACGGCACCGTGAACATGTCGGTGGGTGTCTCTAGGCTCGCGGCAGATCGGTTCGCACGACCGCAACCACCGGCCCGCGACCGCAACGACAGGCCTTCGAGGCACGGATCGCGTACAGACTTCGAGAATGGGGACGACCATGGCACCACAGGCGCACGACAGGGACAAGGCTCTCGATCTCGCTCTCGCGCAGATCGACAAGAACTTCGGCAAGGGCTCGGTGATGCGTCTGGGCGAGGGCGTACGTCAGCCCATCGCCGTCATTCCCACCGGCTCCATCTCGCTCGACGTCGCACTCGGCATCGGCGGTCTGCCGCGAGGCCGTGTCATCGAGATCTACGGTCCGGAGTCGTCGGGTAAGACGACTGTCGCACTGCACGCAGTCGCCAACGCACAGGCGAACGGCGGTATCGCTGCCTTCATCGACGCCGAGCACGCGCTCGATCCCGACTACGCGCAGAAGCTCGGTGTCGACACCGATGCGCTGCTCGTGTCGCAGCCGGACACCGGCGAGCAGGCGCTCGAGATCGCCGACATGCTGATCCGCTCGGGTGCGCTCGACATCCTGGTGGTCGACTCGGTGGCGGCCCTCGTGCCGCGCGCCGAGATCGAGGGCGAGATGGGCGACAGTCATGTCGGTCTGCAGGCGCGTCTCATGAGCCAGGCGCTGCGCAAGATGACGGGCGCGTTGTCGAGTTCGGGCACCACCGCGGTCTTCATCAACCAGCTGCGCGAGAAGATCGGCGTCATGTTCGGTTCGCCCGAAACCACGACGGGTGGCAAGGCGCTCAAGTTCTACTCCTCGGTGCGTCTCGACGTCCGTCGTATCGAGACCCTCAAGGACGGTTCCGATGCGGTCGGCAACCGTACCCGCGTCAAGGTGGTCAAGAACAAGGTCGCACCGCCGTTCAAGCAGGCCGAGTTCGACATCCTGTACGGCCAGGGCATCTCGAAGGAGGGCTCGCTCATCGACATGGGCGTCGAGCACGGCTTCATCCGCAAGTCGGGCTCGTGGTACACGTACGAAGGCGACCAGCTCGGCCAGGGCAAGGAGAACGCGCGCAAGTTCTTGCTCGAGAACACCGACATCAGGGACGAGATCGAGAAGAAGATCAAGGAGAAGCTCGGCGTCGGCGCCGACGTCACGGCCGCGGCCGACGAGGACGCGCCGGTCGAGTTCTGATCGTGCGGTCCGACCGGCCGACCGGCGGTTCCGGCGCATCGTTCCGTGGGACGGAGGCGCAGGCGAAGGACGTCTGCCTGCGCCTGCTCGCCGATCGTGCCCGCAGCCGCGCCGAGCTCGCCGACAAGCTTGCCGCGAAGGGGTTCGATCCCGAGGTGGCCGAGCGCGTCCTCGATCGACTCGCCGAGGTTCGTCTGATCGACGACGCCGACTTCGCCGAGCAGTGGGTGCGTTCACGGCACACGTACTCGGGGCGCGGCAAACGTGCACTCGCGGTCGAGTTGCGTCGCAAAGGAGTGGGGCCCGAGGACGCGGCACGCGCCCTCGATCTCATCGACGCGGACGACGAGCGGGCGCGCGCCACCGAGCTCGTCGCTCGCAAGCTCCGCACGATGTCGGTCACCGACACCGACAAGGCCACCCGACGTCTCGTCGGCATGCTCGCGCGGCGAGGTTTCGCCGCATCGATGGCATTCGAGATCGTGAAGTCCCAGATCGCCGCGAAGTCGCAGATCGAGGAGCAGAGTGAGTCGGGGCCGGGGATCGGTGGCGACGAGCCGAGCGACGGGCTCGACGTCGCGGTCGACGAATGACCGGTCACCGCGCGGTAGTCGTCACAGCCGTCGGGCATACCATCGGGCCATGACTGTGCGGTCGCGGTGGGCAGGAGAGCTCGAGGCACCCGACGGCGCCGTGGCTGCGGCGCTGCGCAAGGCAGGGGTCGATGCGGCCTCGCTCGACGACAACGAATGGGCGACGCTCGTGTGTGCGCGCGGTGCGCACCTCGACGCGTTGTGCGGGCTCGCCGACGAGGCCCGGCGCGACGCGGTGGGCGACGTCCTCACCGTCGTCGCGAACCGCAACCTCGACACGGGCTTCGTGTTGGATCGCACGGACGATCTGCTCGAGACACTCGTGCACGAGGCCTGGCAGCTCGGTGCCACCGAGATCTGCATGCAGGGGCCGGCGCCCGTCGGCATCGCCGACGGGTATCTCGAGGCCGTCCGCCGGATCAAGGCTGCAGCGCCGGGCATGCACCTGCATGCCTTCCGCGCCCCTGAAATGGTCGACGGCGCACGCCGTCTCGGCGTCGACGTCCCCACATTCCTGCGCCGTGTGGTCGAGGCGGGGCTCGACTCGATGCCGGGCACCGCGGCACTCGTACTCGACGACGACGTGCGGGCGGCGCTCGGCGGCACCGCCACCGGATTCGCGCCTGCACACTGGGTCGAGGTGATCACCGCAGCCCACCGTGCCGGTCTGCGCTCCACGGCCACGATCGTGTACGGACATCTCGAATCGGCCGAACACCAGGTGGCGCACATCCGGAGTCTGCTCGACATCCAGGCGAGCACCGGCGGTTTCACCGAGTTGATCCCGATGCCGATGGTCGCGCAGAATGCGCCGCCTCATCGCGCCGCGCTCGCGGGCACCGGACCCAGCGTGCGCGAGAGCCGCGCAATCCATGCAGTGGCGCGGTTGATGTGCCGCGGCGCGATCGACCATGTGCAGGTCGCGTGGACCAAGCTGGACCCTGCGGCGGTGCGCGCGATCCTGCGCGGCGGCGCGGACGACTTCGGGGGGCTGCTGATGGACGGCCGCATCGAGCCGGAGGCGGGCGCCGAATCGGGGCGCCAGTACTCACTCGACGACGTCCGCGCCCTGGCCGACGACCTCGGCCGCGAGTTTCGGCAGCGCACCACCTCGTACGGAGACCTCCCGGGCGTGGGGAGTGGTGCGTGAACGACGCGCGTACTGCAACCCGGGCCGCGGAGGACACTCGGCTCGAGGTCGTCGACGTGGCGATCGTCGGCGCGGGCCTGGCCGGTATCGGGATGGCGACGCGCCTCGCGCGCCGTGGTCGCGACACCTTCGTCGTGCTCGAACGGGCAGCCGACGTCGGCGGCACGTGGCGCGACAACCGGTATCCGGGGGTCGCGTGCGACGTGCCTGCGCGCATCTACGAGTACTCGTTCCGGCCGCCGGGGGACTGGTCCTCGTTGTTCGCCGACGGTCACGAGATCGCGCGGTACCTGCGTGACACGGTGCGGGACGAGGGGCTGGCCCCGCACATCCGGCTGCACACCGAGGTCGTCGAGGCCCGCTTCGACGACGAGCAACGCCGCTGGCTGGTGGCGACCACCACAGGCACCGTGCTCGCGCGGGTGCTCGTCACCGCGGTGGGCAGGCTGTCCGAACCGCGTCTGCCGGACGTCGACGGCGTCGACGAATTCCCCGGCTCGTTGTTCCACTCCGCGGCGTGGGATTCGTCGGCGCCCATCGAGGGCGCGGCGGTGGCGGTCGTGGGTACGGGAGCGTCGGCGGTGCAGATCGTGCCGCAGCTCGCGCGCTCGGCGCGTTCGGTCGTCGTGCTGTCCCGCACGCCGCCGTGGATCGTGCCGCGCGGCAACCGGCGCTACAGCGACGAAGAACGGCGTATGCGCCGCGACGAGAGCACGGCGCGCGCCGAGCGCGACGACTTGTTCGCGGATGCCGACGTCAACGTGCGCGAGCGGCTCGGCCCGGGCGACGAACTCGAACAGATCCGCGAGAAGGCCCTCGGACATCTCCGGCGCCAGGTTCCGGATGCGCGATTGCGGGGTCTGCTGACGCCGTCCTACGAGATCGGATGCAAGAGGATCCTGCTGAGCGACGACTTCTATCCCGCGCTCGGCGAGCCGCACGTGACGTTCGAACCGTCCGCCCTGGCCCGCATCGACGGCGATGCCGTCGTGGCCGCGAGTGGAGCCCGGTACACCGTCGACACCGTCGTCGCGGCGACCGGCTTCTTCGCTACCGACATGCCCTTCGCGCAGCGTGTCGTCGGACGGGGCGGCACGACCCTCGCACAGCGGTGGAGCCGCGGTATGACGTCGTACGCGTCGACCGCGGTACACGGTTTTCCCGACATGTTCGTGCTCGACGGACCGAATGCCGCGCTCGGCCACAACTCGGCGCTGTACATGATCGAGACACAGATCGACTACGTGCTCGGCGCGCTCGACACGTTGGCCGCGGATCCTGGATTGTGCCTCGAAGTCACCGAGGACGCGGAGGCCGAGTACACCCGTGAGATCGACACGCGGGCAGAGTCGACGGTGTGGCTGCGTGGCGGGTGCGAGAGCTGGTACGTCGATCCGCGCAGTCACCGTTTGACGTTGTTGTGGCCGGGCACGGGCGCGTCGTTCCGCGAACGCAACGGCAGGTTTTCGGCCGCGCCGTACCGGCAGGTGTGACGGCGGTCAGTCGGCGCCACCGCGGCGTCGTACGCCTGTGGCGGCCAGGACGAGTCCTGCCGCCGCGAGGACGAGGTGTGCGTACGGTGCGCGGATCTCGAGTACCACGATCTGCCACACGACCCACACGACGAGCAGCAGTCCGATGCCGGCCGCCGCGAGCGGCATGTGCGGCGCCTGGTACACGATGCCGGCGGCGCACAACAGCGGCAGCACCCCGAATGCGACCAGGGTGAACAGTCCGGCCCAGCGGTAGTCCCACGTGTGCCAGTCCGGGAGCATGCTCGTGTCCCATCCCATCGTGCGCCCCGACGAATCGGAGACGAGCGCGATGCCGGTGAACAGACCGGACGCACCGAGTGCGACCAGGATCAGCATGCGCAGCGTCGACGTCACGCCCACATCATGCGACACGGACCGGCCCGGGCGGGCGAGAGGGCCCGAATTCCCTGTGTCTCAGCGTTTCGTGTCGGTGAGGTCCATGCCTGGCACATTGGCCGCAGCGTCGGGCGCGACGGCCTGCGTGCCGCGCTTGCCGGCCCGCAGGCGCTTCTCGACCCACGTCGCGAGGTAGGTGAGCGCGGTGTTCAGCGCGATCATGATCACGGCGACGACGACGAGCGACGGCAGGTAGTTGCCGTAGAAGGCGCCGAGTTGCTGGCCGGAGCGGACGACCTCGACGTACCCGATGAGGTAGCCGAGCGCGGAGTCCTTCAGCGCCACGACCATCTGCGAGATGATCGCAGGCAGCATCGCGGTGACCGCCTGCGGCAGCAGGATCGTCGCCATGACCTGGCTCTTGCGCATGCCGAGCGCGTATGCGGCTTCGGACTGTCCCTTCGGGAGCGACTTGATGCCTGCGCGCACGATCTCGGCGATGACGGAGCCGTTGTAGAGCGTGAGACCGACGATGACCGCCGCGAGTGCGAGATATTTGGATTTGAAGACCTGGTACTCGGCGAACACCTGGTACGCGAAGAGCATCAGGATCAGGACCGGGATCGCACGGAACAGTTCGACGACGAAACCCGCGACGGTGCGGATGATGCGGTGGTCGGACAGTCGCGCGATTCCGAGGACGGCGCCGAGGATCAGCGCGAGCACGATCGACACGGCCGCGGCGATCAGCGTGCCGCGGATGCCGGGCAGCAGGTACGTGGTCCACGACGTGGAATCGGTGAACGGCTTCCACTTGTCGGAGGTGAGCTGACCCTTGTCGTCGAGTGCGGCGTAGACGAGATATCCGACGCCGACGACGAGCAGGGCGACGATCGCGGACGCGCCGCGGTAAAGGGTCTTCGCCTTCGGGCCCGGGGCGTCGTAGAGGACTGTGGCTTGGCTCATCGGGCGACCTCGAATCGCTTGCTCAGGTATCCGAACAGCAGACCCATCGGCAGGGTCAGGACGACGAAGCCGAGAGCGAAGATGCCGCCGACGACGAAGATCGCGGCTTCGTTCTCGATCATCGTCTTCATCAGCAGCGACGCTTCCGCGACGCCGATGACCGACGCGATGGTCGTGTTCTTCGTCAGCGCGATCAGCACGCTGCCGAGGGGCGCGAGAACCGCGCGGAATGCCTGCGGCAGGACGACGAGCCGCAGGTTCTGTGCGAACGTGAGACCGAGCGAGCGACCGGCTTCGGACTGACCGACGTTGACCGTGTTGATACCCGAGCGCAGCGACTCGCACACGAACGCCGCGGTGTAGACACTCAGGCCGAGCACGGCGAGCCGGAAGTTGTTGTCGGCGAGGAAGGTCGGCGACTCCTCGGCAGCGAGCGCGACACCCATCGTCTGGAAGAGCCCGAACGAGCAGAAGATGATGATCAGGGTCAGCGGGGTGTTCCGGAAGATCGTGACGTACGCCGCGCCGATCCAGCGGGCGACCGGCACGGGGGACACGCGCATCGCGGCCAGGACGGTGCCGATGATCAGTGCACCGACGGCCGAGAGCGCGGTGAGTTTCACCGTCATCCAGAACGCGTCGATCAGCTGATCGCCGTACTTGCTCAGTAGATTCACTAACCCTCTCCCGGATCTGGGTGGTCAGGCTCGTGTGCCCCCGGTCCGGTCGACGTTCGGCCGGACCGGACCGGGATGCGCACGGGGGTGGTTCAGTAGCGGTCGACCGTGGGCGGCGACGGCAGCGGGTAGCCGGACGCGCCGACGGTCTCGTCGAATGCGGTTGCCCACGAACCGTCGTCGATCATCGACTGGATCGCGTCGTTGATCTTGCCGCGCGACTCGTCGTCGCCCTTCGCGAGGCCGATGCCGTAGCGCTCCTCGGTGAACGGCTCGCCGACGACCTCGAGCTCACCGGGATACTGCGCGGCGTAGCCGGCGAGGATGATGTCGTCGGTGGTGACGGCGTCGACCGAGCCGTTGCGCAGCGCCTCGACGCATGCGGAGTACGTGTCGTACGGCTGCAGCTGGACGTCGCCCGCGTAGTTGTCGGTGATGTTCTGCGCGGGCGTCGAGCCGGTGACCGAGCACAGGCGCTTGCCGCCGGACAGCGACTCGGGGCCGGTGATGTCGGTGTTGTCGGACCGCACGAGCAGCGACTGGCCGGCGACGAAGTACGGGCCGGCGAAGTCGACCTTCTCCTTGCGGGCGTCGGTGATCGAATAGGTCGCGACGACGTAGTCGACTTCGCCGTTCTCGATGAGCGTCTCGCGCTGCGCGGAAGGCGCTTCCTTCCACGTGATGTTCTCGGGCGCGACGCCGAGCTTGTCGGCCACGTACTGCGCCACCTCGACGTCGAATCCGCTGAACGTGCCGTCCGGATTGCGCAGGCCGAGCCCGGGCTGGTCGAACTTGATACCGACCGTCAGATTGCCTTCCGCGGCACTCTGCGACGCGCTCTTCTGCTCGTCGCCGCCGCACGCGGTGGCCACGAACGCGACGGCGAGCGCTGCGATTCCCACTCGGATCGAACGATTGATCCTCATCGAGTTCCCTTCTCTGGTGTGAAACCGTGTCGTACTTCGAAGCCGGTGCCGGTCGGTGACTCGCCCGGATCCTGCAGATCAGTGACTCAGGATCTTGCCGAGGAAGTCCTTCGCCCGGTCCGAGCGAGGGTCGGTGAAGAACGTCTCGGGGTCGGTGTCCTCGACGATCTCGCCGTCCGACATGAACAGCACGCGGTCGCCCGCTCGTCGGGCGAAGCCCATCTCGTGCGTGACGACGAGCATCGTCATGCCTTCCTTCGCGAGCGCGGTCATGACGTCGAGGACTTCGTTGACCATCTCGGGGTCGAGCGCCGACGTCGGTTCGTCGAACAGCATCACCTTGGGGCCCATCGCCAGCGCGCGGGCGATCGCGACGCGCTGCTGCTGACCACCCGACAGTTGTGCGGGGTACTTGTCGGCCTGGTTCGCGATGCCGACGCGGTCGAGGAGTTCGAGGGCGCGCGTGCGGGCGTCGTCCTTGCCCACCTTGCGGACCTTGACGGGCCCGAGCGTGACGTTCTCGAGGATCGTCTTGTGGGCGAACAGGTTGAACGACTGGAACACCATCCCGACGTCGGCGCGCAGTTTCGCGAGGGCGCGCCCTTCGGCGGGAAGCGGCTTGCCGTCGATCGCGATCGTGCCCGAGTCGATCGGCTCGAGCCGGTTGATCGTGCGGCACAGTGTCGACTTGCCCGAGCCCGACGGACCGAGCACGATCACGACCTGACCTGCGGGCACCTCGAGCTCGATGTCCTTGAGCACGTGCAGCGAACCGAACGTCTTGTCGACGTGCTGCATCGAGATCATGGACGGAGTGGCGCCGTCGTCGGGCGTGTTGTCGTCGGCGTTCGTCATAGTCGAGAACCTTAAGTCCAGATGGTGGGTTTCGCGCGGAGGTGCGCACATACGCCGTCGCCGCGAGGGAACGGGGACGCACTTTACTGTCTCTTGGGGCGAGCGCCCCGCGCGGTGTGCCTCGCCACCGCAGGCGAGCAGGGTCCGCGACGGGCCGTACCCTGGAACGCGTGGACACGCAAGACGCAGCAGCGGGCGGCGCCGGCTTGCGCACCTACGAGGTGCGCACGTTCGGGTGCCAGATGAATGTGCACGACTCCGAGCGCCTCGGTGGTCTGCTCGAGGACGCGGGCTACCGCAAGGCCGGTCCGCAGGACGAGCCCGACCTGGTCGTGTTCAACACGTGCGCGGTGCGCGAGAACGCGGACAACAAGCTCTACGGCAACCTCAGTCATCTCGCGCCGGTCAAGGCGTCGCGTCCGGGTATGCAGATCGCCGTCGGCGGTTGTCTCGCGCAGAAGGACCGCGACTCCGTGGTGAAGAAGGCCCCGTACGTCGACGTCGTGTTCGGGACACACAACCTCGGGTCGCTGCCCGCGCTGCTCGACCGCGCGCGCCACAACGACGAGGCCCAGGTGGAGATCCTCGACGCGCTCGAGGCCTTCCCGTCGACATTGCCCGCGCGCCGCGAGTCGGCGTACGCGGGCTGGGTGTCGATCTCGGTCGGCTGCAACAACACGTGCACTTTCTGCATCGTGCCGTCGCTGCGGGGCAAGGAGGTCGACCGCAGGCCCGGCGACATACTCGCCGAGGTCCAGGCTCTCGTCGACCAGGGCGTTGCCGAGGTGACTCTGCTCGGCCAGAACGTCAACGCCTACGGCGTGTCGTTCGCCGATCCCGACCAGCCGCGCGACCGGGGCGCGTTCGCGGCGCTGTTGCGCGCATGTGGCGACATCGAGGGGCTCGAACGCGTGCGCTTCACGTCGCCGCACCCCGCGGAGTTCACCGACGACGTGATCGAGGCGATGGCCGAGACCGCGAACGTGTGCCCGCAGTTGCACATGCCGCTGCAGTCGGGCTCGGACCGAGTACTCAAGGCGATGCGCCGCTCGTACCGCAAGTCGCGCTTCCTCGGCATCATCGACAAGGTGCGGGCCGCGATGCCGCACGCTGCGATCACCACCGACATCATCGTGGGATTTCCCGGCGAGACCGAGGAGGACTTCCAGGAGACCCTCGACGTCGTCCGCAGGGCGCGGTTCACCAGCGCCTTCACCTTCCAGTACTCGAAGCGTCCCGGCACGCCCGCCGCCGACATGGCCGACCAGGTGCCCAAGGCCGTCGTGCAGGACCGCTACAACCGGCTGATCGCGCTGCAGGAAGAGATCACGCTGAACGAGAACCGTGCACTCGTCGGGTCCGTCGTCGAACTGCTCGTCACCGCGGACGACGGCCGCAAGAACGCCGAGACGGCGCGGATCAGCGGCCGCGCGCGCGACGGTAGGCTCGTGCACTTCCGTCCGGCGGGCGCGCTCGACGGCGAGATCCGTCCCGGCGACGTCGTGACGGTCGAGATCACGTCCGCGGCGCCGCACCATCTCGTCGCGGACGCGTCGGTGCTCACCCACCGCCGTACTCGGGCAGGTGATTCGTTCGAGGCCGGTCGTACGCCCAAGACACCACCGATCGGGGTGGGCCTCGGGTTGCCTGCGGTCGGCGCGCCCGCACCGCTGCCCGTGCAGACGGGGTGTGGGGCATGAGCAGCCACGAGGCGGACTCGACTCCGCGCGACCGGGCCGATCTGGATGCCCCGGCGAAGGCCGACCTCGATGCCCCGGCGAAGGCCGACCTCGATGCCCCGGCGAAGGCCGACCTCGGTGCTGCTGAGAAGAAGGTCACCGGCGAGATCGATCCGGGCGCGCGTGCCGTCGTCGTGGCGGTCGCGGTCCTGGTGCTCCTCGGATCGATAGCCTTGCCGCACTCCGGCGCCGCGAACGGGTGGGACGTGCTGACGTTCGCGCCCGACGCTCAGGACGAGTCGATCGCCCTGCCGTCGCGGCTGTTCGTGGGCTTCGCGCTCGCGTTCGGTGTGGTCGCGTCGATGCTCGCGCTCGTGACGCGTCGGTGGGCCCTTGCGTGGGTCGCGCTGGCCGGCACCGCGGTGTCCGTCGCGCTCGGCATGCTCGCGATCTGGTCCAGGCAGACGACGGCCCCCGACCTGGGCGCGTCGGGCCCCGGGATCGGCCTGGTGCTCGGCTGGCTCACCGTGATCGTCCTGACCTTCCACTGGGTGAAGGTCGTGTGGAGCAAGACCGCGGCGCAACTCGAGGCGGAGGAAGCACGCAGGCGGGCGGCGGCGGAGCAGGAACAGCGGGACGCGGAGGAACGCCGCCGCGACGGGTGAGCCGCCGACGGCGGCTCGGTGCGGGCTCAGCCGCCGACGGCGCCCTCCGCCGCGTCGGCCCATTCGCGCCACTGCGCAGCCTGCGCGAGCGCGCGCTCGGCGTCCTTCGTGTTGCCTGCCGCCCGCGCCTTCTCGGCCTGTTCCTCGAACTGCGCGACGCGTTCGCGGAACTGGGCGGCACGAGCGAGCGCTTCCGGATCGGTGCGGCGCCACTCGGCGTCGGCAGCGTCCCGCACCCTCCGCTCGACTGCGCGCAGCCGGCCTTCGAGATCGTGCATCCGCTCGCGCGGCACCTTGCCGATCTCGTCCCATTTCTCTTGCAGCTCACGCAGTGCGGCGCGCGCACCGTCGAGATCCTTGTGCGGGTCGATCGCGTCGGCGTGCGCGAGCAGACTTTCCTTGGCGCGCGCGTGCTCTTCGAACTCGGCGTCGCGTTCCGACGAGGCGGCATTGCGGGCCGAGAAGAAGACGTCCTGCGCGCCCTTGAACCGGCGCCACAGCGCGTCGTCCGCTTCGCGCGGTGCGCGGCCCGCGGCCTTCCATTCGCTCATCAGCTCGCGGTATGCCGCGGCCGTCCCGCCCCAATCCGTCGACCCGGACAGTCCTTCGGCACGGACCACGAGCTCCTCCTTGCGGGCCTTCGCTGCGGCGCGCTCACGATCGAGTTCGGCGAAGTGCGCACCTCGGCGCCGATTGAAGGCTTCGCGGGCCTTCGAGTAGCGCCGCCACAGCGCGTCGTCGAGCTTGCGGTCGACGCCGCGGATGGTCTTCCACTCGTCGAGGATCTCGCGTAGCCGGTCGCCCGCGGCCTTCCACTGGGTCGACTCGGCGCCGATCTGCTCGGCCTCCGCCGCGAGCGCCTCTTTGCGGGCCACACTCTCGTGCCTCGTGCGCTCGCGCTGGCGACGCGCCGATTCGGCGGCGTTGTCGGATTCCTTCACCACGACGGCGAGGCGCTCGGCCAGCGCGTCGATATCGCCGATGACCGCGGCGGTGGGCAGCGACTCGACGAGTGCCTCGGCGGCGGCCTTCGTCTTCTTGGCGTCGCCGCTGCCTGCGATGACCCGCGCCTCGAGAAGCGCGACCTCGGTCGCGAGGTCGTCGAAACGGCGCCCGAAGTGCGCGAGCCCCTCGGCGGCGTCGCCCGCCTGCCACGACCCGATCTTGCGCTCACCTTCTGCGGTGATCACCCACGCGGTGCCGTCGTCGTCGACGCGTCCGAACTTCGAGGGATCGCTCGCGGGCGGTGCGGGGGTCGCGACCGCATGGTTCGCGGCCGGGCCGGGGCGCGGAGCCGACGGCTTGCCCGTCGCGGCTGCGGACGGCTTCGGGGCGCCGGGCTTGGGAACACCAGGTTTGGGTGTGCCGGGCTTGGGTGTGCCGGGCTGGTGCGCGCCGGGCTGGGGCGCCGGCTTCGGTGCGCCCGACGGGGAGGCGGTGGACCGGTCTGCACCGGTGGTGTCGGGGCTGTGGGGTTCGGTCATCGGTCCGCCTCTCTTCTGCCGCGCGTCACGGCTGCCTGATCGCGTGCGCCGTCCCGGCGTGCCCGGACGGTCCTGGTGTGCACCATTGAACCTTCTTTCGTGCGCACGAGACCATTGAATCAGGCGATCGGCCGAATCGTGAGCACCGCACACCGTGAGCACCTCGCGAGTCCCTGCACTCCGAAAGCACGCACGAGGGAGATAGCGTTGCGGGGTGTTCGTTGCCGCCGCGTTCGTCCCGTCGCCGCCTCTGCTCGTGCCCGAACTGGCAGGCGTCGACGGCGACATCGCCGCGCTGCGCCGTGCGGTCGGTGGCGTCGCGCGCACCCTGGGCGAGCGCACGCGCACCTGGACCGTCGTCGCGGTGGGCGACCGGCGCCAGGTCTTGCGGCCCCCGCACGGCGGCACCTTCGCCGGGTACGGCGCCGACGTCCGCGTCGAGCTGGGTACGCACTCCGACGGCGAGGTCGACCCGCACGTACCGTTGCCCGCGTTGATCGCCGGCTGGATCCGCGGCACGTACGCGCCGCACGTCGACCTCGACGTGCACGTCGTTCCGGCGGACTGGACCGGCGCCCGCGCGGCCGAGTTCGGGCGCTCGCTGCGCGACACGCTCACCGGAGACGACGGGATTCTCGTCGTCGCCGACGGCGCGCGAACCCTCACCCCGCGTGCGCCGGGCGCCTTCGACGACCGCGCGCCCGCACTGCAGGAGACGGTGGACGCGGCACTGACGTCCGGTGACCGGGAGGCCCTCGCGGCGCTGCCCGCAGGCACGTGCGCCGAGATCGGGATGGACGGCCGTGTGCCGTGGCAGGTGCTGGCGGGCGCATTCGCGACGAGGTCCGCGCCCGTCGCGAAGACGGAGTACTGCGCGGCGCCCTTCGGCGTCGGCTATCACGTCGGATCGTGGTGGCCGTGAGACGCCGTGAGGGGCCGACGGGTCGTGGCACGACGCCGATCGCAGTGGTCGGCCCCACCGCGACCGGTAAGTCCGACCTCGCGTTGGACCTCGCCGAACGTCTCGGCGGCGAGATCGTGAACATCGACGCGATGCAGCTCTACCGAGGCATGGACATCGGCACTGCCAAGCTGACCGTCGCCGAGCGTCGCGGCATCGCACACCACCAGCTCGACGTCCTCGACGTCACCGAGACGGCGACGGTCGCCGACTACAACGAGGGTGCGGTCGCCGCGGTCGACGACATCCGCGCGCGCGGCCTCGTCCCGATCGTCGTCGGCGGATCGATGATGTACGTGCAGTCGCTGTTCGACGAGTGGCAGTTCCCCGCGACCGATCCCGACGTGCGCGCCGGGTGGGAGGGCGTGCTCGCCCGCGAGGGTGTCGGCGCGGTGCATGCGGCGCTCGCCGAGCGGGACCCGGCCGCGGCGGCCACGATCCTGCCGACCGACGGACGCAGGCTCGTGCGTGCACTCGAAGTCGTCGAACTCACCGGCAAGCCGTTCGCGGCGTCGCAGCCGCAGCGCGGCAGGCCGCGTTGGGACACGGTGCTCGTCGGCGTCGACCGCGACACCGAGGAACTCGACCGGCGCATCGCGACCCGCACGGCGCGCATGTTCGACGACGGCCTCGTGGGAGAGGTGGCCGGTCTCGTCGAGCGCGGGCTGCGCGAGGGCCGCACGGCGCGCCGCGCGATCGGGTACGCACAGGTGCTCGAGTATCTCGACGGCGAATCCGACCTCGCGTACGCGCGCGAGCGGACATTCATCGGCACCCGCCGGTACGTGCGCAGGCAACGGTCGTGGTTCCGCCGCGACGACCGCATCCGCTGGCACGACGCCGCCGCGCCGCAGTTGCTCGAGGAGGTGCTCGCACAGTGGGCCGAGAGTGCGGCCGAGCCCGCAGACGGCGATCCCGCATAGAGTGACGGGCATGGAGTTCGTGAAGGGGCACGGCACGCAGAACGACTTCGTCGTGTTGCCGGACGAGGACGTACGCATCGATCTGCGCGCAGATCGGGTCACCGCGCTGTGCGACCGCAGGCGCGGGCTGGGTGCCGACGGTGTCCTGCGGGTCGCGCGCGCCGGTGCGCTCGTCGACGCCCGCGTGCTCCAAGCCCTGCCGGAGGGGGTAGGGACCGACGACTGGTTCATGGACTACCGCAACGGCGACGGATCGATCGCCGAGATGTGCGGCAACGGCGTGCGGGTGTTCGCGCACTATCTGTGGGCATCGGGTCGCGAGCAGCGGGCCGAGTTCGTGGTCGGCAGCCGCGCGGGCGGCAAGCCGGTCGTCGTGCACGCGGCCGACGCCGAGCACGGCGACGTCACGGTCGACATGGGTGAGGTGCGACTGCTCGGCGACAGCTCGGCCACGATCGACGGTCGCGTGTTCGCCGGTGTCGGGGTCGACGTCGGCAACCCACACCTCGCGTGCGTGGTGCCGCAACTGCCGGCGGACGGCCTCGCCGCGCTCGACCTCACCGTGGCACCCGGTTTCGACCCCGGACTCTTCCCCCACGGAGTGAACGTCGAGATCCTCACTCCGCTCGACGGCGGTGCCGTCGACATGCGCGTGCACGAGCGTGGTGTCGGCGAGACCCGGTCGTGCGGCACCGGCACGGTCGCGGCCGCGGCGGCCGCGTTGCGGTTCGACGGCGCCGAGGCGGGCGACGTCACGGTACGAGTGCCGGGCGGCGAGGTGCGCGTCGCTATCGACGACGACGGCCGAGCGACACTGCGCGGGCCGTCGGTGCTGCTCGCGCGTGGCGAGATCGCCGACACGTGGTGGCAGACCCCCGAGTGAACGGCGCACGAGAACTCGGGTGCGCGTCGGCCGTGTTCCGTGGGATCATGGATTCTGTATGACGAACTCACATCCCGTCCTCCCCGTCGATCCCGAACGCCACACGGATCGTCCCCTCTCCGCAACCCGGCGCACATCCGAACCGTCCGTCGGCGAACTGCAGCTCGACGACCGCAGCGCGCTGCGCCGCGTCGCGGGCCTGTCCACCGAACTCACCGATGTCACCGAGGTCGAATACCGCCAGCTGCGTCTCGAACGTGTCGTGCTCGTCGGGGTGTGGACGTCCGGCTCGTCGGCGCAGGCCGAAGCGAGCATGGCCGAACTCGCCGCGCTCGCGGAGACGGCCGGTTCCGAGGTTCTCGAGGGCGTCGTGCAGCGGCGCGACAAACCCGACGCCGCCACCTACATCGGTTCGGGCAAAGCCGAGGAGCTCCGGGCGATCGTGCTCGCGACCGGCGCCGACACCGTGATCTGCGACGGCGAACTCACGCCTGCGCAGCTCACCGCGCTCGAACGCGTCGTCAAGGTCAAGGTCATCGACCGCACGGCGCTCATCCTGGACATCTTCGCGCAGCACGCGACGTCCCGAGAGGGCAAAGCGCAGGTGTCGCTCGCCCAGATGGAGTACATGTTGCCGCGGCTGCGCGGCTGGGGCGAGTCGATGTCTCGGCAGGCCGGCGGCCGTGCCGGCAGCAACGGCGGCGTGGGCTTGCGTGGTCCGGGTGAGACGAAGATCGAGACCGACCGCCGTCGCATCCGCGAACGCATGGCGAAGCTGCGCCGCGAGATCAAGGGGATGAAGGCCGCACGCGACACCAAGCGCAGCCGCAGGCTCCACAGCGGCATCCCCAATGTCGCGATCGTCGGGTACACCAACGCAGGCAAGTCGAGCCTGCTCAATGCGCTCACCGGGTCGGGTGCCCTCGTGCAGAACGCATTGTTCGCGACGCTCGATCCGACCAGCCGCCGCGCCGGTCTCGACGACGGCCGCGAGTACGTGCTGACCGACACGGTCGGCTTCGTGCGGCACCTGCCGACGCAGCTCGTCGAGGCGTTCCGGTCGACCCTCGAAGAGGTCGTCGACGCCGATCTGCTGCTGCACGTGGTCGACGGCTCGGACCCGTTGCCTGCGGACCAGATCAAGGCGGTACGCGAGGTTGTGGGCGACGTGTTGCGCGACACCGACTCTCCGCCGCCGCCCGAACTGCTCGTCGTCAACAAGATCGATGCGGCCGACCCGGTGATGCTCACGCAGTTGCGTGCCCTGCTGCCGGACGCTGTGTTCGTGTCGGCGCGCACCGGCGAAGGGATGGACACGCTGCGAGCGACTCTCGGCGATGTCCTCGAACATCCCGACGTCGAGGTCGACGTGCTCGTCCCGTACACGCGGGGCGACCTGCTCTCGCGCGTACACGCGGAAGGGCAGATCGTCGATCAGGAACACGAAGCCGACGGCACTCGTGTGCGGGCCCGGGTGCCCGAACCACTCGCGGCCGCGCTCGCCGGATACCGTTCGCGCGCATAACCGGCCGTGCCTCCGGGGAAAGCGATGCGGCGCGTCGCCGCGACTGCACTGGCCACCGGCGTGCTGCTGGGCCTGGGCTCTGCGCCGGCCGCTGCGGAACCGGTGTCGCCCACCGACTTTCAGCCGCTGTGTACACCCACCGATCCTGGGCTCACCGAACTGTCCGGTCTCGCGTCGGCGGGCGGTCGGCTCTACGCGATCGGCGACAGTGGCTCCGACGACGCGATCGCCGAACTGGACACCGATTGCCGTGTGACACGGTGGATTCCGGTCCCCGTCGACACCGTCGACGTCGAGGACCTCGCGGTCGGCGGCGACGGCACCGTGTGGCTCGCCGACACCGGCGACAACGAGCACGCGCGCGGGTCGATCGCCCTGATCGGGGTAGACCCGGAGAACGGGTCCGCACGTATGCACAGGCTGACCTATCCCGACGGTGCGCACGACAGCGAGACGCTGCTGCTCATGCCGGACGGTGTGCCGTACGTCGTGACGAAGAATCTCTTCGGACCGAGCGCCGTGTACCGTCCGGCGGGTGGAGTGTCCGTCGATCGACTCGGCGGTGCCGAGGCCACGCCGCTCGAGAAGGTCCGCGATCTCGATCTCGCGCGGGGCGGCACGCGCACCGCGCTCACGGAGACCGTCTTCACCGGGGGAGCGGTATCGCCGGACGGATCCCGCGTCGTGGTCCGAAGCTACTCGCATGCACATGTTTTCGATGCGCGTGAGTTCGGGTCGCCGCCGGATCCGGCTGCCTCGCTGTCGGTGGATCCACGGGTGACCGTCGAGTTGCCGCGCCAGCCGCAAGGCGAAGCGATCGCGTTCACTCCGGCCGGCGACCTGCTGGTCGCGTCGGAGATGCGCGGGGCGGCCGCCCCGCTGCCGCCGATCCTGCGGTTGCCCGATGCCGCGGACCTGCTCGGCGGGAGCAGCGGTGGTCAGCAAGAAGCGGGCTCGCGTCCAGCCGATGCCGACGAATCGGTTGCCGACGGGGAGCAACCCACGGACGCGGGTGGGGCGCCGTGGGTCGTGCTCGGCGGCGGCCTGGTTGCAGCCGCGGCGTCGTTTCTCCTGTGGCGCAGCCGGTCCCGCCGCTGAGTGGCCCGAGCAGCGGTTCCCGACACGGCGCGGTCCACCCACGACGGAGATTGTCGGCTAGCGAGCGGCCTTGATCATGTCGGCGCAGCGTTCGCCGATGAGCATCGTGGTGATGTTCGGGTTGATCGCGACGATGCGCGGCATCACCGACGCGTCCGCGACACGGAGGCCCTCGACGCCCTTGACGCGCAGTTCCGGGTCGAGCGGTGAGCCCGGATCGTCGGGTGCCCCCATCCGCACCGTGCCGACCGGGTGATACACGGTGTTGTGGGTACGCGTGATGTAGTCGGCGATCTCGTCGTCCGTCTGGATCTCGCTGCCGGGGAACAGTTCCCGGCCCGCCCACTCGGCCATCGCCGGCTGGGCCACGATCTCGCGGGCGCGGCGGATGCCCTTCACCATGACGTCCATGTCGTACGGATCGGTGAAGTACCGCGGATCGACCTTCGGCTTGTCGCGGTAGTCGATGCTGCGCAGCCGCACCGTGCCCTTCGAGCGTGCGTGCGTGACATTGGGTGTGAGGCAGAAGGCATTGTCCGACGTCGGATAGCCCTGCCGCACGGTGTGCATGTCGAACGGGACACTGCCGTAGTGGAACATCAGGTCGGGCCGGTCGAGGCCTTCGCGGGTGGGGGAGAAGATGCCGATCTCCCACCACTGTGTCGAGCGGGTGACCATCGGCTTCTTCGCCTCCCACTGGATCACGCCCTCGGGGTGGTCCTGCAGGTTCGAGCCGACACCGGGGGAGTCGACGAGCACGTCGATCCCGAGTTCGCGCAGGTGTTCGGCAGGCCCGATGCCCGACAGCATCAGCAGCTTGGGCGAGTCGATCGCGCCTGCCGACACCACGACTTCACGCCTCGCAGTGACGGCGCGGGTGTGGATGCCGTCGCGCAGTACGACCTCGACGCCGACGCACCGCCCGCCCTCGACGAGCAGCCTGCGCGCCCAGTGGTCGGTGAGAATCGTGAGATTCCCGCGATCGAGGATCGGGTGCAGGTACGACACCGACGACGACGAGCGCACGCCGTCCTCACGCCCGTTGATCTGGAAGAAGTTCGCGCCGTTGACGATCGTCTCGCCCTCGTTGAACTGCGCGCGCGGAATGCCTGCCTGCTCGCACGCGTCGAGGATCGCCACTCCGCACGGGTCGTCGGGTGGCACGTCGCGTAGCCGCACGGGGCCGTCGTGGCCGTGCTGCTCACCGGGCCGCGAGTTGTTCTCGAGCCGCTTGATCAGCGGGAAGATCGCCGCAGACTCCCAGCCGGTGCAACCGAACTCGGTGGCCCACTCGTCGAGATCTTCCTTGGGCGGCCAGAAGGCGATGCAGGAGTTGTGCGACGAACACCCGCCGAGCACGCGAGCGCGGGCATGGCGCATGAACGAGTTGCCGTGCTCTTGCGGCTCGATCAGATAGTCCCAGTCGAAGCCGGATTCGAGCAGGGCCATCCAGTCCTCGAGGATCAGCACCTCGTCGACTCCGACATCGCTCGGCCCCGCCTCGAGGAGCGCGACGGAGACCGACTCGTCCTCGCTCAGCCGCGCGGCGACTGCGGCCCCCGCCGAACCGCCGCCCACCACCACGTAGTCGTACTCGTGCACCGACGCGGCGCTCGCCGGGTCGACGTCTTCGGTCTGCAGGAACGGCATGTCAGTTCTCCCCATCTCGTGTGCTCGCGGTGCGATCGGTGAACCACCCGCTCACGCCCGGATCGATGTTCTGATAGACGTGCTTGGCCTCGCGGTACTCGTCGAGACCCGTCGGACCGAGCTCGCGGCCGAAGCCGGATTCGCCGAACCCGCCCCACTCGGCCTGCGGCAGGTAGGGATGGAAGTCGTTGATCCACACCGTGCCCGCGCGCATCCGGTTCGCGACGCGCTGGGCCTTGCCCGCGTCCTGCGTCCACACCGCCCCGGCGAGGCCGTAGCGCGTGTCGTTCGCGATGCGGACCGCGTCGTCCTCGTCGGTGAACGTCTCGACCGTCACGACCGGGCCGAAACCCTCGTCGACGACGACCGACATGCCCTGGCGCACGTCGTCGAGCACAGTCGGCAGATAGTAGAAGCCCTGCTCGAGTTCGCCCCCCGCCCACTCGCCGCCACACCGGAGAGTCGCACCCTCCTCGACGCCCTTGCGGACGTACTCGGTGACCTTGTCGCGGTGTGCCGCGGAGATCAGCGGGCCCGTCTCGGCGTCGTCGTCGAACGGACCGCCGAGGCGGATGTCGCGCGCACGGGCGACGAGGGCGTCGACGAACTCGTCGTGGATCGATTCCTCGACGATCAACCGCGCACCCGCGGAACAGACCTGCCCGGAGTGGACGAATGCGGCGTTGAGCGCGTTGTCGACCGCCGCGTCGAACAGTGCGTCGGCGAAGACGACATTGGCGTTCTTGCCGCCGAGTTCGAGTGCGACCTTCTTGACCGTGGCGGCCGCGGACGCGGCGATCGTGCGGCCGGTCACGAGACCGCCGGTGAAGGACACCATGTCGACGTCCGGATGCTCGGACAGCGGCGCTCCCGCGACCGCGCCCGCACCCAGCACCAGGTTCGCGGCGCCCGCCGGCACACCGCACTCGGTGAGCAGATCCATCAGCAGAATCGCGGTCGACGGGGTGAGCTCGCTCGGCTTGAGCACGAACGTGTTTCCCGCGGCAAGACACGGGGCGACCTTCCACGCCGCCTGCAGCAGCGGGTAGTTCCACGGTGAGATCAGCCCGCACACGCCCACGGGTTCGTACTGGATACGGCTGAGCACGTTCGGGTCGTCGGCGTCGACGAGCCTGCCCGCGTCGTGTGCCGCGGTGGTGCCGAAGTACTCGAAACACGCGGCGATGTCGTCCATGTCGATACGGCTTTCGACAAGACGTTTTCCGGTGTCGAAGGATTCCGCACGCGCGAACTCCTCCTTACGTTCGCGCAGCCCGTCGGCGACCGCGCGCAGCACGCGCGCCCGATCCCGGGCGACGGTGCGCGGCCATGTTCCGGAGTCGAAGGCGCGCCGCGCGGCCGTGATCGCCTTCTCGACGTCGCCGCGGCCTGCCTCGGACACGGTCGTGACGTGACTGCCGTCGGCGGGGCAGCGGATCTCGCGGGTCTCGCCGGACTCGGCGGGAAGCCACTGCCCGTCGACGTAGAGGGTGGCTGGATCGGTCATGGCTGCATCACTCCATCGTCGGGATGTCTCGGAGGCGGACGAATTCGATGTGGCGCTCGTACTGGTCGAGGACGTCGCTGATCAGCTGTTCGCGGCTGTAGCCCATGACGTCGTACTGCTGGCTGCCCTCGGTGAGGTAGACCTCGAGGCGGAAGTAGTCGGCGGCGCGGCTCTGCGAGTTCATCGCGAACGACGGGATGTCGTCGTGCGAGGGCCACAGTTGGTAACGGAACGGCGGCGCGCCTTCACCCATCTCGATCGTCAGATCGAGGTGCGGGACGCCGGTGCTCTGTTCCCGGTTCTCGGCGAGCGTCGCCGCGATGTCGCGCTCGGCGAGTTCGTCGACGACGGCCTGCAGGGCCGGCCGTGCGGTCTCGTCGACGTAACGGCGAATGGCGCCGCGGTCGGGATAGGACAGCGTGCGTGCGAGTCGCTGACGCCACGTGCGTTGCACGCCACGCTCGGCGGGAACCCGCTCCGACAGCGACGAATGCAGCACCGCGCGCAGGCTGTCCTCGCGCAATCCCTCGGTGCGCAGGGCTCGATGCAGGCCCGCCATGATGAGCAGCATCACGAACGAGAACGGCAGGCCCATGATGATCGTCGCGTTCTGCAGCGTCGTGACGCCACCGACGATCAGCATCGCGAGCGTCAGCAGGCCCGTCGCGGCGGCCCAGAAGATGCGTCCCCAGCGGGGCCCGTCCTCTTCGGGATCGCGCAGGCGTGACGTGAGGTTCGTCATGACCAGTGCGCCCGAGTCGGCGGACGTGACGTAGAACAGCAGACCGGTGAACGTCGCGATGCCGGCACTGAACAGCACGCCCGGGTAGTGGTCGAGCAGCGAGTAGAACGCGCTCTCGGGAGCATTCATCGCGTCGTCGCCGAAGGCGGCGTCCCCGCCGCGGACGACCGAGAGCGCGGCGTTGCCGAAGATCGCGATCCACAGCGCGATGAACGCGAACGGGATCGTCAGGACCGCGACGATGAATTGACGCAGCGTGCGGCCTCGCGAGATCCGCGCGAGGAACAGGCCGACGAACGGCGCCCACGCGATCCACCACGCCCAGAAGAACAGCGTCCACGAGTTGAGCCACTCCTGCGGAGCGTCGAAGGCGAACGTGTCGAGGGTCATTCCGGGGAACCGGCTGACGTAGTCGCCGACGTTCATCACGATCGCGTCGAGCAGGAACCGGGTCTTGCCCGCGAACAGCACGAACAGCATGAGCGCGAGCGCCAGCACGGTGTTGAGTTCGGACAGCCTGCGGATACCGCGGTCGACGCCCGACACGACCGACACCGTCGCCATCAGCACGGCGACCGCGATCAGCGCGATCTGCATCGCGGTGTTCTGCGGAAGATCGAACATGAAGTGCAGGCCGTAGTTGAGCTGCACGACACCGATACCGAGCGAGGTCGCGATACCGAAGATCGTGCCGATGACAGCCGCGATCTCGACCGTGTCGCCGACCGCGCCCTTGACGCGCTTGCCGAGCACCGGGTACAGCGCCGACCGGATCGACAGCGGCAGCCCGCGCCGGTACGCGAAGTATGCGAGCGAGGCGCCCATCAGCGCGTACATCGCCCACCCGGTGATGCCGTAGTGGAACAGCGTCCACACGACGGCCTGCCGGGCGGCTTCGGTGTTGGAACCGTCGCCCACGGGCGGCGCGAGATACTGCGTCACGGGTTCGGACACCGAGAAGAACATGAGGTCGATGCCGATGCCCGCGGCGAACAGCATCGAGCCCCACGTGAAGACGTTGTAGCGCGGCCGTGACTGGTCGGGGCCGAGGCGGACCTTGCCGTACCGCGACACCGCGAGGAACACCACGAACACGACGATCAACGTCGCGATCACGAAGTACCACCAGCCGAACGCGCCGGAAATCCACTCGACGACGGCGCCGATGACGCTGTCGGCGTCGTCGGGCGAGATCATCGCCCACGCCGTGATCGCGACGATCACGATCGCGGACGCGGCGAACACCGTCTTGTTGACGGTCGGTCGGGGTGCCGAATCGCCGGTCCGGTCCGGATCGTCGTGTGACGGCGGATTGCCGGTCGGTAGCTCGTCGCCTGTATTCATCGAATTCCCTTCCGTGCACCCGGAGGTGGGTTCGTCCGGTGCGACCGGGGGCGACCGAGTGCGTAGGGCATGCGGAGGGGCTCCCGGACCGTAGTGCGTGGTGCGTACCGAACACGTTCGCGGTGCGTGCCGAACATACCGCTCGTCGCGGTGGTCCGGGGCCGAGACGGCCATTACGGATCGGCGAGGCCGGCATGATACGCGCGCGCCCGATTCGATCGGGGGCGTTCTGCGAGAATTGCTGACTGGTAATCGGTTTCGTTCCGATCCCGGATTCCGGCCGTACTGCCGACGTGGTTCTGCACACACTCGTCTCGGCGGCAGTACACGTACGTCTCGACGGCGGCTCGTGTGATTCTGCGGCACACCGGAACTGGCCGAGGAAGGGGGGCGGCTCGAGGTGACGGCGCTGCGCCACGTGCGCGCTCGTCGGTGCGCTCGCTCCGCCACACGGGGCTACTATGTCCGAACTGTGACACGTGACGAGCAGCAGCCGACACCGTCGGCCGGCCGCGGCAGCCCCGACGACTCCCCGGCGACGCACCGGCCTCCGGCAACGCGGATGTTCGGTTGGACCCTGCACGGCGACGGCAAGCGCATCGCGCCCGGCGCTGTCGTCGCACCCGACGAACGGCTCAGCTGGCCCCGCACCATCGGTATCGGCATGCAGCACGTCATCGCGATGTTCGGTGCCACCCTCCTGGTTCCGACCATCACCGGCTTCCCGGTCACCACCACGCTGTTGTTCTCCGGCATCGGTACGGTGTTGTTCCTGCTGCTCACGCGCGGGCGGGTGCCCAGCTACCTGGGCTCGTCGTTCGCCTTCATCGCGCCGCTCACCGCCTCGGCGGGATCCGGTCCGGGAGCACAGCTCGGCGGCGTCGTGGCGGCAGGCGTGGTCCTGCTCGCCGTCGGTCTGATCGTCAAGGCGGCGGGCGGACGCGTCGTCGACGCCGTCATGCCGCCCGTCGTCACAGGCGCAGTCGTCGCGCTGATCGGCCTCAACCTCGCACCCACCGCGGCGTCGTCGTACGAGATGCAGCCGCTCGTCGCGACGGTCACGCTCGTCGTGATCCTCGTGGCCACCGTGCTCGGTCCCGGTCTGCTCGGCCGGCTCGGCATCCTGGTCGGTGTCGTGGTGGGCTGGATCTTCGCCGCTCTCACCGGGCAACTCGCGGACGAGCGCGTCGACGCGTTGAAGTCCGCCGCCTGGATCGGGCTACCCGACTTCCACGGGCCCACATTCGAGTGGTCGGTCGTGGCGCTCACGCTGCCGGTCGTCGTGGTGCTGATCGCCGAGAACGTCGGTCATGTGAAGGCGGTCTCGGCGATGACGGGCCGCGATCTCGACGACGTCGCGGGCAATGCGCTCATCGGCGACGGTCTCGCCACAACGCTGGCGGGTCTCGGTGGCGGTTCCGGTACCACCACCTACGCCGAGAACATCGGCGTCATGGCCGCGACGCGCGTGTACTCGACCGCCGCCTACTGGGTGGCCGCGGCGACGGCCGTCGTGCTCGCGTTCTCGCCGAAATTCGGTGCGCTCGTGTTCACCGTGCCGGACGGCGTCCTCGGCGGCGCGACTCTCGTCCTGTACGGCTTGATCGGCATTCTGGGCGTGCGTATCTGGACCGACGCGAAGGTCGACTTCACCGATCCTGTCAACCTCACGGTCGCTGCCGCCGCGCTCGTCGCGGGCATCGGGGACCTCACGCTCACGGTCGGCTCGGTCGAACTCGGTGGCATCGCGTGGGGCTCGGTGGGCATCCTCGTCGCGTACCCGCTGCTCCGGTATCTCACGCGCCTGCGCAGCGCATGAGGCACCGGTCACGAAACGTGATCGCCTGGGTCATTCACCACGTTCGAACCCCGCCATACGCTCGGTGACGGAACGGGCCGGTTCGGCAGGTGTACCCGAGTGTGCGCCCGAGCGCCGGTCCTCCCGCGCTGCCCGGCGCGGGATTCTGTCGCCTAGCTGAGGAGTGGAGCGTGGAGCGCACCCTGTTCGAACCCGAGCACGAACTGTTCCGGGAGTCCTACCGCAAGTTTCTCGACCAGCATGTCGCGCCGTATCACGCTCAGTGGGAAGAACAGAACATCGTCGACCGCAGTGTGTGGGTCGAGGCAGGCAAGCAGGGCTTCCTCGGTACGGCAGTGCCCGAGGAGTTCGGCGGCGGCGGGGTCGAGGACTTCCGGTACAACGCCGTCATCGCCGAGGAGACCACCCGCGGCGGGTTCAGCGGCATCGGCTTCACCCTGCACAACGACGTCGTTGCGCCGTACCTCGTCGGCCTCGCGAACGACGAGCAGAAGAAGCGGTGGCTGCCCGGTTTCTGTTCGGGCGAGCTCATCACCGCCATCGCGATGACCGAGCCCGGCACCGGCAGCGACCTGCAGGGCATCAAGACGCGCGCAGTCCGCGACGGCGACCACTGGGTCCTCAACGGCTCCAAGACGTTCATCACCAACGGCATCAACGCCGACCTCGTGGTCGTCGTCGCGCAGACCGACCCCGACAAGGGCGCTCAGGGTTTCAGCCTGCTGGTGGTCGAGCGCGGCATGGAAGGCTTCGAGCGGGGGCGCAATCTCGACAAGATCGGCATGAAGGCGCAGGACACCGCCGAGCTGAGCTTCACCGACGTCCGCGTCCCGGCCGAGAATCTCCTCGGCGAAGAGGGCATGGGCTTCATCTACCTGATGCAGAACCTGCCGCAGGAACGCCTGTCGATCGCGGTCGTCGCTGCCGCCGCGATGGAGTCGGCGCTGGACATGACGATCCAGTACTGCCGCGACCGCAAGGCGTTCGGCAAGCCGATCGGCAAGTTCCAGAACACGCGGTTCGTGCTCGCCGAACTCGCGACCGAGACCACGGCGGTGCGGGTGCTGATCGACCGGTTCATCGAGATGCTCAACGCCAAGACGCTCACGGTGCAGGAAGCCGCGATGGCCAAGTGGTGGAGCACCGAGAAGCAGGTCGAGTTGATCGATCGCTGCCTGCAGCTGCACGGCGGCTACGGCTACATGAAGGAATACCCGATTGCGAAGGCGTACCTGGATTCGCGCGTGCAGACGATCTACGGCGGCACCACCGAGATCATGAAGGAGATCATCGGGCGCGGCCTGAACCTCTGAACCCCAGCTGCACACGGATCGGCCCCGCGACTGTGCGTCGCGGGGCCGATCCGTGTGCACCGAGTGGGTCCGGGGCCGCGCCGGCCCCACGCCCCGGTCAGACCTTGCGCATGACAGTGACGACTTTGCCCAGGACCTGCGCGTCGTTGCCGGCGATGGGTTCGAACAGCGGGTTGTGCGGCATGAGCCAGACGTCCTTGCCGGTGCGCTTGAACGTCTTGACCGTGGCCTCGCCGTCGATCATGGCGGCGACGATGTCGCCGTTGTCGGCGACATTCTGCTGTCGCACGACCACCCAGTCGCCGTCGCAGATCGCGGCGTCGATCATCGACTCGCCGACCACCTTGAGCAGGAACAGCGAGCCCTGGCCGACGAGCTCGCGGGGCAGCGGGAAGACGTCCTCGATCGCTTCCTCCGCGAGGATGGGGCCGCCCGCCGCGATGCGGCCGACCACGGGGACCATGGCGGCCTCGCCTGCGGGCGTCGCATCGTGCAGTGCGGGGACCGCCGCCGGGGCGGACTGCGTCGAGGGGTCGTCGAGAAGCCGGATGTCGACCGCGCGTGGCCGATTCGGGTCGCGCCGCAGGAAACCCTTGCGCTCGAGTGTCCGCAGTTGGTGGGCGACCGAAGATGTGGACGTGAGCCCGACGGCGTCGCCGATCTCACGGATGCTCGGTGCGTAGCCGCGATCGGCCACCGACGCACGGATGACGTCGAGCACCTTGCGCTGACGCGCGGTGAGCGTGGGTGCGGCGGCCGGAGGGGGGGACGTGACGGCGCCGCCTGCGTCGCCGTCGATCGTGCCGGTCTTCTTCATGGTGCGACCTGCCTTCTTCATGGTGCGCCCTTCTCCTGGCCGCCTGCCGTGCCGTGCGGTTCCTGCCGAACCGTGCGGATGCGAACGGGCATGTGGCGGTGCTCGTGGGGGAGTTGTGACTCCTGTGTGCTGTTGACCACGAATCTATCGGGCTTTCCGCCGTGAATCAAACACCTGTTCGAGAATTTTTCCGAGAAGTGGTGACTTCGTCGCCGACGTCTGATAGAAATCGAACAGACGTACGACGAACACGCGTTCGACTCGCATCATTTCCCACTCGACCGGAGGATTCCGATGGGCGGCAAGCTTCTCGAGGGCGACACAGTCCGGCACGACGTCGCGGTGCGGCACAGTGCATTTCGGCACGAGCAGGTGGGGCGGATCGGCACCCGCAGGCGGGCAGGTGCGGGTACGCGACCGTCCGGCGCGGGCCGCGTGCGTTACCGCTCGGGGGTGCCCGTCTCTGCCGCGCCGCACGCGCGTCCGCACGCCGACATCGGGTGGCGTGGGTTCGCGCTCACCGTGGCAGGTACGGCCGCGGCGCTCGTCGGGCTGGTGCAACTCGGTGCACTCGCGGCCGACCCCGCCGCGCCCGCGGTGTCCGAGACCGGGCACTACGCGGTGTACGAGCCGTGATGCGCGGCCGAACGGAGCGCCACCGCCCGCCGAGACGGCTGCATGTCCTGGAGTCGCGCAACTCACCACGCGGGACGCGTACGGCCGCGGCAGGTACTCTCACACATTGTCAGTCTCACCACCTTGCGTGGTCGCGTCCTGACCGTGTACCCGTGGCGTGAATCAGGGCGAGCGCGAAGCAGTGCGCGCCGGTTCGCCTCCGAACGCATCGGACAGTCGTGGCCGCCGGGGCATCGACGAAGGATTGCGCATGCACTGCCCGTACTGCCGTCACCCCGACTCGCGTGTAGTCGATTCGCGGGAGATCGACGACGGGCAGGCCATCCGGCGTCGTCGGTCGTGCCAGGACTGCGGTCGCCGCTTCAGCACCGTCGAGACCGCCGTGCTGTCCGTGCTCAAGCGCAGCGGGGTCACCGAGCCCTTCAGCCGCGAGAAGGTCGTGCGCGGCGTTCGACGAGCGTGCCAGGGGCGGCAGGTCGACAGCGACGCACTCGATTTGCTTGCGCAACAGGTCGAGGAAACCGTGCGCGCGTCCGGATCGGCGGAGATCCCGAGCAACGAGGTCGGTCTCGCGATCCTCGGTCCGCTGCGCGACCTCGACGAGGTCGCATACCTGCGCTTCGCGTCGGTCTACAAGTCGTACGAGTCGGCAGAGGACTTCGAGCGCGACATCAAGGAATTGCGCGCGCACCGCGACGAGCGTGCCGACACCACCGAGGATTCGTAGCCCGCCGTCACAGCGCGGCGATCGCCGACTGGATCCGTTTCTCCGACACGGAGCCCGCCGTGCCGAGCGACTGGGCGAACAGGCTCACGCGGAGCTCTTCGATCATCCACAGCACTGCGTCCGCGGCGCGCGAGACCCGGCGTTGCTCGGGCAGCGATTCGAGTGCGTTCTCGTAGGCCGCGTAGATCCGGTCGAGTGCCTGCATCCCGGCGCGGTCGCGGCCCGCGGACCCGGGCAGCGCGTCCAGGCGCATCGCCGCGGCGGTCAGATACCGCGGGACGTGCCGCAGACGCGCGCCGCCGATGTCGGCGACGAATCCGGGAAACACGAGCGTCCCGCGTTGTTCGCGCACGTCGTCCGCTGCCTCCACGCTCGCCGAGTCCAGCCTCGCGGCCCGTTCGAGCGCAGTCTGTACTCGCAGGTCGGCCTCGAGCACCGGCAGCACGCTGCGCACGAGCGCGGCGACTCGGCGCGCGAACTCGCCGCGCACGGACGTCACGAAGGCGTCGAACTCGCCGGGCGACCGCAGCGAGCCGCGGTGGGCGGCGACGAGCTCGTCGGCGGCAGCGCGCCTGCAGTCGTCCACGAGCGCGTCGACGCTCCCGTCCGGATTGCCCGCGAGTGTGAGCCGCTGTGCGTTCGACAGGCCCGAGGTCACCGTCTTCGCCGGAACGGGCACCGCGGCGAGGAGCAGCTCGCGCAGGCCTGCCCGCGTTGCCGCGCGCTGCGCCGGCTCGGTGGCGAGCACACGCACCGCGACGCCCCCGGCCTCGGGGACCAGGGCCGGGTAGCCGGTGACGGCCTGGCCGCCCAACTCGCGGGTCACGGTGTCGGGCAGCGTGCCGAGCGTGTCCGCCGTCCAGGCCAGGGCGGCGGGCCGTTCGACATCGCCCGCGAGCCGGGTGACTTCTGCCTGCGCGCGGGGCGCGAGCGCGCGACGCAGGGCCGCGAGATCCTTGCCGCGGCCGAGTTCGGCGCCGTCGTCGACCACCACGAAGGTCATCCGCAGATGGGCAGGGAGCGCCGCGGCATCGAAGTCCTTGGGCACGATGCGCACACCGCCCAACCGGGACAGCTCCCGCGCCATCGCGGTCGCGAGCGGCTCGGATCGCGGCGTGACCGCGGCGAGGGCGGCGGTCGCGAAGTCCGGCGCGGGCACCACCGCGCGGCGGAGGTTCTTCGGCAGGGTCTTGACCAGAGCGACGACGAGTTCGTGCCGCATACCCGGCACGAGCCAGTCGAAGCCGACGTCGGCGACGCTCGACAACAACGCGACGGGGATACGCGCCGTCACGCCGTCGTCCTCGGTACCGGGTTCGAACTGGTATGTCAGCGGGAACTGCAGATCCCGCTGACGCCATGCGTCGGGGAAATCGGCAGCCGACACCGCGGCCGCGTCCGCGTTGACGACGTTCGCGGTCGTGAAGGTGAGCAGTTCCGGATCGCTGCGGCGCGCCTTCTTCCACCAGCTGTCGAAATGCCGCGCCGACACGACGTCCGCGGGAATCCGGGCGTCGTAGAACTCGAACAGGGTGTCGTCGTCGACCACGATGTCGCGTCGGCGCGCGCGGTGCTCGAGCTCTTCGACGTCGTCGAGTAGGGCGCGATTGTCGTGGAAGAAGCGGTGATGGGTGCGCCATTCGCCCTGGACCAGTGCGTGCCGGACGAACAGCTCGCGCGAGACCTCGGGATCGATGGCGCCGTAGGTGACGGGCCGCTTGGCGACGAGCGGGACGCCGTACAGGGTGACCCTCTCGTATGCCATCGCCGCGCCACGCTTCGACGACCAGTGCGGCTCGGAGTAGGTGCGTTTGACGAGGTGGCCGGCGAGCTTCTCGGCCCACTCGGGCTCGATGCGGCCGCAGTCGCGTGCCCACAGCCGCGAGGTCTCGACCAGTTCGGACGCCATGACCCAGCGTGGCGGCTTCTTCGCGAGCCCCGACCCCGGGAAGACCGCGAACTTGCTGCCGCGCGCGCCGAGGAACTCGCGGCTCTCGCCTTCGCGTACACCGATGTGCGACAACAGCCCCGACAGGATCGCCTGGTGGACGGACGACTCGGCGGCGGGTGTGTCCGACGTCGACCAGCCTAGACCGCGCGTGATCTGGCGGAGCTGTCCGTGCAGATCCTGCCACTCGCGGATGCGCAGGTAGTGGAGGAATTCCGTGCGGCACATCTTGCGGAACTGGCTCGACGACAGTGCGGTGCGCTGCTCGCGCAGGTAGTTCCACAGCGCGAGATAGCTGAGGAAATCGGAGTTCTCGGTGGCGAAGCGCGCGTGCTGCTCGTCGGCGGCCTGCTGGTGTTCGGCGGGCCGTTCGCGGACGTCCTGGATCGACAGTGCGGCGACGATGACGAGGACCTCGGCGAGTGCTCCCGCGCGGTGCGCTTCGACGAGCATGCGCGCCATGCGCGGATCGGCAGGGATGCGCGCGAGCTCGCGCCCGGTCCCGGTGAGTCGGGGATGCCCTGCGCGTGAACCGGTCTCGATCGCGCCCAGTTCCTCGAGCAGCGCGATACCGTCGCGCACCGCCCGTTCGTCGGGCCTTTCGACGAATGGGAAGGCCGCCATGTCGCCGAGATCGAGCGCCGCCATCTGCAGGATGACGGATGCGAGATTCGTGCGCAGGATCTCCGGCTCGGTGAACACCGGCCGCGAGAGAAAGTCCTCTTCCGAGTACAGCCGGATGCAGATGCCGTCCGCGACGCGCCCGCACCGGCCGGTGCGCTGGCGTGCCGAAGCCTGCGAGATCGGTTCGATCGGCAGCCGCTGCACCTTGGTTCGCACCGAGTAGCGCGAGATACGCGCCGTGCCGGGGTCGACGACATAGCGGATTCCCGGAACTGTGAGGGATGTCTCGGCAACGTTGGTGGACAACACGATTCGCCGGCCGGAGTGCGGCGTGAACACGCGGTGCTGTTCGGCGGCGGACAGCCGTGCGTACAGGGGGAGCACCTCGGTGTTCCGGAGTCTGCGGTCGCGCAGGGCGTCCGCGGTGTCCCGGATCTCGCGTTCGCCGGACAGGAAGACCAGCACGTCGCCGTCGCCCTCGGCGAGCAGTTCCTCGCACGCGTCGCACACTGCGTCCACCGGGTCGCGGTCGATCGTGACGGCGCCGTCCTCGCGTTCGACGTGTTCGGTGAGGGGCCGGTAGCGCACCTCGACAGGGAAGGTGCGGCCCGACACCTCGACGACCGGCGCGGGAGTCTCGCCCGCCGCGAAGTGCTGCGCGAACCGTTCGGGGTCGATCGTCGCCGACGTGATGATCACCTTGAGGTCGGGCCGACGGGGGAGCAGCTCCTTGAGGTAGCCGAGGATGAAATCGATGTTGAGGCTGCGCTCGTGCGCCTCGTCGATGATCAGCGTGTCGTAGCGCCGCAGCAGCCGGTCGCGCTGGATCTCGGCGAGCAGGATGCCGTCGGTCATCAACCGGACGAGCGTGTCGTCCGACACCTGGTCGGTGAAGCGCACCGTGTAGCCGACGACGTCGCCGAGTTCCGTGCCCAGTTCCTCGGCGATCCGGTCGGCGACCGTGCGGGCTGCGAGGCGCCGCGGCTGCGTGTGCCCGATCAGTCCGCGTACGCCGCGACCGAGTTCGAGGCAGATCTTGGGTATCTGCGTCGTCTTGCCCGAACCGGTCTCGCCCGCGATCACGACGACCTGGTTCGCCTCGATCGCGGCCGCGATGTCGTCGGCGCGGGCGCTGACCGGCAACATCGCGGGGTAGGTGACGGTGGGCACCTTCGCCCGTCGCGCGGCGAGCGTGCGACGCGCGGAGTCGATGTCGGCCGCGACACGGGAGAGTGCCTGGGGGCCGCGCGCGCGGTCCAGCTTACGGCGCAGCCGCTGTTCGTCGCGCAGGCTCACGCCGTCGAGCAACTGCTTCAGGTCTCGTCGCGACGGCAGCGGCTCGGGCGGGGCAGGGGACCCGGAGGCTCCGGAAGATGTGGTGGACATGCTGCCACCCAGCGTAGCGGTGCCGGTGCGTCGGCCGAGCCGGGCCCGCCCGATGCACGCGGCGAGCACACGCGACGATGGACTACCCTCTACCTGGGGGTTTTGCTTTCCCGGCGGTTCTCGATCGTGCGGGATTCCCAGTGTTCGGTTTCAGGAAGGGAAGACGATGGCGTCGGCGTTGTGGCACGGGTTCGCAGACATGGGTTCGGTCGAGGCGAACGGCCCGTTCGAAGTGGCGCGCGGAGAGGGTGCGCACATCTGGGACTCCGCGGGCAACCGGTATCTCGACGCGACCGGCGGCCTGTGGTTCGCGAACGTCGGCCACGGTCGCACCGAGATCGCCGACGCCGTCGCGAAGCAGCTCGGCACGCTCGCGCACTACTCGAACTTCGGCGACTTCGCGCCCGAGGTCACGGTGCGTCTCGCCGAACGTCTCGCGGACATCGCGCCCGTGGCCGGCAGCAAGGTGTTCTTCACGTCGGGTGGCTCCGACTCGGTCGACACGGCCGCGAAGCTCGCGCGCCGTTACTGGCACGCCGTCGGTGCCCCGTCGAAGAAGATCGTGGTCGGCCGCGAGAAGGCGTACCACGGCATGCACGTCGCGGGCACCGCACTCGCGGGCATCCCGGTCAACCGCGAGGGCTACGGCGAGCTCATGTCCGACGCGGCCACCGTCGCGTGGGACGACGCGAAGGACCTCACGCGTCTGATCGAGAGCATCGGCGCCGAGAACATCGCCGCGTTCTTCTGCGAGCCGATCATCGGCGCGGGCGGCATCTACCTTCCGCCGGACGGATACCTCGCCGAGGTCCGCGAGATCTGCCGCGACAACGACATCCTGTTCGTCGTCGACGAGGTCGTCACGGGCTTCGGCCGCATCGGCGGCGAGTGGTTCGCGTCCTCGCGCTTCGACCTCGCGCCCGACCTCATGACGACTGCCAAGGGCCTCACGTCGGGCTACGTCCCGATGGGCGCAGTGTTCGTGGCACCCCGCGTCGCCGAACCCTTCTTCGCAGGCGGCACGTGGTTCCGTCACGGGTACACCTACGGCGGGCACGCGGGCGCCGCGGCGGCCGCGATGGCCAACCTCGACATCCTCGAACGCGAGAACCTGCTCGCCGAGTCGAAGCGGCTCGAGGCATCGCTCGACCGGTGGCTCTCGCCGCTCGCGGACCACCCCCGCGTGGCGGAGGTCCGCAGCGGGCTCGGTGCCGTCGCCGCAGTGCAACTCGCCGACCCGACCGAGGCGCTGCCGTTCGTCGGCGAACTGCGGGCGCACGGCGTCTCGGGCCGCGCGGCGGGCCAGGGCGCGATGCAGATCTCACCGTCCTTCGTCATGACCGACGAGCAGGTGCAGGAGCTGGCCGAGCGCATCGCGGCCGCACTGGGCTGACCGCACCGCGGGCAGCCGGTGCGCGACCGCGTCGGTCAGAGGGTGCGGGACGCGTCGGCGACGACGCGCCCGCCCACTTCCGTCCATCCTGCTGTGTCGAACACGGTGTGTACCACCGATCCCCGTCCCTGCCGTACCAGCAGTGCGTGCCGCAGGTGCCGGGTGAGCCTTGCGGCCGCGGCGCCCGTCGGAGACGGCTCGCGGCCTGCGCCGTCGAACGTGCGAGCCCGGACGCGCGACTCGGTTTCGTCGATCCACGCCCACACACAGTTGTGGCCCGCGGTGTAGTCGTCCGGGCGCGCGGCGTCGACGGCCTTTGTGCCTGTCAGTTCGTAGAAGCCGTACTCGGGCGTCCAGTCGGCCCGGATCCGCGCCCACAGCAGCCCGGGCTCGAGCCGGACCGACACGGATCCCGCTGCCGTGTCGATCGTGACGGGCCCGGGCTCGACGGCGCCGTGCGCGTCGAGCCACCATGCTGCACCGATCACCGGGTGGACGGCGAACTCGCCCGCTCGCTCGTCCGCCGCCGCGTGCACGACTACACGCCCGCCGCCGACGAAAGCGGTGAAATCGGTGCCGGTGCGCCGCGCGAGCGCGCGCAACGGCGCTTCGGCGTCCGCATCGGCGCCCGGGGGCGCGACGACGTCGCGCTGCACGATCGCCAGCGGCGTGCCGTGGCGCCCGTCCTCGTCGGCGAACACACGCACCATGTCCACTTGCACGGCGGCCATGCCAGCGACTCTAGAACACCGCCGCACCGCGCTTGCCGACATGGTGAACGTCGTCGGTTCCAGGCCGGAGCGGTTCGGTCGGTGCGCCGCGCCACTCGGTGCGTGTGGGTGTTCTCATAGGGCAGGGGTGTAACGCGGCCGTTATTCAACCGTTACACCCATCGCCATCTGCGAAGACGGCTAAGCCCAGGCCACGCGGCTGTACGGCCGTACCGGAAAATTGGTACGTGACCTGTTCGTGATCAAAGGCTACGGTCGGATCCAGCCCGAAACAGCCGGGCGACCACCGGTCCCGACCGTCACGTCCCGCTCCGCGGCCCGGTGGATTCCAGATCGCCGAGGAGCGGGAGTGCCGGCCGCTGGCGGCCCGCGTGCGACCCACGCGGACGCCCGGCGGCACGGGCGGGAACGAGAGGATTCACCGGAATGAGCATTTCCATCAAGCGCGCACTCGGCACGGCCGCAGCGGCGGGCGCCGTCGTGGCCGTCCCCTTCGCCCTCGGTACCGGCACCGCGTCCGCTCAGGGGCACGACTGGTCCGGCGTCGCCCAGTGCGAGAGCGGCGGAAACTGGAGCACGAGCACCGGCAACGGCTACTACGGCGGCTTGCAGTTCTCGCAGAGCACGTGGGAGGCCAACGGCGGATCGGGCTCGGCGGCGAATGCGAGCCAGGAAGAGCAGATCCGCGTCGCCGAGAACGTCCTGCAGACGCAGGGGCCGGGCGCGTGGCCGGTGTGTGGCCAGTACCTCACCGGCGGCAGCACGCCGAGCACGGGCTACACCGAGCAGGCTTCGGCGCAGGCCCAGTCCTACGACGACGGCTCCTACGACAGCGGCTCGTCCGAGGCCCCGGCCCCGGTGGCCGACGTGGCACAGGATGTCACCGCCGCGGCGCAGAACTTCACGGGCGCGGCAGGCAACTACGTGATCCAGTTGGGCGACACCCTCTCGGGTATCGCCGAGGCGCACGGCGTCGATCTCACCGATCTCGCCACCCAGGTCTCGAACCCCGACCTCATCTTCGCGGGCGACACGCTGCACGTGTGATCCCACGAGAAAGGCCCCCGACCGGAATCCGGTCGGGGGCCTTTCTCGTTCGGCGATCGATCCGCACGTGTCGGACCGGGCCTCGATCAGACCTGACGTGCCTCGATCAGACCTGACGTGCCTCGATCAGACCTGGGCGCCGGCGAGCGCCTCGGTCGCGACGACGGCCTGCGCGACACCCTGCAGTGTGGCGGCGACCTTGACGGCCTCCCATACCTGCTCCTTGGTGAGGCCTTCCTTGCGGACGACCGCGTCGTGCGCTGCGGTGCAGTCGTGGCAGCCGTTGATCGTGGACACTGCGAGGCTCCACAACTCGAAGTCGGCCTTCTCGACGCCGGGGTTGCCGATGATGTTCATGCGCAGGCCCATTCGGACCTGCGTGAAGTCGTCACCGAGGAAGCTCTTCGCGCGGTACGCGACGTTGTTCATACCCATGATCGACGCCGCACCGAGAGCCGCGTCGTAGGCCTCCGCGGACAGAGTGTCGGCTGCTTCCTCCGACACCTCGCGCAGCACGGTCGCCGACTTGGTGGCGGCCGCCGCCGCGAGGAATGTGCCCCACAGCTGCTGCTCGTTGAGCTCGGTCGAGCGCGCGAGCGAGCTCAGGTTGAGCTTGAGGTCCTTGGCGTACTCGGGAAGCGAGTTCTTGAGGTTCTCGATCGACATGTCAGACGCTTTCCTTGAGGAGGTCGCCCGCGTTGAGCGTCGGGTCACCCTTCTTCCAGTTGCATGCGCACAGCTCGTCCGACTGCAACGCGTCGAGGACACGAAGGACCTCGTCGACATTGCGGCCCACGGAGCCCGCGGTGACCGAGACGAACTGGATCTCGTTGTTGGGGTCGACGATGAACGTCGCGCGATCGGCGACGCCGTCTGCGTTGAGGACGCCGGCGGCGCTGACGAGCTCACGCTTGAGGTCGGACAGCATCGGGAAGGGGAGGGTCTTGAGGTCCTCGTGCTGTGCGCGCCACTGGAAGTGCACGAACTCGTTGTCGACCGAGGCGCCGAGCACCTGGGCGTCGCGGTCGGCGAACTCGTCGTTCAGCTTGCCGAAGGCGGCGATCTCGGTCGGGCACACGAAGGTGAAGTCCTTGGGCCAGAAGAAGATGATGCGCCACTTGCCGGCGTAGTCGTCGCTCGTGACCTGCGTGAAGTAGTCGTCGGGCTGCTGGGCGTCGACCTTCGACAGGTCGCCGCCGATCACGGCGGTCAGGTTGTACGTGGGGAACTGATCGCCGATGGTGAGCAGAGCCATGTGGTGTGTCTCCTCCTGAATTGAGCAGTTCCGACCCGGGTGCCGGGATCAGCGCACGGGGCGGTCGGACCGGAAAAATGCGCGGTTTCCGGGATTCGAAGACCGCGCTTTTCTGGTGTGAGTCCATTCTGCATGAACCCATTGGAAAGTAAAGCCGATGAATCTCACTACACTCATAGGTGTGTCCGACCAGACTTATCAGCCGACGCTCTCACAGCTGCGTGCTTTCGTCGCCGTCGCCGAATGCCGGCATTTCGGTAGCGCCGCAGCGTGTTTGAATGTGAGGCAACCCACACTGTCGCAGGCGCTCGCCTCGCTCGAATCCGGCCTCGGAGTGCGCCTCATCGAACGGTCGACGCGACGCGTGCTCGTCACACCCGCCGGCGAGCAGCTGCTCGGACAGGCCAAGTCGATCCTCGATGCGGCCGACGGATTCCTCGCGAGCGCCGCGGGCGTGGGGGACACGCTCGCGGGCCCGCTGCGTCTCGGCATCATCCCGACCGTCGCACCGTACGTGCTTCCGTCCTTCCTGCCCGCTCTGCACACTCACCTGCCCGCGCTCGTGCTGCACGTCGTCGAGGATCAGACGGCGCGTCTGCTCGACTCTCTCCGGACCGGCTCGCTCGACGTCGCGGTGCTCGCATTGCCGTCGGACGCCGCCGGAACGCGTGAGATACCGCTTTACACGGAGGAGTTCGTGATCGCCGCGCCGCCGGGGCACGAGATCGCCGGGCGCGTCGACGTCGACGTCGCGGCGCTCGACGGGATGCCGCTGCTGTTGCTCGACGACGGGCACTGTCTGCGGGACCAGACGCTCGACCTGTGCCGGTCGGTGGACGCGCGTCCGCTGCCGGGCGACACCCGCGCCACCTCGCTGTCGACCGTGGTGCAGTGTGTCGCAGGTGGTCTCGGCGTCACCCTCGTGCCCGAGACGGCGCTGCCGGTCGAGACCGCACGCGCGAACCTCGAGACGTCGCGTTTCGCCGATCCCGCACCGGGCCGGACGATCGGTCTCGTATTCCGCTCGACGAGCGCACATGTCGAACGGTACGAGGCGCTCGCCTCGCTGCTCGCCGACGCCGCCCCCACGCGCGGCTGAGTCGCGTCAGCGGCGCCGCCGCGGCCCGCCGCGCTTGCCCCGGCCGGCCGACGAGCGGGTGCCGCCGGCCGCGCGCCGGGTGCCCGATGCGCGCTTCGCGGTCGTTCCCCCGGTGGACGTGCCCGGGGTGGACTTGCCTGCAGCCGAGTTGCCGCCGGATGCCTTGCCGGATGCCGACCTACCGGAGGTGTTCGAGGGCTGGGTGCGGCCCCGCGACGAGTTCGCGGTGCGCCCGCGCACGATCCCGACGAAGTCCTCGGTGCGGTCGTCTGCCCGGTCCTCGCGCCACACCAGCACGACGCGCGAGGTGGGTGCGTCCTCGACCGGACGATGGACGACGTCCCGCCGATGGTGCAGGCGCGCCAACGACTTCGGGACCACCACGACGCCGACTCCGGCCGCGACGAGTTCGATCGCGTCGGAAGTCGTCGACGGCGTGTGCTGCGCGGGCGTGCCCGGCGGAGTCGGCCACGTGAGCGTGTCGTCCGCCGGGGTGAGGACCACCTCGTCCTCGAGGTCGGCGACCGTGACGGCGTCGACCGCCGACACGGCATGATCCTTCGGCACGACCACCACCGTGGTCTCCTCGTACAACGGGACGACGGCGAGCCCGTCGCGCTCGACCGGCTGCCGCAGCAGGCCGATGTCGACGGCGCCCTCGCGCACGGCCGCCTCGCCGGCGCCGACTGCGATCGGCTCCGCGTCGAGCGGGAGGTGGGGAAAGCGTTCGCCCCAGATGCGGATCCATTTCGCAGGCATGACGCCCGGTACGAAACCGAGCCGGAAGGGCGCCGCGGGCGGCTCGTCGTTCACGGCACCAGGCTACCGCTACGCTGGCGGTATGAGCGCGCGTAAGCCCCAGACGATGAAGCCGAGCACTGCCGCCAAGAAGCTCGGCGTCTATCTGCCGGCCACGCCCACCGAGTTCCAGGAGGGCACCGTCACGCGCGACGAACTCGCGCAGTTGCAGTCCGCGCCGCCGCAGTGGCTCGTCGACCTGCGGCGCGACGGCCCGCATCCCCGACCCGTCGTGGCCGCCAAGCTGGGGGTCTCGATCGCCGGGCTCGCGCGCGGTGGAGTCACCGAGGCGCTCACCACCGGCGAGATCGATCAGCTGATGGCCGATCGGCCGGAGTGGCTCCAGCGCGAACGCGCAACCCAGGCCGAGGTGCGCCGCGAGAAGGCGCGGCTGCGCGAGCGCGCCAAGGGCGAGTGAGCTTGGATGTCGCCGGGCTTCGGCGACCTCGAACTCCCTAGCCTTCGGCGACCTCGAATTCTTCGAACACGACTTCGCCGGCGGCGTCGGACTCGGCGAGATCGACCTCGCCGAGCAGCGCCCACCCGTGGTCACCTGCCGGGTCGTCGAGCACCTGTCGCACGCGCCAGACGCCCGGTTCCACGGTGACTTGGAAGAGCAGTGGTCCGCGCGCGTCCGGCCCCGTGCGGATCTCGTCGTACTCGTCGAAGTACAGCTCGAGCAGGTGCGCCCAGTCGTCGGCGTCGAGGCCGTCACCGAGCGTCGCGAGCTCGTCCCAGCGTTTGCGTGACGCGAGCTCGACCCGGCGGAACATCGCGTTGCGCACCATCACCTTGAACGCACGGGTGTTCGCGGAGATCGGACGCGGCACGTCGCCGCCGAACGCAGCCTGCTGGTCGTCGGGCTCGGCGGCGGGGTCGGTGAGCTGCTCCCACTCGTCGAGCAGGCTCGAATCGACCTGCCGCACGAGTTCGCCGAGCCATTCGGTGAGGTCGTCGACCTCTTCGGTGCGTGCCTCGGTGGGCACGGTCTGCCGAAGTGCGCGGTAGGCGTCCGCGAGATAGCGCAGTACGAGGCCTTCCGACCGCGCGAGCCCGTAGTGGCTGACGAGCTCGGCGAAGGTCATCGCGCGCTCGACCATGTCCCGCACGACCGACTTGGGTGACAGCGCGAACTCAGAGATCCACGGGTGCGCACCACGGTACGTCTCGAATGCGGGCAACAGCAGCTCGGCGAGCGGCTTGGGCCAGGTGATCTCCTCGAGCAGTTCCATGCGCTCGTCGTACTCGATGCCGTCGGCCTTCATCTCGGCGACGGCTTCGCCACGCGCGGCGTGCTGCTGGGCCATGAGGATCTGGCGAGGGTCGTCGAGGGTCGACTCGATGATCGAGACGACATCGAGTGCGTACGTGTGCGATTCGGGATCGAGCAATTCGAAGGCGGCGAGGGCGAACGGGGACAGCGGCTGATTGAGGGCGAAGTCACGCTGCAGGTCCATCGTGAGTCGTGCCCACCGGCCGTCGGCGTCGGGCACGTCGAGTCGCTCGACGACGCCGGCGTCGAGCAGGCCGCGGTACAGCGACACCGCTTTGAGGATGTGCCTGCGCTGCGCGGGGCGGGTCTCGTGGTTGTCCTCGAGCAGGTGGCGCATCGCGTCGAAACAGTTTCCGCGCCGGGCGATCACGTTGAGCAGCATCGAATTGCTCACCGAGAAACGCGACGTGAGTGGCTCGGGTGGCGCGGCGACGAGCCGTTCGAAGGTCGCCTCGCCCCACGACACGAAGCCCTCGGGTGCCTTCTTGCGCTGGACCTTTCGGCGCTTCTTGGGATCGTCGCCCGCTTTCGCGAGTGCCTTGATGTTCTCGATCTCGTGCTCAGGGGCCTGCACCACGACGGTGCCCATCGTGTCGAAACCCGCGCGGCCCGCGCGACCCGCGATCTGGTGGAACTCCCGAGCACGCAGGTGCCGCGTGCGGATGCCGTCGTACTTGGTGAGTCCGGTGAGCAGCACGGTGCGGATCGGCACGTTGATGCCGACTCCGAGCGTGTCGGTGCCGCAGATGACCTTGAGCAGTCCGTCCTGCGCGAGTCGTTCGACCAGACGCCGGTACTTCGGGAGCATGCCTGCGTGGTGCACGCCGATGCCGTGCCGCACGAGCCGCGAGAGGGTCTTGCCGAATCCGGTGGTGAATCGGAAACCGCCGATCGCGTCGGCGATCGCGTCCTTCTCGGCGCGTGAGGCGACATTGACGCTCGTGAGTGCTTGCGCTCGTTCGAGGGCCGCGGCCTGTGTGAAGTGCACGACATACACCGGCGCCTGATGGGTGGTGACGAGTTCTTCGATCGTCTCGCCGACCGGCGTGGTGGCGTACGAGTAGGTGAGCGGCACCGGACGCTCGGTGCCCTCGACGACGGCGGTCTCGCGGCCGGTACGTCGGGTGAGATCGCGTGCGAAGAAGCTGACGTCGCCGAGCGTCGCGGACATCAACAGGAACTGGGTGTGCGGCAGTTCGACGAGGGGGACCTGCCACGCCCACCCGCGATCCGGCTCGGCGTAGTAGTGGAACTCGTCCATCACGACCTGTCCGATGTCGGAGTCCGGGCCTTCGCGCAGCGCAAGATTGGCGACGATCTCGGCGGTCGCGCACACGATCGGCGCACCGGAGTTGACCGACGCGTCGCCGGTCATCATGCCGACGTTCTCGGCACCGAAGACCTCGCACAGGGCGAAGAACTTCTCGCTCACGAGCGCCTTGATCGGTGCCGTGTAGAACGACCGGGTACCCGCGGCGAGCGCGCGGAAGTGCGCGGCGACGGCGACCATCGACTTTCCCGAACCGGTGGGCGTCGCGAGGATCACGTTCGAGCCGGCGGCGAGCTCCATCGTCGCCTCCTCCTGCGCCGGGTACAGCTCGAGGCCGCGATCGCCGGTCCACGTGGTGAACGCGTCGAACACGGCATCGGCGTCCACCCCGTCGCCTGAGTTCGAGCGGGCGGGGGAGCGTGGGGGTACGAGATCGGCGAGGAGCACGCGTCCAGGCTAGTCGGGTTGACTGTCGCCGCTCACGTGGCGCTGCGCTCGTCCGACCCGATCGCGTCGAGTACCGCCGTGCGTGTCTCGGCGTTCCCCGTGATGTCGTGCTCGCTGACACCCGAGCAGAGTTTGTCGCGCCATCGTCCGTCGTCGAATTCGAGCGGACTCGTGGTCGCGACGAAATCCTCGAGCACGTTCAGGAACCGCAGCGGGTCGTCGTGGAAGGGGAAGTGCCCGGCTCCGTCGAACACGTCGAGCCGCGAGTGCGGCATCGCCGAATGCGCGAGCTCGGCGTGCGACACGGGGATGACCGAATCGTCGTGGCCCCACACGAGTTGTACGGGCAGATCCTCGGTGAGATAACACCGGTCGAGCATCGTGACGACCTGGCCGCGCCAGTCGACCACCGCGCGCAGTGTGCGCAGGTACGCCTCGTACGCGGTGGGATCGGGTAGCGCTCGCAACACCCGGACGAGATCGTCGGCGTCGTGCAGATGACGGCCCGGCCGCAACGGCGAACGGTGCAGCGCGGAGGCGACCGTGCCGAGAGCGTGTACGACGGTCATCGCACCGGGCAGCCGGAGGGCGCGTGCCGCCTCGCTGAGCACGGGGATCGACGCGAGCCGCAGCAGCGGATGCACGTCGCGCGTGACGCCGCCCGACGACACGAGGACGAGCCGATCGACCATGTGCGGAAACTGGTAGGCGAACTGCATCGCGACGCCGCCGCCGAGCGAATGCCCGACGACCGTCACCTTCGCGATGTCGAGCGTCGTGAGCAGATCCCGCATCCCGTTCGCGTACGCGGCCACCGAGTAGTCGGCGCGCGGCTTGTCCGATTGCCCGTGGCCGAGCAGGTCGGGGGCGAGGACGGTGTGCGTGCGTGCGAGATGCGGGATGATCTCCGCCCACGTCGACGAGTTGTCGCCGATGCCGTGCAGCAGCAGGATCGCGGGCCCCTCGCCGGCGATGCGGTACGCACGCCGGTAACCGTGGATCGTGCGGTACTCGAGGTGCGGCCGATGATCCGGGACCGGCCGCAGTGATCGGGCGCGGGTGTTGCTCATGATGCCTCCTGCACCACCCGGTAACCGGAGGGTGCCGATGTGTCCTGCGTACGCGCGAGGTTATGGCACCTGGTGCGGACGGACAACCGGAGGGCCGGGGTCGACCTAGCCGAACGGGCCCTTTCCGTCGTCGCGGCCGCTCTCGTCGCCGAAACCACCCTGCTCGGCGAGGAAGCGCTCGAACTCGGCGCCCAATTCGTCGCCGCTCGGCAGTTCTTCTTCGTTCGCGAGCAGATTCGATCGGCGTTCCTGCGCCGTGACGAATGCGTCGTACTGACGCTCGAGTGCGTGGACGACCGACTGCACCTCGTCACTGCCCGCGATGTGCTCGTCGATCTGTTCGCGCACACGCGCCGCCGCCTCGCCGAGCGCGGCGAGCGGGAAGGCCAGGCCGGTGACGTCGCCGACGTTCTCGAGGAGAGTTTCGGCGGCACTCGGGTAATCGGTTTGCGCGAGGTAGTGCGGCACGTGCACCGAGAAGCCGACCGACTCGTAGCCGTGCTGCGACATGCGCAGCTCGAGCAGCGACGACGCGCTGCCCGGCACCTGCAGTTCTCCCGACCACTTGTGGTAGCCCTCGATCAACTCCTTGTTGTTCGAGTGCGCCGTCACGCTGATCGGCCGAGTGTGCGGGCTCGCCATCGGAATCGCGTTGATACCCACCACCTGACGCACACCGAGCTGATCGGCGAGCAGTCGCAGCGCGGTGGTGAACCGTTCCCAGCGCAGGTCGGGCTCCATGCCCGCGAGCAGCAGGAAGGGCGTGCCCTCGGCGTCGCGCACTGCGTACAGGTTGAGCTCCGGCGCCTCGTAGTCGGAGAAGTGATCGGTGCGGAAGGTCATCGTCGGCCGCCGCGAGCGGTAGTCGATCAGTTCGTCGACCGCGAACGACGCCACGAGCTCCGTCTCGAGCGCGTCGCGCAGGTGTTCCGTCGCGAGCCGAACGGCATGTCCCGCGTCGCTGAAGCCTTCGAGCCCGTGTACGAGGACCGGGCCGCGGCCGTCGTCCGACGCCAGTTGGGGAGCGGGGAACTCCAGCTCGTACATCCTCGACTGCTCTTCCATCGAACGACCCTTTCGCCGACACACCTGCACGTACCAGTGTCCACCATCGCGTGATGCACCCCCACGCGTGGTCCCCGTCACCGGACGGGCGCACTGCGCACCTTTCGCGTGCAACGCGCGGCGGCGCCTGTGGATTCCCCGTTGTCGCACCGGTGGTGGCCGCGGTCGATCGTGCCCGGAAACTCCCGTTCGGTTCGGCGACCGGTGCCCATCGCGTGTGGCAGGGTGGGCGCTGCGCAGTCGTGGAGAGGAGCTCGAGTGGGCACACGTGTGCGGGCGGTGCTGCTGGGAGCGGCGGCGGTGCTCGCCGGGAGCACTGCCGTGGCGTGCGGTGGGCAGGTCGACGGCACACCTACCGCGGCGCAGCAGACGGTCGTGTCCACCGGCGGCGGCGATCTGTCGCCGAGGCTGCTGGCGGCCGAGGCGTTTCCCCCCGGCTACCCCGCGGTCGTGCTGCCCGAGCACGCCGTCGCGATGGCGGCGTCGGACCTGGCGGGCGTCACGAAAGGCGGGGTCGTCGACCCGCCGGACTGCACACCCGCGCCGCAGGCATACGACCCGTCGGGCACCGTCATGGCAGTCGGCACCAACGGTGCGACCCGCGCGACGTTGTCGGTCGAAGTGGCCCGTGTCGACACCCCGCTCGCGCAGCACCGCCGGTACCTGAGCCGGTGCGCGAAGATGTCGGTCGACGCGCTCGGCGCGACCGCGGAGGTCACCACCACGCTCGATCCCGACGACCCCGACCCGGAGAGCGACGCGGACGACGCGCTGGGCTACACCCGCAGCGTGGTGTCCGGTGGCAGCGAACGCAGGCTCGATCAGTCGATGGTCACGCGGGTCGCGCAGTGCGACGACGTGCGCGTGTCCGTCACCTTGATGTCGTTCGGTGCGGGTGCGCCCGACACCGGTGCCCTCGACGAGGTATTCGCGCACGCCGTCGACGCGGCCCGATCGGGCTGAGCCGCGGCGCCCTCGTCCACAGGCTGCGCGTCATCCACAGCCGGGTTCCGGGTCCGCGGTCGCGACCCTGTGCGGTCGGTGCGCATGCCGAGGGTGGGCTGCATGACATTCCCACTCGAGCCGGCTCCGTCCGGCGATCCCGCACTGCCCGCGATCCGGTTGTCCGACCCGGGCGAGCTGATCTCCTCGCTCCCGGCGCTGCTCGGCTTCCGGCCCGAGCGCTCATTCGTCGTCCTGACGCTCGGCCCCGGTTCCGGACTCGGCATCGTCATGCGATACGACCTGGACGTCGACCCGGCCGCTCCGGGCCGGCTCTCCCGCGCCACCGTGCACACCCTGGCCCGCTTCGCGGAGGTCGCGGCGGACCACGATGCGCGCGGTGTCGTCGTGGTCGTGGTCGACGACCGGGCCGGATGCGCTCGATTCCCGGGCGACACCCCGGTCTCCGACCCGGGGCCGCTGCAGCTGACGGCGGAAGCGATGGTCGCGGCCTTCGAGACGATGCTCGATCCGGAGGCGATCGACGTGTGCGACGCATTCGTCACGCCCGGCGTGCATGCGGGCAGCCCGTGGCACAGCGTCTTCGACCCGGCCCGCCGCGGCAGCCAACCCGACCCGGCAGGCTCGCGCGTGGCGGTCGCCCGCGTGGTCGGCGGGTACGCGATCCACGGATCGCGCGACGAACTCGAAGCGCTCGTCGCACCGGCGGACGTGTCCGTCGTCGAACAGGTCCGGCTGCACATCGCGGCGCGCACCCACACCGCTGTCGATCCCGCCGCGGCACTGCGCGCGCTGGTCGAACGTATCGCGGCCGAGTCGGGCTCTCCGTCCGCCGAGGATTGCGCGACTACCGTTGTCGCGCTTCGTGATCGACGGGTGCGTGATGCCGTGGTCGCGCTCGCGGTGGGGACTCTCGCGTCGCATGCCGAGCGCTACTGGCTCGAGGCCACGCGGCTCGCGCCCGCAGCGGAGCGGGCGGATGTGGCGGCGCTGGCGGGGTTCTCGGCGTACGTGCGGGGCGACGGCCCGCTCGCGGGAGTCGCGTTCTCGGCGGCGCTCGACGCGGACCCGGGTCACCGACTGGCAGGTTTGCTCGACGCATCGTTGCGGCACGCGTTGCGGCCCGATGCCGTGGCCGGGCTCGCCGACGTGGGATTCGACGTCGCACGGCGCCTCGGTGTCGCGCTACCGCCACCGAGGGCGCGGGCAGCGACATGACACCCGGAGCGGGCAGCGACATGACACTTCCGAGCGGGCAGCGACACGCGAGGGCTCGCGAGCCCTCGCGTGGTCACACCTTCGGTGCAGAGTGCGCGCGGTCGCCGAGAGACTGGAGGAAAGTCCACGCGTCGGCAACGATCTCGTCGAGATCGGTGTGCGTGGGCTTCCAGCCGAGTTCGGCGATCGCGCGCTCGCTCGACGCGACCAGCACGGCGGGATCGCCCGCACGGCGCGGCGCGTCCTCGACGGCGATCGGCAAGCCCGTGACGCGCCTGCACGATTCGATGACTTCGCGCACCGAGAAGCCCGCACCGCTGCCCAGGTTGTAGATGTCGTGACGGCCGGGCGCGGCGGCGTCGAGGGCCAGCAGGTGCGCTTCCGCGAGATCGAGCACGTGGATGTAGTCGCGCACCGCGGTGCCGTCCGGGGTGGGCCAATCGGTACCGAACACCGAGATCCGGTCGCGGTGGCCCGCCGCCACCTGCAGCACGAGCGGGATGAGATGTGTCTCCACGACACGGTTCTCGCCCGCGGACCGGTACGCGCCTGCCACGTTGAAGTACCGCAGGCTCGTGGCCGCGAGATCGTAGGCGTTCGCGTACGACGTGATCGCGTGGTCGATGGCGAGCTTGGTCGCCCCGTACGGATTGGTCGGACGCGTCGGATCCGACTCGGTGATGGGGGAGTGCTCGGGTTCGCCGTAGGTGGCGGCGGTGGACGAGAACACGAGCCGCGGCGTTCCGGTGGCGCGCATCGCGTCGAGCAGCGCCAGCGACGTGACGACATTTCCGTGCCAGTACTTCTCGGGTTCGAGCACGGATTCGCCCACGAGCGAACGCGCGGCGAAGTGCAGCACGCCGTCGAAGCCGCCGTCGGCGAGCGCCTCGGGCGCGCGCACGCGCACGTCGCCCTCGACGAACTCCGCGCCGGCCGGGACCGCGTCGGCATTGCCGGTGGACAGGTCGTCGATCACCACCACCTCGTGGCCGCGCTCGAGCAGGACGGTGGCGCACACGCTGCCGACATAGCCGGCGCCGCCGGTGACAAGCAGTTTCATCCGTCAGACCTGCTTGACCTGGACCGCGTGCGCCATCTCGTCCGCCAGTTCCACGCCGTCGTGCCCGGATGCCGAGATGAGCACCGACCCGTCGCGCGGCTCGACCGTGATGCGCGCGTCCGGCACCACGCCCGCTTCCCGCAGCCGGCCGATCACGTCGGGATCGGACTGCACGTACTCGGCGAGGCGACGCACCACGACCGCGGACTCCTTGCCCTGCGGCAGCTCGGTGAGGCGCAACAGGGTCTCGCCGTTCGCTGTGCTGCGTTCGATACCCAGCTGATCGAGACCGGGGATCGGGTTGCCGTAGGGCGACGTGGTCGGGTTGTCGAGGACCTCGACCAGCCTGCGCTCGACTTCCTCGCTCATGACGTGTTCCCAGCGGCACGCCTCGGCGTGCACGTCCTCCCACTTGAGCCCGATGACGTCGACCAGCAGCCGCTCGGCGAGCCGGTGCTTGCGCATGACCGAGATCGCGAGTTCGCGACCCTTCTCGGTCAGTTCGAGGTGGCGGTCGCCCGCCACCTGCAGCAGACCGTCACGTTCCATGCGTGCGACGGTCTGGCTCACGGTCGGACCGCTCTGCTCGAGCCGTTCCGCGATGCGTGCACGGAGCGGGACGACGCCCTCCTCCTCCAAGTCGTAGATGGTCCGGAGGTACATCTCCGTGGTATCGACCAGATCCTTCACTCTCACACCCCTTCGTCTGGAACGATTCTACATTTCGCGGCCGTGATCGGGCCCGGCTCGTCGTGGGCCTGCCGTGGTCCTGGATCCGGTACGGCCGGGCCCGCTCGTCCCGCGGCCGGCGACCGCGTGAGCAGGCCCGTCGTGTGGTCGCATCGTGAGCGGCCGCACAGTAGCGTGCACATCATGACCGTCTCTCCTCGACCGGCACGGAATCGACGCGCCGATACCGGGGGCCGCCCCGACGCGGACACCGCGCCCGCCACACTCGACCGCACCGTCGTGTGGAGCCCGGACTACCTCGGGTACCGGTGGACGGACGAGCACCCCATGAACCCGATGCGCCTGGCGCTCACCATGGATCTCGCACGGCAGTCGGGCGTGCTCGACGGCGTCGAGGTGGTCGAACCGGCCGCGGCGCCGGACGGCGAATTGTTGCGCGTCCACACCGCCGGCTACATCGACGCAGTCAAGAGCGCGGGTCACTCCGGTGCGACCGGGACGGTCGAGGGCGACGCACCGCACGGGCTCGGCAACATGGACAATCCGGTCTTCCCGCAGATGCACGAGGCGAGCGCGATGCTCGCGGGCGGTTCGATCGCCGCGGCGCGCGAGATCGCCGAGGGGCGCACGCGACGCGCCGTCTCGATCGGCGGCGGCATGCACCACGCGATGCCCGACTGGGCGTCCGGCTTCTGCGTGTACAACGACGCCGCCGTCGCCATATCGTGGCTGCTCGACCACGGTTTCGACCGCATCGCGTATGTCGACGTCGACGCGCATCACGGCGACGGCGTGCAGCACGTGTTCCGGGACGATCCGCGTGTGCTGACCGTGTCGGTACACCAGCACCCCGCGACGCTGTGGCCGAACACCGGGTGGGCGAGCGAAGTCGGCGAGGGCGCGGCCGAAGGCACGTCGGTCAATCTCCCCGTGCTGCCCGGAACGGTCGACGACATCTGGTTGCGCGGTTTCCACGCGATCGTGCCTGCGGCGGTCGAAGCGTTCGCACCGCAGATCGTCGTCAGCCAGTGCGGTGTCGACAACCACCGCGAAGATCCGCTCGCCGACCTGTCGCTCACCGTCGACGGGCAGCGCGCCGCGTTCCGGGCGATGCGTGACCTCGCCGACCGGTACGCCGAGGGCCGGTGGCTTGCGGTGGGCGGTGGTGGTTACGGCTTGGTGCGCGTCGTGCCGCGCGCGTGGACGCACCTGATCGCCACGGCGCTCGACCGCGATCTCGACCCGGCGACACCGCTGCCCGCCGAATGGCTCGCCACCACCGCCGAGCGCGCGCCGGGCGTCGAGTTGCCCGCCACCTTCGGCGACGGCGGAAACGTGGAGTATCTCTCATGGGACGGTCCCGGAGGCACGCCGGTGACGGGGATATCGTCACAGGACCGGGCGTTGATCCGCATCGACGCCGCGATCATTGCCACCCGCCGTGCGTGCTTCCCACTCCTCGGCCTCGACCCGGAGGATCCGCGTGACTGACTCGGCAGAGAAGAACACCGACGACTCGAACACTGCGGCGGTGCACGCAGATTCGTCGGCGTCGCCCGACGAACGACGCCGACTCGAGCAAGCGCACACCTTTCCGAAGCACTGGGTGGCGGACGTCCTCGCGACCGACGGCGGCGCCGTCGCACTACGACCGATCGTTCCGGAGGATGCGGACCGGCTGATCCGCTTCCACGGCACGCTGTCCGAGCGCACGCGCTATCTCCGATATTTCGGTCCCTATCCCACGATGTCGCACAAGGACGTCGTGCGGTTCACCACCGTCGACCACCACGACCGCGTGGCGTTCGTCATGCTGCTGGGCGGCGAGATCATCGCGGTGGGCCGGTACGAGCGGCTGCGCAACGAGGGCGACGGCAAGTCGGCAGAGGTCGCATTCGTCGTCGCGGACGGCCATCAGGGCCGCGGTCTGGGACCGATCCTGCTCGAACATCTCGCCGCGGCGGCAGCCGAGAACGGTCTCACCAAGTTCGTCGCCGAAGTGCTCGCCGAGAACCGCAACATGGTCAGCGTGTTCCGGGAAGCCGGCTACCAGGTCAGCCGTAGCTACGAGGGTGGTGTGCTGCGGCTCGAGTTCGCGATCGACCCCACCGAAGCACTCGTGTCCGTGCGCAACTCGCGTGAGCGCGCCGCCGAGGCGCGCAGCGTCCAGAACGTACTCGAGCCGCGCTCGGTGGCGGTCGTGGGCGCGTCCTCGGATCCGGCCAAGGTGGGCAATGCCGTTCTGGTCAACCTGCTGCGCGGCGGGTTCACGGGTGTCGTGTATCCGGTCAACGACGAACACAAGTCGGTGCTCGGCGTCCGCGCGTATCCCACGGTGCGCGACATCCCCGACGACGTCGACCTCGCGATCATGGCGGTTCCGGCCGTCGCGCTCGACGCGGTCCTCGACGACTGTCTCGCCAAGGGTGTCAAGGCGCTCGTCGTGGTGTCGTCGGGCTTCGGCGAGAAGAGCCCGGAGGGCAGGCGCAACGAACGGGCGCTCGTGCACGCCGCGCGTGAGCACGGCATGCGGCTGGTCGGGCCCAATGCGCTCGGCGTCGCGAACAACGATCCGGCGGTCTCGCTCAACGCGACTCTCGCTCCGGTGCTGCCGAGTGCGGGCAATGTCGGATTCTTCTGCCAGTCCGGCGCATTGGGCATCGCGATCCTCGACGAGGCGGCACGTACCCGCATCGGGCTCTCGACCTTCGTGTCGGCGGGCAATCGCGCCGACGTGTCCGGCAACGACCTGCTGCAGTACTGGGACACCGACCCTGCGACCGAGGTCGTCCTGCTGTACCTCGAGAGCTTCGGCAATCCGCGCAAGTTCTCGCGGATCGCGCGCCGCGTCGCACGCACCAAGCCGATCGTCGCGGTCAAGAGCGGCAGGCATGCGGTGCCGCCTGCCCTCGCCGCCACCGGGGTCGAGATCGACGACTCGATCGTGCGCGCACTGTTCGAGCAGTCGGGTGTCGTGCAGGTCGGGTCGATCTCCCAGTTGTTCGACGCGGCACTGCTTTTCGGCTACCAGCCGTTGCCGAAGGGGCCGCGTCTCGCGGTGGTGGGCAACTCGACTGCGCTCAGCGTCCTTGCGGCCGACGCGGCCCGAAGCGAGGGGCTCACCGTGCGCGCCAACACCGACCTCGGCGCGCAGGCCACACCCGACGAGTTCGCGGCGAGCGTGCGTGGTGCGCTGGCATCCGACGACGTCGACTCGGTGATCGCGGTGTACGTGCCGCCCGTCGCGGTGCCGGTCGAGCCGTTCGCGCGGGCACTCAAGGAGGCCGTCGAGGGTGCCACCAAGCCCGTGCTGTCCACCTTCCTCGCGGCCGAGGGGGTGCCCGAAGCACTCACGGTGGTGGGTCCGGACGGGAATCCGGCGCGCGGCTCGGTGCCGTCGTATCCCAACCCCGAGCGCGCCGCCCTCGCGCTGGGTCGTGCGTGGCGGTACGCGAAGTGGCGCAGCAAGCCGGCGTCACCGGTCGTCCGGCCCGACGGCATCGACGCCGACGCCGCCCGGCAACTGGTCGAGCGATGGTGCGGGGCGTCGCCCGGTCGATGGCTCACCGACGTCGAATCCGCCGAACTGCTCGCGTGCTACGGGGTGCACGTCGTCGAGTTCCGCACGGCCACCACCGAAGACGAAGCGGTCGAGGAGGCAGCCGCCCTCGGCTATCCGGTCGCGGTCAAGGCGACAGGGGAGCTGTGGCGCCATCGCCCGGACCTCGCGGGAGTCCGCCTCGACCTGTACAGCGAGGACGCCGTGCGCGTCGCCTATCGCGATCTGGCACAGGCCACGGGAGATCCGCTGCTGCAGATCCAGAAGATGGCGACCAAGGGCATCGGCTGTGTGATCGGTGTGCAGGACGACCCGTCGTTCGGTTCACTCGTGTCGTTCGGTCTCGCGGGTGTCATCTCGGATCTGCTCGGCGACCGCGCATACGGCGTGCTGCCGGTCACCGAGGCCGGTGCCGCGGAACTCGTCGACGCACCGAAAGCGGCGCCGCTGCTGTCCGGCTACCGCAACGGCATTCCGGTCGACAAGCGGGCACTCGTCGACCTCGTGCAGCGCATCTCGACGCTCGCCGACGACCTCCCCGAGGTGCGCGAGCTCGCCTGTGAGCCGGTGCTGGCGTCCGCCGACGGTGCCGCGATCACCGACACCCGTGTCCGCGTCGGTCCCGAGCCGAGCATGATCGACCTCGGACCGCGCCGCCTGCGCTGACCGGCGCGGCACCCTGCTGACCGGTGAGGCACTGCGCTGACCGGCGCAGCACCCTGCTGACGGCGTCGACCGCCCGACCGTGCCCTGAGGGGGAATGGGCAGCGGTGGGCGGCCGACTCTTGCGCATCCCCCGCGCGTGTGACGAACGCAGTACGGGATGCAGGTTCTTCGGTTGTGTCAGCTCGCGTACGAACGCAGACGCTCGGCGCGATCGCCCTGGCGCAGCTTGCTCATCACTTCGCGCTCGATCTGGCGGACACGCTCGCGCGAGAGGCCGAAGAGCTTGCCGATCTGGTCGAGCGTGCGTGGCTGGCCGTCGTCGAGGCCGTAGCGCAGCCGGATGACCTGCTGTTCGCGCTCGTCGAGCGTCGCGAGGACGCTGCGGACGTCGGTGTGCAGGAGCCCGGCGATGACGGCGCTCTCGGCCGACGTCGCCTCGGAGTCCTCGATGAAGTCGCCGAGAGGTGCCTCCTCGTCGCTGCCGACGGGCATGTCGAGGCTCACCGGGTCGCGGCTGTGGTCGAGCAGATCGGCGATCTTCGTTGCCGGAATGCCCGACTCGGCGGCCAACTCGTCGTCGGTCGCTTCACGCCCGAGCTGCTGGTGCAGCTCCCGCTTGATGCGGGCGAGCTTGTTGACCTGCTCGACGAGGTGGACGGGGAGCCGGATCGTGCGGCTCTGGTCGGCCATACCGCGCGTGATCGCCTGACGGATCCACCACGTCGCGTACGTCGAGAACTTGAAGCCCTTCGCGTAGTCGAACTTCTCCATCGCGCGGATCAAGCCCAGGTTGCCCTCCTGGATCAGGTCGAGCAGCGGCATGCCGCGGCCCGTGTAGCGCTTCGCGAGCGACACCACGAGGCGGAGGTTCGCTTCGAGCAGGTGCTGACGGGCGACCTCGCCGTCGCGGACGATCGTGGCGAGATCGCGCTTCTTGGTCGCCGACAGCCTCTTGCCCGTCGCGAGTACGTGCTTCGCGTACAGCCCAGCCTCGATGCGCTTCGACAGCTCCACCTCGTCCTCGGCGGACAGCAGGGCGGTGCGGCCGATCCCGTTCAGGTACACACGGACGAGGTCGGCGGCGGGGCTCTGCGCGTCGAGGTCGGCAGCGCTGGGGCGAAGAGTGGTGCTGGGGCTTGTCATGACTTGCCTCCTGATCGGTGGTGTCTCATACGGATCAACGCACCGACGGCCCGCGAAAGTTCCCGGCGGATCGCGCGTGAAAAGCTGTTGACCAGCAGGTATCCACGCATCGTCCTGAGAAGTTGCTGAGAAGGGTCCGGGTGGACCCGAGCCGGGAACCGGGCTGTCTACGCCGGCAACACGATGCCGTGCCGGACGAGTGCCTGAACCAGTTCGACCGCCGACTGCGTCAGATCCGCGCTTTCGTCGTCCGCGCCGTATCCGACCGCGAGCAGCGCGATCAGTTCCTCCAACACCAGACCGTCCGGGCGCATTCCCGCGAGAAAAGCGGCCCCGAGGTCGTCGATCTCGTGCTGCCAGTGCGGGCCGTTGCCGCGGTGCACCCGCACCACCTGCTCGTTCCAGCCGTCCGGGCCGGGAACCGACACACGTTCGAGCGCCGTCGACGGCTCGAGCGTATAGCGCGCGCCGAGGACGTCGTGCTCGCGAAGCCAGGTCAGGCGGTCGAAATATGCGATCGCCTCGCCGCCGAGCGGATCGGAGAAGCCCTGCGTCATGTCCTCCGCGAGCACGTCGGTCGGCTCGTCGGTGCGGCGCAGATACACGAATCCGAAGCCGACACCGGTGACTCCCGACGACCGCAGATGTGTGAGCCAACTCTCGCCGCGCTCGGCCGCCGCGGCGCTGCGGGGGTCGAGGCCGCCGTCGCGCAGCCACGTCCCGACGTACAGCGACGGGTCGGCGACGTCACGTTGCACGACCCACGCGTCGATGCCATGTGACGGAAGCCACGACGCGACCCGCGCGCGCCAGTCCTCACCGTCCCGGTGCACCCACGACGCGAGCATCGCCGCGGTGCCGCCCGGCGCGAGATGCTCGGCGGCACCCGCGACGACGAGTGCGCTCGCGCCGTCGAGATCGAGGCCCGAGTCGCGGTAGGTCTGACGCACCCGCGGGTCGCCCACGACGAACGGCGGGTTCGCGACGATCCGGTCGAACGTGCGACCCGCGACCGGCTCGAACCACGAGCCTTCGAGCAGTTCGAGTTCCGCCTCGTCACCCGTCCGGTTCAGGGCCGCGGTGGCGCGCGCGAGCCCCAGCGCGCGTGCGTTGACGTCCGTTCCGGTGACGTGCTCGGCGAACGTCGCGCCGTGCAGCAACTGCACGCCCGACCCTGTGCCGAGGTCGAGCAGCGTGCCGACCGGTGTCGTGGGTGTCGCCTGCAGCAGCGACAGCGACGCGTGGCCCACGCCGAGCACGTGGTCGCGGTCGGTCGCGTGCGCGGAGTCCGAGCCGGGCCGCAGCGCCCCGTCGAGATCGGAGAAGATCCATCGGTTGCCCGCGCCGAGGTCGACCGGCCGTACGTCGAGAGCCGCACGCACCGACGACGTGCCTGGGACGCGTTCGACGAGTCCGGCCGCCGCTGCGGCGTCGACGTCGAGGGGTGCGAGCGCATCCGCAACGGCGCCCTCGTCGCAGTCGTCGGTCAGCAGGAACAAACGGATCAAGGTCCCGAGATCACCGAGTTCGCGTGCCGCGAGGCGCACCGGGATCGGCTCGCTGCGACCCAATGCCGCGTGCACCTCGTCGCCGAGCGCCTCGAGCAGTGAGTCGGTGTCGTAGCCGACGCGTTCGAAGGCCGTGCGCAGGTCGTCGCCCAGGGCGGCGAGAAGCGTCAGCGGATCGGTGAGGGAGTGCGGGCCGGCGGCGTCGTTGCGGGTCACGCCGCCATTCTCGCAGGTGTGCCGAGGCGCACACCGCCGTGCTCAGCCGTCGAGCGTGTGCCCTGACGGGCCCTCGATGGCGCGATGGTCGTGGTGATGGTCGTACCGGCCGGGCTCGTCCTTCGACCGCGGCGGCCGATCGTTCGCGACGAGGACCGCCATCCACGGCAGCGGAATCGACACCGCGATGATCGCCATCGAGATCCACGGGTTCGCCCAGATGCCGTACGCGACAGCCGCGAGGATGAGCGCGGGGAAACGCACCGACATCATGATCGCGTACTTGCGCACGCGCGCCCGGTGCTGCTCGTCGAACGACTGGGCAGCCTCGGTGATCAGATAGGGGTTCTCGGGCGATCCGGCCTCGTGGAATCCGCCGCTACGTGCCATGCATCCACTCTTGCACTCTCGGACCGCAGATGCACGGGCGGGTGTGTGAACAGTTCCTGGCTTCTCGGTCTGCCGTCGACACGCAGGTAGTCGGGAGCTCACAACGCCGCAGTGTCGCAGAACTCACCGACACGGCCAGTTTCGCAACGTGGAGTTGTGAGACGAGTTTCGGACACGACGACCAGGATGCTCGCTGCGGCTGTGACCTTCAGGGATACCTGGCGGTGATTCTTCAGTCGTAAGTGGCGGCCGGCGAGATGGACTACCAGGTGGCGCCGATGACGAGGGCTGGATGAGATCATTCGGGGCACGCGGTTGGACGCCGGTGCAGGCTCGTTCCTCCAGCTCTGGCCGCTCCGCTCCGGAGCCCTGGAGACACACCGTTGCGCGCCCGGGCGCCGTCGGCCGCCGACTTCGGTGCTCCCGGCGCCGGTGCGGGACTCAGGCAAAGTGGGTGACGAGGTACCGTTGCCATGGGGTTTCGATGGCCCGCGGAGAGTAATGTTCGCGCACATAGCCGACTGGCTTCTCGGCGTCGAGACCATCGAGAACGGTCAGGCAAGTCAAGGCTGTTCCCGTCCGGCCGAGTCCACCCCCCGCAGGCAACTTCGACGCGCCCGTTCGAAGGTCTTGCCAGCAGTTCTCCGTGCGAGTCGGAAGTGCTGACGATCTGAGGGTAGCCAGAAGTCCGGCCAGCGAATCCATGTGCTTTCCCATGGGACTGGCGGTGGTTGGCGCCGTAGTAGCCACAGGCTGAACTCCGGTGGCTGTTCGTTGCACAGAGGCAGCGCCGCGTTGGGGTTTTATGATCGGCGCGATCACGGGCTTGCGAAGCAGTATGCGGCGGTGGCGATCGCAGCGAATCCCAGAAAGCTGTCATCGTTTCCGGAGGCCCGGAGCAGCGTGAGGGTGTGGCCGTCATCGCGGTGATAGGCGTAGGTGACGTAACCGAGTAGCTGACCGCCATGTCCCCACAACTGTCCGCCGCACGGGAGATCGAATCGTTCGAGTCCGAGGCCGTAATGAAAGCCCATCCCCATTGGGACGGTCGTGCGCATCTCAGCGAGCGTCGGGGCGGTGAGAAGTCTGCCACCTAGAAGTGCGTCAAGAAAGGTTGTCAGATCGGTGCTGGTTGAGATCATCTCACCCGCGGCCCAATCGAGGGTTTCGTTCTGCTCGGTCACATCAACCCGGCTGCCGTCGTCGAGTTCCAGCACGGCGCGAATCGATGGTTCGGGGAGTTGCGGGTCAGAGCCGGGGATGGAGGTGCCGGCCAAGTCGAGTGGTTGTAGAATGCGTTGTTTGATCTCGGTCCCATACGCTTGGCCAGTGATTGCCTCGATGAGGAGGCCGGCAACAATATAGTTGGTGTTGGAGTAGCGAAATGACTCGCCTGGCAGAAAGTCCGGGGGACGAGTGAACGCCTGATGCAGTAGGTCGTCGGGTGAGTAGTCGCGGTATCGGCCCTCGCCGCGCCAACGATTGGTGGACCAGCCCGCGGCTTTCATATAGTCCGGAAGTCCGCTCGTGTGTTGGAGGACCTGCCGGACAGTGATCTCTTCGCCGCCTCGAACTGCCCCCGGCAGGTAGTTTTCGACCGGATTGTCGAGTGTGATCTTGCCCTCGTCGACCAGTTGTAGTAATACAGTGGCGACGAACGTCTTGGTGATACTTCCGATACGGAAGTGCTCGGTCCCGCTGACAGGTTCCGTGCTCGCAGGATCACGGACGCCTGCGGTCCACACTTTGTCCTCCACGGTGACGATGGTCGATGAGGTGCCAGACGGGGCGGCTACGAGCACAGAGATCGTCTGGTCCCTGGCGAAGGCCAAAGCCGTTGCGCCGAGGACGCCGACTGTCAGGATCGCCAGCGACGCGACGACCGCCAGCCGTCGGGCGCATTTCATCAGTAGGGTCACGCGAACAACGCTATGAAGTCGGAGCGTAGCCAACGCTGAAGGTGGCCACCGTCTCGGCGGCGGGCTTCCGCATCATCGAAACTGCGGATCCCCTCAGGGGATCCCGGTACGACCCCCATGTGTGGGCCAGGGCCTGATGTCGTCCGACCGAGGGTGCTGCGGTGCTGCTCGCCGCAGTATCTCGTTCCCGTGTTCGAGCGAACAGTGTGCGTTGCGCGCAGTTCACGCCCCAGGCAGGCTGCCTGCTCCGTCACGCCGAGATGGACGCTGCCCGAGCCGGTCTTCATACGCCATGGGGGAAGCTTGGCCTCCAAGATTCCGACGCGCATCGAAGCTGGCATGCCGGCGCGGCGGCGCCCTTCGGCCGGGGCCTGCCACGATCAGGCCCCGCCACATGGCAGATCAATCATTGACGGTCCTGAGACAACCTAAGCCCGCAGACCCCGAGTCGATTGCGCTGCTGCTCCGTCAGTCCGGGTCAGAACTGATGAAGGCGTTGGTGCTCTCGAGGTACAACAGGACCGCGCGCACTCGTCTGCTTCGATCGGAGTCGCGGGGGAGGTTGAGTTTCGCGAAGATCGAGTTGACGTGTTTCTCCACACCGCTGACAGACATGTGGAGGCGGTCGGCGATACCGGCGTTCGTCAACCCTTGAGCGAGCGTTTCGAGCACTTCACGCTCACGATCGGTGAGTTCGGTGAGCGGATCGGATCGCCGTGCTTTGGTGAAGAGCTGCCGGACGACCTCGGGATCGAAGGCAGTGCCGCCGGCAGCGACACGCTCGATGTCAGTGAGGAACGCCGCGACGTCCGAAACGCGATCCTTGAGGAGGTATCCGATACCGCCCATTCCGCTCGTGAGCAGGGCAGTCGCGTTGCGATGCTCAACGTACTGGGACAGAACGAGCACGGCCAGGTCGGGATGTTCTTTCTTCAGCCGGTGGGCAGCATCGATGCCCTCCGTCGAGAACGTTGGCGGCATCCGCACGTCCAGCACGACGAGGTCCGGAACCTCCCGCGATACCGCGTGATGTAGTTCGACCGCGTTTCCCACAGAGGCCACGACCTGGTGGCCTTCCTCGGTGAGCAGCCGGGACAACCCTGCGCGGAGTAGCGCTGAGTCCTCAGCGATCACGATGCGCACGGAATCCTCGCTTCCAGGACGGTCGGCCCCCCTGGTGGGCTGTGGACCGAGAACATGCCATCGAGAGCGGCGACGCGTCGCTGCAGACCGGTTAGCCCCGTTCCGGACGGGTCGGCGCCTCCGGACCCGTTGTCGACCGTGGTGAGCGTAACGGTTCTCTCGTCCGATGCAACAGCCACGGCAACTCGATTGGCGCCGGAGTGTTTGGTCGCGTTCGTAACAGCCTCGGCAGCAACGTAATACATGGCTGCCGCAACGTCGTGGGGAGGCTCCGACAGGATCCGCACATCTAAGTCCACAGGCAGAAACGTGTGTGCTGACAACCCTTCCAAGGCTGCCGCGAGTCCGTGTTCGTCGAGGACGGCGGGATAGATTCGCCAAGCCACGTCTCGCAGCTCAGCGAGAAGTGCCTGCGACTGCGCGACTGCGTGGTCGAGGTCGGCCACCAAGTCACCGTGAGCGCGCTCAGCCTTGCGGCGCGCGCGGCCGATGGAGAGTGCGAGCGCCACAGCCCGTTGTTGTACATCGTCATGGAGGGCGCGTTCGATTCGCCGCCGTTCGTCGTCAATCGCCGCGATGACGTCCGCGCGGGTTCGCCGGAGTTCGCTCAGGCGGTTCTGGGCTGCATCGTTACCGAGGGTGCGTAGTGCTAGTCGAACATCCCATTGCCCGAGAATCGCTGCCAAGCGCACCGCCAGGTAGATCGCGATTGCGGAAATCGCGAGCGACACGATGCCGTCAGCTGGTGGAATGCGTCCGGTCGACAACAGGACCAGGCCCCAGCCCGCGTACCCCGCACTGGCGACGAGCACCAGCACAATGACGAATCCGGCCATAGGGCCGTACGCGAGGCGGCCGAGCAGATACCCCGAAGGATCGCGATCAGGAAGATCGCGCACAGACTCAGCGTCGTACCAGCGAACCAGACGCCGACGATCTCTCTCCGCTGCTCGGCGGGCTGATTCCAGCTTTCCAACGGCTAACGTCGCGGCGCCCGACACGGCGCTCGCCGTGCCGAGCACGCTCCCGGCTATGCAACGACAGGCCTCCGCGAGCGTGCGTCGAGGATGTTGGAACATTGTCACGATCCGACCCTACGGGCTCGAAGGGAGCGGACACGACGGACTACGAACAGCGTGACGGCCACCGCGCCGACAACGATCACCAGCTTCTGTAGCACGTCCGCGTACGGTTCCACGGCGCCCCAGTTCTCGCCGAGGCCATACCCGGCGAGCACGAATGCCGAGTTCCACAGAGCACTCCCGGCAGCCGTCAGGAGGAGAAAGCGCCCAGGAGGCATAGCCTCGACCCCGGCAGGAACTGACACCAGGCTGCGAACGAGCGGGACCATACGGCCGAGGAACACCGCCTTGGCGCCGTGGCGGGAGAACCACTCTTCGCTGCGTTCGAGGTCCGTCGTAGTCACCAGCGGCATCTTCGCAACCAGCGCGTACATGCGCCGGCGCCCGACTGCACGCCCTATGAAGTACAGCAGCAATGCACCGATGATGGAGCCGAGAGTGGTCCACAAGAGGGCTGCGCCGAGGGAGATCTCGCCGCGGGAGGCGGCGAACCCGGCAAGCGGCAGAATCACCTCGCTCGGTATCGGCGGAAACAGATTCTCCGCAGCCACTGCAAGGCCCGCTCCCGGAGCTCCGAGGAGCTCCATCAGGTCGACCGCCAAGCCAGCAAGGCCGTCGAGTTCGACAGTACTGCTTTGCGAAGCGCCAAGTATGAGATCCATGGACCGAAGGTTATGAGTGGATAACGTCCTCTTCCCTGCGGTTATCAGCCTGATTCCCATCATTACGGGTGAGGATTCCCGCATCCTGCCGCACCTGCCGAAGAGTGCGTCTGGTCGACATGTGTCCGCTCCCTGCAAGGCGCCAACACTGCAGCAGCGGCTTTCGTCGTGCGCGTCGTGCGCTCCGCAGTGACGCTGTTGGCTGGTGGAACGGTTGCCGTCCGGGCTTCTCGAAGCCGACCTTCGCGATACCCTGCGCACCCCGGCCCACGTCGCCCCAGATGTCGCAACCGCAGCCCACGCCGGCGGGCACGTCGACCGGTGCGACCGGCCTGCGATGCGACTGTCGGGGTGGCGGCTCAATGACCGGAGGAGGCTCGGCGCGGTGTCGTCGCCAGGCGCGCATTTCGTCGTCGGCGAGGCGGTCGGACTTGCTCGCGTAGACAGGGTGAGGGAAAGCTTCTTGTTTCCCAATCATTTTCGCATTGTCTCGACCGGGACACCGGTGTGACCTATCAGGGATAGATGGGGGTGATTCGTCAGGCGTGAGTGGCGGGTGCCGACGCCTCGAAGTCAATGCTGCATCTAATCTGTCGTCACGAGGGCGGGGAGGACACAGGTAGCGATGCGGTGTGTCCCCTTCGTCATCCTTTTCGCCACCGTCGCCGCGCTTGTCTACTTCAGCCAAGAGCGTCCGTCCACGCCGACGTCGGCCGAAATCATCTGGCGCTCCGCACTGCCGAGTTGCGGCGCCGCGGCGCCGCGCCCGGAACCGAGCCGCAGGAGCCATTCACCCCGACGGTGACGGACTGCCTGCCGGAAGGCAGAGAACACGGTGGCGGCGAGTTCGCGCTCACTTCGTATACGACCGAGGGCGACCCCATCGTGTACTACCTGCGTACCGCGGCCGGCACGAATGAGGTCGAGGTGCTGGTCGACTCGTCTCAGGACCAGTTCGGAGGCGGGCCCGGCTGGCGCAGCATCACCTGCACGATCGCCGAACTCTCACCTGACCTGCTGCGCGACTGCATGTCCAGGTACTGAGCACCTCCGGGAGACATGGGCCTCGTGATGTCGCACGCTGAAATCTGGTCCGCAATCACCGTCGAGGGCGGGCAATTCGAGATCGATCGCGGTCATTCAGCCGCCGACCGAAGACCCCCGCCGCCGACTGCGCACCTACATGGAGGACTGACCAGATGGCCACACGCCCGGGCAACTTCATCACCACCAAAGAACACCGCCGGTTCGCCGAGTTCGCCGACACCGTCCGCCGCGAGGCCACCATCGGAATCTGCTACGGCCCAGCCGGAGTCAGCAAAACCCTCTCCGCCCGCCGCTACGCCCGCTGGGACAAAGCCGAACCACTCCTCGAGGATTGGGACCACGAGACAAGGACGCTGAACGCCCAATCAACGCCGCCCTCGCACGCACCCGCACCATCGTCTACACCCCATACACCGGACCACCGTCCGACGCATCCGTGAAGACCTCGCCCGGATCGCCACCCGTGCCAGCGTCTGCATCGGCGAGCAGACCGACCCCGCGGCCCGCTGCGACCGTATCCAGCTCCGCATCATCGACGCATCCGAACGCCTGACCACCAGTGCCCTCGAGATGCTCCGCGACGAATAAGACCGCGGCGAGCACCGGCTGATCCTCATCGGCATGCCCGGCATCGAATAATGCTTCTCCCGCCATGGCCAGCTCTACAGCCGTGTCGGGCTCGCCCACCATTGCCGTCCCCTAACCAACGACGAGCTGACCTTCGTCCTGACCCGCCACTGGCGCACCCTCGGCCTCGACCTCAGCGACGACGACTTCGCCGACACCCAAGCCATCGCCGCCATCGCCCCCCATAACCTCCGGAGACTTCCGGCCCCTCCAGCGTCACTTCACCCAGATCCGCCGCATCATGACGATCGACGAACTGACCACGATCACCGCCGACGTCGTTGAAGCCGCCCGCAGCACCCTCGTCATCGGCGCCACGTGACCCCACTGCGGCAAGGCCGCCACTCACCCCTGATGAATCACCGTCATCTATCTCTGAAGGTCACACCGCGGCTGCCGCGCTCGTTCGGTGGCGTCCGAATACGACCGATTGTCGGACAGTCCGAGCCAAGCGTCGATCGAATGGTGCGATTGTGTACGTATGACTCGAGAGTTGCGGGACCTGCCGCCGCTTCCGGAATCGAAGGTCGAGCGCGGGCAAGCAGTGATCTACACGGGGCTCGACGAGGGGCGCGACATCTTCGATCCCGAGACAAGGCCACAAGTACTCAGTGCGGGCCATCCAGGACGGATCATCTACCCGAACCCGGCACATGTGATAGTCGAATGGGTAGGACTCGAGCACGAACCGGCGAGCCAAGGATCTGGTTTCTGCGTCGAGTGGCCGGACCGACAAGTGGGGAATGGGTTCGTTCCGGGACTGAGCCTCATCGGTGAGGCCGAGTACATGGCTAGGCGAGACGCACTGCTTGCAGAGATTTCGGGCTCTTCCCGATCGGGAGTGCATGACACCGGTTCGCGGCTGACGGGGTGAGGCACAAGATGTAGGCGGGTCCTGGGGTGTGACGATGAGGGTTCCTACACGCCTTGTCGACCACCCACCGGACCATGTCTGAGCCTACGTGCCTTGTCGCCGACACCATCTGCCGATCCGTCGAACTCGGGGTCACCATCACCGGTGCCGCCATCACCGACGACCTCACCCACATCGAGTGCCGGCCCGTCGAGCACGATCCGACGTGCCCGGTGTGCGGACAGCCGGGACGGCTGCGCGACCGCGTCCTGACCGATCTGCCGGTAATCGGGCACCCCACCCGGTTGCGGGTCCGCCACCGTGCTTCACGTGCTCGGACGATGGATGCGAGGTGATGATCTTCCGGCAGCGGATCGACAGAGTCGCCGCTCCGAAGGCGACAACTACGCGTCGGTGCGCCCGCTGGATCCTGCAGCGGTTGGCGGTCGACAAGATGTCGGTCGCCGCGGTCGTTCGAGCGTTGGGGTTGGGCTGGAACACCGTCAACGCGTTGGCGGGTGCGCTGACCCGCGAGCTGGTGTTCGACCGCCCCGGACATCTCGACGGTGTCCGCTACCTCGGGGTCGACGAGCACAAGTGGAAGCACAGCCATGGCCAGGGCGAGCCCGATTTCGTGACGGTGATCGTGGACCTGACTCCGGTGATCGACGGCACCGGGCCTGCCCGCCTGCTCGACATAACGAATGCGCGCGGTAGCTTCCGGGGTGGGCGGGCAATGCGCGGTGCGTGCGATAACGATGAGCTGGAAAGGGTTTGTGTTGTGCGGTGTGGCGTGGACTGCGAGGCGCAGCAGTCTGAGCGTGCGGGTCGACGGGAGCGGTGAGGAAGGCGCGCAGGTATGGCGATCCGGTGCGCCCAGTCCTTCCCGCAAGCAGTAATCCTGCTGGTCCGTGCCGATTAGGTGCATGACGCCGTCGTGGACGCGTGTCGCGAACAGGCGGGTATGAATTACGCCAGCACGAGTGCGATCGTGGGCGCGACCCTGGCCCTCATCTCCCGCTCGATCGCCTGTGGCGACGGTTGCGTTTCCAAGGCCCACCACAGTGCCGCTGCACGGTGGCAGGAACACCATCCAATGCGTTCGCGTCGCGTGCGGCAGCCTCGGAGTAGAACGGCATCGAGTACGCGACAGCGCCCGGGGGCCGCCTCGCCCAGAGCGGGCATACACAACCGTGGACGAGATCGTCCGCCATCATGCGTGCAACTCCAGGACGAATCCGCAGTGGCTCGCACTTCCGGAACGACACATCGCCCGCGAGTACGAGCCGGCGGACCAGCCCATCTGTGTCGGGGATCATCGGTGCACCGTACGCGCGACGCGACCAGCGAGTAGGAAACCGCGGGCAAAACTCCGATGCCTATCGTTCTGATTCGGTGCACACGCGCCGGAAGGCGACGGTGCGGCATTATTGACCTATGAGCACCCAGATCAAGGAACGCCCCGACGTCTCGACCGACGAGACCACCGACGACGACGCGCCGAAGGTCTTCCACTACGTCAAGAAGAACAAGATCGCCGAGTCCGCTGTGATGGGCACGCACGTGGTGGCGCTGTGCGGTGAGGTTTTCCCGGTCACCAAGTCGGCCAAGCCGGGCTCGCCCGTGTGCCCCGACTGCAAGAAGATCTACGAGCAGATGCGCAAGGACTAGCGTCCTTCCGGCGACGCGTCGTCGTGTGACGGCGCGGCGTCCGGCGGCCGCGCGTCGAGGTCCATCCGGTCCGGTCCGTCCGCATCGGGTTCCGTCGAGGTGGTGCGCAGCGGTCCGATTCGCATCGGTGTCGTCGCGAATCGTTTCGTGATCGCTGTCATCGGTCCGGTCGGATTGGCCGACGTCTGCGCCGCGAGCCAGTCCCGCACCTGCTCGATGCGCGTCGCCCGCGCGGGCCAGAACTCCTGGACCGTCGCGTTGAACTCCGCGCCGAGGACGACCGCGAAGCCGAGGAAGAATGTGAACAGGAGGAACGCGATGGGGGCGGCGAGCGCGCCGTACGTGTAGCCGGTGCCGGTGAGCCAGGTCAGATAGGTGCGCAGCACCGTGCTCGCGGCGACGAAGAAGGCGCCGGCGAGCAGCGCACCGCCGAGGAGCCGATGCCACGGCAGCGAGCGCGGCAGCGCCACCTTGTAGAGCGTCGTGAGCCCCACGATCAGCAGCAGGAACACCGCGGGGTAGTACAGCGTGTCGACCAGTCGGCTGCCCAGGTCGTGCCACGAGTCGGGCAGCATCCGCCCGATCAGCGTGGGCCCGAGCGCCACGAGCGGCAAGGTGAACACCGCGAGCACCAGGAACACGACGTAGAGCAGCAGTGCGAACACCCGCTGCCACACCGGGTGCCGTTCGTCCGCCTGGCCGTGTGCCGCGACGATCGAGTCGACGAATGTAGAGATCGCCGACGAACCGGCCCACAGCGACAGCAGAAAACTCAGTGACACGACCTCGGCGCGGCCCCGCGCGAGCATGTCCGCGACGGTGGGCCCGATGATGCTTTCGACGACGTTCTCGCTGAACACCGTCCGGCTGAAGCTGATGATCTTCTCTTCGATCAGGTCGACCGTCTGCGGGCCGAACCACCCGAGCATTCCGAGTAGGCCCAGCAGCAACGGCGGCAGCGACAGCGTCTGCCAGAACGCGGCCGTCGCGGAACGACCGAAGATCGAGTCGTCCCACGACTTCTCCGCGGTGCGCACGACGAATCGCACGGTGCGGCGGATCGGGTGACGGCGAGCCGGCGCGTCACCGTTCCGTTCGTCTCGCCCGGCGTGGCGTGCTGCGGATTCGGTCATGTCGGCCTCCAGCATCCCAGGACACGCGGCCGAATGGCGCCTGCGACCCCCGACGTGTCGCCGTGGGTCTGCTCGGTGGCGCCCATGCGGGGTGAGTGTTGCGAACACGACTGTGTCGCGTTTCGGATCCGGTCGGCTCCGAGCGATAGGCTGCACGGCGATGTTCACTGCACGAGCCACATCCCCCGCACGCACCACCGGCGCCGCTCACGCACCGTTCGGCACCCCAGTTCGGCTCGATACCGCCGAGGAGGGCCGGTCGTGAGCGCCGATCCGGTCGACACTGCCACCGAGCTCGACCCGACCGGTGTCGGGGAGGACGCTCGGACGGGCGAACTGCGCGCGACAGGCGGCCAGTTGCGCGCGTGGCAGCGCCGCGCGCTCACCAAGTACCTCGCCACCAAGCCGCGCGACTTCCTCGCGGTCGCGACGCCCGGCGCGGGTAAGACGACGTTCGCGCTGCGGGTCGCGTCGGAGTTGCTGCGCGACCGCACCGTCGACCAGATCACGGTCGTCGCACCCACCGAGCACCTGAAACACCAGTGGTCCGAGTCCGCGGCTCGCACGGGCCTCGCGCTCGACTCGCATTTCACGAACTCGACCGGCCAGACGTCGAGCGACTACCACGGCGTCGTCGTCACCTACGCGCAGGTCGCATCGCACCCCTTCCGGCACCGCGTGCGCACCGAAGCACGACGCACCCTCGTCATTCTCGACGAGATCCACCACGGCGGCGACGCCCGCAGTTGGGGCGAGGGCATCCGTGAGGCGTTCGGCGACGCCACGCGTCGTCTGGCGCTCACCGGCACCCCGTTCCGCAGCGACGACAGCCCCATTCCGTTCGTCACCTACGAGCCGGACGGCGAAGGCCACATGCGGTCGAAGTCCGACCACTCGTACGGCTACTCCGACGCCCTCGCCGACGGCGTCGTGCGGCCCGTCGTGTTCCTCGCGTATTCGGGCGAGGCGCGGTGGCGCAACAACGCGGGGGAGGAGTTCAGTGCGCGGCTCGGCGAGCCGCTCAGCGCCGAGCAGACGGCGCGCGCATGGCGCACCGCCCTCGATCCTGCGGGCGAGTGGATCCCGTCCGTGCTGCACGCGGCGGACGTCAGGCTCGCACAGTTGCGCGCGGGTGGCATGCCCGACGCAGGTGGCCTGGTCATCGCGTCCGATCAGACCGTCGCGCGCGCGTACGCGCAGATGCTCGCGACCATGACGGGAGAGGAACCCACGCTCGTCCTGTCGGACGATCCCACCGCCTCGTCGCGCATCGCGCAGTACGCGGCGAGCGACCACAAGTGGATGGTCGCGGTGCGCATGGTGTCCGAGGGCGTCGACGTGCCTCGCCTCGCGGTCGGCGTCTACGCCACCAGCGCGTCGACGCCGCTGTACTTCGCACAGGCGATCGGCCGGTTCGTCCGTTCGCGGCGCAAGGGCGAGACCGCGTCCGTGTTCCTGCCGTCGGTGCCGGTGCTGCTCGATCTCGCGAGCCAGCTCGAGGCGCAGCGCGATCACGTGCTGGGTAAGCCGCACCGGCAGAAGGAGGGCTGGGACGACGATCTCGTCAGCGACGCGAACCAGCAGAAGGACGAGCCGGGCGAGGACGAGAAGGCGTACACGTCGCTCGGCGCCGACGCAGAACTCGACCAGGTCATCTACGACGGCTCCTCGTTCGGAACGGCCACGTTCTCGGGGAGCGACGACGAGGCCGACTACCTCGGGTTGCCCGGTCTGCTCGACGCCGAACAGATGCGCGCCCTGCTGCGCAAGCGTCAGCAGGAGCAGATCGACAAGCCCGCGGCCGCGGCCGCACCGCCCACCCCGCCGCCCGCGGTGTCCGAGCGCGTCGCGTCGGCCGAACAGCTCGGCAAGCTGCGCAAGGAACTCAACTCGCTGGTCGCGATGCACCACCACCGCACCGGCAAACCGCACGGTGTCATCCACGGCGAACTGCGTCGTGTGTGCGGTGGACCGCCCACCGCGATCGCGAGTGTCGAACAGATCGAAGCGCGCATCTCGAAGCTGCGGAGCTGGTGATCGGGCACCAGCCGTCGGACACGACGAAGGCCCACGAGTACGTACTCGTGGGCCTTCGTCCGTGACGGCGCCGGCGTCGCGCCGCGCGGCACGGGAGCTGTCAGACTGCCGCGCGCTCGTCCGCCACGATGGTTGCCTTGACCTCGCGCAGGCGTTCCTCATGCTCGTTGGCGTGGTGTCCGCAGAAGAGAAGTTCTCCGCCGCCGGGAAGCAGGGCGCGAACACGCGCGCCGGCTCCACAGCGATCGCAACGATCGGCCGCGGTCAATGGGGGATTGGTCAGTGTCTCGGGCATGACTCCTCCGTACTGGCTCCTGGCCTCGGATGGCCGTTCGCCTTTGGGGCCTTGGTCCGCCGCGGCGGTGTGCGCGGTAGTTCCACTCTGTCAGACGTTTCGCGTTCACGCCGTGTTCCCGGAACCGTATGTCGTCCTTCTCACGCGGGCATTGCGGAATACGCCCATGTCGGAGTACCCGGGCAGGTCGCGGCGCGTCCGCGCTGTTCGCTCACGGCGCATCCCGCTACGGTGGGAGCGTGTCGAATCAGCGCGCGGGCGACATGACCGAGGGGCTCGAACTCGTGCATCTGTGCTCCCGTGCCGAGTGGGAACGCTCCCGTGCGGAGGGTGAGCGGCGGCCGGACGGCTTCGACCCACACGGCGCCGCCGCCGACCGTTTCGTACACCTGTCGACACCCGAACAGGTCCACCTCCCCGCGAATCGTCTCTTCGGGGGCCGCACCGACATGGTGATGCTTCGGCTCGACGCGGCCCGACTCGGTGCACCCGTGCGATTCGAGCCCGGCGTCCCCGCCGACCCGGACGGCATGCGCTTTCCGCACCTGTACGGACCGATCCCGGTGGACGCGGTGTTCGCGGTCGATCCGTACCTGCCCGGCGACGACGGCACCTTTCCGCCGCTGCGCTGACGCGGCAGTCGTGCGCCGATCCGGCCCCGCGGCCGACGTCGGCGCGCGATCATGGTGGACATGACGTCGGCGACGAGCGAGGTGGCGAAGGTCTCGATTGTGGGTGCGGGCAGCGTGGGAGTCGCGATCGCCTACGCGGCGTTGATTCGCGGCACCGCAGGCACCCTCGCGATGTACGACCTGGACGGCGCCCGCACGCGGGCCGAGGTGCTCGATTTGAACCACGGTTCGCAGTTCGTGCCCCGCTGTCACGTCATCGGTTCCGACGACGTCGCGATCACCGCGGGCTCGGCGGTCGTCGTGGTCACCGCGGGCGCGAAACAGAAACCCGGGCAGAGCAGACTCGACCTCGCGGGTGCGAATGTGCGGGTCGCCCAGCAACTCACCCCCGAGTTGCTGAGACACTCGCCCAACGCCGTGATCCTGTACGTCACCAATCCGGTCGACGTCGTCACGATGGCGGCGCTCGAGGCGGGCAACGGGGACCGGTCGCGGATCTTCGGTTCGGGCACGCTGCTCGACACCAGCCGGCTGCGTTACCTGATCGGCCGCCGCGTCAACCTGACGGTCGCGAATGTGCACGCGTACATCGTCGGTGAGCACGGCGACTCCGAGATCCCGTTGTGGTCGAGCGCGATCATCGGTGGCACGCCGCTGCACGACTACCGCACCGCGACCGGCGTGGTGTTCGGCGAACCCGAGCGTCGCGCGATCGCCGACGAAGTGGTCGGCGCCGCCTACGAGATCATCAAGGGCAAGGGTGCGACCAATCTCGCGATCGGGTTGTCGACGGTCCGCATCATCGAAGCCGTGCTGCGCGACGAACGCGTCGTGCTGCCGGTGTCGACGCTGCAGACCGGAGCGGTCGGTGTGTCGGGGGTGTGCCTGTCGCTGCCGACGGTGGTGTCCGCGCGTGGCGCCGAACGCGTTCTCGACGTCCCGATGTCGGACGACGAACGCGCCGCACTGCACGATTCGGCCGAGACTCTGCGCCGCACACAGAGAGAACTCGGCCTGTGAACGGAGAACTCGGCCTGTGAAGGAGGACGACACCTCCACTCGTGCGCAGTCGTTCGGTTCGGCCGTCGACGAGTACCGCGCAGGCAGGCCCGACTACCCGGAGCAGTTCGTGCGCCTGGTCGTGCCGGAGAGCGCCCACACGGTCGCCGACGTCGGCGCGGGCACGGGCAAGCTGACCGCGGTGCTGCGGCGACTCGGTCACGACGTCACCGCGATCGATCCCGATCGCCGGATGCTCGACGCACTCGGCGACAGCGCACCCGAGGTGCGCACGCTCGTCGGCGCGGGAGAGTCGCTCCCGCTTCCGGATTCGTCGGTCGACGCCGTCACCTACGGGCAGGCGTGGCACTGGGTCGACGCGGCCACCGCATCGTGCGAGGCGGCACGGGTGCTGCGGCCGGGTGGGGTGCTCGTCCTGATCTGGAACATCCGCGACCCGGGCGACTCGTTCGCGCGGGCGCTCGACGATGCGATCGGGTCGTCGCCTGCGGAAACGCTGATCGACACCGGTGGTCCGGAGGTGCGGGCCCCGTTCGCAGGATTCACCCACCGCACGCACTCGTGGACGCGGACGATGTCGCCGGCCGGCCTCGACGCGATGGTGCGTAGCCGGAGCCCGTACCTCGCCGCGGACGACGCGCAGCGTCTCCGCGTGCTCGCAGCCGTCGCGGATCTCACCGGCGGCCGCGAGGTACGGCTGCCGTACGTGACACATGCGTACGTCGCCGCGGTACCCGGCTGACCCGAACCTCGCCGAACCCGGACACGACGACGGCCCGCCGTAAGGCGGGCCGTCGTGACAAGGGCGTCTCGAGGGACTCGGGGTCGCCGAGAAAATCAGTCGAGGTAGTCGCGCAGCACCTGCGAACGCGACGGGTGGCGCAGCTTCGACATCGTCTTCGATTCGATCTGACGGATGCGCTCGCGCGTGACGCCGTAGACCTGGCCGATCTCGTCGAGCGTGCGCGGCTGGCCGTCGGTCAGGCCGAAACGGAGCCGCACGACACCGGCTTCGCGCTCGGACAGCGTTTCGAGCACCGACTGCAGCTGATCCTGGAGCAGCGTGAACGACACCGCGTCGACCGCGACGACCGCTTCCGAATCCTCGATGAAGTCGCCGAGCTGGCTGTCGCCCTCGTCGCCGATCGTCTGGTCGAGAGAAATGGGCTCGCGCGCGTACTGCTGGATCTCCAGCACCTTCTCCGGCGTGATGTCCATTTCCTTGGCCAGCTCCTCCGGCGTCGGCTCGCGGCCGAGGTCCTGGAGCAGCTCGCGCTGGATGCGGCCCAGCTTGTTGATGACCTCGACCATGTGCACCGGGATGCGGATGGTGCGCGCCTGGTCGGCCATCGCGCGCGTGATGGCCTGGCGGATCCACCACGTCGCATACGTCGAGAACTTGTAGCCCTTCGTGTAGTCGAACTTCTCGACGGCACGGATCAGGCCGAGGTTGCCCTCCTGGATGAGGTCCAGGAAGGCCATGCCGCGGCCCGTGTAGCGCTTCGCGAGCGACACGACGAGACGAAGGTTGGCCTCGAGCAGATGGTTCTTCGCGCGGTTGCCGTCGCGGCAGATCCAGTTCATGTCGCGGCGCTGCGCGACGGGGAGCTTCTCGCCCTTCTCGGCGAACTCCTGCATGAGCTGGGTGGCGTACAGCCCGGCCTCGATGCGCTTGGCGAGCTCGACCTCTTCTTCGGCGTTGAGCAGCGCGACCTTGCCGATCTGCTTGAGGTACGCGCGGACCGAGTCGGCCGATGCGGTCAGCTCGGCGTCCTTGCGTGCCTGACGCAGCGCCTCGGACTCCTCCTCGTCCCACACGAAGTCGCCGGAGGCCTTGTCCTTCTCGCTGGGCTCTTCGACCTCGTCGTCCGCGACCTCGACCTCGTCGGTTTCCGCGAGGTCGCCGTCTGCGACGTCGATGTCGTCCATGTCGACCTCGGCGTCGCCGTCCCCGGGCTCACCCTGCTTGGCGGTCGCCTTCTTGGCCGCGGTCTTCTTCGCGGCCTTCTTGGCGGGAGCTTTCTTGGCGGCTGTCTTCTTGGCAGCCGCCTTCTTCGCGGGCGCCTTCTTGGCTGTCTTCTTGGCCGCGGGAGTCGAGCCGTCGACCTTCGTGTCGCCGCTCACCTCTTCGGCGGCCGGCGCATCCGGTCCTGCGGACTGTGCATCGGGGTCAGCAGTCTGACGTGTATCGGTGGCTGCCACGTACGCCCTTTCGTGACGGTGTCGTGCGGCGTCGCGCCAGAGTGTCGTCCGGCGGAGAGGTCTACTGATTCGGCCGGCGCGCAGCCGGGCCCCTTCATTGTAACGACCGGATCGGTAGAGGCTGTAACGACCGACGTGAACGGAGCGTCGCAGTGAACCCTTTCTCCCGCCGTGACCTCACGCCCGGCGGGCCGCGGCCTCGGCTGCCGCCATCGCGCCACCGACGATGCCCGCGGTGTTGAACAGCTGCGCCGGCACGACCTTCGTGCGATTCGTGAGGTGGGGAATCCACTTCTCGTGTTTGCGGCTGATGCCGCCGCCCGCGATGAACAGGTCGGGCCACAACAGGGCTTCGTAGGTTTCGAGAACGAGCGACACCTCCTTCGCCCAGCGCTTGTAGCCCCAGCCCTTCGCCTGTCGCGCACCCGACGACGCGCGGTGCTCCGCCTCCTTCCCGCGCACCTCGAGGTGACCGAATTCCGTATTCGGGACGAGATCGCCGTTGTGGATGATGGCCGAGCCGATACCCGTGCCGAAGGTGAGCAGGATGACGACGCCTTCGAAATCCTTGCCCGCGCCGTAGCGATCCTCGGCCTTGCCCGCAGCGTCGGCGTCGTTGAGGATCGCGACGTCCCGGCCGCCCAGTATGGTGCCGAACAACGCTTTCGCGTCGGTGCCGATCCAGGCGTGGTCGATGTTGGCCGCGGTGCGGACGATGCCCTCGGTGACGACGCTGGGCAGCGTGATGCCGACCGGCCCGTCCCACCGTGCCTGCCGCACGATCTCGAGGACCGTCGCGGCGATCGCGTCCGGCGTGGCCGGCTGCGGGGTGAGGATCTTGATCCGGTCGCCGACGAGTTCGCCGGTGTCGAGGTCGACGACGCCACCCTTGACGCCGCTGCCGCCGACGTCGACCCCGAAACTCGTGTTGGTCATCCGCGCTCCCTGTGCCGTGCCGCCCGAACAGCGTCCGCCGTTCCGACTCGAAGATTAGTTGTTCGCATGGTTCCGTGTGATGCGATGGAGCGGTGAGCATTCCGGGATCGTCTTCGCAGTCCACCCCGTCCGCATCCTTCTACGACGAGCTGCGGCGCGTCGCGGTCGACGTCGCACTCGAGGCCGCCGAACTGGTGCGGTCGACGCGGCCCGCACTGTTCGGCCGGTCCGGTACCGCCCGCGCCGAGGCAGGCTCGGTCGCGGCCAAGTCCACCGCAACCGATCCGGTCACGGTGGTGGACACCGAGTCGGAGCGGCTGATCCGCACGCTGCTCGCGCGCCTGCGCCCCGGCGACGCGATCCTCGGCGAGGAAGGCGGGGAGCAGGCGGGAGCGGACGCCGACGGCGTTCGGTGGGTCGTCGATCCGATCGACGGCACCGTGAACTTCCTGTACGGCCTGCCGGCCTATGCGGTGTCGATCGCGGCGCAGATCGGCGGCCGCTCGGTCGCGGGCGCGGTCGTCGACGTCGCGGCGGGCGACGTGTACAGCGCGGCGGCAGGTGGCGGAGCGACGGTCGCCGACCCGTCGGGCGACGTGAGCACGCTGCGGTGCAACCGGGTGACCGACCTGTCGATGGCGCTCGTCGCCACCGGCTTCGCATACAGCGCGACCCGCAGGCGTGCGCAGGGCGAGCTCGTCGCCGCGTTGTTGCCGCGCGTGCGCGACATCCGGCGTGTCGGCTCCGCAGCTCTCGATCTGTGCATGGTCGCCGCGGGTCGTGTCGACGCGCACTACGAGCACGGGCTGAGCCCGTGGGACTGGGCAGCGGGCGCGCTGGTGGCGGCCGAAGCGGGCGCGGTGCTCGTGCTGCCCGACGCGGAGTCGACGGGAGCCGACGGGCGGCTCACGGTTGCCGCGGCACCCGGTATCGCCGACGAGATGGCGCGTGTGTTCGCGGAGCTGGGTGTCGACCGAGCACTGCCGGAAGGGGCGAGCCGGGCGTGAGCGCCGGGGTCAGCAGCGTGCGCTGCGGGCCGCGGCGAGCAGGTCGGGATCGAGCGGTGCGGCCTCGGTGTCGGGCGACGCCTCGGCGAGTGCGCGCAACACCTCGTCGGCATCGGTGTTCGGCGACAGCTTGCCGAAGTACGTGCCGAGCGCGAGATCGACGACGTCGTCGGTGCGCTCGTCCTGGATGAGCTCGGCGCACGGGGCGACCAGCCACACCGCGCTCGCGGCCGCGAGGCCGTTGGGACCGAAACGCACCTGGCCCTGACACTGCAGGTTCTGGTCGACGTAGACGGGGTCGTTGCCGGCCTGCACGTCGGGGGCGCTCGCGAAGCCGTAGTCGCTCAGTTCCGCGGCCACCTGCGCGGCCTGGCCGTGTTCGCCGTTGCCGTTGTACACGCGGACCTTCGCGGCCGACAGCGGCGCGGGCGCGACGTCGGCCAGCACGTCCGAGTCGACGCGTTCGCCGAGCGGAGGGGGAGTGGGCGCATCGGGTGCGAGCGGCTGCGAGAGCGTCGGATCGTTGCACGTGACCGATGCGGCGGACGCTTCCGACGTCGTGGTGAGCACCCGGATCCACACCGCGACCGCGACGACCGCGAAGACCGTGAGCAGCACGATCACCGGTGTCGCCCGGCGCCGACGGAACGGGCGACCGTGCCTGTCGGTGGAGCTGCCCTCGGTGATCAGTGAAACCACAGTGTCCTCGACTTCTCCCTAGCGGACCCGCGACCCTGCGCGGGTGCCTGTCCCGGTCGATCCCCCGTGCGGTGGGAACGCACCTCACTCTAGAGTGCCGCGGCCGTGGTGACCGACAGCACGCCGACACGCCCGGCCGTGCAGGGCACGGGGAGCCGGTTACGCGCCGGGTGTGCCGGTGGGCTAGTGTCTGCCCGCCCGGGCCGACGGAGATCGCGTCCGGAGCGCAGCCTGCGCCGTCGGCGCGGAGTGCGCGCCGGCCCGGATCGCTGCTGGTCGGGGAAGTGAGGCAGATCATGATTTCTCTTCGCCGATTCGGGCACCAATGGAGCGGCACGGGCGTTGTGCAAAGCCGGGACGGCAATCTCGTCCCGGTGCTGGTGCCTCCCACGAGCGGGTCATGGCATGTGCACGGCCGATCGCGCGCCCAACGAAGGTGCGTGCGGAGGCCACGGAAGAAAGATGAGGAACGAACAGATATGGCGACTGATTACGACGCCCCGCGGCGGACCGACTCCGACGAGGTGTCGGCGGATTCGCTCGAGGAGTTGAAGGCGCGGCGCAACGAAGCGCAAGCCGCGGTCGTGGATGTCGACGAGTCGGAGACCGCGGAGTCGTTCGAACTCCCGGGTGCCGACCTGTCCGGCGAGGAACTGTCGGTGCGTGTGGTGCCGAAGCAGGCGGACGAGTTCACGTGCTCGAGCTGCTTCCTCGTCCATCACCGCAGCCGGCTCGCCAACGAAGGTTCCACCGAACTGTTGTGCCGCGACTGCGCATGAGTGCAGGTCACGGTCGCCGCGGTGGTCGGACTTCCGACCGCCGCCGCGACACGGTCACCGTGATGCGCGGGCGCTCTCCAGTGCGGCGACGACCTCCGCGGGCTTGCGGGTACTGACCAGCCAGTAGGGCGTCGGATCGTCCGGGTCGTCGAGTACGACGAGCACCATCGGCTTGACCCACACGCGGTGTTGCACGAACGCGGCCGGATCCAACTGCCTGCCGAGTGCCGCGCTCTTCGCGGTGCCGGGGACCTCGGCGACCCGGGCGATCACCGACACCGGCAGCCGCGCGTCGCCGACTCGGAACAACGGACCGTCCGATGAGCCACCGTTCCCCGCGTCGCCGAGTACCTCGACGCGCAACCGGCCGAGCCACAGCATCACGCCGCCTGCGAGCGGCAGCAGGATCACGTAGGGCAGCCACGCCCGCAGCCCGGGCGCACCCATGTGCACCTCCGCGGCGAGGAGCGCTGCGACGGCGAGGGCTGCGACCCACCACCACACCGGCACCCGGAGGCGTTCGGAGTACAGCACCGACTGCACAGGCCGGGGCTGCCCGTACTCGGACGAGGTGCGCGGATGCGAAGGCGTATCGGACACGGGGTCCAGGATAGTGTGCCCGGCGGCGGTGCGGTCCCGCCCGGGTGGTGTGCGAGTAGTCTCGACCCACGTGAGCGACCTTCCACCGATTGCCCTCCAGCGACTCGACCCCGAGCTCCCGTTGCCGCGCCGTGCGCACCCCGAAGACGCGGGTGTCGACCTGCACAGCACCACCGACGTCGTGATCGATCCCGGCGAGCGTGTCCTGATCGGTACCGGCATCGCGATCGCCCTCCCGGTCGGCACGGTCGGTCTGATCCATCCGCGTTCCGGGCTCGCGGCCCGCGCGGGACTGTCGATCGTGAACACGCCGGGCACCGTCGACGCCGGCTATCGCGGCGAGATCAAGGTGTGCCTGATCAACCTCGATCCGGCTACCCCGATCGAGATCCGGCGTGGCGACCGGATAGCGCAACTGCTCGTGCAGCGAGTCGAACTCGTCGAGTTCACCGAGGTGGATGCGCTCGACGACACCAGCCGCGGGGTCGGTGGGTACGGGTCGAGCGGCGGCCATGCCGGTCTCGCCGCGACGCAGCACCCGCGGCAGTCAGCTGTCTCGATCGAAGGAGCCTGATCATGTTCGGACGCCGCAAGAAGAACGACGCCGCTGCCGACGACCGCTACGACGAGGCGGCTCGATACGACGAGTACGACGAGTACGACGAGTACGACGAGTACGACGAGGTCGACGGCCGGGAAGAGGGCGGCGACGATTTCGATCGGGTCGAGCCGTCGGACGGTGGACCCTACGACTTCGACGACCTCGACGACGACGTCGATCCGGCCGCGGGCAGGCTCGACCTCGGTTCGGTCCTCGTGCCGATGCCGCAAGGCGGCCAGATCCAGGTCGAGATGGCGCAGAGCGGCGCGCCCCAGGCCGTCCACATCGTGACGCAGCACGGCCGGATCACCGTCGCCGCGTATGCCGCACCCAAGTCGCCGGGACAGTGGCGCGACGTCGCCTCGGAACTCGCCCAGTCGCTGCGGGACGACAAGGCGGACGTCAGCATCGAGAACGGCCCGTGGGGGCGCGAGGTGTTCGCGGTCACGCCGAACGCGGATCTGCGTTTCCTCGGCGCCGACGGCTACCGCTGGATGGTGCGCGTCGTCGTCGCATCGCCTGCGGGCAACAACGCGGCCGACTCACCGCTCGCGACCACCGCTCGGATGATCCTGCGCGAGACGATCGTCAAGCGTGGCACCGAGCCGCATCCGGTGCGCACGCCGTTGCCGATCGTGCTGCCTGCACCGCTCGTCGAGCAGCTCGAGGCGGCGCAACAGCAACAGCGCGAACAACTCGCCGCCCAGCAAGCCCAGGCAGTGCAGCCACCGGCGGGCACGCCGGAGGGGGCGGGTGCAGGCCAGCCGCCCGTGCCACAGCAGCCGCCCGCGCAGCAACCTCCCGCGCAGCAGCCGCCCGCACAGCCCGGTGGACCCCGACGCGGCGAATCGGGTTCGGCGATGCAACAACTGGGACGCTGACGCCGCGCGCCACCTGGATGCTGACGCCTCGCGGCACGCACGCGCTGTCAGGCTTGCAGTGCCCGTTCGAGTGCGTCGGCGGCCCGCTCGCCCAGCAGCGCCGGGCGTGCACCGATCTCGTCGAGGGTGAGCTCACACATCCGGCTACGAGGCAGATGCCGGTTCCACTCCGCGGCAACCGCGTGCGGGTGCACCGGGTCGTCGGTCGCAGCGGCGATGCCGACGGCAACACCGGTGCGGACCAAAGCCTCCGCGTCCGGGGCGTGTCGACGGCCGGCTTCGTCGAGTGCGTTCGGCAGGCCCGGCCACTGCGAGTGCCACGAGCGGGTGAGTGCCGCGGCGAGCCAGTCCGGGCTCGTGGCCTGCATGTGGGTCAGCACGGCGTCGAGGCCCTGCGCGCGGAGTGACTCCGCGGTCATGCGTGCGCTCACCGCAGCGGGCGCGCGCACGGGGTCGCCGGTCCACGGCGGGAGCGCCGCCAGGACGCCGAATGTCTCGAATCCCCTTTCGGCGCGCCGGGCGGCCCAGTCGAGTGCCACGACGGCACCGAGCGAGATTCCTCCGACGACGACCGGTCCGCGCTCCGCGGCGTCCTCGAGCGCCCGTTCGTAGCTCGCGACGACCGCATCGGGATCGGGTTCGACCGCGACGACCGTCCGTACCCCGCGGGCACGCAGCGCCGACGCGAACGCGGCGTGCGCGAAGGTGGCGTCGGAGCCCGTCCCGGGCAGGACGACCGCGGCATCGGGCCAGGTGAGCGTATGTGTTGACGACAGCACACGACGATACTGCCGAACCGGCGTGACGGCGGTGACACCGGTGTAGTTGTCGAGACCAATCCGGGCTACAGTGGCGGGTAGTACAGCATCGTCACCAGCGGTGGCCGACCGGCCGCCGCGCACCTCAGGAGCTCGCCATGGCATCCGCGACGGCCGGTTACCTACGTCGCATCACCCGCCGCCTCACCGAGGACGTGCAGGACAGGGACGCGCAGGAGATGGCCGACGAGTCGCTCGCGTCGGGCGCGAGCCACGCATGCGACTGTCGCCGCGGCGACGAGGTCACCATGCTGGGCAGGCTGCGCAGCGTCGAAACACCCCCGAAGGGCGGCAATCCGTCGGTCGAAGCCGACTTCTTCGACGGCACCGACGAGATCCGGCTCGTGTGGATCGGGCGTCGCCGCATCCCCGGTATCGAGACCGGCAAGCGGTTGCTGGTGCGCGGTCGCGTCGGCGAACGAGACGGCCGCAAGGTCGTGTTCAACCCGTACTACGAGCTGAGGGACGACTCCTGACCGATGCTGCACACGGCGGCACTGTGGTTCGCGCGTGACCCTGTGGCACTCTCGATAGAGTGACCGACTCGAACAACCCGATCTCCGGCGAGCGCCCGGCCTCTCCCGAGCGCCCGATCTCGGACGAGCACACCGACGACGCCCGCGAGCCGTCGATTCTCGACCAGCTCGGCGGACTCAGCGGTCTCGTCTACTCGTCGGTGCCGATTCTGGTGTTCGTGCCGGTCAACGCGCTCTGGAATCTCACCGTCGCGATCTGGACGGCACTCGGTGTCGCCGCCGCGATCATGGTCGTACGCCTGATCCGCCGCGAACCGCTCCAGCCCGCGGTGTCGGGCTTCTTCGGCGTCGGTATCTCGGCCTTCATCGCGCACCGCACCGGCGACGCCAAGGGCTACTTCCTGTTCGGCATCTACACGAGCCTCGTGTACGCCGCGGTCTTCGTCGTGTCGATCGCGGCGCGCTGGCCGCTCGTCGGCGTCATCTGGGGCTTCCTCAACGGGCACGGAAGCCTGTGGCGTGGCACGCGCGGCGCGGTGCGCGCGTACGACATCGCGACCGCCGCATGGGCCGTCGTGTTCGCGGCGCGTTATCTCGTGCAGTCGCAGCTGTACGACTCCGACCACACCGGTTGGCTCGCCTTCGCGCGTATCGCGATGGGCTGGCCGCTCACCGGCGTCGCCCTCGTCGTCACGATCTGGGCCGTGCGCCGTGCGGACCGGCTCGTCGAACCTCCGCTCGCTGCAGACGAACCAGAGGACCCCGAGCTCGACGTGGACGAACTCGACAAGACCGTCACATCGCGTCGTCCGCGTGGTCGCCACGCGCGCTGACGCGTTGCCCGCCCGGCGGGTCAGGGGATGTGCGGCGGCTCCGCGTCGTCGCCCGAGTGTGCGGGTTCGGCCAGGCCGACCGCCGCGCGCAACTCGTCCTCCGCGTCCGCGGTGGACACGAACAGGATCTCGTCGCCGCCCTCGAGTGGATCGTCCGGCTGCGGAACGATGACCCGTCCGCCGCGCAGGATCGTCACCAGCGACGCGTCGCGTGGCAGCTCGAGCTTGCGTACCGGCTTGCCGGCGAGTGCGGTGTTGTCGGGCAGCGTCACCTCGATCAGGTTCGCCTGCCCCTGACGCAATGTCATGAGGCGCACGAGATCGCCGACGGCGACGGCCTCCTCGACGAGCGAGGCCAGGATGCGCGGCGTCGACACCGCGACGTCGACGCCCCACGAGTCGTCGAAGAGCCACTCGTTGCGCGGATCGTTGACCCGCGCCACGACGCGGCGCACCCCGAACTCCGTCTTGCCGAGCAGGCTCAGGACCAGATTCGCCTTGTCGTCGCCGGTCGCGGCGATCACGACCTCGTAGCGTTCGAGATGAGCCGACTCGAGCAGACTCAACTCGCAGGCGTCGCCGTGCACCCACGTCGCCTGCGGCACCGCCTCGGGTTCGACGTGCTCGTACTTGCGCTCGATGAGCATCACTTCGTGATCGGCGCGCAGCAGCTCGCGTGCGATCGAACGGCCGACAGCGCCGGCTCCGGCAATGGCGACTCTCACAGACTCGATCCGTTCACGTAGCAGGGCATGTGGCTCATTCTTCGTCGGGTGCTTGCTCGGCGAGCGCGATCGCCTCGGCGACCGTGCCGGACACCGCGGCGACGTACACGTCGTCCTCGGCCTGGATGACGGTCTTCGCGTTCGGCAACAGCCCGGTGCCGAACCGCACGAGGAATGCGACACGGGAACCGGTTTGCTCCTCGAGCTCGAAGACGCGCTTGCCGCGCCACCCGTCGTGCAGCCGCAGCTGCGTGACCGCGACGGTGCCGGACGGGTCGCGCCACTTCGCGAGCTCGTTGTCGCGGGTGAGGCTCGTCAGGAAGCGGTCCGTCGACCAGGGGACGGTCGCGACCGTGGGAATGCCGAGACGTTCGTACACGGCGGCGCGTTTCGCGTCGTAGATGCGGGCGACGACCCGTTCGACACCGAACTGTTCGCGCGCGACGCGGGCCGCGATGATGTTCGAGTTGTCGCCCGAGGACACCGCGGCGAACGCTTCGGCGCGCTCGACCTCCGCCTCGGCGAGCACACCGCGGTCGAAGCCCATTCCGACGACCGTGCGGCCGGGGAACTGCGGGTCGAGCCGCAGGAAGGCGGTGGGGTCCCGGTCGATGACCGCGACCTCGTGTCCGATACGGGTCAGCGCGTCGGCAAGGGATGAACCGACGCGTCCGCATCCCATGATGACGACGTACACCGTGACGACTCCGTTTCGCGTGTGCACGAGCGCAGGGGCGGTCCCGGTGGGTGCACACCGGATCGAACCGTACAGCTTTCGACTACGACAGCAACCTGCGGTGCGGCGGGCTGAACCACCACCGTACGCAGCGGAGCGGACACTCGTTGCAATACGGACACGGGAGGTACTGGGCGCCCCGTGGTGCGTTGCACGGCCTACGCTCGGCAGGTGGCCAACGTATCGACCGCCGCCAAACGGCTCCTGCTCGGTCGCCCTTTCCGGAGCGACACCCTCGGGCACACGCTCCTTCCGAAGCGGGTCGCGTTGCCGGTGTTCGCGTCGGACGCGATGTCGTCCGTTGCGTACGCGCCCGAAGAGATCTTCCTGGTGCTGTCCGTCGCGGGTATCTCGGCGTACGCGTACACCCCGTGGGTCGGTCTCGCGGTCGCCGCGGTGCTCGCGGTCGTGGTGGCGAGCTACCGCCAGAACGTGCAGGCGTACCCGTCGGGCGGGGGCGACTACGAGATCGCGACCGTCAACCTCGGCCCCACCGCAGGCCTCACGGTCGGCAGCGCGCTCATGGTCGACTACGTGCTCACCGTCGCGGTGTCGATCTCGTCGGCCGCGTCGAACATCGGCTCCGCGGTTCCGTTCGTGGCGCAGCACAAGGTGTTGTTCGCGGTCGCCGCGATCGTCGTGCTCACGGCAGTCAACCTGCGTGGCATCCGCGAATCGGGCATCGCGTTCGCGATCCCGACGTACGCATTCGTGGCCGGCATGCTCGTGATGCTCGGGTGGGGGCTGCTGCGCACGTACGGTTTCGGCGACGACCTGCGCGCCGAGTCGTCGCATTTCGAGCTGGTCGCAGAGGACTCGCACCTCTACGGCATCGCGTTCGCCTTCTTGATCGCGCGCGCATTCTCTTCGGGGTGCGCCGCGCTGACGGGTGTCGAGGCGATCAGCAACGGTGTCCCCGCGTTCCGCAAACCGAAGGCACGCAATGCGGCCACCACGTTGTTCATGCTCGGCGCGATCGCGATCGTCCTGCTGATGGGCATCATCACGCTCGCACAGAAGATCGGCATCGTGTACGCGCACGACCCGGAGGCACAACTGGTCGGCGCGCCGGAGGGCTACCACCAGAAGACGCTCATCGCGCAGATCGCCGAGACGGTCTTCGCGGGCTTCCCGATCGGCTTCTACTTCATCGCGGTCGTCACCGCGCTCATCCTCGTCCTCGCGGCGAACACCGCGTTCAACGGATTCCCGGTCCTCGCATCGGTACTCGCGCAGGACCGCTACCTGCCGCGCCAGTTCCACACGCGCGGCGACCGTCTCGCGTTCAGCAACGGCATCCTGTTCCTCGCGGGCGCGGCGATCGCGTTCGTCGTCGTGTTCGGCGCCGAGGTCACCGCACTGATCCAGCTCTACATCGTGGGTGTGTTCGTGTCTTTCGTGCTGAGCCAGACCGGCATGATCCGGCACTGGACGCGGGCGCTGCGCAGCGAGACCGAGCGGCCCGCGCGGATGCGCATGTTCCGGTCGCGGGCGATCAACACGCTCGGGCTCGCCATGACCGGGGCGGTCCTCGTCATCGTCCTCGTCACCAAGTTCCTCGTCGGCGCGTGGATCGCGATCGTCGCGATGGTCGCGATCTTCGTGGTCATGAAGCTGATCCACCGGCATTACGACCGGGTCTCCCGCGAGCTCGAGCAACAGGAGTGGGACGGTGTCCTGCCGAGCCGCACCCACTCGATCGTGCTGGTGTCGAAGCTGCACATGCCCACGCTGCGCGCCCTCGCCTACGCCCGCGCGACGAGGCCCGACACGCTCGAGGCGATCACCGTCAACGTCGACGACGCGGACACCCGGCAGCTCGTGCGCGAATGGGAGAACAGCGACGTCACGGTGCCGCTCAAGGTGATCGAGTCGCCGTACCGCGAGATCACGCGGCCTGTGCTCGACTACGTGCGTCGCGTGCGCCGCGACTCGCCGCGCGATGTCGTCACGGTGTTCATCCCGGAGTACGTCGTCGGTCACTGGTGGGAGCAGTTGCTGCACAATCAGAGTGCGCTACGGCTCAAGAGCCGGCTGCTGTTCCAGCCCAACGTCATGGTCACGAGCGTGCCGTGGCAGCTCGAGTCGTCGCGCTATTCGAAGGTGCTCGATCCGCACCACTCGCCGGGCGCGAGCAGGCGCGGTTTCGAGTAGCGGTGCCGTACGGAGAACACGAGCGGCCGGTAGGGAGAAGATGAGCGAGAACTGGACCGGACGCGAATTCGACGTCACGCTGGGCAATCCGGCGCACGGCGGGTTCACGGTGGGCAGGCACGAGGGCCGGGTCGTGTTCGTGCGGCACGGGTTGCCCGGCGAGCGTGTGCGGGCGCGCGTCACCGAGGACCGAGGCGGATCGTTCTGCCGCGCCGAGGCCGTCGACATCGAGACCGCGGCGCCGGGACGCGTCGAGCCGGTGTGTCCGATCTCGGGACCGGGCGGCGCCGGCTGCTGCGACTACGCGCACGCGTCGCGGGACACCCAGCGCGACATGAAGGCCCACGTGGTGGCCGACCAGTTGCGTCGTATCGCGAAGATCGAGCGCGACGTGATGGTCGAGGAGTTGCCGGGCAGCGCCGACGGCACGCGATGGCGCACCCGCGTGCGGCTCGCGGTCGACGCCGACGGTAGAGCCGGATATCACCGCTACCGCGGCACCGACATCGTCACCGACCTCGTGTGCCCGCAGATCGGACAGCGCGCGTACGACGGTCTCGCCGAGCAGCGATGGACTCCGCATGCGGAACTCCAGGTCGTCCTCGACGACGACGGCACCCGTCATGTCGTCGAGATCGCACCCGCGCCGGTTTCGCGCACCGCGCGCCGCGACCGCGGTAGGCGTGGTGCCACCGCGCGCCGCGCGGCCGAGAGCGTGCCGCGCGGCGAACGCGTCGTCGACGGCACGGGTGCCGCGGTGCAACGCGTCGGCGAGCGTGCGTGGCACGTGTCGGCAACCGGTTTCTGGCAGCCGCACCACAGCGCGGCGACGGTGTACTCCGAGGTGGTGCGGCAGTGGGCCGGGTCCGAGTGGGACGGGCTGGGCGCAGGGGACATCGCGTGGGATCTGTACGGCGGCGTCGGCGTGTTCGCGGCGGAACTCGCAGGCGGCGTGGGGGAGTCGGGGCTCGTCGAGTCGGTGGAGTTCTCGCGTCGTGCGGCGGTCGAGGGCGAGTCGGCGCTGCAGGATCTGCGTCAGGTGCGTTTTCGCCCCGGCCGGGTCGAGCGCATGGTGACCCGGCTCGAGACGCCACCGCGCGTCGTGGTGCTCGACCCGCCGCGCGCAGGCGCGGGACGCGACGTCGTTGCCGCGGTGCACGCCGCGGGGCCGCAGCGCATCGTGCACGTCGGCTGCGACCCCGCGTCGTTCGCCCGCGACCTGGGCCTCTATCGGGACCACGGTTACGAGATCACCGGACTGCGCGCGTTCGATGCCTTCCCGTCGACGCACCACATCGAGTGCATCGCAGTGCTCGACCGCGTGTGAGGCCGGTCAGCTCTTGCGGTTGTAGAGCATCATGGTGAGCGGCCCGAACACGACGACGAAGCCGGCGCACCACGCCAGGACGAGCATCAGCTGACCGCCCGCGAACTGACCGTCGGCGAACGCGCGGAGCGTCGTGACGAGCGCGCTGATCGGGTTGACGTCGACGAAGGCCCGCAGCCACGACGGCATCGTGGCGGGGTCGACGAAGATGTTGCTCGCGAAGGTGAGCGGAAACAGGATGAACATCGACGCGCCCATGACGGCCTGCTCGGTGCGCATGAGCATCGCGAACATCGTCCAGATCCAGGACAGGCTGAACGCGAAGACGAGCAGCAGCACGACCGACGCGACCATGCCGACGACTCCGCCCGCGGGCCGGAAGCCGATCACGAGGCCGAGGATCAGCACGATGATCGACGCGATGGTGTAGCGCACGATGTCGCCGAAGAGCGCGCCGACGAGCGGCGACGGCCGCCAGATCGGCAGTGACCGGAAGCGGTCGAAGACGCCCTTCTCGATGTCTTTGTTGAGCGTCAGGCCGGTGTACATCGTGATCATCACGACCGTCTGCACCAGGATGCCCGGCAGCAGGAACTGCACGTACGCGGAGGTCGACCCCGCGAGGGCACCGCCGAACAGGTACGTGAACATCAGCGTGAACATGATGGGGAACATCGTCACGTCGAACAGCTGCTCGGGGACGTGCTTGATCTTGAGCAGCGCACGCCAGCCGAAGGACATCGACGTCGACAGCGCGGACGGCCGCGGCGGCCGCGGTTCGGGCATCTGCAGGACGTCGGCGACGGTGGTGGACGGGGGCGCGGAGGTGGTGGTCATCGCGCGGTCTCCTCGTGCTGGTCGGTGGGGCGAGCGTCGGGGGTGTCGGGTTCGGTGGGCTTGCCGGTGAGCGCGAGGAACACCTCGTCGAGCGTCGGCTGCCCGAGTGCGTACGTCGCGATGGGCAGGCCCGCGTCGTGCAGGGCGGGCAGGGCGGCACCGACGCGGGCGGGGTCGTCGATGCGCGCGGTGAGTGCGAAGGGATCGGATTCCTCCACGACGGGCACCGCGAGCAGCTCGCGCAACAGCTGCGCGGCCTGCGGGCGGTGCGCGGTGTCGAGCATCCGCACGTGCAGTGTGCCCGATCCCACCGACGCCTTGAGCTCGCCGGGCGTGCCCTCGGCGATCACCTTGCCGTGGTCGATGACGGCGATGCGGCCCGCGAGCTGATCGGCCTCGTCGAGATATTGCGTCGTGAGCAGCACCGTGGTGCCGCCCGCGACGAGAGCACGCACGATGTCCCACACCTGGTTGCGGCTGCGAGGGTCGAGGCCCGTGGTGGGCTCGTCGAGGAAGATCAGCCGCGGCGTGACGATGATGCTCGCGGCGATGTCGAGCCGCCGCCGCATGCCGCCCGAATAGTTCTTGACCTGCCGGCCCGCCGCATCCTCCAGGCCGAACGCAGCGAACAGCTGGTCGGCGCGCGCCCGTGCGGAACGCCGCGAGTACCCGTACAGGCGGCCGAGCAGGAGCAGGTTCTCGGCGCCGGTGAGGTCTTCGTCGAGCGACGCGAACTGCCCGGTGAGGGCGACCGATTCGCGCACCGCATCGGGTTCGGCCGCGACGTCGTGGCCGAGGACCGTGGCGCGCCCGCCGTCGATCGGCAGCAGGGTGGCGAGCATCCGGATCGCGGTGGTCTTGCCCGCGCCGTTGGGCCCGAGCACGCTGTAGACGCCGCCCATCGGTACTCGCAGATCCAGGTGGTCGACGGCCGTGTTGTCGCCGAAGCGTTTGACGAGGCCCTCGGCCTCGATCGCGAGGTCGGTGTGCGCGGGGGCGCCGGTGCGCGTGGACGCGCGGGCGTCGGAGTACATGAGGGTCCCTTCGGTGGTGTCCGGTGTCGCGGGAGCGTGTATTCAGCGTGTCGTATTGGTCCGGTTCCGGGCAACGGATTATTCGTCCACTCGCGCCCACTCGTTTCGACTCGCGGCCGACCCGTAACTCATCGGGGTCCGGAACTACCGCCCGCCGGGAACGTGGGCGAGGGAGCGGAGCATCGTGTCGAGCTGTTCGTACGCACCCGCGGCGATGCCTTTCACGAGGCCGAGTTCGAGCGACGGGTCGCGCGCCGACAGGTCGGCGTAGACGGATGCGGGCAGTCGTGCCGCGCGTCCGGCGGTCGTGGCGACGAAGCTGCTGAGTGCGACGGTGTCGAGGAGTAGTGGGATCTCGCCGAAGGTCATGCCGGCGGACAGCGTGCTCACGCGGCGGACGCGTCCGTCCGCATTGTCGGTGACGAGCGAACTGACGCGCCCCTCGAGCAACAGGAACAATCCCGCCGTCGGCTCACCGCGGTGCACGAGGACGTCGTCGCGCTCGAACTCGACGTGCTCGACGAGCGTCAGCGCCACGTCGCGCTGCTCGGGGGTGAGCCGCTGCAGCAGCGGATGCTGGTCGAGCCGGATCGAACCCGGCGGGCGGGTGCCCGACCAGTGCCGCGCGAGCAGCAGGTCCTCGCACCATTCGATCGCGGCGTCGAGATCGTGGAAGACACGTCCGCCGGGGCCTTCCAGCGACGACTGTGTGTGGCCGAGCCTGCCGCGGGGATCGACGAGGGCGACGCCGCAGTCGAGCGCCACGAGTTCGCCGCGCACCGACGACAGCATCGTCGCGGCGACGTCGCTCACCTCGTCGATCTCGCGTACGTCGATCACCACGGCTTCGAGGCGGGCCTCGCCGCGGGCGATCTCCCGCACGGTCGCCTCCGCGCCCGTGAACTGCAGGTCGCCGTGTAATTCGTAGATGACGCCGTGATCCGAGAGCTGGTCGAGCAGGTCGCGCTCGGCGCGGGTCCGCCGCATCCGCGAAGGCGACTGCGCGATCGGATAGCGTGCACGGATCGCCGACCGCGCGGCGCGCGTGACGTGCAGGAAGTGCAGTTCGAGCTCACGCGAGAGCGCCCGGCACACCTCGACGCCGCGCACGCTGTTGCCGTGCGCGTCGAGGCGCGGCGAGTACACCGCGATGCCGAGCTGGCCCGGCAGGACGGCGACGACGCCACCGCCGACGCCGCTCTTCGCGGGCAGTCCGACCTCGGCCACCCAGGCGCCCGCCGCGTCGTACATGCCGCAGGTCGCCATGACGCTCAGTACCCGTTCGACGAGTTCGGTCGGCAGCACGCGTTCGCGGGTGAGCGCATTGACACCGTTGTTCGCGAGAGTCGCGGTCATCACGGCGAGGTCGTGACACGTGACGCTCAGTGAGCACTGCCGGAAGTAGAGGTCGACGGCGTCCTCGGGGTCGCCGGTCACGATGCCGAACGAGCGGAGCATGTAGCCGATCGCGCGGTTGCGGTAGCCGCTCTCGGACTCCGAGCGGTAGACGGCGTCGTCGACGTGTAGTTCACGGCCCGCGTACGCGGAATAGGCGGCGCGGATGCGTTCGAAGCGTGCGTCGCGGCCGTCGCCCGCGACGAGCGAGGTCGCGGTGATCGCGCCCGCGTTGATCATCGGGTTGCGCGGCCGCTCGGTGCCGGGGTCGAGGCTGATCTCGTTGAACGGCTCGCCCGACGGTTCGACGTCGATCTTGTCCGCGACAGCATGCTCGCCGCGGTCGGTGAGTGCGAGCGCGTACGTGAACGGCTTCGAGATCGACTGGATCGTGAAGGGCACCCGGGTGTCGCCCACCTCGTAGACGTGCCCGTCGGCGGTGGCGAGACAGATGCCGAATCCGTCCGGATCGACCTTCGCGAGCTCGGGGATGTAGTCGGCCGGTGCGCCCGCGCGCAGTGGCAGCACCTGTTCGTACACGCGGCGGATCAGCTCGTCGACGACGGTGGCCATGGTGCGACACTAGGCGGTCGGTCACGCGCGCGGGTGCGGGAACGACGACGCGGCGCGTGAGCACCGTCACCGGCAGCACGTGTCGGTCGAACGCGTGAGCGCGTGCTGTGTGGCCGCAGCGGAACGGATCGTAGACTGGACACATTGCCGACCCGCCGATGTGGCGGGCGTCCGCTCCGGGTCCGCCCCGGTGCCGAAGAAGTGAGCAAGCGCGTGAGCCTTGCGCGATGGAGGGAGCGATATCGTTGGGTGTCCTCAGCCGTGTCCAGACGCCCGACGACCTGCGTCGGTTGACCCGCGACGAGTGCTTGGAGCTCGCGGGCGAGATTCGTGAGTTCCTGGTCCAGAAGGTCTCGGCCACGGGCGGGCATCTCGGCCCCAACCTCGGTGTCGTCGAGCTCACCATGGCGCTGCACCGTGTCTTCGAGTCGCCCAGCGACCCGATCGTGTTCGACACGGGTCATCAGGCGTACGTGCACAAGATCCTCACCGGCAGGCAGGACGAGTTCGACACGCTCCGCAAGCAGGGCGGCCTGTCGGGATATCCGTCACGCTCCGAATCCGAACACGACTGGGTCGAGTCGTCGCACGCGTCGGCCGCGCTGTCCTATGCCGACGGCCTCGCGAAGGCCTTCCAGCTGCGCGACGAGCAGCGGCATGTCGTCGCCGTCGTGGGCGACGGCGCACTCACCGGCGGGATGTGCTGGGAGGCGCTCAACAACATCGCGGCGGGCAGCGACCGCCCGGTCGTCATCGTCGTCAACGACAACGGCCGCTCGTACGCGCCCACGATCGGCGGGCTCGCGGACCATCTCGCGGCGCTGCGGCTCAAGCCCGGTTACGAACGCCTCCTCGACCGCGGCAGGCGCGCCGTCACGCGGATGCCGTGGATCGGGCGCACCGCGTACTCGGTACTGCACGGTATGAAGACCGGGCTCAAGGACGCGGTGAGCCCGCAGGTGCTGTTCACCGACCTCGGCATCAAGTACCTCGGTCCGGTCGACGGGCACGATCTCGGTGCGCTCGAGTCGGCGCTGCGGCACGCGAAGGCGTTCGGCGGCCCGGTCATCGTGCACGCCGTCACCCGCAAGGGCATGGGTTATGCGCCCGCCGAGAACCATGTCGCCGACCAGATGCATTCGACGGGCGTCATCGACCCGCTCACCGGCAAGGCGACGTCGCAGTCGGCACCCGACTGGACGTCGGTGTTCTCGGCAGAGCTCGTCGAGCAGGCGCGCACCCGCGAGGACATCGTCGCGATCACCGCCGCGATGGCGGGGCCCACGGGTCTCGCACAGTTCGGCGCGGTGTTCCCCGACCGCATGTTCGACGTCGGTATCGCCGAGCAGCACGCCGTCACGTCCGCCGCGGGCCTTGCCCTCGGCGGCATGCACCCCGTGGTCGCGGTGTACTCGACGTTCCTCAACCGTGCGTTCGACCAGCTGCTGATGGACGTCGCACTGCTGAAACTGCCCGTCACGCTCGTGCTGGACCGCGCCGGGGTCACCGGCAGCGACGGTGCGAGCCACAACGGCATGTGGGATCTCTCGTTGCTCGGCATCGTGCCGGGCATGCGCGTCGCGGCGCCGCGCGATGCGGCCACCTTGCGCGAAGAGCTCGACGAGGCACTCGCGGTGTCCGACGGTCCCACCGCACTCCGTTTCCCGAAGGGCAGCGTCGGCGACGACGTCGAGGCAGTCGAACGCGTCGACGGCGTCGACGTCCTGTATGCACCGGACGCCGACGCACGCACGTCGGTTCTGGTCGTCGCGGTCGGCCCGTTCGCGGGTGTCGCCGTCGCGGCCGCCGAGAAGCTCGCGGCGCAGAACCTCGCCGTCACCGTCGTCGATCCGCGATGGGTGCTCCCGGTTCCGCACGGGGTCGTCGAGCGCGCTGCGGACGCGTCGCTCGTCGTCACGCTCGAGGACAGCGGTCTGCACGGTGGCGCGGGTGCCGCGGTGTCCGCCGCGGTGCGGGCGGCGGGCGTGTCGACGCCGTCGCGCGAGCTCGGTGTGCCGCAGCAGTTCCTCGATCACGCGTCGCGCGACCAGATCCACCGCGAACTCGGCCTCACCGCCGACGATGTCGCCCAGCGGATTTCGGGCTGGGTGCAGGATCTCTGCACACGTGGCACCGATCCGGACGGCGTCTGACCCGGCGTCGTCCGGCTCAGCCGGCCTGCTCGAGCGTCTTGCCCTTCGGCTCGGGCACGACGGTCAACACGAACACGATCGACACCGCGGCCATCACCGCGTAGATACCGTAGGTGGTCGACAGGTTCCATTCGGACAGTGCCGGGAACGTCGCGGACACCGCGAAGTTCGCGATCCAGTTGGCAGCGGTCGCGACGCCCACCGCGGCGGCGCGCACCCGGTTGGGGAAGATCTCGCTGATCAGCACCCACACCACCGGGCCCCACGACGCCGCGAAGAAGAACACGAACGCGTTGGCCGCGATCAGGGCGATCGTGCCGTTCGTGCCCGACAGGGTCGCGACGGTCTCGCCGTCCGCATCTCGTGTGACGGTCGCCGAGTGGAAGCACACTGCCGCGACCGCGAGCGAGATCGTCATACCCACCGAGCCGACGAGCAGCAGGGGTTTACGTCCGATCTGGTCGATCACGGCGATCGCGACGAACGTGCCGACGATGTTGACGACCGCGGACACGACGCTGATGAGCAGCGACCGGTCCTCGCCGAAGCCGACGGCCTCCCACAACGTCGACGAGTAGTAGAAGATCACGTTGATGCCGACGAACTGCTGCAGCATCGCGAGACCGATACCGATGAACACGAGCGCGCGCACGGCCGTCACCTTGGCGAACAGCTGACGCACGCTGATCTGCGCGCGTTCGGTGCCGAGTGAGCTGCGGATCTCGTCGATGCGCTCGTCGACGCGCTCGGCGCTGCCGCCTTCGAGATCGGCCACGATGCGCCGCGCCTTCGCGGTCTTGCCCTGTGCGACGAGGAATCGTGGCGACTCCGGAATCGTCGACGTCAGCAGCAGATACAGCACCGACGGGATCGCGGCGAGGGCGAGCATCCACTGCCACGCCTGGATGCCGGCGAGGTTGTCGCTCGCGCTGCCTGCCGCCTGCGCGATGCCGTAGTTGACGAGCTGGGACACCGCGATACCGAGCACGATGGCGAGTTGGTACATCGAACCGAGCCTGCCGCGGATGCGGGCGGGGGAGATCTCGGCGATGTAGGCGGGTGAGATGACGGACGCGAGGCCGACGGCGGTGCCGCCGACGAACCGCCACAGGGTGAGGTCGACGATGTCGAACGGGAAGGCCGAGCCGAGTGAGCCGATCGCGAAGAGGACTGCGGCGATGCGCATGACCCAGATGCGGCCGATGCGGTCGGCGATGCGGCCTGCGGTCCAGGCGCCCACCGCGGCGCCGATCAGCGTCAACGAGACCGCGAGACCGGTTCCTCCCGCGCCGATCTCGAAGCGGTCGCGGATTGCCCCGACGGCACCGTTGATGACGGCCGTGTCGTAGCCGAACATGAACCCGCCGAGCGCGGCCGCCGCGGCGTACAGCACGGCATGTCCGACATCGGCCCGCTCCGCGCGACCGGGACTTTCGACCATGTCACCTCCCCGCACACGGGCCGACCCCGATGCCGGCGCCTGACGGGGACGCTACGCCCTCGGTGCCCACATCGGGGTCGGTTTCCTTCGCGCTCGCGCGCTCGTGTGCTCGAGGCGCTGCCGCGGGTCAGCGATTCGCGACGCCGGACAGCAGCGGAACGATCTTGTCGAGCACCCACGGCGTCGCGAGCACCGATGTCTGGCTCAGTCCCGCAACGATCTTGGTGTCCTCGATGGCCAGTGTTCCGCCGCGCTGGGTCGCGCCGAGGCCCGCGAGCACGGGGTTCGCGTTCGGGTCGGTGCCCGCAGTCGAGAACGCGACGACGACGTCGGCGTCGATGTCGCTGATGTTCTCATTGGAGATCTCGCGGTAGAACGTGCCGTCGGAGTTGGCGTCGGCGAGCTGCTGCACGCCCGGCGACACCGTGAAGCCGAGTTCGGTGAGCACCTGCACTCGCGGATCGGTGGGCATGTAGACGCTGACCGCGTCGGGCTGCGACACGTCGATCACCGAGATCGTCTTGCCGGCGAATTCCGGGTGCTCCGCGGCCGTCTCGGCGAGCGTGTCGTTCAGGCCCGAGACGAGGTCGGCGGCTTCCTGTTCCTTGCCGAGTGCCTTGCCGACGATCGTGGTCTGGTCCTGCCAGGTGGTCTGCCACGCCTGGTCCGGGTAGGCGACCGTGGGCGCGAGGGCCGAGAGCTTGTCGTAGGTCGCCTGGTCGAAACCTTCGTAGGGTGCGAGCACGACGTCGGGGGCGAGTGCCGCGACGGACTCGATCGGCGTGGGGGACAGATCGTAGAGCGTCGTCTCGTCCGGGTTGTAGTGGTCCTGCAGCCACGGCATGACGCCGTTCGGCTCGTTGCCGTAGACGTAGCGCGGCATGCCGACGGGCGTCTCGCCCAGCGCGTACACGATGTCCTGCGCGTTCCAGCCGAGGGTCGTGATCCGTTCGGGCTGCGATTCGATCGTCGTGTCGCCGAAGACGTTCGCGATCGTGACGGGAAAGCCTTCGCCCGCCGGGGCGGCCGTGTCCTGCTCGTCGGCCTCGGACGAGCAGGACACCAGCGCGACGACGGTGGCGGCCGCGGTGGCGGCGACGGCGATTCTGCGGGGTGAAATGAACACTGAAGACTCCTTTATGCAGTAAAGGGAGCCTAACCTACCGCCGGTGGTCTCCGGTGGGCTCGTCGCAGCTTCGTCGCCGTGACCGGCGTGGTCGGCCGCCGTACCCGATCCCGGGGGCTTCCGCCGTATGCGGCGCGAGACGTCCCATCTGACACAATCGCGCGGAAGCCACGACGACGAGGAGATCGAACGGTGCCGAGCACACGGGGAACGGTCGGACATGCGGGTGCACGAACGGCGGTGGTGGCGCTCGGAGCGCTCGCGGTGTCCGCGGGATTCGTCGCCCCGGTCTCGGCGCAGCCGAGCACCGCCGAGCTGACGTGGTCGACGTGCCCGGCCGAGTACGAGCTCGATCCCGCGACCGACGATTGCGCGTCGGTTCCCGTTCCGCGCGACTACGCGAACCCCGCCGCAGGCACGATCGACATCCTCGTGACACGGCACCGCGCCGAGGATCCGGGCGCGCGGCGCGGCGTCCTGTTCACCAACCCGGGTGGGCCCGGCGGCGACGCGATCGGGTCCAACTCGATGATCGCCGACCAGCTTCCGGATTCGGTTGGTGCCCAGTGGGACATCGTCGGGGTGCAGCCGCGTGGTCTCGCGCACGCGGGCGCTGTCGAGTGCGACACGAGCCCGGACGTGCTCGCGGGCATGAACCTCGGTTTCCTGGGCGGCACAGCGCGTGCCGCATGCGAAGGCGACGCCCCCGGGTCGACCGCGCACATCACCACCGAGAACACCGCGCGCGACTGGGACGAGGTCCGAAAGGCGATGGGCGAGGACGTCGTCGACATCTACGGTCTGTCCTACGGCACCGTCCTCGCCTCGACCTACGCGACGCTGTTCCCGGCGCATGCGGGCAGAATCGTCCTCGACTCGGCGGTCGACCAGGCGTGGCTGTGGAATCACGTGCTGTGGGAACAGAACGACGGCTACAAGGGCCGCTTCTACGACCTGATGGACTGGCTCGCCGCCCACGACGACACCTACGGCCTGGGCGACACACCGTTGAAGGTGTATCAGCGTTGGTCCGATCGCATCGTCGAGGAAGCAGGTGGCAATCCGACGCTCGCCCCGCCGCCTGCACAGATCGGCGACGTGCCACCGGGTCTCGAACAGGTCGCCGACGCCTACCGCGCGGGCGTCGATCTCACCGGGCCCGCGCGCGTGCAGTTCGAAGCGTTCCTCCGTACCCTCGCCGACCCGACGCACACCCAAGCCGCGTCGAGCATCTACGTCCTCACCCGCCAGGCGCTTCCCGCCCGTAATGCATGGCCGATGCTCGCGCGCATGATCCGCGACGGTGCGGAGGCCGCGCCGGAGGGCGCAGGCGCCCCCGACCCGAATTCGCCCGAATTCCAGCGCGCGGTGCAGGCGCAGTTCATGCAGTCGATCGTCGTGTGCAACGAGAACACGGCGCAGGCGCGTCCCGACCGGATTCCCGGATGGTTGTTCTCGACGTTCGTCACCGGCGACCTGTTCGACGCCGTCGGCTACAGCTTCAGCGCGGGGCCGGCGTGCGCGGGCGCACCACCGGTCACCGCGCTGCCGCCGCTCGACGGACAGGCACTCGCCACCGCGCCGCTGCTGCTGCAGGGCCTGCGCGACCCCCAGACGCCCTACGACGGCGGTGTCGCGCTCGGCGGACAGATGGGCGCGCACCTGGTCACCGTCGAGGGCGGCGACCACGGCGCGGCGATGCAGGGCGGCAACACCGTCGTCGACGAGGCGATCGTCGAGTACCTCGAGACCGGGTCCACCGGGATCACGCACGCACCGGAAGCGCCGATCACCGCGCCGCTGTGATCGGCGTGGCGTCAGGGCTTGTGTGACAACACGTTCACCACATTGCCCGCGTCGTCACGGAAGAAGAAGCGCCGCACACCCCACTCCTCGTCGCGGAGTGGGTGCACGATGTCGAGGCCGCGCTCGCGCACATCGGCGTAGGCGGTGTCCACGTCGTCCACCTCGACCGACACCGTCGGATTCTGCGGCGCCGTGGCGTCCGTCGTCATCAGGCTCACCTGGTTGCGGCCGTCGGCATCGGCGAGCGTCACGATCCAGCCGTGGTTCATCACCTCGACGAGCCCGAGGACGTGTGTGTAGTGCTGTCGCGCCGAGTCGAGGTCGGAGACGGTGAGGATCGGAACGACTCGCTGGGTGGTGGTCATGCACCGAGGATCACACGGCGTCGTGCCCGCGTATTGGACGAATGAGCGGACCGCGCGAAAGCGCCGTCCTGCCAGGCCTGCCTGGTTCAGCGGCCGGTCGGTGCCTCCGCGGAGGCGGTGCCGGCCTCGCTGCTGGTGACGGTGGCAGTGGCACTCTCCGACGTCGCTCCGGCGACGGTAGGGCCGGCGATGTCGTCGGGGTCGGTCGTCGGCGTCGTTCCGAGCGACGGTTCCGTGTCGATCGGCCGCGCCTCGGTGGTGGCCGGTGCGGGAAGCGGGTGAGGCTCGACGGTGTCGGGGGAGGCCGTCGCGGGAGGCTCGGCGGCGCTCGCGTCGTGGGAAGCGAGCACGGCACGGGATTCGGCGTACGACGCGACCGCGGCGTCGAGTTCCGCCCCGTCGGGCGCGGTCGGGGCGGGCGACTTGCCTTCGCTCGCCTGGACGGCGAGGTGCGCGAGCCATGCCGCGGCGTAGTCGACCGACGAGGTGCGGCCCGTCGCCGGGTCGGCGTCGCGCCAGTAGTCGAAGTGGTGGCCGGTGCCCACCGCGAAGGTCGACTCGTAGGCGTCGGTCATGAGGAACTCGAGGGTGCCGGGATTGTCGAGGACGAAGCCCACGACCTCGAGAAACATCTTGCGCGGCAGGTACACCAGCGACGTGACGCGTGTCAGGACGTCGTGTGCATCGTCGGTATGTTCGGCTGGCGTCGTGTAGGTGGGTGCCGACACACGTACCAACGCCTGCAGGAAGGTTTCGTCGGACGCCAGCCAGGCGGGTTGCGTGCCGATGTCGGCGAAGGTGTCGAACAGGACGCGCGTGAACACCTCGCCGAACTCGACGAAGGTGTCGACCGTCGGCCCGGAGTTCTCGATCGAGTCGATGTGCATCTGCAGCGCGATGTTGACGACGAGGTCGACCAGCGCGGCGTTCTCCGGTGCGGCGCATGTGAGGTCGCCGTCCGAGCAGAACGACGCGACCTTGCCGTCGAGCGCGCCGAATCCGCCTGCGGTGCCCGCGAGGGCGCCCCTACCCGGCACCGGTGTGGTGCCGGCCTGGTATGCGACGTCGTAACCGTCGGGGTGCGCGAACGGATCCTGCGCACCGGGGAACGGCCCGTCGCCCGCGGACCGTCCGGAGTCGGCGATGATGACGACGCCGAGCACGTCCGCCGGATCGACGATGGTGTAGGCGGTGTCGGCCGGTTGGTTTCCGATGTCCATCGCGACGCGCCGGGCGACGTCCGCGCCCTGGCTGTACCCGACGATCGCGAACTGGGTGCCCGGGCATGCGGCGCTGATCTCGCGCATCACGTGCTCCGCGTTCGCGACGCCCGCCTCGACCGAGTCCTCGTAGGTGCCCATGTTCGCGGGGTAGGCGATCGAGACGCTCACGTACTGGTCTGGTCCGATCGCCTCGGTGCCCGCGGCCTCGATGCGATCGAGCCAGCCGTCGTCGAACTCGGTGCTCGCGGGCAGCGGATCGCCGTTGGCGTCGAGGAGCCACCGCGAGTCGGCCGGGTCGGTCACCTTCGACAGGCCGTTGCCGCGACCCGAGATCGAGATGCCCACCATGTCGTGACATTCGGTGACCGAGGCGGTGAGTGCCGCGTCGACGGAGCGGGTGGGTGTCGTCGACGTGACGGTGACTGCGACGGCGCCGACGGCGGTGACGACCGCGACTGTCGCCCACACCGCGAGTGGACGCCTGGCCGGACTGTCGGAATCTCGCCGTGAAAGCACACCGAACGGCATGGGCCCCTCCTGTTTTCGCGCACAGCCGGCCCGACACGCGGCGTGAGGCATCGATGATGTGCGCGAAGCATAGCGGGTCCGGCCGACAGGGTGGCATGCACCGTGCGAAGCCGAAACAAGTATGGCGAGAGAGTATTTCGCTTTTCGCTCTCGGTATCCGTCGAGAGCCTCGGAAGGAGCGGGTTTCGGCCCGTGAACTCAGGGCTCCTCGTCGGTGAACAAGCCCGACGTCACCACACCTGCATGCACCGCCGCGCGGAGTTCGGGGACCACCGCGAGGGTCTGCCCGCCGACAAGGATGGCGTCGTCGACGAACCGGCCGACCACATCGCGGATCGCCTCGGCCACCTCACGGTCGTCGTCCTCGAGGTCCGAATAGTCCTCCTCGTCGTTGCGGACGGGAGGTTCCGGAGTCATCGCGGCGAGCACGGTCTGTGCCGCGAAGTGGCGGGCGACGGTGGTCACCGCATCCGCGCCGTCGACGGGCGTGAGTCGCGCCGCGACGAACGAGGCGAGTGCCCGCGCCGTCACGTCCGGGTCCCGGTCGCGGAATGCGCTCGCGTCGGGAAGCGTCACGGCGCCGTCGGGCGTCGCCTGCACGAGTCGGGCGTCCTGCGCCGCCGTCCACATGTCGGCGAGCTCGGGCACGTCGCCGGGGCCCTGGAAGCGTGACGCCGGGACGTCGACGCCGAGGGCGGTCGCGACCTCGCGCGCGTTGACCGCAGGCGAGCCCTGCGCCCAGGCGATCAGCCGGTCGAGGGCGGCGGCCAACGGCAGGTCGTCGATCGCCTTCGCGATCGCGGCAGGCGCGACGGTGGGCAGGTCGATGTCGTCGGGCGTGAGGAGTTCGACGTCGCCGCCCAGGAAGTCGTCGAAGTCGCCCAGGCAGTGCTCGAGGTCTTCGTCGCTGCCCGTCCAGGCATCGGTGTCGATCAGGAAGTCCAGGTAGTCCGACGCGCTCGCGACGAGATGGTCGGCCGCCGCGGCGGACGAATCGCTGTCGTCGCGTTCGAGGATCCCTTCGGCACTGTCGAGTACGACGTGCGCGGCGTCGGGCGTCCACCCCGTCGGGTCGAAATCGTCGAGCGCCTGGTCGAGTCCGCCCAGGATCGACCGCACCACGCGAGTGGTGGGTGCCGTGGGCACGCTGGGCCCCTGGTCGCGGAGCCATTCGTCGAAGCGCCCCAACAGCGACGCGATCTGCCGGTCGGTGGCATCCGATGTCGCGGACCGGCGCCGCTGCCGGTTCGCCACCTTGTGCGCGCGCTTCTGCCCACGATTGCCGGGACGCTTCGATGCCATGCGACCAGCCTAACCACCGCGTCGGACGGGACCGAATCACGCCGACGTGGCGTGCGCGCGGTGTGCGTGTCGAGCTTCGCAGTCTCCCGCGGTCGGCCTATCGCCAGCCGAGCCCGGGCGCGACGTCGTCGACGACGCTCTGCAGGACATGCGTGTTGTAGTCGACGCCGAGCTGGTTCGGGACGGTGAGCAGGACGGTGTCGGCGGCGGCGATCGCCTCGTCGCGGGCGAGCTCGTCGACCAGAACGTCGGGCTCGCCCGCGTAGCTGCGGCCGAAGACGCCGACCCCGCCGTCGATGTGGCCGACCTGGTCGGCACTGTCGGTCTCGCGGCCGAAGTACGCGCGGTCGACGTCGGTCGTGATGGGGAAGATGCTGCGGCTCACCGATACCCGCGGTTCCCAGTCGTGGCCGGCGTCGGCCCACGCGTCGCGGAAGGCATGAATCTGCTCCGCCTGGGCGACGTGGAAGGGCACACCGCTGTGCTCGGTCAGCAGCGTCGAACTCATCAGATTCATCCCCTGCTGCGCCGCCCACTCGGCGGTCGCGCGGGTGCCCGCGCCCCACCAGATGCGCTGTCGCAGACCGGGGGAGTGGGGCTCGATGCGCAGCAGTCCGCCCGGGTTGGGAAACATCGGGTTCGGATTCGGCTGCGCGAACGCCCGACCGGACACCGCGTCGAGCATCACCGCCGTGTGCCTGCGCGCCATGTCGGCGTCGGTCTCACCCTCGGCGGGGACGTAGCCGAAGTACCGGTAGCCGTCGATCACCTGCTCGGGCGATCCGCGGCTGACGCCCAGCTGCAGCCGTCCGCCGGAGATGAGGTCGGCCGCGCCGGCGTCCTCCGCGAAGTACAGCGGGTTCTCGTAGCGCATGTCGATCACACCGGTCCCGATCTCGATGCGGCTGGTGCGGGCGCCGATCGCCGCGAGCAGAGGGAACGGCGAACCCTGTTGGCGGGCGAAGTGATGGACTCGGAAGTACGCGCCGTCGACGCCCACCTCTTCCGCCGCGACCGACAGGTCGATGGCCTGCACCAACGAGTCGGCCGCGGTGCGCGTCACCGAACCCGGTGCCTCGCTCCAGTGCCCGAACGAGAGGAACCCGATCTTCTTCATGCTCTCTCCAACGTTCGACGGTGCGTGTCATTCCCCGGCGTCGGCCCGTCCGAGCCGGGAGCCGGGCCGGAACAACGCGGGCACCGCCCCGGTGTCGACGCAGTCGGCGAGTACGTCGCCGAGTGAGGGCGCGTGTTTGAACAGGTTGTTGCCTGCGAGCGCGAAGACGGGCCCCGACTGCCAGATCGCGACAACGTCGTCGCCCCACGGAAGCTGTGTCACCCAACAATGCACGTAGTCGACCGGCGCCGGATCGAGTCCGGGCAAGGCGGTCTCGACATAGTGGGACGCTCGATCCACCAGGGCGGCAACCGCATTCCCGTCCGGCCCGTCGTCGGACGAGACGGATCCGCCGCCCACCGCGTACACGGACCGGTCCGGATAGGCCGTCGCGTAGGTCGCGAGCCCGTCGTCGAACGCTCCGCCGTCCTGCAGACCCGCCAGCCGCGCAGCTGCGTCGCGGACCCGGAACGACACGCGCGTGTGCAGCGACAGCGAGACGGGGATGTCGAGCCCGACCGTCCTCGCCAAGGCCGAGGTTCCCCGTCCCGCGTAGACCACGACATTTCTGAAGGACGCGGATCGTGTCGCGCTGCGCACCCGCGCGCCGTCGTCGGTGGCGTCGAGCGCCAGCACGGGTTCGGCGACGACGGCATCGGAGAGCCGGTCGGCGAGGGCTGTCACCGCGGCGCGCGTGCGGATCGAGCCGCCGGCAGGGTCGAGCATCGCCGGGACGTCGACATCGCCGAGGATCGGCAGCCACTGCCGTAGCTCGTGGCGCTCCAACGCGCGGGCGCCGATGGTGGGGAACCGGCGCAGGCCTGCGAGGCGACGTTCGACGGCGGGGCCGAGTGCGACCGCACCGTCGTCGGACACGAGATCGGTGTCGAACTCGCGCTCCCACTCCCGCCAACGCCGTCGCGATTCGACGGCCAGCTCGATCAGGCGCGGGTCGTCGTGCGCGTGCCGGAACAGCCGCGACTGCCCCGCGGACTGCCCGAACCCCGGCTGCCCCTGCTCGTACAGCGCCACCGAAAGGCCGCGGCGCCGCAGTACATATGCCGTCGACAGCCCGACGATGCCCGCACCGATCACAGCGACATCGGAGGTGGTCATGTCGTCACGGTAGCGGCGCAGGCGTGGCTGTCGACCGCTATCGCGGTGACTGCACGCTGCGCGGCCCCACCACCCGTGCACCGAGGGCGGTCACTCGCCGCCGGAGTTCGCGGTCCGCCGTCACCACGATGCAGGGACGGTCCGCCGAGGCGACGTACTCGACGATCCGGTCGTCACCGGACGCGGGCGCGTCGATCACGTCGACGGTCGCGCTCGATGCGATACCGCGCGCCGCGCCCTCCACGACGAGTACGACGCTCACCGGCGGCGGGGCGTCCTCCACGCCGCGACTCCCGACGTCCGCCAGCGCGTCCCGCAGCCGCTTGTTCGCCCCACGCCGATCGCGCCACCAACCGTCCGGTCGCGACCCGACCACATTGGCGGCGTCCACGACGAGGATCGGCGAGGACACATCGAGCGAGGGGTTCATGGGGCCGACGGTAGTGTGCTAGGCCCGTTCGGAATGCATCACGATGCCGATCTGCCCTGCTAGCATCGGTCGGCCGATGATCGGCGAGGGGGATGTGTACGAGGGGGACGCGTGAGGGTGAGCTGCGACGATCTGAATCTCGAGATCGATGCGTTCTATCAGGGTTTCGGTCACGGACCCACATTGATGTCGGCCTTTCGGTCGGCGGCGCTCTGGGTGCCACTGGCGGCGGACGATCGGGTGTGGATGGGCGTCGTGCGCGACATCGGGTGGATCCCGGCCTTCACGTCCGAGGCCGAGTTGGCCAGGTTTGCCGCTGCCCGGGGAGACCGCACGGACGTCCGTTTCCACACCCTGTACGGCTGGCGGATCTTCGACGAGCTCGCAGCGAGCTTCGAACGTCCGACCGGAGTGTTGGTCGATGCAGTGGGGGAGCGTCCGATGGCCTTCCCGCCGACGGTCGTGGAGTAGGCGATGGCTTCCGAGCTGAACGTCGATCCCGCGGTCCTGCAACAGGCGGCGCAGGGCATCACCGGGATTATCGAGTCGCTCTCCGGCCTCGGTATCGGCGAAACCGCCGCGGCCGGGCGTGGGTTCTCGATGCTGGCGCTTTCGCCGATGGAAGCCGGATCGGAACAAGTCCAGAAGAGCCTCGAAGAGTATGCCGAACGGTGGTCGTGGGGCGTCCGCAATCTCGTGCAGGCGGCCAACGAGATCGCCGAAGTCCTCGATCTTGCCGCGGGCCGCTATCACATGATGGAACAGCAGAACGAGGACACGCTGAAGACGCTGTGGACCAACGTCGTCGGCAATCCGCATCTGAGTGGTGAGGAGATCACCGACCGCTCGTGGGGGGAGACACTGTCCGACAACGTCGTCAACAGCGCCCTTCACCCCGATTACAGTGCCGAGTCGTTCAACGAAGCACTCGCGACGGTCGACACCAACGCCGAGGTCATCGCAGAGGTCGGTCCGCAGGCATTGGCAAATGTGTCGGCTGTCGCCGGCGGCCCCGGCGCGATGGCGGCTGGCGCGACAGGGGTCCCCGGGCTCGACACCCGGCCTGGCTACGACACCGGTGCAGCGGAGCAGGCCGCCGCGGTCATGAACGGTGAATAGCATTGCACCGCAGGGGGAAACGCTGATGGGTTGGGGGGAACGGTAATGGGTTTCGGGTTGGACGATGTGATCGGCGGCCTGGACAAGGCCGGCGACTTCATCGAAGACGCGGTCGAGACGGGCATCGAAAAGGGCGGCCAAGCTGTCGATTCCGGGCTCGATTCGCTGTCCGGGTTCGCCCGCGACCTCGGCGCGGACGGTGTGGCCGACGTCCTCACCGACATCAGCGACAGGGTGGCGAGCGCGACGGGTGGCGCGGTCGACGAACTCGAGCTCGGGCAGACCGAGGATCCGCGTGAGTTGATCCGCGGCGACGTGGGGGCCATCAACGAGGCACTGACCACGTTGACGGAGATGGGCACGAACATCGAATCCACCGGCTCGGCGCTCCGTGCCGTCGATGCCGCGGGTTGGTCCGGCGAGGCCGCTGACAGTTTCAACGACGTGTTCGACAAGCAGCCGGGCCTGTGGCAGGACGCTGCAGACGCGATGACTGCCGCGGCACAGTCGCTCACCGAGTGGGCCTCGGTTGTGCAGGCTGCGCAGGCGCGGGCCGGCGACGCCCTCGAGCGGTGGAGGCAGGCCGAGCAGCACGAGCGTGACCAGAAGAACGCGTACAACGCGCTCAGCGGTGAGCAGCGAGCGGCCACGACGCTCGTCGACACGTGGACTCCCGTGTACGAGGATGCGGTCGGCATACTGCAGGCTGCACGTACCGAACGCAACAACGCGGCAGCCCAGATCGCCGGGCAGCTGACCACGCAGGCGAACGAAGCCCCCGAGGAACCGCCGTTCACCCAGCGCATGGTCGCGAATCTCACCGACCTCGACGACGTCATCGAGCACGGGCGCCTCAACTTCGAGTCCGGCCTGCTCACCGGCCTGTCCGGGATCGTGCAGTTCGCGCGACAGGTCAATCCGACGGACCCGTACAACGCGAGCCATCCCGCCGAATACCTCGCCGGGATGAGCGATCTGACCACGGGCCTGGTCGTGGCAGCTGCCGATCCGGGCGCCGTCGTTCACGCGTTCGTCGAGGACGCGAAGGCGAATCCGTTCGAGTTCGCAGGCAGCCTGACCGGCGACGCCCTGCTGACCGCCGCCACGGGCGGTGCCGGCGCCGGTGTGGCAGGCGCGCGGACCTCGATGCGCGTCGCAGACATCGCGAGCGATTTCGGTGGGGGTCTACGCCATGTCGACGACATCGCCGACGTCGGCAGGCACGTCCCGACGCCGGACCCGCCGGCCCGCATCGACACTCCGCGAACGGACATCGACGCTCCCCGCACCGAGCCGTCGTCCGCGGACGCCGCCGCGCCGACGCACCCGAGTTCCGCCGACAACGGGCCGTCGCCGGCGCCGGACACCAAGCCAGACGGCCCGGACGACACCCGACCGGACCCCGATTCGTCGGCGAACGACCACGGCTCCGACGGCGACCAGACCACGCAACCGGAAACACCGAACGACACCCCGCCGCACCAGTCCGAGTCGGACTCCGGCCACGACGGCGCCGAGCCCGCGTCGCCGCACCCCGGGGCGGATGTCGACAACACGCATCCACCCGAGGGGCCCAATCCCAGTCCGGAACAACACGCCGAGGCCGATTCCGGCGCTGCCCGCACCGCCGACGACGCGGGCCCGGCGAGTGACCAGACCGACAAGCAGGTCGAGTGCGTGCGCGACCCGGTGGACGCGGCGACCGGCGAGTTCCTGCTGCCCGAGATCGACCTGTCTCTGCCCGGCGTGCTGCCGTTGGTGTTCGGCCGTCGGCACCGCTCGAACTATCGGTTCGGCCGGTGGTTCGGGCCCAGTTGGTCCTCGATTCTCGACATGCGTGTCGTCGTCGAGGAATCGGGCGTCACCTTCCTCGCCGAGGACGGTGTCATGGTGGTCTACCCGCACGCGCCGGTGGGTGTCGCTGCGGTGCCCCGAGATTCCCTCCAGCGCTGGACGCTCACGCGCACCGACGCGGGCGGCTACCGCGTGCACGACCCGGACCGGTCGCTGACATGGCATTTCGCGCCGAAGCCGGACCTCGCCGGGCTCGACGCCGCACTCGGCAACCTGTCGATCAGTGCACTCACCGACCGCCATCGGAATCGCATCCGCTTCTACTACGGACCGGACGGCGCACCCACGGAGGTCGTGCACTCCGGCGGCTACCGCGTTCTTCTCGAGGCACGTGGCGGCCGCATCGCTGCAGTGTCCGTGGTGGACTCGGACGGTGAATCACCCGTTGTAGTGCGACGTTTCGAGTACGACGGCGGTCAGCTGACCGCCGTCACCAATGGTATCGGTGGTACCACCCGGTACACCTACGACAGCGACGGCCGGATGCTGTCGTGGCGCGATTCCAACGGCAACCGCATGATCAACACCTACGACGGCGACGGGCGTGTCGTGGGGCAGGACGGTACCGGCGGAATCATGTCCGCCCGCTACGAGTACATCTCCACCGGCGACGGCACCGGCTCGGTGACCGTCGAAACGAACTCCGTGGGCGCCCGCACCGCATACGGTTTCGACGCCGATCTGCGGCTACGGGACGTCCGAACTCCGACGGGTGCACAGACGCACACCGATTACAACGAACGTCGCGACCCGTTGACGGTCACCGCGCCGGACGGCGCGATCACCCGCTACCTCTACACAACTGCCGGAGACGTCGCCCAGGTCACACGGCCGGACGGCCAGAAGATCCGGGTCGACTACGCGGCACCACACAAGCCGTCGGCCGTCCACCAGCCCGACGGCACTGTCACTCGGCAGGAGTGGGACGAGACAGGCAATCTCGCCGCGGCAATCGATGCCGGCGGTCAGCGCACCGGCTACGCATACACGACGACGGGCGCTGTCACGTCGGTCACCGAGCCGACCGGTGCGCGCGTCATCGTGGAAAACGACGGGGCAGGGTTGCCGATCGAGGTCGTCGACCCCACTGGCGCGAGGACGCAGATCAGGCGCGACGGCTTCGGCCGCCCGGTGGCTGTCACCGACCCACTGGGCGCAGTCACCACCTACCAGTGGACGCCGGACGGCAAGCTCCTCGAACGCGTCCATCCGGACGGCTCGCACGAAGCGTGGGAGTACGACGGTGAGGGCAATCTGTTGCGCCACACCGACCCTCTCGGCGCCGCCACCGCGTACCGGTACGGGGCGTTCGACTTGCTCGCCTCGCGCACCGATCCGGACGGTTCCGTCACGGTCTACGAATGGGACACCGAACGCCGGCTGGTCACGGTGACGAATCCCTTGGGCCACGCGTGGCACTACGAGTACGACGCGGACGGTCGGCTCGCCGCCGAAACGGATTTCAACGGGGCACGCACGACGTACACCCACGATCAGGCAGGCAGAGTCGCGACGGTCACGCCGGCAACCGGGATCACGCGGCACCACCGCCACGACGTCCTCGGACGTCTCGTCGACGTGCGAGCCGACACCGGCGAGTTCCGGCACTACACACACGATCTGTCGGGCCGAACCCTGTCCGCGGTGTGCGGCGTCGGCGCCGAGCTCGTCCATTCGCTCGAGTTCGGGTACACGCCTACGGGTGCACTGTCGACGCAGATCGTCGACGGCGAGACGGACTTGCAGGTCGACCACGATCCGTTCGGTCGTCGCACGGCCCGACGCACCGGCGCCGGTGGGGTCACGGGCTGGCAGTGGGATTCTGCCGGTCGTGTGGGTGCGTTGACGGTGGACGGGCATTCGGTGGGTTTGTCGTACGACTCGCTGGGTGCCGTGAGTGGCTGGCGTGCCGGCGAGCTCGCACTCACTCGTTCGCGCGATGTGCGTGGCCGACTGGTGGGGCAGGAGGTGACGGCGCACCCGGTGTCGTCGTTGAATCTGGGGATGGCCGACGGGCCGACCGCCGGGCCACGGGTGCTGCGCTCCGACACCTTCGAGTATCGAGCCGACGGGTACCTCACGGGGCAGTCGATCACAACGGATTCTGTGCTGCGGCGGAGTTTCGATCTCGATGCGGCGGGCCGGATCACCTTGGTCGTGGACGACGGTGCCGCGGTCGAACGCTATGCGTACGACGGGTTGAGCAACGTCCTCGAGGGCGGTGCGGCCTCGACGGTCGCCGAGGACGACAGCCGTCGCGAGTACCGGGGCACGCTGCTGATCCGTGACGGCCGCACTCGCTACCACTACGACGACGCGGGCAGGCTGATCCGCAAGGTCACCACCCGGCTGTCACGCAAACCCGATGTCTGGCACTACCGATACGACGCCTTCGATCAGCTCGTCGAGGTGGTCACCCCGGACGGCGCTCGGTGGGCCTACGGCTACGACGCGTTGGGCCGGCGACTCTCGAAGAGCCGCCTGGGGCCGGACGGTGGGGTGGTCGAGCAGACCCGGTTCACGTGGGATGCGTCGACGCTGGTGGAGCAGCGGACGCCCGAGGCGGTGACCAGGTGGGCGTACCAGCCCGGCACGCACACGCCGCTGACCCAGACTCGTGCGGCGATCGATGTCGACGACCAGTCCGCCGTCGATGCCGAGTTCTTCGCGATCGTGACGGACCTGGTGGGGTCGCCGACGGAGTTGGTCGATCCGGTGACCGCACAAGTCGCGGGTTCCGCCAAGGCGAGCCTGTGGGGTGCGACCGCGTGGTCGGGCGAGGCCGATACCCCGATTCGATTCCCAGGCCAGTACTTCGATGACGAAACGGGCCTCCACTACAACCTGCACCGCTACTACAACCCGGACACGGCACGCTATGTCACTCCGGACCCCTTGGGCCTCGCACCGTCGCCGAACCCCAACAGCTATCCGCACAACCCCACTGCCTGGACCGATCCGTTGGGGTTGGTGCCGGAGGGCTGTGAGAAGATTGAATTCGGCGACTCGATTCCAGACGAGAGCCAAACCATAATCTCGCAGATCAGGGAAGCGGGTGTGATATGGGAGTACGGCGTTCGTGGACCGGATGTACCTGAATCATTTGCAAATGACGGTCGCTCTGGTAGTGAAGTATTGCCACGGCTGGACAGTGGCGGAAACCCAATAACCTATCGCGAATGGGGATCGGTACCATCTCCGAATAATCCAACGCCGGGGTCTGAACGAATTGTGACAGGCTCTGATGGGTCGATCTATTACACGCCGGACCACTACAAAAGGTTTATTAGATGGATGGAATAGAGAAGCGTCAGATGCTAGTCAACCGAGTTAGGCCATGGTTGCATGCTGCGCTGCAGCCAGAAGCTGAACAGCATGTTGATAGTGTGGAAGCACCGGATATACTCACCATCCGTCTGCGGGCCGACGATATGACAACGCTGGACGGCTTATTCGCCACTTATGCGGAGAATTTCTCATTTCCGTCCTACTTTGGGGCAAACTGGCCAGCGTTTCAAGAATGTCTTCTGGATCTATCCCAGTGCCCATCGCCGAAGTACCTCACTGTCGTAGAAGGTGCTGAGAACCTACTGATCGATGATCGCGATGAGATCGAGACCTATTATCGAATTGTGGACCAAGTCGGTAAGAAATGGTCCACTCGGATCGGGCTCGGTCGGGAATTTGGCGGCGGAGAGGTTTCATTCAATACCCTGCTAGCCTTCGCAGTTCCGTCTGGATCGGCCTACTTGGAGGCGCGCCCGCTCTTCGGTCGGTAGTTCGTCTATCGCAAGACCGACCGTGGTCGGAGTGTTTGGCGGCGGCTGGCGCGTCCACGGCAAGAACTCCGACCACGCCGGCACGATCGAGCGCCGCAAGACCAAAGGCGTCAGGGACGGCTACGTATACCTGCACGCGGTCATCGACGGATTCTTCCGCCCTGCATACGCGGAAGCCCCCTCGGACGAGAAGGATGTCACGGCAGTCGTTTTCATAGGCGGTGCGAAAGCGGCTCTTCCGAGCTGGTGTGGGTCCACCTTTTAACGTGTGTCCGGAACAAGATTCACGCAACGGTTCAGCGCCGGGTACGGCCGATATCGAGATTGAGAAGGACGACGATGGATCGGTGCGTCTCACGGTAGGCCCGGTACCGTTGGTTGAGGCCGTGGCCCGCTGGGCATCCGTGGTACGCATCAGCGCGCATCTCAACTCGCAGAGGGCGCGTAATTCGCCGGAATGAGGTAGTTGGCGGTTGGATCCGGCGCGTTGCGAAAACCGACGTTAGGATAGTTGACATCGCGGTTTACCCGGATCGATCACCATTTCCAGATAATTGGTGAGCAGCAATCGCGTCGCTGTCCCTCAGTGGCCATCGAGCGATGATGCAAGGTGCGGTTGCGAACGGGCGGGTTGGAAACGGAGTTGGCGGAGATGTCTGTTGAGAAACGTACAATTGTCGGGAGGTGGTCTGAAATTTCAGAAACGCTCTTGAACCGTCCGATTGCTTGGTGGAAGACCGCCGATGTTGTGCACCCGTATCGCAGTGAAGTCGACGGGCATTCACTGTCGATACGGCTCGGCGATTTCCCAGCGGAGCCTCTGTACACCTTGACAGTCGACGGGATCGATGTTGCAGAGTTCGACGAGTGGCCTCAGCGCTGGGTGAGGGACTCTTAGCATCGGGGGTGACCAATTCGGCGTGAGACTCGGCGACCGAAGGGGGGGGAAATGGGTAGCGAAGGACGTTGCAGCGATTCGAGTTCCGCGTTCGTCGACGAGCGAGCGAAACAGTTGGTGGCTGCGAGCCTCAACGGCGACGTTGCCCAGTTGTCCACCGCAAGTGAGTGGATGGATGCGCTGAGCGCCAAGGACTTGGTGCGATTCGATCGGCGAGTACGCCGCGGCTGGATCACATACGGTCAACGGCTGCAGATGGAACGCTGTTGGAGCGCCTCCGTGCTCGCCGCACATCCCGCCGTGGCGATCGCTGCGAGCACGTTTGCGCACGGCTATGTCCGGGAGCGCGCTGTGAACGTGCTCGCGTGGCAGGAAGGTCCGCAGGCAGCCCGGGCGCTGGCGTTGCGCGCATACGATCCCGTGCACCCCATCGCGTACGCGGCATCCGCGGCGGTGCTGGCCCGCGTCGACCTCGGCCGGATGCAGGTGATCGCACCAATCCTGTTCACGATGCGTCGTTGGCAGCCGCGTTGGCGGTCAGACGTTTTCGACGACTACGTTGCCGAGGCCGAGAAAGTGCATGGGGTCAGCTCGGTGTGGTCGCACCTGATGACGAACGACGACGTGCACCTGCGCCGGTACGCCTACCGCCGTGCTGCCGACCTCGGCGTACTCGATGTCGAACGGGCCGTCGCCGACTACCCGGTCGAGCGTGATGTCGTCGTCCAGCAGACGCTCGGCAAGGTCGTCCTACAGCAGGGCGATCCGCGTGTGGCCGCGCGCCTGCTCATCCGCGGCCACTCCGTCGCTGACCGCGCAGCGGCCCTTGCCCACCTCGCTGCAGACGCGTTCGCCTTCAGCGACCTTCGACGAGTTCTCGTCGACCGCTCGAGTCTCGTGCGGTTGTGGGCGCGTCGCCGTTGGACGGAACTCGACGAGGATCCGGTGACCACGTACCGGGAGATTGTCGTCGAGTCTGCGCAGCCGGCGAGGGCACGGGCACGCGCGTACCTCGGCCTCACCGAGTGCGGTCACCCGCCCGACGCCGCCACCTGCCGATCGCTGACCCTGGACCGCGCGTCGCCGCTGCGGTCGACGGGTCTGCGCCTCCTGAGCGGTCGCGCCGAGCCATCCGACCCTCCCTGGCTCCTCGGCCTGGTTGCCGCCGGATCCCGCGGCGAGTCGCGATGGGCTCGCGTAGTTCTCGGCGAACAGCCGTATCTCTGGTCGGTGTCGGATGCGGAGTCGATATGGGCGTCACCCGAGCCGGAGGTTCGGCGCCGCGCGTGGATGTTGTGTCGGGCCAGGGGAGGATGGGACTCGGTCGTCGCGGATTTGCGTGCCTGTGGTGACACCGATGCGATGCTGCACGGTGCGGGTCGAGCGGTCCGCGCGGCAATTCCTCAGTACAAGGAGCCGACTGAGGCGCAACGAGCGCAGGTCGCCTGCCTGTTGCCGTCGACAGGATTGTCGGACGTCCTCCAACGAGAGATCGCTGCACGTGCCGGACTTGCTTGATGGGAGTGGGAGGTGAGGGCGCGAACGCGTGCGCGAACTCGACGGTCCTGGAGCGAATCCACTCACACGGGGAGATGCGCCGACAGGAGAAGTGCGGGGAGCAGCGCCCGTCCCTTGTCGTCCAGTTCGATGTCCGAGCCTTCGGGCGGCGCCTGAAGGGCGTGGATGAACGCGGGCCGGATCTCGTCGACGGTCCAATGCTGCGAGACGGCCTGCCGTAGTTCGTCTTCGGTGACGGCGTTGGGTCCTTCGCCTTCGGGGAAGGCGCACTTCTCGAACACGAGCGCGTAGTACGACGCGCCGGGGGCGGCGGCTCGCGCGATGGACGCAAGGTAGTCCTGGCGGCGGTCGATGGGGAGCGAGTGGAACAGGGTGCTGTCGACGATGGTCGAGAAGCGTCCGTCGAATCCGGTGAAGGAGCTGATGTCCGCGACGTCGAAGGTGGCGGTGGTCAGGCCGCGGTCGTGCGCAGCCTGTGTCGCCGCGGCGATGGCGGTGGGCGACAGATCCAAGCCGACCACCGTGTACCCCTGCGCCGCGAGGTGCAGCGACGTCTCCGCATGCCCGCAGCCCGCGTCGAGCACGTCGCTGCGGAACGTGCCCTGAGCGATCAGGTCGGCGATCTCGGGTTGGGGTTCGCCGATGTTCCAGGGCACCGGGCCGGAGAAGTCCTCCGCCGTACCACTGTAGATGTCGTCCCAGGGAGCAACTTGATCGTCGGCCATGCCTCCGACCGTACGCCGCTCTATTCCGTGTCGGGCTGCTGCACGATGTAGGCCTTCGCGTCCTCGTAGGAGAAGGCGCGTCCCCTGTCGTTCGGGTCCGTCTTCGATCGGACGTTGAACAGTACGAAGTCGGCGACCTGGTTCGTGCTCACCAGGAGGCCCTTGGGTTCGCCCAATGCGCTCAGCTCGCCGGCCTGTTGCAGGATCTGCGCCCGGTCGGTTGCTCCGAATCCACTACTGAATGTCATGACTCCAGAACACACGAAAGACGGCGGTCTGTCGAAAACCGCGCTTCCGGACCGCGCATGAACTAGGTAACAGCGCCTCGCACACGGACGACAATCATTACTGCAGGTAACTATCGCCGACGGAAGGGACGCGCCATGCCCAAGCCCATGCTGACGAAGGCGGCCGGGATCGTTTTCGGAGCCGCAGCTGCATCAGCCGTCCTGGCGTCACCGGCCCACGCAGACGACGCAGCGGGCCCGGTTCACTTCTCGTCCGGAAACTTCCAGCGCGCGATCGACGACAACGGCGCCGTCGGATGCGATGTGGACGGTGGTGAGTACATGACCGTCGACATCAACGGCACTGACGTCGCGGTCCCGTTCCGGGTGAACCAGATTGTTGCCGACGTCGACTGGGCGCCGGCTCACCCGGGATTCGCGCCAGGGGCGTACACGCTCGAGGGCGGAAACCCGGACATCAGCGACGTCGGGTATCCGGTCGGTGACGGTGCGACGAGCGGTTCCGAGGTGTCGCACGCAGGCACCCGCTGCTGGACCGGCTTCCATGGCAGCTTCCAGTGCGAGACCGACGCGGGACGCGGGTTCTTCCACTACATCGGCATTCAGGCGCACTGAAAGCCACCACGGCTGCTCGGTCGCTCTCACAGTGGGGGTCAGGCGTTCACCTTCTCCGGTTCGGCGAGGGTGAGCGACGGCGTAGGAGGCTTCGGCGTGCGCTTGGGCGCGGTCTTGTAGTGCGTCGCGTAGATCATGATGCCGACGAACGTGAGGCCACCGACCACGTTTCCGAGCACCGTGGGAATCTCGTTCCACACCAGGTAGTCGCCGAGGTTGAAGTCGCCGCCCATCATCAGGCCGGACGGGAACAGGAACATGTTGACGATGCTGTGCTCGAAGCCCATGTAGAAGAACACCATCACGGGCATCCACATCGCGATCACCTTGCCGGACACCGACTTCGACATCATCGCGCCGACGACACCAGTGGACACCATCCAGTTGCACATGACTGCGCGGACGAACAGGGTCAGCATGCCGGCGAAGCCGTACTCGGCGTAGCCGACGGTGCGACTTTCGCCGATGTGGGCGAGCTGCTCGCCGACCGCGTTCGGTTCGACGGAGAAGCCGTAGGTGACGGTGATCGCGATCATCACCGCGGTGGTGAGGGCGCCGGCGAAGTTGCCGACGAACACCAGGCCCCAGTTGCGCATCATCGCGCCGAACGTCACGCCGGGTCGTTTCGCGAGCCATGCCAGCGGCACGAGGGTGAACACGCCGGTCAGTAGGTCGAATCCCAGTAGATACAGGATGCAGAAGCCGACCGGGAACAGCAGCGCGCCCAACAGCGAGTTACCCGTCTGCACCGTGACCGTGACGGCGAATGCGGCGGCGAGAGCGAGGATCGCGCCCGCCATGTAGGAACGGATCAGGGTGTCGCGAGTCGAAAGCATCGCTTTCGACTCACCCGCGTCGACCATTTTTGCGGCGAACTCGGGTGGACTGACGTACGACATGGGCGGCGCTCCTTCGGTTCGAGCGTCGGACGGCACCTCCGCGGCACGCCCGATCCGGACATTCGGCACCGTACGGACGCCACGTGTCGTCACTGTGAAGGCGAGTGAGCATCGGGTTAAGGGTGTCTCACGCCCCGGGGTGCGCGGCTGTGCGCCTCCGCCGTCACGCGCCCATGTCGCCCGTCGCCGGTGTGCCGTCGGCGAGCTCGTATCGAAGATGCACGGCACCCTTCGGGCCCGCGGCGGGCGGTTCGGCGAGCCTGAGGTTCGTCGGCACCGCGCCGCCGTCGAAAAGCTTTTTCCCGCTGCCGAGCACGATCGGATACACCCACAAGTCCATGCGGTCGAAGAGCTTGTCCCGCAGGAGAGTCTGCAGCAGGTTCAGGCTGCCGACGACGGTCACGTGCTGGTGCCGTTCGCGGAGACTCCGGAGCTCGGCGGGCAGGTCTGGACCGAGTCGCGTGGAGCCGGCCCACGGGAGTGCGGGTGTGCCGCGCGAGGCCACGTACTTCGGGATGCGGTTGAACAGGGTGGCGATGTCGTTGTCGTCGCCGCCCTCCTGGTGCGGCCAGTAGGCGGCGAAGAGGTCGTATGTCCTCCGTCCGAGCAGCAGTGCGTCCGTCCCTTCGTAGGCGGCTCCGATCTGTGCTCCGGTGACGTCGTCGAACAGGGGAGCCTGCCAGCCGCCGAAGGCAAACCCGTCCGGGTCCTCGTCCCGGCCGCCCGGCGCCTGCCCGACGAGGTCGAGGGTCGTGAACAGTTCGATCTGGATGATTCCCATCGCTGCCTCCCGCACTCGAGCGCATCTGCCTGTACAGGGGTTGACATCGGTGGGTCGGGGGACTCATCGCCGAAGCGGTGGGTCGGCCACATGGGGGCGAGAACGGGGCGTCGGCGGGTGCCTGGCTAGCATGTTCGGTCGATCCCGGGCGCGGCGCGGGCACCGATGTGAGAAGGCGGTCCAGTGATGAAGAAGTACGTCCCCACCTGGCACGACGACGAGGTTCGGGCGCTGTCCGCGCTCGCCGCAGGGTTCTTCGAGCGCGAGGTCGTCGCGCACAACGAGAAGTGGGACGCGCAGCATCGGATCGACCGTCAGGTGTGGCTCGAGGCGGGCAAGCTCGGCCTGCTGTGCTGCTCGATCCCCGAGGAGTACGGCGGCGGTGGGGGCACCTTCGCCCACGACCTGGCGGTGTTCGAGGCCCAGGGCTACGCAGGTGACCTGTCGCTCGGCATCTCGGTGCACTCCGGGATCGTGCCGCACTACATCCTCGAGTACGGCACCGAGGAACAGAAGCAGGCGTGGCTGCCCGGCATGGCGACCGGCGAGATCCTCGGCGCGATCGGCATGACCGAGCCCGGCGCCGGATCCGACCTGAAGGCGATCAAGGCCACCGCCGTGCGGGACGGCGACGAGTACGTGATCAACGGGTCGAAGACGTTCATCACCAACGGCTCGTCGGCCGACGTGATCGTGATGGCGGTCAAGACGGATCCGAAGGCCGGGGCCAAGGGCGTCTCGATGATCATCGTCGACCTGCGTGACCAGCCGGGGTTCGCCGTCGGTCGAGTGCTGGACAAGGTGGGCCAGCACGGCGCCGACACGTCCGAGCTGTCGTTCACCGACGTGCGGGTGCCGGCGTCGAACCTGCTCGGCACCGCCGAGGGCCAGGGCTTCGGGCAGCTGATGGCGCAGCTGGTGCAGGAGCGGCTGATCATCGGGGCGCAGGCGTCCGGTGCGATGCGTCGTGCGGTGGAGGAGACCGTCGCCTACACGAAGAATCGGGAAGCGTTCGGGCACAGCCTGTTCGAGTTCCAGAACACCGCCTTCGAACTCGCCGAGTGCCAGACGATCGCCCGCACCTGCGAGGTGTTCCTCGACCACTGCATCCAGGATCACCTGCGCGGCGAACTCGACCCCGCCGAGGCGGCGATGGTCAAGTACTGGCTCACCGACAAGCAGTGCGAGGTCGTCGACCGGTGCGTGCAGCTGCACGGCGGTTACGGATACATGCGCGAGTACATGATCGCGCGCATGTACGAGGACGCGCGGGTGCAGCGCATCTACGCGGGTGCCAACGAGGTGATGAAGAGCATCATCGCGCGCTCACTCTGATCCCCGCACCCGCCGGCGTCCGCGCACTCTGGCAGCATCGACGGTCGTGAGCACTGTGAAGTATGCGGAGGACCTGGCCGTCGGCGACGTCGTCGAACTCGGATCGCACACCGTGTCGAAAGCCGAACTCCTCGACTTCGCCGGCGCCTGGGATCCGCAGGAGTTCCACGTCGAGCCGGAGGCGGCCGAGAAGGGCTGGTTCGGTGGCCTGATCGCCAGTGGCATCCACTCGATGGCTGTGCTGCAACGGCTTTCGGTCGACGGCTGGTATCGCGACGTGAGCGTCATCTGCGGGCGCGACCTGCGGGACGTGCGATTCCTCCGCCCCGTGCGGCCGGACGACACGCTCACCGGCTCGATCGTCGTCGACGACGTCGTCCTCGACGACCACGGCAGGGGACTGGTGACCACGACGAGCGAGCTGCGCAAGGCGGACGGCCCAGTTGTTCTGAGCGTGGTCACCGACCTGTATGTACGGAGGCGTCCGGCGGAAGGGTGAGGTCTGCTGGTCGCGGGGGCGAGGCGTCGTCGGGCCGCCCTCGCACCACGAGGTGATGTCAGCTGATCGGTTCCGGACATTGTCCGGTTTGCGCGCCGATCGAGTTGATTTCGGCGTTCGACCGCGGGTCACCCGCATAGTTGATCTGGTTGGTGCAGCGGTCGTCGGGAACGGCATTGGGATCGGGGATCGTCGCACCGGACGGATACCGGCAGATGGTGCCGTCGCATACCGGTGTGTTCGCCTCGACCTCCCCCTGCAGTGCCTGGTCGTGGATCGATTGGCAGTGGTCCGAGTATCCGGTGACGCTGCCATCCGACCAGTAGGTGGTGATGGGGCCCATTCCAGGCTGGCAATCGACGATGTAGGGCTCCTCGGCAACAGTCTCGGTCGTTTCCGTATCAGTCGCTGGAGCGGTCGTTTCCTCGCTCGAGGGTGGGGAAGTGGGCGCGAGCGACGTTTCACCCTCGACCGCTTCACTTGCGGTGGTCGTCGGCTGAGGCGTGTCGGAACTGTCGTCGCGACCACAGCCTGCGAGGCCGACGCACAAGCACACGATGGCATGTAGCAGGACGCGCAGTGATCGAGCGGTGCTGCGGCCCCATGGCCTCGGCGGTCCGCAGCGATCTTCGCGGGTGCTCATTCACTCGTAGGGTAATAGGCTGACGTCGACGGTTGGCTCGAATGCGAGTACGCCGCTGGTTCTCTCGGCTCCTCAGGTCTGCCCGTCTGCTCGGCTCGGATGACCACCTGCTGTGGGCCTGTTCAGGAGGTGCCCGGCGGAGGGCTTCGACTCGTCAGTCGGGGGGTGCGCCGACGGGGATCGTCGCGCCGAGATCGCCCGCCTTACTGCAGTTGCAGTCGCCGCAGCCGCAGCCACCCTCTCCGCCGCCACACTCGCCCGCGCAGCTGACGTCGTCGGCGTCGCAGTCGAGCGTGCCGCCGAAACGCTCGGCGAAATCGTCGTCCAACTCGTGCGTCAGGGTGTGAAACTCCTCGACCGCGTTCAGCAGATGCTGCGGGGCGAACGGATCCGCATCGAGGAACCTCGACTCCACCAGGTGCTCGCCGTCGACGACGAACCGCAGCCATGGCCACTCGTGCGCGAACTCGATCAACTTCACCGCAGCCTGCGCGCGATCCGTGACCCCGGACAGCAGCGACGCCCACACATGCAACCGTGGCTCGTCCGCCGCCACCGTCACGAACAGCCCGAAGCCGTGCACCGGAACCGCGATGTCGCCGTCCTCGTCGACCTCCGGGGCCTCGCCGAACAGCTCCGTCAGCGCGCGCACCGCCAGGCTGAGTAGCTGGTCGCGGTTGGCGGTGGCGACGGCGAAGGTGTCGTCGAGTTGCAGGGGGAGGTGGTCGGTCATGGTTCCTCTGATTCGAGATTCAGCGCGCTCGGGGCAGCTGGGCGGATTGGCACGATAGCGCGGTTGGTGTCAATATTCGCGGACGTCACCCGGCGCGCCAGCTGAGCGAACCGGGCGTCGAGCCGCTGCGCTACCGCGTCGGGCACCTCCGCCGCGGACACTTCGCGGGTCTCAACGATCTTCTCGTCCAGTCCGGTGAGCGTCCTGCGGTGCCCGGCGAACGCGGAATCTGCGGCCGAGTGCGCCGCGGTCGCGTCCGCGTCGGTGGCGTTGGCCTGTTCCAGTTCGGCGGTGAGAGTGGCGTGTTCGGGGTTGTCCTGCTGGTTGGCGCGCAGGACGACGAGGTCCTCGGCGGTGACGGAACGTCGCCACCCCCCACGCCGACGGCCTCCTCGGCCCGCGCTGGTCGGGTCCGAACCTGCCCGACGGTGCGGGTTTCCGCGTTACGATGAGCGTGCCTGGTGGCTCCGGAACGCAGGTAGGCGGTGACGAGGCCGTCGGTGTCCACTCCGGCTTCACGACGCCACGCGCCGCGCATGTAACTGACGAGGTTACGGCCCGAACTCCCGGCTTCTTAAGCGGCAGCAGTTGAACTGCACGGGGCCACCGGGCATGAGCACGGCGGAGATCGCGTCGATGAGCGTCGACGTGCCCGACCCGTGGTTGCCGGTGACAAGGAATCCTTGCGGGCGACCGGAAGGTCGTGGTGACCGCGCATGGTGCCGCAGTTGAACCTGTACGCGGGCGAGGCACTGGCCCGGATGAACGGCTGCGCTGACCATCACGCCCCCTCTTCGACGATGCGCCGGACTCGGTGTCGACGGCGGCGACCTGGTCGGCGTCGAACAGTCGCCGCAGCACCGGTGAAACCTCCATGCGATCGTCGGTGGACATTTCGACAGCAGCGAATGCTTGCCGAGCTTGTCCAGGACGCATTGATGCGTTTGGGTACCCGGCGGGGTCGGTGTCGCCGGCTCCGCGGTACATCTCCAACTATTCGCCTATCTCGTCGCGGTTGACGATGACACGATCGCCGGGCTCCCGACGGTGCTGCGCACCCAGTCTGCGCAGTAGCCCTGGTCGGTTGGGGGAAGTCGAGGCCCGCGTCGCGCAGCTCCTGCAGGTCGGCGTTGAGCAGGTCAAACAGATCGGGTGCGGGTAAGCGGCGCGTGCCGTGGTCGAAATGCCTGTTGAGCAGGGCCAAGACGGCGGTAGCATTGTGCGACCGCAGCAGCATCCATCCGGTGCTCTCGGCACGCTGTCGCAAAGACAGTAGAAATGGTCGGTTGTGGACATCGCGACGCCTTTCGACTGGACGACCGGGTCATGGCGTCACGGAAGTCCCACATCGGACGGAGCGGTTGTCCGGCGTAAGTCGGGCCGGTGTCCCCTGTTGCCTGTCAGGTCGGCGAGCTCGGCGGACCGGTCGCGGCCTGGCCTTCAACTCGAGAAGCTGGAGTTGCCAAGACTCCAGGCCGGAATGCGGGGACGTTCGGCGGGTATGCGCGATCAACGCCACCAGGTGGCGCGGCGTGAACCTCACGGCCGCGCCGCGACAGCAGCACGCCTAAACGATCACAGCAAGCCCTCGACCGCGTCTACACAGTCGACACGTCCTGATGGATCTCGGTGCTCCGGATCTGCACGGATAATGCTCGCGCGGTCACGGTCCTGCCGCCAGCCGCCGTCATCGCTGGTTGAGTTCGCAAGACTTTACGGCTCGACAGGGTAGAAAGCCGTCAATCAGCGGATTGCCATCGCTTCTCGAACACGCGCGAATCGCGTCGGTGATGCTGGTGGCGGTCGTCGATGACGACCACGGCATTGATCGCCGTGTTGCCTGCAGCATTGCGGCAGTCAACGCGAACTGTCCGTGCGCGTGATACCAGCATATGTCGGTTCAGGTGCCGAAACGTCGGTGGGGTTTCGTCAGTAGATCCCGAGCGTTGTATGCAAGGACGTGCGCCGTCGCCTCTGCCGTGGCTGTTTGAGCACACGAATGCCATCGGGGCCACGTGCGGACCGACTCCCACGCTTCGTGGACGGTGTGGGTGTTTGACGATCGACGGACGGAGATTACCCGCCTTCATCGCAATTGGTGTATCTGCAGCGGTGAATCAGGACGCCGTGACAGTGTCGAAACTCCTCGGTGTACTGAAATGGCGTCTCGTGCCACCATCCGTGTTGGCTCTTCGACGTACCGTTCTCTCAGGTGTGGCTCGCAAGTACGGTCCGTCCCCCCAGCATCAGTGCTGCGCATATGCTGCACGCCATGGTTTCCACTCGGGCCGCGTCGCGGAAGCATCACCGCATGGTGGATCTGTTCGCTGGGCCAGGAGGACTGGATGTCGCTGCGCACTGGTTGGGAATCTCTGTGCACGGGGTGGAGTGGGACGCAGATGCCTGCGCAACGCGTAGAGCGGCGGGACTCGGTACCGACCAGGATGACGTGCGCAGTGTCGGTCCTGCCGATTTCCCGGACGCGACGATTCTAGCGGGCGGACCCCCATGTCAGACGTACACGATGGCGGGCAGGGGTGTTGGTCGACAGGCCCTGAACGAGGTGTTGACTCTCGTCCAGCAGATGGCGGAGGGGGGGGATGACGTTGATTCCTCTGTCGCAGGTCTGGGCGATGAACGAACCGGGTTGGTCTTGCAGCCCCTGCGCTGGGTACTAGAGGCTCATCAACTCGGCATTCCGTATGACGCCGTTGTGCTTGAGCAGGTGCCCGCAGTCTTGCCTGTTTGGCAGGCGTACCGAGGCGTGCTCGAGGGAGTTGGGTACAAAGTCGAGTGCGGAATCCTTAAAACCGAGGAGTTCGGGGTGCCACAAACTCGACGCCGTGCGATCTTGATCGCAAACCGAACTGTTAAGCCGCGTTTGCCTGCTCCGACCCACCGGCCATATCGCAAGGGGGTGTCGAGGGACGAAGGTAACCCTGGTCTATTGCCATGGAACACGATGGGTGACGCATTGGACCGGCCGGAACCGTTCACGGTAATTTCCAATTACGGTTCAGGCGGCGACCCGCGCGCCCGTGGTCGACGGAAATCCAGCGAACCATCTGCAACTGTCACCGGTAAGATCTCGCGCAACAGGGTGGTGAGTCACAGCGACGCCGAACTTGAGCGGTTCTCCTTTTCTGAGGCTGGGCGCCTGCAGACCTTTCCGCCGGACTACCCCTGGTCGGGCAGGGCTGTAGCTCAACAGATTGGGAATGCGATTCCACCCAGGCTCGCTGCTCATGTCTTGGCTTCGGCGCTAAGTCTCGAGCTTGAGCCTGACCGTTTGGATTCCGCAGTCATGTCGTCGTGGCGAGGCTCGAGGACCGAACTTCGTGCCTGCAGCGGCGACAACGAACCTGGCGTTGGACGGCAGCCTGCACGGAACACGTATAGCAGAGACCCTGCCTCTGGAGCGTCATCACATATGGCAGCGAATCCTTAGCACTACCGGACCTGGTACACGGATTGTCGGAGCTAGCTGGTAGAACACAGTCCTAATCGGATGTTCACTCAAGCGCGGGTCAGCATCCGCAAACTTCGACTCACGTAGTGGAGGCACAGGGATGGCACGCTTCGGTTGGACCGCGCCCGATCCCGCATTGGGAGGGTTGGTCGATGACTTCCGCAGCCGATGCGTGAAGGTCTACAAGGAGGATGCGAACCGAGTTCAGGAGGATGCAGGCAAAGAACGCGGAATCGCTGAGGGCGGGTACGGGAGGAAGCAGATACAGGAGCTTGTGCAGAATGCGGCGGACGCGCTTCAAGGCTCGAAGGGACGCATCCAGGTAGTCGTCACCTCTGATGCCCTGTATGTAGCCAACGAGGGTCGCCCCTTCGACGCGTCGGGGGTTCGAGCGCTCCTCTATACCCACCTCTCGAACAAGACGGGTGCAGAGATCGGTCGGTTCGGTCTGGGCTTCAAATCGGTAAGTGGAATCTCCGACGGTCCGCAGATCTTCAGTCAGTCAGTGTCGTTTGAGTTCAATAGGCAGAAGACCGCTGACGACCTGTCAATCCAGCTTGGCCATCATTTCGGAACCGGTGATGTGCCAGCGTTGCGTCTTGCCTGGCAAGTTGATCCGCAGGCTGAGTTTCGACCCGATCCGATCCTCGCCGAACTCTCCAGATGGGCGGTCACCATTGTCAAGGTGCCACTGAAGCCTGAGATGGCGCCGCATCTTTCCGAGGAGGTCGACGAGTTCGACGAGTCGTTCAACCTGTTTGCACCCCATGTGCGCCAGCTGGATCTCCGTGACGATGTCGTGGGCCGCGAGCGACACTTCAAGGGGGTGAAGAAGGGCAACAGGATCACACTGACCACCGAAGATGGAGACCGCGAGTGGCTGGTCGTCTCGCGCGAACACACGCCGTCGGAGGCAGCGCTCGAGTCGGCCGGACACGCTGCGCGACGTGAGTCGATCGTCGTCAGCTGGGCGATACCGGTCTCGGGTCGCGCGGGTATCGGGCAGCTGGCCGCGTTCTTTCCGGTCAAGTCAGACCTCACATTGAGCGGGCGGGTGAATGCGCCGTGGAAGCTGTCGGACGATCGCATCAACGTGATCGAATGCCAGTTCAACCACGAGATTCTCGTGGATGTGCTTCCGCAGCTTGTGGTCGACGCCCGCAAGGAGCTCGTCGCTGATGGCGCCTTCGGGCGATACATCGACGTGTTGCCTGCGCGAGGGAAGGAAGGGCGAAGCTGGGCGGATGACGTCCTGAACGAGCCGGTGTATCGGGCCCTGCGGAAGTCGCGGTGCCTGCCGGACCTTGATGGGCAGATGCGAGCCCCCAGCTCGATGCGTCGTGTGCCGAAGGAAGTTATCGATTTCGCTGCGCAGTGGCTCAAGGTCGCGGGTGACCGCAGCGAATGGGTCCACCCGGACTGCACGACGAGCGATGAGCGCCGTTCGAAGGTGGATCGGCTGATGCAGGACAACCCGCATCGAATCGGCCGGGTATTGCAGTGGCTCCAGTCGGCTGTCTCAGAACCCACCCCCGAGAACTCTGCGGCGGTCATCGAGATTGCAGCGGGATTGATCGCGCGCGGTGGAAACACCGAAATGGACGTGCGCGATTCGCGAATCGTCCTGCTTGAAAATGGATTCCTCGCTCAGCCTGTTCGCGGTCGGTGCTTCGTCCGAACCAAGTCCGGGCAGCAGGGATCGAACTTCGTCGATGGTCGCGTCTCGGCTCAAGCATCGACCGCGGATGCCCTGACCCACCTGGGCATCACCGCCTTCGAAGACGGCGGCGCCATGCTGGAGCTACTTGATCAGCTCAGTAAGACCGGCAGGGTCGATTGGGACGAACTGTGGATGGCAATGCGTGGTTCGGGCGAGTCGGTAGTGGGTGAGGCGTTCGAACGGGTCCTGCGGGGCAGGGCCGCACAGCTGGTTCGTGTTCGCAACGGACTCGGCGAGTGGGAGTTGCCGTCCGGGCTCTACATGGCGGGGGAGTGCCTAAAGCAGTTGAAGGAGGATGGCGCCTACCTTGTCGACGGCGCATATCACGCAGCTGACCACGAGATATTGGCGTTGTTGGGTGTGCGGGCCCGCCCGGTCCGATCGGCGACCCAGCATTCTGAGCGGTGGCTCGCCAAGTACCGAGCTGCCGTCAAAGACGAAGTCAGCGAACACATGGGGCTTGGGATTCAAGCACGCGAGAACATTGTGATCGAATCGATCGACTCGACCCTTGGGCCGCTCGAACACCTTCCGGACCTCAGCGTCACCAACAAGGTGGCCTTGACCACCTCTGTGGTCAACGAAGTGCACGATCCACGCGTCCGCGTAACGCATCCAAACGTGACCAAGACGGGCCGGTTTGCAGCGCCGGAGATCTGGTGGGTGCGTCGTCACGGCATGCTCCCGACTGTCTTGGGGCCGATGCCGGTCGGCGAAGTATTCGTCGCATCGCAGAACCGCGACGAGCTCGAAGGACTGCTTCCAACTCTCACAGGAATCGTAGTCAGCCAGGAAACGGAAACTACTCTCAGGCTGCGGACAGAGATCGAGGAACTCAGTCCGACGGAATTCGCCGGACTCGTGAAGATCCACGTCGACCGAGGCGATGTGGAGAAAGCAGGGCGCGTATACGCGTGGTGGTGCCTGGCTCATCAGGATAGTCCTCCCGACCGGCTGTGGGTCCATCGCAACGGGCAGTGGGCCGAGGAGGAGCGGGGGAAGGTCGCTGTCGTCCAGAATTGGGCTGCCTACCAAGAGCTTGACGTATTCGGCATCCCCAGTGTGGTTGTCGACGGCGGCGAAGACGTCTACAACTTGCGCGAGCTCTGGGGATGTATCGAAGGAAAGCAACTACCGGTCACCTACTCGTACGAGACGAGTGCCGAACCCGAGGTGCTCGCTGACGTCTACGACATTCTCGACACCCTTGACCTCGATGACGACCCTGACGAACTGCAGCTTCAGAGGTGTCTCTCGATCAGCAAGGTCGCGGCCGTCCCTGGCCAGCCCGAAGTGCGTGTGCCCTGCGCGAGCGGCCGTGAAGGCGGCACAATCCTGGTCACGGGTACCACCGAGCACTTGATTCTGCAGCAGGTTCTCGGCTGCCTACTGTTTGACGACTCCGACGAGCAGGTGGACGCGCTACTGCGCGATATGGAAAGCCGGCGCAATACGAAGCGCATTCGGGACATCAAGAAGGCATCGACAGATGCCGAACGCCTGCTGATGTTCGCGGGGGAGGAGCGACTCCGAACTCTGATTCCGCGCGATGCGCTCAGCTATCTCGCGCGGAACGGGTCCGCGGAGCCAGACGGAATCGCGCTGGCGGAGCTGTGTGTCACAATGCATGGTGTCCGTGCGCTCGAACGGGTCTGCAAGGTTGACCCACAGGGATTGCCTCGCACTCCGCCGTCAACGTGGGCTGGCTCATTCAACACACGCAAGTGGGTGGCGCACCTAGGCTTCGGCGAGCAGTGGGCTGGCAATAAGACCAGGCGACGGAACAAGCCGACCGAGTACGTCGACGGCCCGACTCAACTCGCCCCCCTGCACGACTACCAGCAGGCAGTGTCGAAGCGTCTGATGGCCTTGCTCGGTGGGGAGGGCCCGCGGCGAGGCATCATCTCGCTCCCGACTGGTGCCGGTAAAACTCGAGTGGCGGTTCAGACCATCGTCGAGGCGATCGAGAAGGGCGTCCTGGACGGAGCGGGATCCGAGGGGGCCTTCTCCGGGCCGATCCTGTGGATCGCAGACGGGGAGGAGTTGTGCGAGCAGGCCATCGACGCCTGGTCGTACCTGTGGCGCGCTGTTGGTAGGCAGGACACACAGCTGATCCTCAGTAGATTCTGGTCTAGCTACGAGATGGAAGAGGAGTCAGCAGGGGTCCAGGTCGTCGTAGCGACGTGGAACAAGGTTCTCAGTCGTGCAGTCGATGAAGAGAGCTTCGCGTGGTTGGCGGATGCTCCGCTGGTCGTTATCGACGAGGCGCACGGGGCACTGCACGATTCCTACACGAAGATTCTCGAGTGGCTGGGTCAGGGCTCAAGTGATCGTACGAAGCCGCTGATCGGGTTGACTGCCACTCCATATCGGGGGCGTCGGGACAGTGACGAGACCCAACGCCTTCTGCGTCGATTCGACCGCAATATTCTTGATCAGGGCGTGTTTGGGGCCGAGCTCCCCCAAGTGAGGCTACAGCGAGATAAAGTGCTTGCCCGCGCAAGCCTCGAGATCTTGTACGGAACGTCGATCGATCTGTCTGACAAAGAGCTTGAGGAGTACAGGTCAATGTACTGGCTGTCCAGGAGTGCTGAGGCGAGACTCGGCGCCGATGAAGATCGTACAAGGACCATCGTCACGTCCATCTTGAGTAAACCCGCCGACTGGCAGATCGTTGTGTTTGCCGCCTCGGTGGAGAGTGCGCAGACGCTGGCGACGCTGCTCACTCTCGCCGGGAGGCCAGCGGCCTCGATCGACCAGGACACCAGCCCAGAGGATCGTCGAACGGCGATTGACCGGTTCAAGTCTGGGGAGTTGAAGGTCTTGACGAACTATGCGGTCTTGTCCCAAGGCTTCGATGCGCCCAAGACAGACGCGGTCTACATCACCCGGCCGACGAGCAGCGAGGTCCGGTACATGCAGATGGTCGGGCGTGGTCTTCGAGGGCCCCTGAACGGCGGAACCGACAACGTCCTGATCGTCAACGTGCTCGACAACATCGTCGAATTCGGCGACAGTATCGTCTACCAGCCCCTGAAGGACATCATCGACGCAGAGATGGACGGGGAAAGTGCTGCCGGCGCCGGATAGCTCACAGGCACTGGTGCTGGACGCACCCCTCGCCGAGCGCAGGATCGTTGTCGCCGGGCCGGGCGCGGGAAAGACAACCACGAGCATCATGCTGATCGACGAGATCGTCCGGAAGTCGGGCGATCTATACGATCGGACTATCCTGTTCGTGTCGTTCTCCCGGTCGGCGATGGCTGCCGCCTTCGGTGCCTTCGGTGATGTTCTGCACGACCGACCGGTGGATATCGCGGCGATGACGTTGGATTCGTTGGCCTGGCAGTTGGTCGACGAATCGGATACCACCGCTGGGGAAGTTCCGGACTTCGATGGTGTGGTTCGCAGGGCGACTGAACAGCTTCGTTCGAACTATGACGGGGACCTCGACGATGTCGTTCATCTCGTCGTCGATGAAGCGCAGGATCTGTCGGCGCCGAGACGTGAAATGCTGTGCGCCATAATCGATCGCATTCGCCCAGATGCTGGCGTGACGATCTTTGGCGACCCGATGCAGTCGATCTACGAGTTCCTCGACGGCGAGTCCGACCGGGGGATTTCCAATTGGGACACCCTGGTGGAGGAGCTTGGTCGGCGCTCGATATCGAAGTTCTATGAACTCGCGGGGGATCATCGTTCGCGGCGGCGTGGGCCGAAAAGTGTTGCTGCCAGTTCGAGAGAGCTGCGTACAGCCGATAGCGATACGCGCGAGAGCGTGCTCGACGACCTGCTCACCGGGTTCACGCACTGGGACATCGACGAATTCGCGAAGCGCGCCGCCGAGTGGCGTGGGTCCACCGCGGTGCTGGCTCGCACCAACACCGAAGTGCTTCAGCTCTTCCAGGAGTTGTCGATGCGCGGACATCGATGTGTGTGGCGTCAGCCCGGTCGGGCCAATCAACGCGTAGCGCCCTGGGTAGCGCACTTGTGGTGGGCCAACGGTGGAAGGGCTGTGTCGCAAAGCGACTTCGAGAAGTTTGCGGCTTCACGGTCGGAGGTCGACGTCGCCTGGTTCAGGATCATGCTGGCGGAGTCTGGGCAGGGGGACTTGATCGATTGGTCAATGGTGGCCCAGGTTTGCCGAGTAGCAGTGGATCCGTTGGCTCCGTGGTTTGCCGATCGGAGCGCTGGCCTGTTCGTGTCGACAATCCATCAGGCGAAAGGTCTGGAATGGGACAACGTCGCCGTCGTAGGTGCCCACGACCTGCTCATGCGGGTGGGCTCGGGGCAGCCTGAGTGTGAACTGTTGTACGTTGCTCTGTCTCGTGCACGCGACAAGATAGTCGTCGTGGACGAATGGCGACGCAACTACGTGAAGAGCACGCGGGCTTCCGGTTTGTGGTACCAGCCGAAGCCCGGCTCGCCGATGGCTGACGCCATAAGCGTCACTCCGGACTGTCTGGTGTCCGATCGGATGGTCGGCGGTTCAGCGGGACAGAAGGTTCTTGCATCACTCGATGAGGATGCGCTGGCCGAGTTCGAGTTGCTTGCCTCTGGCCATGCCGACTGGCCCACGTACCGTTGTTCCGTCGCCGGCAGCGCTGTCGGGGTGACTACGCCCCAGTTCGGACGGACACTGGCCAGTCTGCCGGGAATCCGAAACGGAGCGTGGCCCGAGCTCGGCCCGGTCTGTATCGATGGTGTGGAGAGTCGATGGGCGACTGGCGACGGCACCAGCTTCTGGCTCAAACCGCGGCCGTTCGGAATGGCCTCGATCCAGCGAAAGGTATGACACATGGCGGAGGATCTGGGCCCGTGGTACGAGGCTCGACAGGAGATCGTCGATGAACTCGAGCGCGAACTCATGGGGCCCGATGATGCGACACCGCTGGATGAGCGCCCACTGAACCGGATCGTCGTGGGAGTCCTCCATCCCCGACCGGACGGCCGGATCGAGTACGTGCCGAAGATGGAGTCGGAGGGCTCACAGTCAGACCGACGCGGTGCCGGCTCAGTCGAGGACGAGGACAACGAATCGGCTGTTGCTCTGTCGCACGCCATCAGACCGTCATCGTTCGGGCTGACATTCACCGTGAACGAACTGGAAACCGCGGCTGTGTCCGTCGGGGTGTCTGCGCGGCGGTATCGGGAAGAGGATGGGCGTTGGCATGCGGTGGACATCGCAACCGACGCGGATCTGAACATCGACACCGGTTTGCCACGACGAATCGGTGAACAGATTGGTGATGAACCCCTCAGGTTGGTTGGGATTGTCCGTGCTGCGGTCGATGGAATGGTTCGGATCACGCTGTCGCTTGTGAACACCGCGAAGCCGGGCGAGCCGGGCAAAGCCGACGCGCAGTGTTGGTTCAGGCCGCGCATCACGGTTCGGGCGACTCCGGGGCAATTCGTTGACCGCAGGCGACCCCGGGAGAGTCTGAGTGAAGATCCGGACACACGCTCGACGGACTTCCTGTACCGCAACGAACCTGCACTGGCGATCGGTCACGGTTGTGCCGTGATGTGGGACAATTCGGCCGAGCGGGTCGACGAGCTGACCACGACCTTCGTTCCGTTCCAGGACGTACGGCTCGCACGCCCCTCCGGAGGTGATGCCGACGATGAATTCGGGACGTACGACCTCGACATGGAGAAGCTGGCGACCAGCACTGACCGCGCGCAGCTGTTCGAACTTGCGGCATCGTACGAACGGTGGATAGCGGCTCGATACGGTGACGCGGAGGCCATCGCCCAACCGCATCGCCGGCAGGCACTCGCGCACGTCGACCTCGCCAAGCAATGTGCCGAACGGATCCGTGCTGGCGTCGAGATCCTTGACGAACCCGCAGACCCACTGGTGGGCCGCGCGTTTCAGTTGATGAACGAAGCGATGCTGGATCAGCGACGAGCACAGGACCGCGCGCGCGGTGCGACGTCCGATGCGCAGCGATGGCGTCCATTTCAGATCGCGTTCATCCTGATGAATCTGCCGGCCATGGCACGAAGCACACACCCCGACCGCGACATTGTCGACCTCCTGTGGTTTCCCACCGGTGGTGGCAAGACCGAGGCATACCTGGGCTGTATCGGCTTCACGATCCTGCTGAGGAGGCTCCGACGCCGCAATGACGGCGGAGTGTCAGCCATCATGCGTTACACGCTCCGGCTGTTGACGAGGCAGCAGTTCGAACGTGCAGCCGGCCTGATCTGTGCCCTCGAATTGATCCGCCGCCGAGAGATTCCGAGTTCCGTCGAGATCTCCCTTGGACTCTGGGTGGGCGACAAGGCAAGTCCCAACAAGGTCGAGGACGCGCAGCGGATTCTGAACAGCATCGCCTCGGGGCATCAACCGGAAGGGTCCACCCCGGTTCAGTTGCTTCGGTGCCCGCGGTGCGGAACTGCGATGGATCACAACAACTACGAGGTGATCGACAAGTCACGACTGGAGATAAGGTGCTCCTCCTTTGCGTGTGAATTCAGCGACCGATTGCCGCTCTACGTCACAGATGACGATGTCTACCGAGTGCGTCCGTCTCTGTTGATCGGAACGGTCGACAAGTTCGCGATGATGACCTGGCGTCCCCAAGTGGGTGACCTTCTCTCCGTCGACGGACCGCACTCTAGGCCCGACTTGATCGTGCAGGACGAATTGCACCTGGTCTCGGGGCCATTGGGAACGATGGTGGGACTGTACGAATCCGCGCTCGACCTGGCTTGTGCGAAGGATGGTCGACCGAAGGTTCTTGCGTCCACGGCGACCATCCGTCGCGCCGAGCGTCAGGTGCGGAATGTGTTCGACCGGGGATCGGTTCAGTTCCCGCCGCCGGGGCTGGACCCCGAGGACAACTATTTTGCCGTCGAAGCCACGCCCGAACAGAAGGGCACCCGGCGATACGTCGGTGTCATGGCTCCCGGAACCAGTCAAGCAACGCTCCTCGTCCGGGTGTATTCCGCCATACTGCAAGCGGTCAATGAGCTGGACGTCGAAGATTCTGTCCGCGACGACTACTGGACGTTGCTGGGATATTTCAACAGTCTGCGAGTCCTGGGTTCGACATATCTTCAGGTGCTTGACGACGTTCCCGACCGCGTCGAGGTGCTCGCCGCGCGCAAGCAGACCGGCGCCCGAGACGTGTCGCCAGAGCCTGTCGAGCTCACATCACGTGTCGATCAGACGAGGATCCCGGCCGCGATGGCTCGCCTGGAGACCTCGTACCCCGACCCGGGAAGTCCGGATGTGGTCCTCGCGACCAACATGATCTCCGTCGGGCTGGATATCGACCGCCTGGGACTGATGGTCGTCGCAGGACAGCCCCAGAGCACATCCGAATACATCCAGTCGACCAGCCGTGTGGGACGTAGGCATCCAGGACTGGTTGTGGTCGCCCTCAACTCGAACAGGTCGCGGGACGCCTCGCACTACGAATCGTTCATTCCGTTCCATCGAGCCCTGTACCGCGAGGTCGAGGCGACTACGGCCACACCCTTCGCATCCCGCGCCAGGGACCGCGGGGCGCACGGGATGTTGGTTGGCGCGGTTCGCGTTCTCGTCGCCAGCCTCCGCGGCGACGCTTCGGCAGGTTCCATCGAGAGGTACCGGGAGGAGATCGGTGGCTTGATCGACTCTCTTGTCGACCGTGCGCAACGCATCTCGCCTGAGGAAGCCGAGCCATTCCGTGCCCAACTGTCGGCGCTAGTTCGGGATTGGGAGGAGGCAGCCGATGCCGGGTTGGTGGACCGGTACGGGGCGTTGCGGCCGCCCCAGGCGGCGGCCGCCGCTTCTGACGGACACCCCCTGCTGGCCCCCACCGGGGGAGACAACTCCCGACCGGGCAGTTTCCCGGTGGGCGAGCCGCCCTGGCCCGCATTGTCGAGTATGCGTGACGTTGATGCGGAAACACGCCTGTATGTCAAGAACCTCAAGGGAAGTGGCAGTTGATGGCGATCACGAAAAAGATCCGCAAGTCCCCGCCGATCAAGACCTCGATCCGGCGCACGCACATGGTCACCACCTACGGTGTAGGGTCACTTCTGCCCGTCGAATCGGAGAGCTTCATGATCGCGGGACTCGATCACTGGAGGGCTGACAATCGGCTGCAGGTCGACGAGCGGCGATTGTGCGAACTCCTAGGTGTATCCCGCCTGCTCGCGCCTCCCGGTGGCGAGGTTTCGGGAATGGTGCCGATGGTTCGCTTTCCTGAGTGGGTGTCCTGTCCGAAGTGCAACAGGCTGGACAGGTTTGGTCGCCTTGCGGACAAGCCTAAGGGCGAGTACGTAAATCGTTGTCGGTTCTGTATCAGCCCCAAGCTCGTTCCATCGCGGTTCGTGGCCTGTTGCCCGACGGGGCACATCCAGGACTTTCCGTATCGCTATTGGGTGCACCGCGGAACGAGCATGAGTGACGAGGGCGGCCATTCGATGAGGATCATCACGAATCCCGCGGATTCCAGTCTTGCCGGTATCACGATCAAGTGCGAATGCGGGGCTTCGCGATCTCTACAGGGGGCGCTCGGGAGCGGATCGTTGTCGATGCGGTGTGGAGGCCACTCGCCATGGCTCGACAAGGACACGGAAGAATGTACCGAGCGACTGGTCGGGCTCCAGCGCGGTGCTTCCAACGTGTGGTTCGCGGATGTGCGTTCTGCACTAACCGTGGACCGCGACCTGACGAAGGCCGAAGAGGTCCTCGAAAAGATTCTCTCGGAACTCGATGGCATGCGTGAATCCGATGTGACCGTGTACCTCGGAATCAAGGCACGGCAACACGAAGTCGACGAAAGTGAGCTCGTCTCGGCCTATCGGACTGCCAAGTCAGCCAGGCCCAGGGACTACGCCGAGGCGAGCAGGGAGCTCCGGGCGGCTGAGTACGAGGCGTTGGGTCGCCTCCATCCAGAGGATGACGGGACCAAGACTTTTGTGTGCTTCCCGTCCGACGTTTCCCCAACCGACCGAGCTGGTGATCTCATCGACCTGGTCTCGCGGGTTCCTCGACTTCGGGAAGTGCGTGCACTCAGCGGGTTCGCGAGGGTGAGTACCTCCCAGGTGAAGTCAGGTGCACCCGCGGGGTCCTTGTCCCGAGCCAAAGTGGGGTGGTTGCCGGCGATCGAGGTTCTCGGAGAGGGCATCTTCGTTCGATTTCGAGACGACGTATTGGCGACTTGGGAGACGTCTGAACTGGCGCGGGGTCGCTCACAGATGTTGCAGGATGCCGCCGAGGCCGCGGCTGGCCAAGCGTTGCCACCGATTTCGCCACGCTTTCTCGCCTTGCATTCGCTGTCGCACTCCGTGCTTCGTCAGCTGGCGCTGGACACGGGATACCCGGCGTCGTCGATCCGAGAGAGAGTATACGCGGAACCCGGACAGGCGGGCGTCCTGCTCTACACGGCAACCGCGGATGCGGCAGGAAGTCTCGGGGGCCTGTGCTCGCACGGCAGGGTCGACAACATCGCCAAGATCATCGAGGCGGCAACTGAGGCAGCACATTGGTGTTCGGCTGATCCGGTGTGCCTGGAGGCCGTTGCCACCGGCGCGGGTGCCACGAACCTGGCTGCGTGTCATTCGTGTCTTCTTGCGCCCGAGGTCTCATGCGAGCACCAGAATCGGTACCTCGATCGAGTGTGTTTGGTCGGAGACGGGACGCCGCGTAGCGGTTTACTCCTGTACCGATCGTGAGGTGAGCCCCCCAGGGGTGGGGCGGGTGCTTCCCGATCGCCATTGCGCAGACACGTGCGGTTTACAGGGATTGCACCTGCCAACTCGCTGATAGCCTGCTCGATGCAGTGAGACGGATGCGTACAGGGCGGTGTGGTGAAGAATCTGGCGTTGCGCGGCCGGGCCGGGAAAATCAAGGGGCGGCGGGTGGCTGGAATCGGGTTGTCGGCTGCCGATATGGAGAGTGTGGCGCGGCGATGATGTACGAACCGAATTCTGGCTTCATTCAGACGGCTTCACCCGCAAAGGAATTCACGGCCGCCCCGGCTCGATTGTGATCGTCCGTGACGAAGACTGGCTGGTCACCAAGGTTGAGGCCACGCTGGACGGGTTCTTCGTGCACGTCACGGGCCTATCTGAACTGGTCCGTGACACCGAGGCCGTGTTCTCCACGGCGATCGACGACGTCGAGGCAGATCCGACGAAGGTGTCGGTGGTCGTCGACACGTCCGACAAGTTCCGCCGGTCGCGGCTGTGGCTCGAGTCGATGTTGCGTAAGACGCCGGTCGCGGTCGCAGATCAGGGCCTCACGACGGCGCATCGCGGGCTGGCGAACCATCTCGAGTACCAGATGAAGGCGGTGCGCAAGGCCCTCGACCCGGACAAGCTTCGTCCGCGCATTCTGCTTGCCGATGCGGTCGGCCTCGGTAAGACGCTTGAGATCGGCATGATCCTGTCGGAGCTAGTGCGGCGCGGTCGCGGCGAGCGGATCCTGATCGTGACTCCGAAGCACGTGCTGGAACAGATGCAGATGGAGTTGTGGACGCGGTTCGCGTTGCCGTTCGTCCGTCTCGACTCAACGGGTATCCGCTGGTTCTCGCCGACGCGCGTCGCGTCGTATGGACTCCGGCGGCTGTGGAGAGCGACGGTGCCGTCGATGTCGACCAACCACGCGACAGGTAGGGGTTCGGTGCCCAAATCCTCGGTCACCGAAGGCCGGCCTCGGTTGGCAGTCCAGTCGCCGCGCGCGGTCTTAGGTCGGCGAATGGGTGCCGTCGAGGGGTCATTCAGACACTCTATGGCGAGCTCTTGGCCGTCGCGACTCTCACCGTATTCCGTAGTGGAGATAGGCAGTTCCGTTGGCGAACCGTTGCTGGTCACGTAGATCGAGATCGAGGCGAACATCATGGGGCAGGCCGGGTTTCCCGCCGCCGAGAACGACGGGATAGACCAGGAGATGATGTCGTCGACCAGTCCGGCAGTGAAGGCGTGCTGCGCGATCGCGGCCCCTGCGATCCCGAGATCGTGCTCGGACGTCTCCTTCAGGCGCTGCACCTCGGCCGTGTCGAACTCCCGCTCCAGGCGGGTGCGGGGCGTCGAGACGGATTCGAGGGTGTGCGAGTAGACGATCTTGTCGGAGTCGCGCCACACCTCGGCGTACTCGTGGACGTCGAAGGGGAGGCCGTCGCCTGCGCCGGGTTCGAGTCCCATCGTCTGCCACACCGCCAGTGCCTCGTACATGCGGCGGCCGTAGAGATGGGTGCGATTGCCGCGCTCGAGCTCGGTGATGAAGTCGAAGACGTCCTTCGCCGGCGCGGTCCACTCGAGACTGCCCTGAGGGTCCTCGATGTAGCCGTCGAGCGAGACGTTCGCCAGGTAGTTCAGCTTCGCCATGATGCCTTCCACACCGATGGTGCCATCGTAGGCGGGGCGAGCCGAGCGTTTCGGGCGAGGACGCGCCGGCTAGTGGCCGTGTCGGACCACGAATCTAGACTCGACGCCCGTGCGTATCGCGACCTTCAACATCAACGGGATCCGTGCGGCGCAGCGCCGTGGGTTCGAAGCCTGGCTGCGCGAGCGTGAGCCCGACGTCGTCGCACTGCAGGAGGTGCGGGCACCGGCGTCGGCGATCCCCGACGGCGTGTTCGGCGAGCACCACCTCACCTACGAGGAGGGCACGCTAGCGGGCCGCAACGGCGTCGCCGTCCTCACCCGCAAAGAACCCGAGGCGGTGCGCGCGTGGAGCGGGACGGCGCTGCTGCGCCATCCCGGCGACGACCACGTCGAGGCGGTCGACCTCGCACCCACGACGCTCGCGCGGGGACTGAAGGAGTTCGCGGACGAGGGCCGCTACGTCGAGGTCGACCTCGCGGACGCGCCGATCACCGTCGCGTCGCTGTACCTGCCGAAGGGTGGACTCCCGGCGCACCTGCAGAAGCCCGGCCGCATGCGCGAAGCACCCGACGGGGGCGCGCGCTACGAACGCAAGATGCGGTTCCTCGACGCCTTCGCCCGGCAACTCGCACGGTCGCGGCGCACCGCCCGCGCCGCGGGCCGAGAGTTCCTCCTGATGGGCGACCTCAACGTCGCCCACACCCGCTACGACGTCCGCAACTGGCGCCGCAGCAACCAGGCCGAAGGGTTCCTCCCCGAAGAACGCGAATGGTTCTCGTCCATCGTGTCGCCGCGCACCCTCGTCGACGTGGTGCGCCGGCACCACCCGGACGTCGACGGCCCGTACTCGTGGTGGTCGTGGATGGGGCAGTCGTTCGCGAACGACGTCGGCTGGCGCATCGACTACCACCTCGCGACGCCCGCCCTCGCCCGGGCATCGATCACGGCGGGCACCGACCGCGACCCGGCACCCGACCGACGCATCAGCGACCACGCACCCGTCGTCGTCGACTACGACCTGGACTCGCTGGGATAGACCTCGGCGTCAGCGACCGGATTCGCGACACAGCGCGCGACGGAAGTCCTCGTGCGGCTCGAGAACCGAGACGCTGCTCCCGTCGAGCGAGGCGTAGGCGTGGGTGACGGTGGCCGGATCGACGAACTTGAACGGCGCATACACGACCGGGTCTGCCCCAGCCAGTGTGCACCTGTTGGATGACTGAAGAGGAACGTCGATGGCCAGGCACAGTGACGGGCGGAGGAATTGGAAGATCTCCGACATCGTCAAGCAAGTTCTTCGGATGCAGTTGCTGTGGGGCGGGTTGGGGCTCCTGACGGTTGCGGTGATCATCGTTGTCCTCGAGACCACCGCGCTCGGTGGGAGGTGATGAGCGCAGACAAAGCGCAACGGCCGCCGCACCTTTCGGTACGGCGGCCGTTGTGGCTCAACCAGTGGGCTTCAACCAAGAGCCTTACTTGACGCTGGCAACTCCGGGCTCGAGGAAGCGCTTGCCGTTGACTGCTTCGGAGACGCCTTCACGGTCGAGGTACGGCGTGATGCCGCCGTTCCAGAACGCGAAGCCGCCGCCGAGGATCAGGCACAGGTCGATGTCCTCGGGGGCCGCGACGACGCCCTCGTCGAGCATGATCTTGATCTCCTCGGCGAACGCGCGCTGCGTGCGCTCGAGCACCTGCTCGGCGGTGGAGGGGTTGTCGCCCTGCGTCCACAGCTCCGCGACCTCGGGGTCGACGGTCTGCTTGCCGTCGGCGCCGTAGGTCCAGACGCCGGGCTTGCGCGCCTCGACGATCGCCTCGAGGCCGGGGGAGGGCTTGAACCGCTCCGGGTACGCGGCGTGCAGGGTCTCGCCGGTGTGCAGCGCGATGGCCGGGCCGACGAGCGCGAGCAGCGTGAACGGCGTCATCGGCATGCCGAGCGGGGCGACGGCGTTGTCGGCGACGTCGAACGGCGTGCCCTCGTCGACCGCGCTCATGACCTCACCCAACGTGCGGGTGACGAGGCGGTTGAACACGAAGCCGGCCTTGTCGGCGGAGCCGACGGCGGACTTCTTGAGCGCCTTCGCGGTGGCGAATGCCGTTGCGAGCGTGGCATCGTCGGTCTTCTCGCCCTTGATGACCTCGAGCAGCGGCAGCACCGCGACGGGGTTGAAGAAGTGGAAGCCCACGACCCGCTCGGGGTGCTTCAGGTCGGCTGCCATCTCGGTGATCGACAGCGACGACGTGTTGGTCGCGAGGATCGTCTCGGGCGAGACGTGCTCCTCGACCTCCGCGAACACCTGCTTCTTGACGTCCATGTTCTCGAACACGGCCTCGATCACCCAGTCGGTGTCGGCGAACGCGGCCTTGTCGAGCGAGCCGCGCACGAGCGCCTTGAGCCGGTTCGCGGCGTCCGGCGACAGCCGGCCCTTGCCCTGCAGCTTGTCGATCTCGTCGTGAACGTACTTGACGCCCTTGTCGACTCGCTCCTGGTCGATGTCGGTGATGATGACCGGCACTTTGAGCTGACGCACGAACAGCAGCGCGAGCTGGCTCGCCATGAGGCCGGCGCCGACGATGCCGACGCCGGTGACCTTGCGGGCGAGCGACTTGTCGGGCGCACCCGCGGGACGCTTCGCACGCTTGTTGACCAGGTCGAACGAGTAGAGGCCCGCCCGCAGCTCGTCGGTCATCAGCAGATCCGCGAGCGCGTCGTCCTCGGCCTGGAAGCCGACGTCGAGCGACTTCGCGTCCGACAGGTCGGTGTTACGCGCGAGCTCGAGCAGCTCGATCGCCTTGACGGCGGCGGGGGAGTAGCCGCGCGTCTTGCCCTCGACGATCGCCTTGGCGCGGCCGATCGCGTCGTCCCACTCCTTCGCGTCGAAGGTGGGACGTTCGACGGTGATCTCGCCCTTGACGACCTGCGCGGCCCACGCGAGGGACTGCTCGAGGAAGTCGGCCGAACCGAACAGCTGGTCGAAGACGCCGAGGTCGGCCGCCTTCTTGCCGTTCAGCATCCGGTTGTTGTTGAGCGTGTTCTCGACGAACACGGTGACGGCCTTCGACGGACCGACGATATTCGGCAGCAGCTGCGTGCCGCCCCAGCCGGGGACGAGGCCGAGGAAGACCTCGGGCAGGCCGACGGCCGCGACATTGTCGGCGACGGTGCGGTACTGGCTGTGCAGGGCGACCTCGAGGCCGCCGCCGAGTGCGACGCCGTTGACGAACGCGAACGTGGGCACACTCGACTCGCGCAGGCGGCGGAACACCTTGTGGCCGAGCCGGCCGAGCTGCACACCCTGCTCGCGCTCGGTGATCGCGGGGACGCCCTTGAGGTCGGCGCCCGCGGCGAAGATGAACGGCTTGCCGGTGACGGCGACCGCGACGGGGTTCGCCGCGAAGGCATCGTCGAGCGCCTTGTCGAACTCGGCAAGACCCTTGGGGCCGAAGGAGTTCGGCTTCGTGTGGTCGAACCCGTTGTCGAGCGTGACGAGCGCGATCTGCCCGTCGAGGCCGGGCACGGACACGAGCTTGGTGTACGCGTGGGTGACGACCTCGTCGGCGAACGCGTGAACGATGTCGGTCATTTACTTGACTCCCGCTTCGTAGTCCTTGTGGTTCGGGTTCTCCCAGAGCACCGAGCCGCCCATGCCGAGACCGATGCACATCGTGGTCAGGCCGTAGCGCACATCCGGGTTCTGCCGGAACTGGTGCGAGAGCTGCGTCATCAGCCGCACACCCGACGACGCGAGCGGGTGGCCGCACGCGATGGCGCCGCCCCACTTGTTGACGCGCGGGTCGTCGTCGGCGATGCCGAAGTGTTCGGTGAACGCGAGCACCTGCACCGCGAACGCCTCGTTGACCTCGAACAGGCCGATGTCGTCGATCGACAGGCCGGTGCGCGCGAGGAGCTTCTCGGTGGCCGGAACCGGGCCGATGCCCATGACCGACGGGTCGACGCCCTTGAACGCGAAGCCGACCATGCGCATGCCGACGGGCAGGCCCAGCTCGGCTGCGGTGTCCTCGCCCGCGAGGATCGACGCGGTCGCGCCGTCGTTGAGACCGGCGGCGTTGCCCGCGGTGATGCGGCCGTGCGGACGGAACGGCGTCTTGAGCTTCGCGAGATCGTCGACCGTGGTGCCGGGCCGCGGCGGCTCGTCCTCGGTGGCGAGGCCCCAGCCCTGCTCGGAGCGCGTCGCGACGGGTACGAGGGTGTCGGCGATGAAGCCGGCCTTCTTCGCGGCGTCGTACTTCTCCTGCGAGCGCACGGCGTAGGCGTCGGTGCGCTCCTTGGTGATCGACGGGAACCGGTCGTGCAGGTTCTCGGCGGTGTTGCCCATCACCAGCGCGGACGGGTCGACCAGCCGGTCGGCGAGGAAGCGCGGGTTGGGGTCGGCGCCCTCACCCATCGGGTGATGGCCCATGTGCTCGACGCCACCGGCGAGCACGACGTCGTACTGGCCGAAGCCGATGCCCGACGCGGTGGTGGTGACGGCCGTCATCGCGCCGGCACACATGCGGTCGATCGCGAAGCCGGGGACGGTCTCGGGCAGGCCGGCGAGGATCGCGGACGTGCGACCGATGGTCAGTCCCTGATCGCCGGTCTGGGTGGTCGCGGCGATCGCGACGTCGTCGATGGCCGCGGGATCGAGCTGCGGGTTGCGACGAAGCAGTTCGCGGATGGTCTTGACGACGAGGTCGTCGGCACGGGTCTCGGCGTACATGCCCTTCGGGCCGGCCTTGCCGAACGGGGTGCGGATGCCGTCGACGAAGACCACATTGCGTTGGGTGGGTGAAGCCACGCGAAATCCTCCTGGTGGAGCGTAATCGGATCCGGCTCACGCCATGCGTGTCCGGCCTCGTGGCTCAGCCTACCCCTCGTTACCGGCCGGTAACTTGATGGGTCACCGCGTCGTGATGTGCCCGTTCGGAAGGCCGCGCGGCTCAGAAGTACTGCGCGCCGCCGTCGACCGACAGATGCTCGGCGGTGATGAAGCTCGCCTGGTCGGAGACGAGGAAGGCGACGGCGTCGGCGATCTGATCGGTGGACGCCGAGTACTCGTTGAGGAAGGGCGTGCCCATCGGCGCGAGCCGCGGGTTCGCCCCGTTGGTCTGCTCGATGCGGGTGCGCATGTCGCCCGATCCCATCGGCGAGTCGACGGCGCCGGGATGGACGCTGTTGACGCGGATGTCGTGCGCGCCGAGTTCGGCGGCGAACGCACGCGTCATGCCGGTGATCGCGTGCTTGCTGGTGGTGTAGTGCACCATGAACGGCTGCATCTTCTTGCCCGCGTACGAGCTGATCAGCACGATCGACCCGCCGCCGCGCGTGACGAGATGCGGGGCGGTGGCCATGACCGTGTTCCACACGCCGGTGACGTTGATGTCGATGTGGTCACGGAAGATCTCGGGCGTCGACTCGTCCCACGTCGCGGGGATGCAGATGCCGGCGTTCGCGACGACGACGTCGAGACCGCCGAACTGCGACACCGCCTCCGACGCGAGGGCCTTCAGGCCGTCGAGATCGCGTACGTCGCCCTGTCGCAGCAGCGCCCGCTTGCCCTCGGCCTCGACGAGCGCCGCCGTCTCCCGCAGGTCCTCGGGCGTCGGCGACTCGTACGGGACGCCGGGCAACGGGCCCGCGAGGTCGACGCCGACGATGTCGGCACCTTCGCGCGCCAGCCGCACCGCGTGCGCCCGGCCCTGACCGCGCGCCACACCGGTGATGAATGCGACCTTGCCTTCGAGCTTCGCGTTGCCTTCGACGTCTGCCACGGTGTCCCTGCTCCTTCTCGAGTTCGCCTACTGCGTCGGCGCCGGGGCGCCGTGGTCTCGACGATATGTCTCGATCGAGTGTGGGAACAGACCTATCGGTCACCGGGTGGGACGGTGACCGGGTGGGACGGTGCGTTCAGTCGGTGGCGCCGTCGACGAGGGTGCGGGTGAGCACCGGGACGACGAGTTCGCGCTGCCACGGCCGCGCTCCGCCGCCCGCGAGGGTCGCCTCGAGATCGGCGGCACTGCCGCCTTTCCAGTCCCACACGGTGCGGCGGACGAGCTCGGGCCCGGCGAGATTCTCGACGGGAACCGACACCTGCTCGGACAGTTCGGCCAACCCCGCACGCACCACGGTGAGCCGTTCGGCCGCCTCCGGGTCGACGCGCGACCAACGGCTCGCGGGCGGCGGCCCGGTGGTGCGGGGGCTGCGCAGGGGCAACTCGTCGTCCGGCAGTGCGCGCGCCTTCTCGAGTGCCTCCATCCAGATGCGGCTGTGCCGGCGTTGGCGCGGTCCACCGAACACCGGCAGGGCGCGCAGCGCGCCGACGGACTTCGGGTCGGCGCTCGCCGCCGCGATGATCGCCGAATCCGGCAGCACCCGGCTGGGCGACACGTCGCGCTTGCGGGCCAGCGCGTCGCGCGCCTCCCACAGGGCCCGCGCCGCGGCGAGCTGACGCGGCGACTTGAGCGAGGTGATGTGCGAGAGGCGACGCCACCGGTCCGGCTTGGGCGGCGGGGGACCGGCGAGACGCACGTGCTCGAACTCCTCGAACGCCCACTCGGTCTTGTGCTGCCGGTCGAGCTCGCCCGCCATCGCGTCGCGCAGGTCGACGAGCACCTCGACGTCGAGGGCCGCGTAGTTCAGCCACGCGTCGGGCAGCGGGCGCGTCGACCAGTCGGCGGCGCCGTGCCCCTTCTTCAGCTCGAGCCCGAGCATGCGCTCGACGATCGCGGCGAGCCCGACGCGGTCGAACCCCGCGAGCCGGCCGGCGAGCTCGGTGTCGAACAGCCGCTCGGGACGCATCCCCAGATCGGCCAGGCCGGGAAGGTCCTGGTCGGCGGAGTGCAGCACCCACTCGAGCGGGTTGACCGCCTCGACGAGCGGCGCGAGCGAGTCCGCCGTCGGAATCGGATCGAGCAGCACCGTGCCCGCACCGGCGCGTCGGAACTGCACGAGATACGCGCGGGCCGAGTACCGGAAACCCGACGCCCGCTCGGCGTCGACCGCGAGTGGGCCGGTGCCGCGGGCGAGCGCCTCGGCCGCCTTCTCGACGCCGTCCGCGGTCGCGACCACCTCGGGAACCCCGTCCGCGGGAGCGAGTAGCGGGACGGGCGTGGCGTCGGGATTGTCGGACATGGCTTTCGACAATACGTCCACCGGACGAACTCGTGCAGCGTCCGACCGCCCGAAGCCGTGCGAGCCGGGGCGCCCGGTTACCGGCCGCCGAGCGAATGCAGCCGCGCGATGCCTGCGGGCGGAAGACCCGCGGCGTAGGCGAGGACCTCGCAGAACGCCTCGACATGCGATCCGAGGTTCGTGGAGTTCGCCGTCCACGACGCCCGCAGTTCGAGCTGATGTGCACGGGGCGGGCCGACGATGTCGCCGTAGCGCACCGACGTCGTCGCCGTGACCGTGCCGCCGAGCGCCGTCATCGGTTCGGGCTGCGACTCGAGCGCGTCGACGAGCCAACTCCACGCCACCTCCGGCAGCAGCGGGTCGTCCGCGACCGCGGCCTCGAGATCGGCCTGGATGTAGGCGACCAGACGCATCGTGCCGTGCCACTGCTCGTCGCCCTCGGGGTCGTACAGCAGGATCAGCCGGCCGAACGCGTCGCCCTCCGAATCCTCGGGTACGACGTCCGATTCGGCACGCGTGACCTCCGCGCCGATCGCATAGCTGTACGGTGCCAAGCGTTGCGGCGGCCGAATCGGACCCAGCTCGATCTCGGCGCGCACGCGCGCCGATGCCATCGCGTCGACGGCGGCCCGGAACTCGGCCGGATCGGTCGACGATCCTGAAGTCGTCACAGCCGTGCAGGGTAGACCCGTCGACGGGGACGTGGCAGGAGGCGCGCCGCCGCCCCGTCGTGTCGGCGAATCGGGCCCGCCGTGTCGGCGAAATCGGACGGCCGCGGCTACTGGGTAGGGCGCCCGGCATGGCAGAGTGAACGAGGACGATGCCCGGCCGTACGGACCCGGCCGGCGAACAGTACAGCGCACAGTACAGAGGACGTGATGAGCGGGTTGGAGAGCACGAACGCGGGTATGCCCGAGAGGCAGCAGTACCCGTCGCGGCGGTCACTCGACGACGCCCCGTTCCTGGCCGCGGCCACCGGGCGCACGCCGGCGCGACGCCCCGTGTGGTTCATGCGTCAGGCCGGGCGGTCACTGCCCGAATACCGTGAGATCCGGTCCGGTATCGGCATGCTCGAATCATGCTTCGATCCGGCGCTGGTGTGCGAGATCACGCTGCAGCCCGTCCGGAGGCACGGCGTCGACGCCGCGATCCTGTTCTCCGACATCGTCGTGCCGCTCAAGGCCGCGGGTGTCGACCTCGACATCGTCGCCGGACGCGGCCCCGTCGTCACCGACCCGATCCGCACCCGCGAGGACGTCGCGGCCCTGCCGAGACTGAACGCCGACAGCGTGGGCGCCGTCTCGCGCGCCGTCGAGATGCTCGTCGACGAACTCGGCGAGACGCCGCTCATCGGCTTCGCCGGGGCGCCGTTCACGCTCGCGTCGTATCTCGTCGAAGGCGGCCCGAGCCGCAACCACGAGCGCACCAAGGCGCTCATGTACTCCGACCCGCAGACGTGGCACCGGCTCGCGGGCACGCTCGCCGACACCACCATCACCTTCCTGCAGGCGCAGCTGCACGCGGGCGTCGACGCGATCCAGCTGTTCGACTCGTGGGCGGGTGCCCTCTCGCCCGCCGACTACCGCGAGTTCGTGCTGCCCCACTCCGAGCGGGTGTTCGCCGAGATCGAGGACGCCGGCGTGCCGCGCATCCACTTCGGCGTCGGCACCGGCGAGCTGCTCGGGATGATGGGCGAGGCAGGCGCCGACGTCGTCGGCGTCGACTGGCGGGTTCCGCTCGACGAGGCGCAGCGCCGCGTCGGCGCGGGCAAGGCACTGCAGGGCAATCTCGATCCGGCCGTACTGTTCGCGGGCGACGACGCGGTCGCCGCACACGCCCGGCGCATCGCGCGCGAAGCCGACGCGGCGGTCGCGGCGGGAGCGACCGGCCACATCTTCAACCTCGGGCACGGCGTCCTCCCGGACACCGATCCCGGCATCCTCACGGCCCTCGTCGACCTGGTGCACTCGCTGTGATCGCTCCCCGCATCGCCGTCGTCGGCGGCGGGATCTCCGGTCTCGTCGCGGCCTACCGGTTGCGTACCCGTCTCGGCCCCGACGCCGACATCACGGTCATCGAGCGCTCGCCGCTGCTCGGCGGCAAACTGCACACCGCGATGCTCGCGGACGAGCCGGTCGACGTGGGCGCCGAGGCGTTCATCGCCCGCCGCCCCGAGGTTCCCGAGCTGCTCGCCGAGCTCGGCCTGGCCGACGAGATCGTGCACCCCGGCGACCTCGGGCCGCTGCTGTGGTCGCAGGGGGCGCTGCACCCGGTGCCGAAGCCGACGCTCATGGGCATCCCGGCCGGTCCCGAGCCGCTGCACGGCCTCGTCGACGACGCGACCGTGCGCTGGATGGCCGACGAACCGACGCGTCCGTTGCGCTGGGAGCCCGGCAGCGATGTCGACGTCGCGCGCCTCGTCGGCGACCGCTTCGGACGCCAGGTCGTCGAACGCAGCGTCGACCCGATGCTCGGCGGCGTCTACTCGGGCCTGGCCGACTCGATCGGCGTGCGGGCGGCACTGCCCACGCTCGCCGACGCGCTCGACGCCGGCGCCCCGTCGCTCACCGACGCCGTGCGCTCGGCGCTGCCGACGCCGAAGCCGGGCCCCGTGTTCGGGGCGCTGCGCGACGGCTACGGCACGCTGCTCGCGGCCCTCGAACGCGAAGCGAAGGTGCACGTCGTGCACGCCGAAACCACCGGCCTGCGCCGGCTGCCCGGCGGGTGGGACGTCGACCCGATCGGTCCCGTCGACGGCGTCATGCTCGCCGTCCCGTCCACCGAACTCGCCGCGCTGCTCGTCCCGATCGCACCCGGCGCCGCGTCCGGTGCGGCGTCGATCCCGCTCGCGTCCTCCGCGGTCGTCGCGCTCGCGTTGCCCACCGACGCCGGGGTGCCCCGCAACACTGGCATCCTCGTGGCCTCCGACTCGCCGCTCGCCCCGAGCGGCGCCGCGAAGGCGTTCACGATGTCGAGCCGCAAGTGGCCGCACCTCGCCGAACGCGACGTCACCCTCGTGCGCGCGTCGTACGGCAGGTTCGGCGACGCGTCGATCGTCGACGCGTCGGACACCGAACTGATCCACGCCGCGATCCGCGACTTCGGCACCGTCACCGGCGTCACCGTCACCCCCGTCGACGTCGCCGTGCACCGCTGGCACGGCGGGCTGCCGCAGTACCTGCCGGGGCACCTCGATCGCGTCGCGGAGATCGAGGACGGCGTGGCGCCGCTGCCACGGCTCGAGGTGTGCGGTGCGCTGCTGCGCGGCGTCGGCGTGCCGGCGTGCATCGCGACGGCAGGCGCCGCCGCGCAGCGTCTCGCCGACGCGCTCGACGCCTGATCGCGGCCGGACGGCAGGGCGTAGCGGACGACCGGGGGAGCGGTTCTACACTGGACCGCATGGCACGCGCGCACACTGGCAAACTCGACTACGAGGCCCTCAACTCCGAGATCCGCTACTCGATGATCTCGGTCTTCCGCGCCACCCCCGGCGCCCTCGGCGACGATCGCGAAGCCGCGATCAAGGACGCCCGCGTCTTCTTCGAAGGGCTCGCCGACAAGGGTGTCGTCGTGCGCGGTCTCTACGACGTCGCGGGCCTGCGTGCCGACGCCGACTTCATGATCTGGACGCACTCGCTGAGCCTCGAGGCGCTGCAGGCCGCGTACGCCGACTTCCGTCGCACCACGAACGTCGGCAAGGCGAGCACCCCGGTGTGGAGCACCGTCGCGCTGCACCGCCCGGCCGAGTTCAACAAGAGCCACATCCCCGCCTTCGTCGCGGGCGAGGAGCCCGGCGCCTACATCTGCGTGTACCCGTTCGTGCGCTCGTACGAGTGGTACCTGTTGCCCGACGAGGAGCGTCGCACAATGCTCGTCGACCACGGCATGGCCGCGCGCGGCTACCCGGACGTGCGGGCCAACACGGTGCCTGCGTTCGCGCTGGGCGACTACGAGTGGATCCTCACCTTCGAGGCACCCGAGATGCATCGCATCGTCGACCTCATGCGCGATCTGCGTGCCACCGACGCGCGTCGGCACGTGCGTGAAGAGGTTCCGTTCTTCTCGGGACCGCGCGTGGACGTCGACAAGCTCGTCGCCGCCCTTCCGTGACGCACGCCCCCGACGCCGCGTCCGCCGGTGCCGCCGCGGCCGGTCGGCCGCACATGGCGCACTGGGGGATGTTCGACGCGGTGCCGGGGGACGGCGACGTCGTCGCCGTGCGCCCCTATCACGGCGACGCGGACCCGTCGCCCGTGCTCGGCAACATTCCCGGCTCCGTGCGGCACCGCTCGCGGGTCACCGGGCCGATGGTGCGCCGCGGCTGGCTCGAGCACGGCCCGGGCCCGTCGGACCGGCGCGGCGCCGACGAGTACGTGGCCGTCTCGTGGGACGAACTGACGACGCTGCTCGCCCGCGAGCTGCGCCGCGTGATCGACCGGCACGGCAACTCGGCGATCTACGGCGGCTCGTACGGGTGGGCGAGCGCAGGCCGATTCCACCACGCGCAGAGCCAGGTACACCGGTTCCTCAACACGCTCGGCGGCTACACGCGGTCGGTGCACAGCTATTCGCTCGGCGCGACGGGCGTCGTCATGCCGCATGTCGTCGGCACCCACTGGAAGCTGTTCGCGCGCGCGACGTCGTGGTCGAACATCGCCGAGAACACCGAACTTCTGGTGAGCTTCGGCGGCGTCCCGCTCAAGAACACCGGCACCAATCACGGTGGCACGAGCGACCATCCGACACGAGGCGCACTCGACGCCCTGCGCGGCCGCGGCGGCCGGATCGTGTCGCTCACGCCGCTGCGCGACGACGTGCACGGCGAACACCGCTGGCTCGCCCCGCTGCCCGGCACCGACGTCGCGCTCATGCTGGGCCTCGCCCACACCCTCGCGTCGGAAGGCTTGCACGACAAGGAGTTCCTGAGCACCTACTGTGTCGGCTACGACCGGTTCGAGGACTACCTGCTCGGCCGCGTCGACGGCGAACCGAAGTCGGCGCAGTGGGCGGCGCGCATCACCGGCGTCGATGCCGACGTCCTCGAGGCTCTCGCGCGCGAGATGGCCGCCCATCGCACGCTCGTGACGGTCACGTGGTCGTTGCAGCGCACCCGATTCGGCGAACAGGCCCCGTGGATGGGCCTCACACTCGCGGCGATGCTCGGTCAGATCGGCTTGCCCGGAGGCGGTTTCGGGCACGGCTACGGGTCGATGAACGAGCCCGGACTCGCGCCGGTGCCGTATCCGCTGCCGACCCTGCCGCAGGGCATCAACCCGACCAAGACGTTCATCCCGGTCGCCGCGATCTCGGACATGCTGCTGCATCCCGGCGAGGAGTTCGACTACGACGGCACACGCATGACCTACCCGGACATCCGACTCGTGTACTGGGCGGGCGGCAATCCGTTCCATCATCATCAGGATCTCGGGCGGCTGCGCCGTGCGCTCGCGCGTCCGGACACGATCGTCGTGCACGATCCGTACTGGACCCCGATGGCCAAGCATGCCGACATCGTGGTGCCGTCGACCACCTCGCTCGAGCGCGACGATCTCAGCTGCACGCGCAACGACCCGCTCCTGGTCGCGATGCACCGCGTCGCCCCGCGTCATGCCGACGCGCGCGACGACTACGACACCTTCGCCGCGGTGGCGTCGAAACTCGGTGTCGCCGAACGGTTCACCGAAGGGCGTACGTCGCACGACTGGCTCGAGCACCTGTACGACCAGTGGCGCGACTGGGTTCTGCGCGACGGGGGAGAGGCGCCCGAGTTCGACGAGTTCTGGGCCCGTGGGTCGGTGCGCATGCGCACCGAGGACGACCTGATCGCGTTCGGCGACTTCCGCGCCGACCCGGAGGCGCACCCACTCGCGACGCCCAGCGGCCGCTTCGAGCTGTTCTCGGCCGAGATCGACAGCTTCGGCTACGAGGACTGCGCGGGCCACGCGCGGTGGTACGAGCCCGACGAGTGGCTCGGCGGCCCGCGCGCGTCGCAGTTCCCCTTGCACCTGGTGGCGAACCAGCCGAAGACGCGCCTGCACAGTCAGCTCGACCACGGGGCGACGAGTCAGGCGTCGAAGGTCCACGGCCGCGAACCGATTCGGATCCATCCCGCCGATGCCGCCGCGCGCAACCTCGCCGACGGTGACGTCGTGCGGGTCTTCAACGACCGCGGTGCCTGTCTCGCGGGCGTGGTCGTCGACGACGCGGTGCGGCGTTCGGTGGTGCAACTGTCGACCGGAGCGTGGTACGACCCCCTGGACCCGGAAGACCCGGGTTCGCTGTGCGTGCACGGCAATCCGAACGTGTTGACCGCCGACGTCGGCAGCTCACGCCTCGCCCGCGGCTGCACCGGGCAGCACGCGCTCGTCGAGATCGAGAAGTGGGACGCGCCGCTGCCGCCGATCCGGGCCTACGACCCGCCGGTGGTCCGCGGTGACCACCCTCGTGCGTGAAAAGAGCGTACGGAGACTCGCAGAGTGCTCACGAGTGTGAGCTTTCGCCTTCGGGATTTGTGACAGCTCACTAAACTGGACGGGTCCTCAGCTCGATGGATCCGCGGATCCCCGGCCGGAAAGTGCAGCACGTGACAGCGACGGTCCCCGACCTCGAAGGCAAGACCTTCGGCACCTCCGAGCCGTATGTCGTCGAGCGCGCGAAGATCATCGAGTTCGCGACCGCGATCCACGCCGCTCATCCGTACCACTACGACGCCGATGCGGCGCGGGCGGCCGGCTACCGTGATGTCATCGCGCCGCCGACGTTCACGGCGGTCGTGCAGGCCGGGATCATCGAGCAGATGTTCGCCGAGATGGGCATCACGCCCGACCCGACGTCGCTGGTCGCCGTGCACACGTCCGAGACGATGACCGTCACCGAACCCGTCACCGCGGGCGACCGGCTGACGGCGCGTCTGGTGGTCGCGGAGATCACGCGGCGTGGGCCCGCGGCATTCCTCACACTGCGCTGCCACATCGTGGGCGCCGACGGCAACGAGCGCGTCGAGGTGGTGTCGACGGTGGTCGTGGGCCCGCCGCCGGAGGAGTGAGACTCCCGCTCGCTCGGCGCCCGGACAACTGGGGTGCCTGGACTACTACTGGGGCTCGAGTGTGAGGGAGATCGAGTTGATGCAGTACCGCTGATCGGTCGGTGTCGGATAGCCCTCGCCCTCGAACACGTGCCCCAGGTGGCTGTGGCACGTGCGGCACAGCACCTCGACGCGGCGCATGCCGAGCGAGTCGTCGGGCCGGAGGATCACCGCGTCGGAATCGGCGGGATCGTAGAACGACGGCCACCCGCAGTGCGACTCGAACTTCTCGGTGCTGCGGAACAGCTCGGCTCCGCACGCGCGGCACCGGTAGACGCCCTCGGTGGTGGTGTCGGTGTATTCGCCGGTGAACGGACGTTCGGTGCCCGCCTGCCGCAGTACCGCGTACTCGGCGGGGCTGAGGCGGCGGCGCCACTCGTCGTCGGTGTGTTCGATCTCGGGTGCCGACGTGTCGGGGTGTTCCTGCGCAGAACTCATGCGTCCACGCTAATACGCGCGCGGCCTTTCGTCAGGTGCGTGCGGATTCGCGGGCGGGCGGCTCGTCGACCGGAGGAGGTTCGGAGGCGGCACGCTCGGTAGGTACCAGGAACGACGGATCGATGCCCTGGTCCAGCCGGCCTTCCTTGCGGGCGACGAGATAGCGCGTCAACAGGACCCCGAAGATCACGACGATCAGCAGACTCCACCCGAAGGTGGTCTTGAGGTACTGCGCGGCGCGGCCGACTTCGACGAATCGCCCGGACAACCAGTTGTCGTAACTCATGAAGCCGTACACCGCGAGCCACGCCGGCCAGTTGCGCATCACCGAGTTCTTCAGCACGACGGTCATCAGCAGCGGGAACAGCAGCATCGAGTAGTACATCTGTCCGAGCGACATGAGCAGCCACGACGCCGTCAACAGCAGGCCCGTCGCCGTGGTGACGAAGAACAGCTCGTCGTGCCGGTAGTAGCGGTACAGCAGCCACAGCGACACCAGCACCAGGATGCCGAAGCCGATCCGCATCACCCAGATCAGCGGATCGGGCAGACCGTAGTAGAGGCCGTTGCCCGCGATCGAACTGTTGAAGTAGTCGCGCGACTCGCCGAGATAGGGGAGCGTGCGCCGAATGAAGTCGAGCGGATCGTTCGACAGCGGCCACGCGAGGGCGTTGAGCACGAGCGGGATGCCGAGTGCGGTGACGAAGACCTTCCACTGCCCACGCACGAGCGGCAACAGCAACAACGGCGCGAGCACGGGTTTGACCGCGAACGTGAGGCCGATCGCGGCACCCGACCAATAGTCGCGCCTGCGCAGCAACAGCATCAGGAATGCGACCTCGCCGAGCAGCACGAGACCGTTGATGTTGGTGAACACCAAAGTGTTGGTGACGGTTTCCGACGCGAACGTCGCGAACAGCAGGATGGGCGCGGCGATCGAGCGCACACTCAGGTCGAACAACTTGAGCAGCAGGTACAGCGCGATCAGGATCGCGGCCGCGTTGGCGAGGATGAACAGCCAGCGCGAACGTTCGGGATCGAGCACCGCGATCGGCGCCATCAGCAGCGTGCCCGACGGCGGATACAGATAGTGCGGATCGACCGATCCGAAATCGGCCGTGTACACGGGCTTGCGGTTGAGGAACGCGAGTGCCGCGTTGTAGACGGGCCGGAAGTCGTCGGTGATGTTCCCGTTGACGGCGAGCACGACGACGCGATGCAACATCGTCATGCCGGCTATCGGCCACATGACGAAGTTCACGACCTCGTGGACAGTGCGACCGGTGCGGGGCTCGACCTGGCGAAGGAACACTACGGCACGGTACACCGACAACCCCCGGGATCACCGCATCCGCCCTGCCGTCAGGCGGGGCACGCACCGCCGTCGGCGGGCAACGTGCCCTCGGCGACGTACGTGACGGTCGAGCGTTGGACGCACGACGAGAACAACGACGGGTGACCGCTGCCGTGCCATGTCGACGTCGACACCTGCGCGCCCGCTGCCGAGAGCAGCCCGGTGACCGACGACGTGCCGCCGTTGCCGACGAGCGGATCGGCGACACCGGCGAGGACGAGGACCGGCATCGGCAGCTCCGCCGGGACCGGCGGCGGCGCGGCGCTCGGCCACGCGTTGCACGCGAGCAGACCCAGGGCCGCGTCCGCGCCGAACACGGGATACAGGTCGTTCCATCCGCGCTCGAGGTCACGGACCCGGTCGGGCGACGGCCACTGCTGGCCGTCGCTGCACCGAGCGACCCACTGGCCGTCGGACGAGGTGGCCGATTCGGCGGCCGTCACCAGCCGCGTGAGCGGAACCGGGTCGCCCGCGGCGGCGGAAGCGATCGGACCGGCCAGCGTGTCGACGCGGCGCTTCGGGTCGGGTTCGGTGAGCGCGAAGGACACCGCCCGGACGACGGCACCCGCCGACAGGGGACCGAGTGCGCCGGTGCGGGCGCGGTCGACGACCTCGCGCACGGTGGCACGAGGATCGGGGCCCAGTGGGCAGCCGAGCGCGGTGCACTGGCCCGCGAAGGCGTCGAGCGCGCCTTCCTGGCCCTGCACGCGTTGCTCGGTCGCGGTGGCGGCGTCGGCGGCCGTCGGCGCCGGGCCGTCCAGTACCAGGCGGGCGAGCCGGTCCGGATGCTTCGCCGCGTAGGCGAGGGCGACGGTCGACCCGGCGCCCGAGCCGACGACGCCGAGGGTGTCGCTGTCCCACGCGCGCCGGAGCGCCTCGAGGTCGTCGGCCGCGTGTGCGGCGTCGAACGCGAGCTCCTGCGGTTGCAGATAGTCGGTGCACGCGATGGTCGCGTCGCGGCTCGCGGCGGTCATGTCGTCGACCGGATCGCCGCCGCGGGCGAACTGTTCGCGATCGACGAGTGCCCGCCGGTCGATCGGAGACAGACAATCGATCGACGACGACGCGCCGATGCCGCGCCTGTCGATCGCGACGAGCGGGTGCGCACCGAGGAGCTCGGTACCGCCGCCCGACACGAGGGACGCGAGCGCCGGGCCGGATGGCCGGTCGGCCCCCGACGTGTACACGAGCGGCGCCGCGTCGGGCGGCGTGTCCTGCGCCCGGGCACGCACCACACCGACCGTGAACGTGCCGGGAACCTGGCGCTCGCGGTCGATTTCGGCGGGGAGAGTCGCGCATTCGAACACGACGCCCGCCGGCGCCTGCCGACCGGCCGCGGTGGCCGTGCCCGCCGTGCAGTCGGTCCACCGGAGGTCGCTCTTCGGCGCGCTCAGCGGGGGAGGGCCCGCCGGTTCGGTACTGGTGGGAGCGCTCGGTGCGGGTCCCGCACCGGGTTCCTGCTCGACGGCGACGTGCGGGCGGGTGGACGGGCCCGCGCTGCACGCACAGCAGGTCGCGAGGACGGCGGCGATCAACCCCAGTCTGCGCATGGGGTCAGCCTGCCAGGTGTGCGTCCTCGGTGTCGGCACGGACCCACCGCGTCAGCACCGTGCCGTCGTCGTCGACGAGCATCGCGGCCGGGCGCATCGGGGTGCGCACCGACTCGGTCGACACCGCGATCCGTGCGCCTGCCCCGCCGACGAGCAGCGGGGACGTCGTGAGGCACAGTTCGTCGACGACGTTCTCGGCGATCATGGCGCCGAACAGACTCGGCCCGCCCTCGCACAGGATGCGGGTCATGCCGCGCCGGGCGAGATGGTCGACGAGTCGTGCACTGTCGACGACGCTGTCGCCGAGTACCACCACCTCGGCGCCCGCGGCTCGGAGGTCTGCCACGCGGACGGCGTCCGCCGCCGCCGTCGTGGCGACGATCGGCGGCGTCGAGGTGTCGGTCAGCAACCGTGACGCCGGATCGACCATCGCCTGCGACGACACCACGACGATCGGCGGTACCGGTGTCTGTCCGCGCGCGGTCCGCAATGCGCGCGCGGCGTCGCTCGTGCGGACACCTCCGTAGTTCTCGGTCCGTACCGTGCCCGCACCCACGACGACGGCGTCGGACAGCTGACGCAGCAGACCGAAGATCTTCTTGTCGGCCGGGGTGCCGAGGGCGCCGCTCGCCCCGTCGACCGCGATCGCGCCGTCGACGCTCGCGACGAAATTGACGCGCACCCACGGGCGGTCGACCGCGGGATACGCGTAGACGGCGCGCAACTCGTCGTCGGACAGGCCGCGCGGCGACGGCTCTGCGTCGTGCGGTGTTTCGGGGCTGTCAGGTGTGAGGTAGGTCGCATATGTCATTCGGAGCACGGAACAAATCACACCACGCCGATATTGTGGAAGTTATGCATTCACGTCTCGTCGATCGCAGTCCTGTGGTACCAGCCGATCAGCTGACGGCGCAGATGGTCCCGCCGGCCATGTTCGACGAGGTGAGCTTCGCGTCCTACATTCCGGACCCGAACGAACCGTCGCAGAAGGCCGCGGTCGAGACGGCCGAGAAGTTCGCCGAGAAGGTCGGCAAGATCCGCAGCGGTGGCAAGCGCGGCCTGTTCGGCAAGAAGACCCAGGCCACCGGCGCGGGTCTGTACCTCGACGGCGGGTTCGGTGTCGGCAAGACCCACCTGCTCGCGTCGATCTACCACAGCTCGCCGTCGCCCAAGGCGTTCGGCACGTTCGTCGAACTGACGCACGTCGTGGGGGCGCTCGGCTTCAACCAGGCGGTCGAGCAGCTCTCGCAGCACAGCGTGCTGTGTATCGACGAGTTCGAACTCGACGACCCGGGCGACACGATGCTCGTCTCGCGCCTGCTCAGCGAGCTGTCCGCGCGCGGCGTGTCCATCGTCGCGACGTCGAACACCCTGCCCGGCCAGCTCGGCGAGGGCCGCTTCGCGGCCCAGGACTTCCTGCGCGAGATCAAGAAGCTCGGCTCGATCTTCGAGACGATCCGCGTCGACGGCCCCGACTACCGTCACCGCGACCTGCCGCCTGCCCCGGACCCGGTCTCGTCGGACGAACTCGTCGCGCTCGCCGAGGCGACGCCCGGATCCACGCTCGACAGCTTCGACGAGCTGTGCACGCATCTGAGCACGCTGCACCCCTCGCGGTACAAGCTGCTCGTCGACGACGTCTCGGCCGTGTACCTCGACGGCGTGCACGCGGCGCCCGACCAGTCGGTCGCGTTGCGGCTCGTCGTGCTCGCCGACCGTTTGTACGACGCGAGCATTCCCGTCACGGTGTCGGGCGAGAAGCTCGATCAGATCTTCACGGCCGAAATGCTGGCGGGCGGCTACCGCAAGAAGTACCTGCGCGCGACGTCCCGTCTGCTGGCGCTGTCGCGTTTCGAGGTCGCCGCGGGCTGACGGCCGTCAGCGCACGGCGCCACGCAGGTCGCGTTCGAGGACGAAGTCGGCGTGCACCTGGCTGCCGACACGGAACGTCTTCGTCCCCACGCGGGCGAATCCGTGCTTCGCGTAGAACCGTTGCGCGCGCACGTTCTGCTGGTTGACGCCGAGCCACAGGGCGTCCCGGCCGGCGGCGCGGGCACGCTCGACGACCGCGGCCATCAGCGTGGTGGCGATGCCCGTGCCGTGCCCGCCGGGTAACACGTAGAACTTGCTCACCTCGGTGGTGGGTCGAAGCGTCGCCGCGCGGGCGACGTCGGGATCGGCGGGCTCCCCGTCCACGAGCATCGCGTATCCGAGAATCACGTCGTTCTCGGTCACCTTGAGTACCGTGCGCGTCGGGTCGGTGAGGTACTCGGCGAAACGCTCCGACGACAGCACGGATTCGACGAACGCAGACACGTCGTCGGCGGTGGTGCCGGGCGGGCATGCGAGCGGAAAGGTGGCTGCCGCGACGTCCGCGATCGCTTCCGAATCCCAGATGCCCGCCGCGTCGACCTCGATCGTCACCGTCGTTCTCCTCCGTCCGGGCCCGCGTCGGTGCCCTCGACGAAGGATATTCCTTGCGTCGGATCGGCTGCGGGCCCCGTTCGGCTGCGACGCGGCGCTGCGAACGCGGACGCCAGGACCGTGAGCGCGGCGACGAACCCCACGGCGACGGCGAAACCGATCCGCAATCCCGCGCCTGCGGCGACGCTGCCGATGATCGCGGCGCCGCACAGCGTGCCGACGTAGTTGAAGATGTTCACGCGCGCGATCACCGAGTCGAGACGGCCGGCGGGCGCGAGCCGGCCCACGATCCCGAAGCACAGCGGCGCGACGACCGGAAGACCGAGACCGGTGACGAGGAAACCGGTGATCGCGACGGCAGGCGACGGTGCGGTGGCGACCAGCAGCAGTCCGATCACGCCGACGACGGTCGCCGCGCGCACGACGGCGAGTTCGCCGATACGTGCGACCGCGCGGTCGCCGCACCCCCGGGCGACGAGCGCGGCGCACTGGTACGCCGCGAGGCCGAGCGCTGCGGTACCGCCGTCGGAGTGGAGCACATTGGTGAGAAACAGTGCCGACCAGTTCCCGATCCCGAAATCGACCGCGTAGAACAGGGCGAGGGCCACGCCGAGCGCGATCAGCGCTCGCCGCACTTCCGGCGGGAAAGCACCTGTGCCGGAGTCGGTCCCGCGGCGCGTCGCCCGCGACGGGTCGCGGGGCAACAGCCGCGGCGCCGCCCATGCCAGGCCGGCGGCGACGACCAGCGCCGCGCCCATCTGGATCGTCACGAACGGTGCATCCAGTGCGTTGGTTGCGGCGACGAAGAGCGCGCCCACGATCGAGCCGACGCTCCAGACCGCGTGGAACGACGACAGGATGAAGCGGCCGTACTCGTGTTGGATCGCCACCGCTTGCATGTTGGCCGCCGCGTCGACGATCCCGAGGCCGAGGCCGTACGCGGCGAGCACCACGAGCACCGCCGTCGCGCCGGGGCTCGCGGCCACACCGACGGCGGTGATCGCGATGAGGGCGAGTCCGAGGCGCAGCGTCCCGGCACTGCCCACGCGGCGTGCGAGCGCTTCGGCGAGGACGCTGCCAGTGCCCGCGACGACCGACAGCGTCACGACAGAGACGACGATCAGGGTGTCGCTCAGTCCGAAACGCTCCTGATACTGCGGCAACTGGGTGAGTACCACGGCGAGCAGGAATCCCTGCAAGCCGAAGGCCACGGCGGCGGACCGTCGTGCGGTGCGCGGGACGGTAGGCCGCCGGGCACGTGACGGAGGGGATGGTCGCGTCACGCGCTCTCCTGTCGCCGGCTCCTACCGCATCACGATCTGGGGACGAGTCTTCGCTGCCGTGCGGGCTTTCGCACGCCAGGAGTGTGGTGTGCGAGGAACATCCGGTTTCGCCCGGACAACGATGCGGCGCGGATCGTGCTTGCGGGTCAGCGGCCGCGTAGCTAAGCTGACCGACCATGACGCGCATTCTCGTAGTTCGCCGCCGTAGCGGGGTCTGATTCGGACCGACCCCCCGCTGCGGGTCGTCGAGCTGCGTGTTGGTCCTCCGTTTCGGATCAGGAAGACCAACTCCCATGAATGCCACTTCTTCGAACATCACTCGTTCCTCCGCCACCGATTTCTCCGCTGCGCTCGACTCCTCGACTGCTCAGGGCCCTCGCCAGTGCTGCGGTGCGGCCCGTCGACCAGGCACGGCGTCCGGGCGTGAAGCCGACTCGTTCACATCGCGTTTCGGCATCGAACTGCCGCGCGGTATGCGCTCGGAGAACATCGGGGGAGACTGGGCGGAGTTCTGCAACCGCTTCGCGGCGCCGGGTTTCGTGCGGATCGCCGACTGGCAGTCGCGCGCACGCGGCGCGGGCCGCAGCGAGTACTCGGCGACCCTCGCATTCGGTGGCACCCGCCGCACCGTGAGCGCGACGGCCTTCGGCCCGCTCGCCGCCCTGACCTCGATGCTGTACGACGCGGGATCGGCGATCGAGATCCTCGAGTTCCACCGCTACGAGACGACCGACGGCTTCGTCACCTTCCTGTTCTGCGACATGGACGGCCGCCGGGGCTGGTCGATGGGCCTCGCGGGCAGCGGGGAACTCTCGGCTGCACGCGCCTTGATCTCCGCGGTGAACCGCCTGCGTCCCGGTCGGGATCTCGCCGCCGCCGCGTGAGCGCCCACTGTGCGCGAAAAAGGCGTGCCTGGACTCGCAAAGTGCTCACGAGGGGTGGTGGATGAACGAAGTCGGCCCCGGCATGAACTGCCGGGGCCGACCTGTAGGTGGTGCGCGATACTGGGATTGAACCAGTGACCTCTTCCGTGTCAGGGAAGCGCTCTCCCGCTGAGCTAATCGCGCGGGACCGCCGGCCGGTTCCGGGTGGGGAACCGGCCGGCGGCGGTGAAATGGAGCGGATGACGGGATTCGAACCCGCGACCCTCACCTTGGCAAGGTGATGCGCTACCAGCTGCGCTACATCCGCATGTGCCCGCATCGAATGATGCAGGCGGTCGTGCCTCGATCATGGTGCGCGATACTGGGATTGAACCAGTGACCTCTTCCGTGTCAGGGAAGCGCTCTCCCGCTGAGCTAATCGCGCGGGACCGCCGGCCGGTTCCGGGGGGGGAACCGGCCGGCGGCGGTGAAATGGAGCGGATGACGGGATTCGACCCCGCGACCCTCACCTTGGCAAGGTGATGCGCTACCAGCTGCGCTACATCCGCATGTGCCCGCATCGAATGATGCAGGCGGTCGTGCCTCGATCATGGTGCGCGATACTGGGATTGAACCAGTGACCTCTTCCGTGTCAGGGAAGCGCTCTCCCGCTGAGCTAATCGCGCGAGGTGGAGACGGGAATCGAACCCGTGTGCACGGCTTTGCAGGCCGTTGCCTCACCACTCGGCCACTCCACCGTGAAGGTTGAGCCCAACCTCTCGAGCGGATGACGGGATTCGAACCCGCGACCCTCACCTTGGCAAGGTGATGCGCTACCAGCTGCGCTACATCCGCACTGCACCGCGAAAGCGGGAGTAGGTACTCCCTGGTGCGGTTGTGAACATTAGCCGACCAACCGAGACAACCACAAATCACCTGTTCAGCGAGGCGGAACGGGCCGAGCAGCTCGGCGAGGCGCCCGCCGCGTGCCCGATCCGAGTCTGCTGTGCGCGGCTCGCTGCCGGCGATCGTGGTGCCCCCTGGAGACTCGACGAGGCGATTTCCGGTCCCGGCGAAGTCCGTGTTAGTGTTCCAACTCGTTCGGGCGCGAGCACATCGCGCTCCGGTCCCGTGGCTCAGTGGAAGAGCGTCCCGTTCACACCGGGGAGGTCGCTGGTTCGATCCCAGCCGGGACCACCGATGACAGGCCGGATCCTCACGGATCCGGCCTTTTCGTCGTTTCGGGCACGCCGCTCGTCTTCGGCGCCGCGCCGATCCGAGGTGGTGCGGTGAACGGCGCGCGGACGTGGCGTGCCGGTCGTCCTCGGTATCCTCGACACGACACGAACGCGCGGATCCGGAGGTGACTGATGAGCGGCGGCGAGACCGACACCGCGCACACTCCCGACGACGACACCGACACGCCGTCACCGTCGAAGGTGCGCCGGGCGGCCCAGGCGTGGATGCGCAAGCGCGAGTCGCTCGCGGCGCATCGCTCTCTCGATCTCAGCTACCGCATCGTGATCGGCGTGCTGGGCAGCGCCGTGCTTGCGCTCGGCATCGTCGCGATTCCGTATCCCGGACCCGGTTGGCTCATCGTGTTCGCGGGTCTCGGGATCCTTGCGTCCGAGTTCGGATGGGCGCACCGCCTGCTCGGCTTCGTGCGCGGTCGATACGACCGATTCATGGGGTGGTTCGCGCAGCAGTCCTTCATGGTGCGCGGCGCGGGCGCATTGGCTACGGGAGCCGTCGTCGTGCTGACTCTCTGGGTGCTCGGTACGTTCGGCCTGGTGGGTTCGTGGGTTGGTGTGGACTACACCTGGCTCGACAGCCCCCTGTGAGCGTGATTCCGTGAGCGCAGCGAGTCGTGGCGTACGTCACGGTCGGCGTGGCTGCGTGGGGTTCGTCGTCCCGTGATGACACGATGCGCGGACGCGTGCGGAGTCGAGTGCGCTGCGCGACCGCTCGGGTGAGACGGGTCGGCGGAAAACTGTCGTTGTGTGAGGGAGAGGAGTGCGGCGCGAATGTCCGATGTCTATCAGGGGTCGGACGAGCGGGAGCCGGACGAGCGGGTGCCCTCGCACGAGGCGGCAGGCGACTGGCCTGCCGTCGGCGCCACGGGGGCGCGGTTCGGCTCGGCGGGTCGTCGCGAGAAGAGGGAACGGTCGTGGCGTGCAGCCGCGCGCGCCGCGGTCCGGCGCACGGCGGCCGTTGTGTCGGGTGGGTCCGTGCAGGACGACGCCGCGGCGCGGACCGGCGCCCGCACACCGGGATCGGCCCCGGTCGCGGCGCCGCCGAGTCCGGACGCGTCCGTGCAGAAAGCGGACGTGCAGGTGGCCGAGCCGGCATGGACCGGCCCGATCCCGACCGAGCCCGCCCCGACCGAGCCGGCCCCGGCCGAGCCGGCCCCGACCGAGCCCGTCCCTGCCACCGAGTCCAAGCCTGCCGAGTCGTTCTCCCTGGTGCGCCCCTTCGTGCGCAGTGGGGGACGCACGGATTCGGACATCGACCTGCAACTCGAGACGCTCGTGTCGGTGAGTGGCACGCTCGACGACCGCGACTCGCTCGACGAGTACCGGCGTGTGCTCGAGGCATGTGATCGGCCGCGCTCGATCGCCGAGATCGCGTCCCTCACGCAGTTGCCGATCGGGGTCGCGCGCGTCCTGGTGGGCGACCTGGCGGGCGCGGGCACCCTGGTCGTCCACCGTTCCGCAGGTAAGGACGGCCCCGACACCGTGCTCATCCAGCGGGTACTCGACGGTATCCGGCGTCTGTGACGACGCCCTCGGGGTAGCCGCCCGCGGCGCAGGCGTGGACGAGGTGCACGATTTCGTGTGCCTGTGCTGCCGATAGCATGGACGACACATCCACAACATTCGTCTTCGATCGAGGAGAACGCGCCGTGACCACGCCTGCACCCGACACCCTTGCCACCCACGTCCGGGTTGCAGCAGGGACGACCGCGGGCAGCGCGGTACGGGAGGCCGGTTTCCCGACGAAGGGCCCGCAGACGATCGTCGTCGTCCGCGACGCCGAGGGCGCACTGCGCGACCTGTCGTGGACGCCGGACACCGACGTCGACGTCGAGCCGGTCGCGGCCGACACCGAGGACGGTCGCAGCGTCATCCGACACTCGGCGGCGCACGTCCTCGCGCAGGCGGTGCAGCAGGAGTTCCCGGACGCGAAGCTGGGCATCGGCCCGCCGATCACGAACGGCTTCTACTACGACTTCCAGGTCGACCGGCCGTTCACCCCCGAGGACCTCGCCAAGCTCGAGAAGCGCATGAAGCAGATCGTCAAGGGCGCGCAGCGGTTTTCGCGCCGCGTCGTCGACTCGGTCGAGGACGCGCGCGTCGAGCTCGCGAACGAGCCGTTCAAGCTCGAGCTCATCGACGACAAGTCGGGCATCGACGATCCTGAGGTCATGGAGGTGGGCGGCAAGGAGCTCACGATCTACGACAACCTCGACCCCCGCACGGGCGAGCGGGTGTGGGGCGATCTGTGCCGGGGTCCGCACATCCCGACCACCAAGTTCATCCCGGCGTTCAAGCTCACCCGCAGCTCGGCCGCGTACTGGCGCGGCGATCAGAACAACGCCGACCTGCAGCGCATCTACGGCACCGCGTGGGAGTCGAAGGACGCGCAGGACGAGTACCTCGAGCTGCTCGCCGAGGCCGAGCGTCGCGACCACCGCAAGCTCGGTGTCGAACTGGACCTGTTCAGCTTCCCCGACGAGCTCGGCTCGGGCCTGCCGGTGTTCCACCCCAAGGGCGGCATCATCCGCACCGAGATGGAGAACTATTCGCGGGCGCGGCACATCGAGGCCGGCTACGAGTTCGTCAACACGCCGCACATCACCAAGGGACATCTCTACGAGGTGTCGGGGCATCTCGACTGGTATCGCGACGGGATGTTCCCGGCGATGCACGTCGACGAGGAGCTCGCCGAGGACGGCACGGTGCGCAAGCCCGGCCAGGACTACTTCCTCAAGCCGATGAACTGCCCGATGCACAATCTGATCTTCCGTGCCCGTGGCCGGTCCTACCGCGAGTTGCCGCTGCGCCTGTTCGAGTTCGGCAGTGTCTACCGCTACGAGAAGTCCGGCGTGGTGCACGGGCTGACGCGGGTGCGCGGCATGACGCAGGACGACGCGCACATCTACACGACGCGCGAGGACATGCGCGCCGAGCTGACCCGCCTGCTCGAGTTCGTGCTCGAACTGCTGAAGGACTACGGGCTCGACGACTTCTACCTCGAGCTGTCGACGAAGAATCCCGACAAGTTCGTCGGCGACGACGCGACGTGGGAGGAAGCGACGGCGACGCTCGCGGAGGTTGCCGAGGCGTCCGGTCTCACGCTGGTACCCGATCCGGGCGGCGCCGCGTTCTACGGCCCCAAGATCTCGGTCCAGGTCAAGGATGCGCTCGGGCGGAACTGGCAGATGTCGACGATTCAGCTCGACTTCAACCAGCCCGAGCGGTTCGAGCTCGAGTACACCGCGAGCGACGGCACGAAGAAGCGTCCGGTCATGATCCACCGCGCGCTGTTCGGTTCCCTCGAGCGGTTCTTCGGCGTCCTCACCGAGCACTACGCGGGCGCGTTCCCGGCATGGCTCGCGCCCGTGCAGGTCGTCGGGATCCCGGTCGCCGAGGCGTTCGAGGACCACCTCTTCACGGTCACCGCGAAGCTGAAGGCGGCGGGCGTGCGGGCCGAGGTCGACGTGAGCGACGACCGCATGCAGAAGAAGATCCGCAACCACACCACGCAGAAGGTGCCGTTCATGCTGCTCGCCGGCGAGCGGGATGCCGAGGCGGGCGCGGTCAGCTTCCGGTTCCGCGACGGCACCCAGGTCAACGGTGTACCGGTCGACGAGGCGGTGCGGGTGATCGTCGAGTGGATCGAGCGGCGCGAGAATGCTTCTCCCACAGCCGAACTGTTGCAGCCGCACGTCGAGCCGGGGGAGTGAGCCGATGAGTGCGCACGACGGAGCGGACACCGCGACGGGCGGCATCGTCGACCGCGGCATCGGTGCGGGTGACGGCGACCGGTTGCAGCGGATCTGGTCGCCGCACCGGATGTCCTACATCACCGAGGTGCCCAAGCCCGAGGGCGGCACGGGCGAGCCGTTCAGCGACATCCCGAAGATGAACGACGAGGACGGTCTCGTCGTCGCGCGCGGCGAGCACGTGTACGCGGTGCTCAACCTGTACCCGTACAACCCGGGCCATCTGATGGTGGTGCCGTACCGCAAGGTCGCGAACCTCGAGGACCTCACCCCGGGCGAGAGCGGTGAACTCATGGCGTTCACGCAGCACGCGCTGCGCGTCGTGAAGTCAGTGTCGCACCCGGACGCGTTCAACGTGGGTCTCAACCTCGGTTCGGCGGCGGGTGGGTCGCTCGCCGAGCACCTGCACCAGCACGTCGTGCCGCGCTGGCAGGGTGACGCCAACTTCATCACCGTCCTCGGCGGCACGAAGGTCATGCCGCAGTTGTTGCGCGACACGTGGCGACTGCTGTCGACCGCGTGGACGGAAGTCTCGGGTGCGCCGGCCGGCGGTGTTCGGGCGCGCGACGCGGACGCGAGCACCGAGTGAGGCGCGGTCCGGGCGCCGTGTGCGGCGACACGGGGGGCGCGGGGTGCTGAGTTTCTTCGGGCGCGCGTCGGTGTCCAAGGTGACCGCGCCGCTGGGTCGGGCGCTGGTCAAGACGGGGCTGACGCCGGACGCCGTCACCGTGATCGGCACCGTCGCGTCGGTCGCCGGTGCGGTCACGCTGTTCCCCAGCGGGCACCTGTTCTGGGGCACGATGTGGATCTGGCTGTTCGTCATGTTCGACATGCTCGACGGCGCGATGGCGCGGGCGCGGGGTGGCGGCACCAAGTACGGGGCGGTGCTCGACGCGACGTGTGACCGGGTCGCCGACGGCGCGATCTTCGCGGGTCTCGCGTGGTGGGCCGTGTACCACGAGGACAGCAAGCTGCTGCTCGTGGCGACGCTCGTGTGTCTCGTCACCTCGCAGGTGATCTCGTACGCCAAGGCCCGTGCCGAAGCGAGCGGCCTTTCGGCCGACGGCGGATGGATCGAGCGGCCGGACCGGCTGATCATCGTGCTCGTCGGAGCCGGATTCACGGGTCTCGGCGTCGACTGGGCGATCCACGTCGCGATGTGGATCCTCGCGGTCGGCAGCATCGTGACGGTCTTCCAGCGGGTCGTCGCGGTGCGCCGCGCGCCGGGCGCGCGGGAGTTGTTGCCGATGACGGCCGCCGCACCCGAGCCAGACTCGGAGCGGCCGGAAGACGACGGACCGCAGGACGGTGGACCGGACGAGGGAAGCGGGGAGACCGGGCGATGAGTGCGTTGACCGACCGTGCGACCGATCTCGGGTACGCGGCCGGCTGGCGGGTCGTCCGGGCGCTGCCCGAGCAGCTCGCGGTGTCCCTGTTCGATCGGGGCGCCGACCTGGCGGTGCGCGGCGGCGGACCCGAGCAGCTGCGCAAGAACCTCGCGCGGGTGCTCGGCACCACCCCCGCGGACGTGCCCGACGAGTTGATCCGCGACTCGGTGCGCTCGTACGCGCGGTACTGGCGCGAAGCCTTCCGGCTGCCGTCGATGGATCTCGTGGCCACCGCACGCGCTCTCGACGACCGCATCGAGGGCAAACATCACCTCGAGAAAGCGATGGCGGAGGGCCGCGGGGCGATTCTCGCGCTGCCGCACAGCGGCAACTGGGACATGGCGGGCGTGTGGTGCGCCCAGCGGTGGGGCGGGTTCACCACCGTCGCCGAGAGGCTGAAGCCCGAGTCGCTCTACCAGCGGTTCGTCCGTTACCGCGAAAGCCTCGGCTTCGAGATCTTCCCGCTCTCCGGCGGCGAGGCGCCGCCGTTCCCGCAGCTCGCCGACCGGCTGCGCGCCGGGCGCATCGTGTGCCTGCTCGGCGAACGCGATCTGGCGCGCAAGGGCGTGCCCGTCACCTTCTTCGGTGAACCGACCCGGATGCCCGCGGGGCCCGCGAAACTTGCCGTCGACACCGGTGCGGCCCTGCTGCCCGTGCACTGCTGGTTCACCGACGACGGCTGGGGATTCTCGGTCGACGCTCCCGTCGACGTCGCGCACGGCGTGGACGTCGCGACGCAGGCACTCGCCGACCGATTCGCCACGAACATCGCTGCGCACCCGCAGGATTGGCACATGCTGCAACCGTTGTGGCTTTCGGACCTCTCCGACGCGCGGCTCGAACGCATGGGAGAGTCGCGCCGCGGCGAACAGGGGACCGGCGAACAGGGGACCGGCGAGCAGCGAGCAGGTGAGCGATGAGGATCGGGATGATCTGCCCGTACTCGCTCGACGTGCCGGGAGGAGTGCAGGCCCATGTCGTCGACCTCGCACGCGTGCTGATCGAACGCGGTCACCACGTGAGCGTTCTCGCACCCGCCTCCGAGGACACCCTGCTCCCCGAGTTCGTCGTGTCCGCGGGCCGCGCCGTCCCGATCCCGTACAACGGGTCGGTCGCGCGACTGAGCTTCACGCCCGCCGCGAGCAACCGCGTGCGCCGCTGGATCTCGTCGGGCGATTTCGACGTCCTGCACATCCACGAACCGAACGCACCGAGCCTGTCGATGCTCGCGTTGCGCCTCGCCGACGGCCCGATCGTCGCGACCTTCCACACGTCGACCACGAAGTCGCTCGTGCTCAGCACGTTCCAGAACGTGCTGCAGCCGTATCTCGAGAAGATCAGCGGACGCATCGCGGTATCCGAACTCGCGCGCCGCTGGCAGGTCGAATCGCTCGGCTCCGACGCCGTCGAGATCCCCAACGGCGTCGACGTGCCGTCCTTCGCCGACGCGCCGCCGCTGCCGGGATATCCCCGCGCGGGCGGCACCATCGCGTTCCTCGGCCGCTACGACGAGCCACGCAAGGGGATGGCGGTACTGCTGCGGGCGCTGCCGGAGCTCGTGCGACGCCATCCGGACCTCGAGGTGCTCGTGATCGGCCGCGGCGACGAGGACCGGCTGTTGCGCGAGGCGGGCAGCCTGCGCGGACACCTGCGACTGCTCGGCCAGGTGACCGACCGGGAGAAGGCGTCGGCGCTGCGCAGCGCCGACGTGTACTGCGCGCCGAACCTGGGCGGGGAGAGCTTCGGCATCGTGCTCGTCGAGGCGATGGCCGCGCACACCTGCGTCGTCGCCAGCGAGCTCGACGCCTTTCGCCGGGTGCTGCGCGACGGCAAGGCGGGTGCGCTCGTCCCGGTCGGCGACGCCGCCGCGCTCGCAGCCGCACTCGATCGGGTGCTGTCCGACGCCCAGTGGCGCGGTGAGCTCGAGGCGGGCGCACAGGCGGTCGTCGGCGAGTACGACTGGCCGGTCGTCGCCGAGCAGATCCTGCGCGTGTACGAGACCGTCACCGTCGGCGGCCGCGCGGTACGCATCCGCGAGGTGCGCACGTGACCCTGTCCGCGCTCACGATCCTCGTCCTGTCGCTGGTCGCGGCGGTCGTGCTCGCGGTCGGTCTGTGGGCGTACGGCACCGCGAACCGCCTCGACCGCCTGCACGTGCGTTCGGATCTGTCGTGGCAGTCGCTCGACTCGGCGCTCGCGCGGCGGGCGGCGGTGGTCCGTGCGCTCGCCGCGACCCTCCCGGCACACGACGGCAAACCCCTCGCGACCCTCGCCGACACCGCAGAGCGTGCGGACCGCGTCGATCGCGAACGCGCCGAGAACGCCCTGTCGGCGGCGTTGTCCGGGGTCGACGTCGAACGATTGCGTCCTCAGCTCGTCGCCGAGCTCGCGGATGCGGAAGCGCGCGTGCTGATCGCGCGACGCTTCCACAACGACGCGGTCCGCGACACCCTCGCGCTGCGCACCCGCCGCCTCGTCCGATGGCTGCATCTCGGCGGCACGGCGCCGCTGCCCACCTACTTCGAGATAGCCGAGCGCACCGCGCCCACCACCGCATCGACCCCGGATGTGACGCGCACGTCGGCGCGCGTCGTCGTGCTCGACACGGACGACCGGGTGTTGCTGCTGCGTGGTGCCGACCCGGCAGGTGCGAGCCCACCGTTCTGGTTCACCGTCGGCGGTGCGGTGGAGAAGGGCGAGAGCCTGCGCGAGGCCGCGGTGCGCGAGATCGCCGAGGAGACCGGGCAGGTCGTGGCCGCGCGGGATCTCGCCGGGCCGATGTGGCGTCGTGTCGCGGTGTTCTCGTGGAACGGCACGCTGATCCGGTCGGAGGAACTGTTCTTCGCGCTGCGCACCGCGGGCTTCGAGCCGAGTGCGGACGGCTACACCGAGGTCGAGAAGAGCGCGATCAGCGACGTGCGCTGGTGCGACGCCGAGACCATGCGTGCGTTCGCCGCGGCAGGCGAGACCGTGTACCCGCGCGACCTCGCCGACTGTCTGGACGAGGCTGTCGCGGTCGCGGACGGCACGCGCACGCCCGAGGTGCGCCCGGTCGCATGAGTGTGCGCGCTCGGGTCGGTCGCCTCGGGTGCGGACCGGTCCAGTCCGGCACGTGCGGACTGGTTACGGCTCGCTCGGCGCGGTCGGCCTAGAATCGGACGTGCGGCGTGTACGTGCACGGTCACGTCCGCACCTCGATCCCGCGGGGCCCGCATCCCGTCCAGCGGGGTCACGAACCCCGTACGACATCCCATCAGGAGTTTGCTGTGAGCACCCCAGAGTCCACGTCCACCACCGGCACCGCCCGCGTCAAGCGCGGCATGGCCGAGATGCTCAAGGGCGGGGTCATCATGGACGTCGTCACCCCGGAGCAGGCGAAGATCGCCGAGGACGCGGGTGCCGTGGCCGTCATGGCGCTCGAGCGCGTGCCCGCGGACATCCGCGCACAGGGCGGCGTGTCCCGCATGAGCGATCCGGACATGATCGACGGGATCATCTCCGCCGTCTCGATCCCCGTGATGGCGAAGGCCCGTATCGGCCACTTCGTCGAGGCGCAGATTCTGCAGAGCCTGGGTGTCGACTACGTCGACGAGTCGGAGGTGCTCACGCCCGCCGACTACGACAACCACATCGACAAGTTCGCGTTCACCGTGCCGTTCGTGTGCGGTGCCACCAACCTGGGCGAGGCCCTGCGTCGCATCAACGAGGGCGCGGCGATGATCCGATCGAAGGGCGAGGCGGGCACCGGCGACGTGTCGAACGCCACGACGCACATGCGCAAGATCCGCCAGGAGATCCGCCGCCTCACGTCACTGCCCGAGGACGAGCTGTACGTCGCGGCGAAGGAGCTGCAGGCGCCGTACGACCTCGTCGTCGAGGTCGCCAAGGCGGGCAAGCTTCCCGTCACGCTGTTCACCGCAGGCGGCATCGCGACGCCCGCCGACGCGGCGATGATGATGCAGCTCGGCGCCGAGGGCGTGTTCGTCGGCTCCGGCATCTTCAAGTCGGGCAATCCGGCCGAGCGCGCGGCCGCGATCGTCAAGGCCACGACTTTCCACGACGATCCCGACGTCCTCGCGAAGGTCTCGCGCGGTCTCGGCGAGGCGATGGTCGGCATCAACGTCGACGACATCCCGCAGCCGCACCGTCTCGCCGAACGCGGCTGGTGACAGCCGGCGACCGACGGGTGCGACGGGACGGGGGCAGGAAAGGACGGTAGTGGCGACCACGATCACCGAGATCCTCGAACTCGAGCGACTCGAGAAGGACATCTATCGGGGCCGCGCGACGGCGACCACGCTGCAGCGCACCTTCGGTGGTCAGGTCGCCGCCCAGTCCCTCGGTGCCGCGGTGCGCACGGTCGACACGCAGTATCGGGTGCATTCGCTGCACGGCTACTTCCTCCGGCCGGGCAATCCGGCGATGCCGATCGTGTATCTCGTCGACCGCATCCGCGACGGTCGGTCGTTCGCCACCCGCCGTGTCAGTGCGATCCAGGACGGCAAGGCCATCTTCACGATGTCGGCGTCCTTCCACGTCGGCGACTCGGGCATCGAACACCAGGACCGGATGCCGCAGGCGCCGGTGCCCGAGGACGTCGTCCCGGTCCACGAGTCGACCGATCCCGAGGACGCTTGGCTCGCGTCGGAGTGGGCCGACTGGGACCTGCGGGTCGTGCCCCGCCGCGACGTGCCGCCGCTCGGTGGGTCGGCGGCTCACCAGCAGGTGTGGTTCCGTTCGCGCGAGGACCTGCCCGACGATCCGGTCTTCCACGTGTGCACCCTCGCGTACATGAGTGACATGACGTTGCTCGGCACGTCGCGTGTGCCGCATCTCGAGGACCCGGTACAGATGGCTTCGCTCGACCACGCGATGTGGTTCCTGCGGCCGTTCCGTGCCGACGAGTGGCTGCTCTACGACCAGCTGTCGCCGTCGGCCGGGTTCGGTCGTGCCCTCACCCAGGGCCGCCTCTTCACGCGCGACGGCACGCTCGTGGCCGCAGTCGTGCAGGAAGGGCTCACCCGCACGCCACGATCCTGACGCGTGCGCGAGGGACCTCAGCGGGACGCCATGGCGGGCCGATCCGGATGGTCGTAGCGCACCAGGATGTCGGCGGCTTCGGCCGGGACGTGCGCGAGCAGCGCCGGGATCGTCCATGCATCCTCGGCTGAGGTGCGTCTGCGCAGTGCGCCTTCGCTCATGCGCAGCACGACCGACACGTCGACGTCGAGTCCGCGGCCCGCGAGCATCGGCCCGGCGACCACGAGTAGGTGGTCGTCCGCGGCGGACTGCACGCGTGCGCGCGCCGAGCGGTCGCGTCGCTCGTCCCACAGCCGCGGCAGCCACCGCCCGTGCACGTGCAGCGCGTCGATCACCTCGCGCGCGAGCGCGGCATAGTCGAACCACGCTGTGCGGTAACTGATCTCGTCCTCGCGGCCGTGCTCGAGGCGGAGCGAGGCCGGGCGCACGAAGTCGTGCAGGTCGACGACGTCAGCCGGTCGCCCGCGTTCGCGCACCCCGCGGACGACCTCGGTGGCGAACGCCACCGGGTGCGCAGCGTCCGCACCGTCGACCGTCATGATCACGCGACCGGCAACGGCGTCGCAGCGGCGCACGACGGCGTCGACGAGACGAGTGGGGGTGACCGCGGTGAACGACGCCATGCCGTCATCGTGCCCGCAGCACCCGGCCGCTCGATAGGCTGCCTGCACCACCGCGGCAACCGAGCAGGGCAGCCGTACGTACGGCGAACATCGAAGCAGGAGGGCCGAGTGGCCGGTATCGAAGAGATCCTCGAGCTCGAGCGACTCGAACGCGACATCTACCGCGGTTCGGTGCATCCGACGATGCTGCAACGCACGTTCGGCGGCCAGGTCGCCGGGCAGGCGCTGGTGTCGGCGGTACGCACCGTCGACGAGCGCTTCGCCGTGCACTCGCTGCACGGATATTTTCTGCGTCCCGGAAACCCCGGCATTCCCGCGGTGTTCCTCGTCGACCGGGTCCGCGACGGCCGCTCGTTCGCGACCCGCCGCGTCACGGGTGTGCAGGACGGCGAGGCGATCTTCACGATGTCTGCGTCCTTCCATGTCGGCGACGCGGGCATCGAGCACCAGGACCGCATGCCCGCGGTCCCGCCCGCCGACGCGCTGCCCGATGCGCGCGACGTCCCCGAACTCTCGCAACTGCCGATGTACCAGGAATGGAAGAACTGGGACCTGCGGAAGGTGCCCGACGAGGACACCGTGAAACTTCCCGGGCTCGCGGCGCAGCAGCGCGTGTGGATCCGGTATCGCGACCGGCTGCCCGACGATCCGGTGCTGCACATCTGCACGCTCGCGTACCTGAGCGACATGACGCTGCTCGGCGCGTCGAAGGTGCCGCACGGCGACATCGAGACACAGACCGCGTCACTCGACCACGCGATGTGGTTCCTGCGCCCGTTCCGTGCCGACGAGTGGCTGCTCTACGACCAGACGTCGCCCTCGGCCGGCTTCGGTCGTGCCCTCACCCAGGGGCGTATGTTCGATGCCGACGGAAACATGGTGGCCGCGGTCGTCCAGGAAGGACTGCAGCGTCTCGCGCGAGACCCCGGCGAGCGGCCCGCCCCCGAGCAGACAGGACCCTCCGCATGACCCGATCGCACCCACGCCCCCTGATCGGGGTGCTGTCGCTGCAGGGCGACGTCCGCGAACACGTCGCCGCGGTGCAGGACTCGGGTGCGGACGCGATCGGGGTCCGCAGACCCGAGGAACTCGACAAGGTCGACGGGCTCGTGCTCCCCGGTGGCGAATCCACCACGATGAGCCGGTTGCTGCGCATCTTCGACCTGCTCACCCCGCTGCGCGCGCGTCTCGCCGACGGCATGCCCGCGTACGGCTCGTGTGCGGGCATGATCCTGCTCGCGAGTGGCATCCTGGACACCCGGCCCGACGCCGAACACCTCGACGCCGTCGACATGACGGTGCGCCGCAACGCATTCGGCCGTCAGGTCGACTCCTTCGAGACGGACCTCGACTTCGACGGCATCGTCGGCGACCCGGTGCGCGCCGTCTTCATCCGCGCGCCGTGGGTCGAACGCGTCGGCGACGCCGTCGAGGTGCTCGCGACCGTCCCCGACACCGCAGGCGAGGCCGCGGGTCGGATCGTCGCGGTACGTCAGGGCAACGTCCTCGCGACGTCCTTTCACCCCGAGGTGACCGGCGACCGCCGCGTCCACGAACTCTTCGTCGACATGGTGCGCGACGCACAGTAGTCCTGTGGGCGGCTACTGCCGGGTGCCGCTGTCCCGGGCCGCGGCGAGTGCGTTGAGCAGGGCCGCGCCGCCCTCCGGCGCATCGACAGTGACCGCGAACAGCCGGCCGGTGCTGAACCGGTGCACGGCCAGCGCGTCGCCGCCGCGCAGGACCACGGCCGTGCCACGCGGCGTCCACCGGTAACCCCACCCGCCCCACTGCACCGGCACGATCGCGATCACGTCGGCCGACGAGATGTCGTCGAGCGGGATCCGGCGCCAGCGCACACCCCACGACGACAACGACAGCCCCGCGCGGTCGACGCGCACCGTGACCGACGAGAACGCGGTGCCGACCAGCGCGATCACGAGTAGCGGAGCGGCGACCCACCACTGGCCGAGCAGGGCTGCGGCGACTGCGGCGGCGGTCAGGACCGCCGCACCCCCGAGCGCCCACGGTGAGCCTGCCCGGGCGAGCCACGACGCGCGTTCGCCCGGCTGCAGCGGACGATCGAGAGTGGGAACGTCGGCGCCTGCCGAGTCCGGCATCGCGGTGCGGGGCAGCAGCGCGTACACCGCGCCCGCCCAGGCGAAAGCGAGGAGCGGCAACACGATCCACGCCGACATGCGGGCATCCTCGGGAGCGGACGCGCGCGCCGTGACGATCGCGCTCATGATCCACACGGTGGCCGACAGCCACGACACCAGGGCCGCGCCGGGCATCCACAACGCCGCATCGGGACGGCGCCGCCCGGTGCAGGGGCGGGCGGCAGACGCCGCGACGAGCACCGAGGCCGCGGTGGCCACCAGGGCGATGCCGAGACACGTCCAGAACATCGTGGTGGCCGCCGTGAAGCGGTCGGGTCGCGTGCCGCTCCAGTGCACCGCGAGCGTGCCGGGGACGCGGTCGCCCGCCACGACACGAGCGACCACGAGCGCGACGAGGGGCAGGCCGGTCATCGCGGCCGCGGCCACGAGGCGGGATGCGACGGGGGGAGGGGTCATGTCGGTTCCTCGGTTTCGATATCGGACGGGAGTGGGGCGTGGCGTGCGGCGTCGCGCACCAGGTCGGCCATGTCGTCGGGGCTGAGCCCGAGCCGGCGCGCTCGTGCGACGAAGCGGTCGGCCGCGTCGGCGAGCGCGACGCGCTCCGCGGTGACGTCCGCACGGACGACGGCGCCGCGGCCTCGCCGCAGGTCGATCACGCCCTCGTCGCGCAATGCGGCGTACGCGCGCAGCACCGTGTGCAGGTTGACGTCGATCGAGTCGGCGAGCGCGCGCGCCGACGGCAACCGATCGCCCGGTGCGAGCGCGCCGCGGGCGAGGTCGCCGCGGATGGATGCCGCGATCTGCGCCGCGAGCGGAGTCGCGGAGCCGGGGTCGACGCGTATCAACATGTTCGCATTGTATGCGAACAACCGTCACAGTGGAAACTGTGGGCGACGGGAGTGCCCAGGACGTGTGTGGCAGTCGCTACGTCGGCGGGTAACATCGCACAAGCTGGTAATCAAGTGCATTCGGCTTGCCGTACGCACCAGAAAGGGGCACCAATCGCATGAGCGGCCACTCCAAATGGGCCACCACCAAGCACAAGAAGGCTGTGATCGACGCCAAGCGCGGCAAGGCCTTCGCGAAGCTGATCAAGAACATCGAGGTGGCGGCTCGGACGGGCGGTGGCGACCCGGCGGGTAACCCCACGCTGTACGACGCGATCCAGAAGGCCAAGAAGTCGTCGGTTCCGAACGACAACATCGAGCGCGCGCGCAAGCGCGGCGGCGGCGAGGAAGCAGGCGGCGCCGACTACCAGACGATCATGTACGAGGGCTACGGGCCCAACGGCGTCGCCGTGCTCATCGAGTGCCTCACCGACAACCGCAACCGTGCGGCGGGCGAGGTGCGCACCGCGATGACGCGCAACGGCGGCAACATGGCCGACCCCGGATCCGTCGCCTACCTCTTCACTCGAAAGGGCGTCGTCACGCTCGACAAGAACGGGCAGAGCGAGGACGACGTGCTCGCCGCGGTGCTCGACGCAGGCGCCGAGGAGGTCACCGATCTGGGTGAGTCGTTCGAGATCGTGAGCGAGCCCACCGACCTCGTCGCGGTGCGCACCGCGCTGCAGGAGGCCGGCATCGACTACGACTCGGCGGATGCCGACTTCCGTGCCTCGGTCGAGGTGCCGGTGGACGCGGACGGCGCGCGCAAGGTGTTCAAGCTCGTCGACGCACTCGAGGACTCGGACGACGTCCAGAACGTCTACACCAATGTCGACGTGTCCGACGAGGTTCTGGCAGAACTCGACGACTAGCAGAGCTCGAACCGTGTCGCGGCTGCGTGTCGATGCGCTCGCGTGTCCGCACCGGCCGCTAGGGTGTCGAACAGTTGTTCGGCGGCGGAAGGTGTCACGGTGCGAGTGCTCGGGGTCGATCCCGGTCTGACCCGATGCGGATGGGGCGTCGTCGACGGCGGTTCGGGCCGCGCGGTGGCTCCGGTCGACGTGGGCGTCGTGCGCACGCCCACCGACCTCGATCTCGCCCGTCGACTCGTGCTCGTCGCCGACGCGGCCGAGCAGTGGCTCGACGAGTTCCACCCCGACGTGGTGGCCGTCGAGCGCGTGTTCGCGCAACACAATGTGCGCACCGCGATGGGCACCGCGCAGGCGGGCGGTGTCGTCGCGCTGGCCGCGGCGCGTCGCAACATTCCGGTCGCCTTCCACACGCCGAGTGAGGTCAAGGCCGCCGTCACGGGCAACGGCTCGGCAGACAAGCCTCAGGTCACCGCCATGATCACCCGCATCCTGAAGCTGGAACGTGCGCCGCGCCCGGCCGACGCGGCCGATGCGCTCGCGCTCGCGATCTGCCACTGTTGGCGTGCTCCGATGCTCGAACGGATGGCCCGTGCCGAGGCCGCCGCGGCCGAGCAGAAACGCCGCTACCAGGCTCGCCTGGCTGCGACCAGGAAGGCAGGTTCACGATGATCGCGTCCGTGCGGGGCGAGGTGCTCGACATCGGCCTCGACCACGTGGTGATCGAGGCGTCCGGGGTCGGATATCGCGTCAACGCGACGCCCGCGACGCTCGGCACTCTCTCGCGCGGGGCCGACGTCCGGCTCGTCACGTCGATGATCGTGCGCGAGGATTCGATGACGCTGTACGGCTTCGCCGACGCCGAGTCGCGCGACCTGTTCGGTCTGCTGCAGACCGTGTCCGGAGTCGGGCCGCGGCTCGCGATGGCGATCCTCGCGGTCCTCGAACCGCACGCGCTGCGCACCGCACTCGCCGAGAGCAATGTCACCGCGCTCACTCGGGTGCCCGGCATCGGCAAGCGCGGTGCCGAGCGGCTCGTCGTCGAGTTGCGCGACAAGGTCGACGCGGTGGTGGCGCCCGCCGACCAGGTGCCCGCGGCAGGCACGTCCGGGGCGGTACGCGAGCAGATCGTCGACGCCCTGACCGGGCTCGGCTTCACGCTCAAGCAGGGCGAGCAGGCCACCGACACGGTGCTCGCGGAGAATCCCGACGCCGAGACCGCGGCGGCGCTGCGCTCGGCGCTGTCGCTGCTCGGGAAGACGCGATGACCGCCGAGGAGCACGACGCGTTCGAGTCGTCGCCGATGAGCGCCGAGCTCGTGTCCGGCGACGGCGACCTCGAGACGAGTCTGCGGCCGCGCTCGCTCGACGACTTCGTCGGGCAGCCGCGGGTGCGCGAGCAACTGCAACTCGTGCTCGGTGGGGCACGCATGCGCGGCACGTCTCCCGACCATATTCTGCTGTCGGGGCCACCCGGCCTCGGCAAGACCAGCATGGCGATGATCATCGCCGCCGAACTCGGGTCGTCGTTGCGGCTCACGTCGGGCCCGGCGCTCGAGCGTGCGGGCGATCTCGCCGCGATGCTCAGCAATCTCGTGGAGGGCGACGTCCTGTTCATCGACGAGATCCATCGCATCGCGCGGCCTGCCGAGGAGATGCTCTATCTCGCGATGGAGGACTTCCGGGTCGACGTCGTGGTCGGCAAGGGCCCGGGCGCGACGTCCATTCCGCTCGAGGTCGCGCCGTTCACTCTCGTCGGCGCCACCACCCGCTCGGGCGCTCTCACCGGTCCGCTGCGCGACCGGTTCGGGTTCACCGCGCACATGGACTTCTACGAGCCCGACGAGTTGCAGCGCATCCTGGTGCGCTCGGCGGGCATCCTCGGTGTCGCGCTCGACGGCGACGCCGCGCACGAGATCGCGGGCCGCTCGCGCGGCACACCCCGCATCGCCAACCGCTTGCTGCGCCGCGTCCGCGACTACGCCGACGTACGTGCGGACGGCGTCGTGACGGTCGCCGTCGCCCGCGCCGCGCTCGCGGTCTACGACGTCGACGACCTGGGCCTCGACCGGCTCGACCGCGCCGTGCTCGGCGCCTTGGTCCGCAGCTTCGGCGGGGGCCCCGTCGGTGTGTCGACGCTCGCCGTCGCCGTGGGCGAGGAGTCGTCGACGGTCGAGGAGGTGTGCGAGCCCTTCCTGGTGCGGGCCGGGCTGGTCGCCCGCACACCGCGCGGGCGTGTCGCGACGGCCGCGGCGTGGACCCGGCTTGGGCTCTCCCCGCCGCGGGACGCGGGCACCGCGGTCGGCGTGCGCGTGCACGAGGACACCGCCCCCGGCGAGCAGGATCCGCTGTTCGAACCGGACGAATCGCAGCGGCGCGGGCCTGCCGGTTAACCGGCCGAACCCGGGCGAGGGCTCCGCCTCACCTGCGGGTAATGGCACACTGGTGTATTGCGTGGGTTCAAACCTGAATCGGCGTAGCCGAAAACTCGAGACGATCCCGAGGTTGACTTTCCGATGGACTTATTGTTTCCGCTTCTGATTCTCGTGCTGTTGGTGCCGATGTTCCTCGGCATCCGGCGGCAGAAGAAGGAGATGGCGAAGACCGCGTCGCTGCAGGACTCGCTGTCGGTGGGCGACCGCGTCGTCACCACCGCCGGATTGCATGCCACGGTCGCCGGCCTCGCGGACGACACCGTCGACCTCGAGATCGCGCCAGGCGTGATCACCACGTGGTCGCGGCTCGTCGTGCGCGAGCGGGTGAGCGACGACGTCGAGCAGGAGAACGCCGAGCAGGACCGGGCGTCGGCAGGCGAGGTCGTGCTCGACGGCGAAGTGCAGCCGCGTCCCGAACCCGACAAGAACTGAACCCGTCCGCGACACCGTGCCGCATCCGTGGCACGGTGTCGTCGTGCGGGGAATGCGTGTGTCACCGCCCGCTGCGGGTCGGGCATTCGTTTCGCCGCCGCGTCGTCGGCTGCCGGTCGCGCCAGGCCGGTGACCGTCCCGCGTCCGTCCAGATGTAACGAGGAGAAAAGCAGACCGTGGCACCTTCTTCTGGAACGGTGCGTCCAGGTCGCCTGCTCACCCTATTCGCGGTGATCGTGGCAGCGCTGTACGCACTGGTGTTCTTCACCGGCGACAAGTCGCCCGAAGCGAAGCTCGGTATCGACCTGCAGGGCGGCACGCGTGTCACCCTCACCGCCCGCACTCCCGACGGCAGCACGCCGTCCGAGGACAGCCTGCGGCAGGCGCAGGAGATCATCGAGACGCGTGTCAACGGTCTCGGCGTCTCCGGCTCCGAGGTCGTCATCGACGGCGACAACCTGGTGATCACGGTGCCCGGCGACGACGGCGCACAGGCGCGCTCGCTGGGGCAGACCGCACGCCTGTACATCCGCCCGGTCGCCAACATGCAGGCCGCACCCGCTCCCGGTGCCGCGCAGCAGGCGCCGGCCGACGGTGCACCCGCCGAGCAGTCGCCGACCGAACAGGCGCCTGCGGAGGAGACTCCGGCCGAGGCCCCGCAGCCGCAGAATCGGCCGTTCCTGGCGCAGGATCCGTCCGGCGGACCGGTGCCACCCGGTGAACCGGCAGCGCCCACCGAGCAGGCCCCGGCAGGCTCGCCCGTCGACGCCGGTGACACCGACTCCGACAGCGCCGACAGCGACCAGGCGGCCCAGGAGATCGCGGCGGCGCGGGAGACACGGCAGAGCACCGACCCCGTCGTGCTCCAGCAGGCGATGGCCACGATCGACTGTTCGGCTCCGGACCCGCTGCGCGGCAACGACGACCCGGCGCTGCCGCTCGTCGCGTGCTCGACCGACGGCAGCACCGTGTACCTGCTCGAACCGTCGATCATCGACGGCCAGCAGATCGCGAACGCGACGTCCGGCTTCAACTCGCAGTCCTCGCAGCACGAGGTGAGCCTCGAGTTCAAGTCCGAGGGCAGCGACACGTGGGCCGCGTTCACGGCCCAGAACATCGGCAAGCAGGCCGCCTTCACCCTCGACTCGAAGGTCGTGAGCGCACCCGTCGTCCAGGGTGCGACGCCCGCGGGCAGCGCCACCTCGATCACCGGCAACTTCAGCGCCGACCAGGCGTCCGAACTCGCCAACACCCTCAAGTACGGCTCGTTGCCGCTCTCGTTCGCGTCGTCGGAGGCCGAGACGGTGTCGGCGACCCTCGGCCTGGCGTCGCTGCAGGCGGGCCTCGTCGCGGGTGCCGTCGGTCTCGTGCTGGTGTGGCTGTACTGCTTCCTCTACTACCGGCTCCTCGGCGTCCTGACGATGATTTCGATCATCTTCTCCGGCGTCGCGGTCTACGCGATCATGGTGCTGCTCGGGCGCTGGATCGGCTTCACCCTCGACCTGGCGGGCGTCGCGGGTCTGATCATCGGTATCGGTATGACCGCCGACTCGTTCGTCGTGTTCTTCGAACGCATCAAGGACGAGATCCGTGAGGGCCGAAGTTTCCGCTCCGCCGTTCCCCGCGGCTGGCAGCGTGCACGCCGCACGATCCTGTCCGGCAATGCGGTCAGCTTCATCGCTGCGGCGGTGCTGTACGTCCTGGCGGTCGGTCAGGTGCGCGGGTTCGCGTTCACCCTCGGCCTCACCACCATCCTCGACGTCGTCGTCGTGTTCCTCGTCACCGCGCCGCTCGTGCTCCTCGCGTCCCGGTCGCCGTTCTGGGGCAAGCCGAGCGTCAACGGGCTCGGCGCCATTCAGCAGGTGGCGCGCGAGCGCAAGGTCGCGGCGGGCACCGGAGCCGCGGCGAGTGCATCGGCAACGCAGGAGAACTCGGCCACGAAGGAGAACAGGGCATGAGCGGCTCGAGCGCGCCGACGGCGCGACACGACGACACCGCCACCACGCCGCAGCACGGTCTGCTGTCGCGGCTCTACACGGGCACCGGAGCGTTCGAGATCGTCGGCCGACGGCGCATGTGGTACCTCGTGACGGGCGCAATCGTGCTCATCGCGATTGCGGGCATCGCGATCCGCGGATTCACGCTCGGTATCGACTTCGAGGGCGGCTCGCGCATCCAGTTCCCGGCGAGCAGCGACATCGACACCAGCCAGGTCGAAGACGTGTACGCGCAGGCGATCGGCACCGAACCGGAGGCCGTGCAGACGGTCGGGTCGGGCGCGGGCGCCACGGTGCAGATCCGGTCCGAGGCACTCGACCAGAACCAGGTGACGGCGCTGCAGAACGCGCTGTTCGACGCCTTCGAGCCCACCGGGTCCGACGGCGTCGCGAGTCCGACGGCGATCAGCGTCGCCGACGTGAGCGAGACCTGGGGCGGCCAGATCACGCAGAAGGCGATCATCGCGCTCCTCGTGTTCCTCGTCCTGGTCAGCGTGTACATCACGATCCGATACGAACGCGACATGGCGCTGGCCGCGCTGGCCGCGCTGTTCTTCGACATGATCGTCACCGCGGGCGTGTACGCGCTCGTCGGGTTCGAGGTCACGCCTGCCACGGTGATCGGCCTGCTCACGATCCTCGGGTTCTCGCTCTACGACTCGGTGGTCGTGTTCGACAAGGTCGAGGAGAACACCCGCGGCATCCTGCACCTCAACCGCCGCACCTACGCGGAACAGGCGAACCTCGCGGTCAACCAGACCCTCATGAGATCGATCAACACGTCGCTGATCAGCGTGCTGCCCGTCGTCGCGCTGATGGTCGTCGCCGTGTGGATGCTCGGCGTCGGCACGCTCAAGGACCTCGCGCTCGTGCAGTTCGTCGGCATCCTCGTCGGCTGCTACTCGTCGATCTTCTTCGCGACTCCACTGCTCGTGACGCTCAAGGAGAAGTGGGGCCCCGTCGCGAAGCACACCCGCAAGGTGCTCGCCAAGCGCGAAGCCGCGGCGCAGGGGGTTCCCGCGGGCGCGACGGACACCACCGGCGCCGCACGCTCGGCGGCCCGTCCGGTCACGGCAGGCGCCGAGCAGCGCCGCGGCGGCGCGGCACCCGCCCCGGGTGCGCGACCGACCGGGAAGCGACAGCGGAAGAGGCACTGATCATGAGCGTGCGCGCCCGCCCCGCAGCCGTGGCAGCGGCCACGGCGATCGCCGTCGCCGCAGGTACGGCCGCGGGCTGTGCGCAGTCCGAAGGCGAACAGGTGCCGTCGATCGGCTACGCGATCGACAACGTGCTGGGCACCTACAACGCGGGCACCGTCGAGGGCGCCGATTCCGGCGCCCTCGCGGCGTTCGGCCGCGTGCTGCCCGGTTTCGGGTACATCGGACCGGAAGGCGGCGCGGTGTCCGACACCGACGTCGGCACGGCGCAGCAGGTTCCGGGCGACCCGCTCACGATCGCCTACTCGTTCAACCCGAATGCCGTCTACTCCGACGGCACACCCCTCACGTGCGACGACCTGGTCCTCGCCTGGGCGGCACGCAGCGGCGAGTTCCCGCAGTTCCGGGCAGGCGACACGGCCGGGTACTCCGACATCGACCGCATCGACTGCACACCCGGCGGCAAGGATGCGACCGTCGTGTTCCGCGCCGGCCGCGGCGTACTCGACTGGCGGTCGCTGTTCGGCGCCACCACGCTCATGCCGTCGCATGTCGTCCGTCAGGCCACCGGAGTCGACGTCACCACTGCGCTGCAGGACGGCAATCCCGCCGACGTCGACCGGATCGCCGAGTTCTGGAACACCGGCTGGAACCTTCCGGAGGAAGGCGACGTCGACGAGGCACTGTTCCCGTCGGCAGGGCCGTACCGGCTCGACTCGATCGACGACGACGGCGGCGTGGTCCTCACCGCCAACGACAAGTGGTGGGGCAACCGGCCCGCGACCGAGCAGATCGTCGTCTACCCGTCGACCAGCGACATCGGCGACCTCGTGTCGTCCGGCGACATCGAGGTGGTCGACGCGGGTGCAGGCGCGCGTACCGACCTCGACGGCCTGACCACGACGCACGCGGTGTCGCCCGCGGTCGAGCAGTTCGTGCTCGCGACGCAGGGCACCCTCGGCAGCGACGCGGTGCGCCGCGCGTTCGCGGCGTGCATTCCGCGCGAAGACCTGTTCGGCGAGTTCGGCAGCGCCTCCGACGGTGGTGCCCCGCCCGCGACCGGGCTCGGCTCGGGAGTCGTCGACAGCCGGATCGTGGCCTCCAACTCGCTGCTGTACGCACAGGCCGCGGGAACCGCGGGCGGCGGATATCGCAGTGCGGACACCGCGGCGGCGCGCAGCGCGCTCGCCGAGGCGGGTGTCCAGTCCGCGACCGTGCGGGTCGGCTATCTGACGCCGAACGACGCGCGCGCAGCAGTGGTCGCGGCCGTCGCCGAGGCGTGCGCGCCCGCCGGGATCACCGTCGAAGACGCGGGCAGCGCCGACTTCACGCCCGACGCCCTGCGCACCGGTGCGGTCGACGCGGTGCTGGGCGGTACCGGCGGCAAGCAGGGCGCGACCGGCGCCACCGAACCCGCCGAACGGCTGTACGCGCTGCACTCGCGTGTCGCCGCCAATGCCGGCGGATTCTCGAACGGCAGGTACGACGCGATCGCCGACCAGCTCGCGGTCGAGTCGTCGACGTCGGTGCGGCTCGGGCTCGTGCAGGAGGCCGAGACGCTGCTGTGGGGCGCGATGCCGACCCTGCCGTTGTACGACCAGGTGCGCGCAGTGATGTACGCGGACGGGATGGAGGGCGTCGTGCCCGGCCCGAACCGCGCAGGAACAGGATGGAACATGGACAGGTGGGTAATGCGCAGATGAGTACGGACACGATCGGGACGACCGACCTCGCGACGGGCGTCCTGCCGGAGCCGGCGCCCACCTCCGCGCGTGAGTACCTCGAAAGGCTGACGCACTGGGTCGACGACTTCCCCGTCGCGGGGGTGCTGTTCGCCGATCTGACACCGGTGTTCGCCGATGCCGAGGCATTCGGGCGGATCGTGTCCGAGGTCGCCGACTGCGCGGGCGACGCCGATGTCATCGCCGCCGTCGACGCGCGTGGATTCCTGGTGGGCGGCGGGGTGGCGCGGCAGCTCGGCAGCGGTCTGCTCGCGGTCCGCAAGGCGGGCAAGTTGCCGCCGCCGGTGCGTTCGGCCACCTACGCCCTCGAGTACGGCGAGGCGTCGCTGGAAATTCCTGCCGAGGGCGTGGTGTTGACAGACAAGCGGGTGCTGATCGTCGACGACGTGCTGGCCACGGGTGGCACGCTGGATGCGACGGCACGGTTGGTCGAAGGCGCGGGTGCCGTGGTGGCCGGCATCGCCGTCGTCCTCGAAATCGGCGAACTCGGCGGCCGCGACAGGCTCGGAAGGTACCCCGTGACGTCGTTGATCACCGTGTGAAGCATTACGCTCGTCGTGGCGGCACCCTGAGGGCGCCCGCGCAGTGGATGCGAACCGGCGGCGGCGAGACCGACGCGACGGAGTGGGAGGTGACGCGGTGACCCAGAACCTGGATCGGTCGCGGGACACGAACGACACGCGCCGGAGCCCGGCGCAGTCCTCCGCTGCCTCCGAGCACGCCGGGTCCGAGCAGGCAGTGGCCGACCGCGCCGTCCCCGAACGGCCGGCGCCCGCGCGTCCGGCCCAGCCGGCCCCGGTGCCCACGTCGGCGTCGCGTCGCGTCCGTGCCCGCCTCGCGCGGCGCATCACGGGCGGCCGCAGTGCCACGGTCCGGCCGGTTCTCGAGCCGCTCGTCAGCCTGCATCGGGAGCTGTACCCGAAAGCCGACCTGGCGCTGCTGCAGCGCGCATACGACGTCGCCGAGGAACGCCACGAGGGGCAGCGTCGCAAGTCGGGCGACCCGTACATCACACACCCGCTCGCGGTGGCGAGCATCCTCGCCGAACTGGGCATGGACACGACCACCCTGGTGGCGGCGCTGCTGCACGACACGGTCGAGGACACCGGGTACTCGCTCGAACAGCTCACCGCCGAGTTCGGCGGCGAGGTGGCACACCTGGTCGACGGTGTCACGAAACTCGACAAGGTCGTGCTCGGCAATGCCGCCGAGGGCGAGACGATCCGCAAGATGATCATCGCGATGGCGCGCGACCCCCGCGTGCTCGTGATCAAGGTTGCCGACCGTCTGCACAACATGCGCACGATGCGGTTCCTGCCACCGGAGAAGCAGGCGCGCAAGGCGAAGGAAACCCTCGAGGTCATCGCGCCGCTCGCGCACCGGCTCGGCATGGCGACCGTCAAGTGGGAGCTCGAGGACCTGTCGTTCGCGATCCTGCACCCGAAGAAGTACGACGAGATCGTCCGCCTGGTCGCCGACCGCGCCCCCTCACGCGACACCTATCTCGCGAAGGTTCGCGCCCAGATCAACAACACGCTGTCGGCGTCGCGTATCAACGCGGTCGTCGAAGGCAGGCCGAAGCACTACTGGTCGATCTACCAGAAGATGATCGTCAAGGGCCGCGACTTCGACGACATCCACGATCTGGTGGGCGTGCGCATCCTGTGCGACGAGGTCCGCGACTGTTACGCCGCCGTCGGCGTCGTGCACTCCCTGTGGCAGCCGATGGCGGGCAGGTTCAAGGACTACATCGCGCAGCCGCGGTACGGCGTGTACCAGTCGCTGCACACCACCGTCGTCGGCCCCGAGGGCAAACCGCTCGAGGTGCAGATCCGCACGCACGACATGCACCGCACCGCCGAGTTCGGCATCGCCGCGCACTGGCGGTACAAGGAGACCAAGGGCAGGCACTCGTCGGACATCGCCGAGATCGACGACATGGCCTGGATGCGCCAGTTGCTCGACTGGCAGCGTGAGGCCGCCGACCCCGGCGAGTTCCTCGAATCGCTGCGCTTCGACCTCGCCGCGAAGGAGATCTTCGTCTTCACCCCGAAGGGCGACGTCATCACGCTGCCCGCGGGGTCGACGCCCGTCGACTTCGCGTACGCGGTGCACACCGAGGTCGGGCACCGGTGTATCGGCGCCCGCGTCAACGGCCGACTGGTCGCGCTCGAACGCACCCTCGAGAACGGCGAGGTCGTCGAGGTCTTCACGTCCAAGGCCGTCAATGCGGGCCCGAGCCGCGACTGGCAGACGTTCGTGGTCTCGCCGCGCGCGAAGACCAAGATCCGGCAGTGGTTCGCGAAGGAACGCCGCGAGGAGGCACTCGAAACCGGCAAGGATGCGATCGCGAAGGAAGTGCGCCGCGTCGGGCTGCCGTTGCAGCGGCTCATGAACGCCGAGTCGATGTCGGCGATCGCCCACGAACTCCGGTACGCCGACGTGTCGATGCTGTACTCGGCGGTGGGGGAGAACCAGGTGTCCGCGCACCACGTGGTGCAGCGGCTCGTCGCGCACTTCGGAGGCGTCGGCGACGTCGAGGAGGAGCTCGCCGAACGGGCGACGCCGTCGACCGTGCCCATGCGGCCGCGCAGCACCGGCGACGCGGGCATCCTGGTGCCGGGCGCGGAGGGCACGGTCGCGAAGCTCGCGAAGTGCTGTACTCCGGTGCCGGGCGACGAGATCATGGGCTTCGTCACGCGCGGCGGTGCGGTCAGTGTGCACCGCACCGACTGCACCAATGCGGCGTCGCTGCAGGCACAATCCGAGCGCATCATCGACGTCGAATGGGCGCCGTCGCCGTCGTCGGTATTCCTCGTCGCGATCCAGATCGAGGCCCTCGACCGGCACCGGTTGCTGTCCGACGTCACGAAGGCGCTGGCCGACGAGAAGGTCAACATCCTGTCGGCGTCGGTCACCACATCGGGCGACCGCGTCGCGATCAGCAAGTTCACCTTCGAGATGAGCGATCCACGTCACCTCGGCCACGTCCTCAACGTGGTGCGCAACGTCGAGGGCGTGTACGACGTCTACCGGATGACCTCCGCGGCCTGATCCGCCACCGAGCCGCGCGCATGCAGCACGCGGTACGGCGCGCCGCGCGTGGTGTTCCACTGCGACACCAGCAGGTGCAGGTCGTCGAGCGTCGACAGCGGGTGCACGTACCCGCCGTAGAGTTGCGCGACCGGGCCGGTGCCGTCGCGCCCTCCCGCGCCGCCGTGGTCGTCCCACGCGCCGCCGTGTACCTGCACCGCGGGCGGGCTCCACACGCCGTCGACGCGGTCGGCGACCCGGGTGACGATCGCGTACGCCGCCGGATCGAAGTACGCGAGTACCCACACGCCGTCGACCAGACGCAGGCTCATCTCGCCCACCGGCCCCGGCAGGATCGGCGTCGCGGGAGTGCCCCACCGCCAGCCGTGCTCGCGCGTCCAGCCCCACGGCTCGTAGGCGGCGGGGTCGAGCAGAGCGTCCTCGCGCACCCGCCGCAGGATCACGCCGTCGCGCTCCCGGCGGCCGAATGCCGACGACATCACGTACACGTAGCCGTCGCGGCGCTCCATCGTCCAGTGCTGATCGAGCGCTCCCGGCGTGTTGTCCCACCGAGCCGGGCTGCGAGCCCACGTCTCGCCGCAGTCGTCGGACCACGCGAGATAGGTGAAATTCGACATCCAGTCGGCCGCACGCCACGAATGCACGCTCACCACCGACAGGTAGGTACGCGCGCCGATCGTGATCGCATCGGACGGGATCACGGTGAACTCGCTGCCCGGCGCCTCGACTGCCGGTACCTCGCGGGTGTCGCGCTGATTCGGCAGGATCTGTGCGGCGCGTCTGCCGCCCGCTGCCGACGTGAACGCGATGCCCGCTGCCGGCGGTACCCGGTCGGTGCGCAGCATCACCGGCGAGCGCCAGCCGCGTCCGCCCGCGTGGGCGGACGCGAAGGTGTCGCCGAAGAAGTACCCGATGCGGCCGTCCGCGAGTTCGACGGGGACTCCGAGGTCGGTGCCCCGCACACCCCACCGGCGAGTCGCGTCGCCCGTGACCTGTCCGACGATGCGTGCTGCCACGAGACCTGTCAGGCGACCGTCGCGGACTCGATCGTCACGTCGCTGTTCGGCCGGCCGTCGCCGTTGCCGTTCGAGTTGTCGGTGCCCGCCGCGGCGATCTTCTCGACGGTCGCGAGGCCCTCGTCGGTCATCCGCCCGAACACCGTGTAGGCGGGCGGCAACGCGGAATCGGAGTACACGAGGAAGAACTGGCTGCCGTTGGTGCCCGGGCCCGCGTTCGCCATCGCCACCGTGCCGCGCGGATACACCACGGGCTGGTCGAGTGCGGGATCGCCCGGCGCGTAGGCATTTTCGGGGTACTCGTTGTCGAACTCGTAACCCGGCCCGCCCGTGCCGCGTCCGCTCGGATCGCCGCACTGCAGGACGTCCAGCCCGCGGCCGGCGGTGAGGCGGTGGCACGGCGTGTCGTCGAAATACTGTTGCCGCGCGAGGGTCACGAAGCTCTCCACGGTGCACGGCGCCTGCGCGCGATCGAGTTCGAGCCCGACGGGGCCCTGGTTCGTCGTCAGCGTGACCGGCGTGGTGCCCTCGGTCGACACCCCGGTGCCCGCGGGGCGTTCGACCTCCTTCGCGGGCGTGCGCGCGTCGCGATATCCGCAGTCGACCGTGGGCGCTGCGGCGGCGGGCACGTCGGGCAGCGCCGGGTAGCCCGACAGGTCGATCGGGGCGGCGGTGGCGCTCGCGGTGGTCGCGGACGTGTTCGCGGAGGTGGTCGCGGCCGAACCGGTGTCGCCGTCGTCGGAACAACCCGACACGACGAGGGCGAGCCCGATCGCGGCGACGGCGACGGAACTGCGCTTCATGGGTACTCCTCTTGCTGGACGCCGCTGCTGGGCGAAATGGGTACTGGATCAGTCCATCAGCACGGTGGTGAGGTCCACCGGCGTGTTCGGCTTGCCGTCGCCGGGGCCGTTCGCGTTGTCGCTGCCGCCCGCCGCGATCTTGTCGAGCGTCTCGAGCCCGGTCTCGTCGACGGTGCCGAACACGGTGTACTGCGGCGGCAACTGCGAGTCGCCGTAGACGAGGAAGAACTGGCTGCCGTTGCTGTTCGGCTGGCCCGTGTTCGCCATCGCGATCGTGCCCCTCGGGTAGGTGACCGGGCTCTGCGCGGCCGGATCCGACGGGTCGTACTGGTCGGTCGGGAACTCGTTGGCGAAGCCGTAGCCGGGTCCGCCGGTGCCGGTTCCGGTGGGGTCGCCGCACTGCAGCACGCGCAGCGCGTCACCCGTCGTGAGGCGATGGCACGGCGTGCCGTCGAAGTAGTGCTGGGACGCGAGGCTCAGGAAGTTGTTGACCGTGCACGGCGAGTCGGAATTCTGCAGCGTGAGCCCGACATTGCCCTGCGAGGTGGTCATGCTCACACTGACCGTCTCGAGGGTCGTCTCGATGCCCTCGGTGCGCGGTGCCTGCACCTCACGGGCAGGCGGCTGGCCGTCCGGTGCGTACGTGCACGAGACGGTGTCGGGGAGCGGCTCGGCCCGGCTCGCAGGCAGCACGCCCGCCGTCGTCTCGGGCGACGCGGCCTGCTCGGGGTCGTCCCCACGGGTGAGGCTCACCACGACACCCACAGCGGCGACGACCACCACGACACCGATCACGGACCCCGCGATGGTGAGCTGCTTGCGCTTGCGGGCACGCTGAGCGCGCCGCTCGAGCTGACGCTCCAGCTTCCGCTTGGCTGCTTCCCGTCGCTGCTGGTTGCTCGGCACTGCGATGACCCTCCCGTGTCTTCCCGTGCATCCGTCGTGTTCCCGTGCACCCGAGATGCCTCGGGCACGATCCTTCGGAATGCGAGTCTTGCACGAGAACCTGAGAAGCGGGCCACGGGTCCGCGCCCATCGGCTCCGCGGGAACGACAACTAGGCTGTTCGGCGACAGCTCACACCTACGACAGGAGCGACGGACGTGCTCGTCACCGGCTTCCCGGCAGGAATGTTCCAGACCAACTGCTATGTCGTCGCCCGCGACGACGCGACCGAGTGTGTCGTCGTCGATCCCGGCCAGGACGCCGCCGAGCCACTCGCCGCATTCCTCGCCGACAAGGGCCTGACCCCGACCGCGGTTCTGCTCACCCACGGGCACCTCGACCACGTGTGGAACGCGCGGCAGGTGTGCGAGCGGTACGCGATCCCCGCGTACATCCACCCCGAGGACCGGTACATGCTCACCGACCCCGGGCGCGGCATCGGGCCCACGCTGCAGCCGTTCCTCGAAGGCGCCGAGTTCACCGAGCCCGACCGGGTGATCGAGTTGCACCACGGCGACGTCGTGACCGAGGCGGGGATCGAGTTCACCGTCGACCACACCCCCGGCCACACGCAGGGGTCCGTCGTGTTCGGCACGGTTGTCGCCTCCGCGGAGCCGATGCGGCTCGCGTTCACCGGCGACACCCTGTTCCAGGGCTCGATCGGACGCACCGACCTGCCCGGCGGCGATCACGAACAGCTCCTCGAGTCGATCGCCGCGCGCCTGCTGCCGCTGCCGGACGACACCGTCGTGCTCCCGGGGCACGGCGGCACGTCCACGATCGGAGACGAGCGGCGCGCCAACCCCTTCCTGGTTGGACTGTCCGGAACGCGATAGGGAAAAGTAGAACCGTGAGCAAAGCCAGTACCTTCTCCGCCCCCAAAGGCGTCCCCGACTACGTTCCGCCGCAGTCCGCCGACTTCGTCGCCGTCCGCGACGGCCTGCTGCGCGCGGCGCGGCTGGCCGGATACGGCCACGTCGAGCTGCCGATCTTCGAGGACACCGGGCTGTTCGCGCGCGGCGTCGGCGAATCGACCGACGTCGTCAGCAAGGAGATGTACACCTTCGCCGACCGAGGCGACCGCTCGGTGACGCTGCGCCCGGAGGGCACCGCCGGGGTCATCCGCGCGGTCATCGAACACGGCCTCGACCGCGGGCAACTGCCGGTCAAGCTCGCCTACAGCGGCCCGTTCTTCCGCTACGAACGCCCGCAGGCCGGCCGCTATCGTCAGCTGCAACAGGTGGGTGTCGAGGCGATCGGTGTCGACGATCCGGCGCTCGACGCGGAGGTGATCGCCACCGCGGATGCCGGCTTCCGCAGTCTCGGACTCGAAGGATTCCGGCTCGAGATCACCTCGCTCGGCGACGACACCTGCCGCCCGCAGTATCGCGAACTCCTGCAGGACTTCCTGAAGGCGCTGCCCCTCGACGAGGCGACCCGGCACCGGGCCGACATCAACCCGCTGCGTGTGCTGGACGACAAGCGCCCCGACGTGCGTGAGATGACCGCCGACGCGCCGCTCATGCTCGATCACCTGTCCGAGTCGGCGAAGGCGCACTTCGACTCGGTCCTCGCGCATCTCGACGCGCTGGGGGTGCCGTACGTGATCAACCCGCGCATGGTCCGCGGGCTCGACTACTACACGAAGACGACCTTCGAGTTCGTGCACGACGGGCTCGGCGCCCAGTCCGGTATCGGTGGCGGCGGCCGGTACGACGGTCTCATGGAGCAGCTGGGTGGCCAGCCCGTGTCGGGCATCGGCTACGGCCTCGGCGTCGACCGCACGATCCTCGCGCTCGCGGCGGAGGGAAAGTCCGTCGCGGGCGAGGGGCGAGTCCAGGTGTTCGGGGTACCGATGGGCGCGGAGGCGAAGACGCGCCTGCTGGTGCTCGCGCAACAACTGCGCGGTGCGGGCGTGAGCGTCGACCTCGTGTTCGGCGACCGCGGCATGAAGGGCGCGATGAAGGCAGCCGACCGGTCGGGCGCGCGCCTCGCGCTCGTCGTCGGCGAGCGCGAACTCGACGAAGGCACGGTCGTCGTCAAGCAGCTCTCGACGGGCGAGCAGGAGACCGTGCCCCTCGCCGACGTCCTCGCGCGCGTCGGGGTGCTCCTTGGGAGCTGACGCGGAGCAGGTCGCGCTCGACCTGGTTCCGTCGGAACTGATCGCGCCCCGGCTGAAGAGGCTCGCGGCGGGAGCCGTCGTGATCGGCGCGCTCCTCGGTGTGCTCGCCGCACTGTTCGGCTCGCCCGTCGTCGGTGCGGTGGTCGCGGCCGTCGTCGCGGTGCCGGTCGCGGGCGGTGCCCTCGCGGGTCTGCGTCGCGGCATCACGCTGACCGGCACCACGGTGCACGTGGTGTCGGGGCTGCGCTCGCGCACGCTCGACGTCACGGACGCGACCGGCGTCGACCTGGTGGTGCGCACCATGCGGATCGGCGAGGTGTCGGTCGAGATCACCGACGGCCGCACGACCGTGTCCGTGCCGGTCGCCCTGTATGCCGAGGGCGGCGGACGCGAACTCGACGTGCTCGCGTTGCGCCGCCTCGCCGACGCACTCGCGGCGGGCAGCCTGCCCTCGTCCGCGGCGATCGTGTCGGTTCTCGTCGAACAGTTGCGGGCCGAGGCACGGGGAGCGGGCCTCGTGCAGCGTCCGCTCTATCGTGCGGCCGAGCTCGTCAAGGGCAGGGGGCGGCCCGGACGCAGTGTGCTGTCCGATCAGGAAGTCGCGGACCTGGTGGACGACTGAGCGGTGGACGACCGATCGGTCAGTCGAACGCGTCGTCGGCCAGTTCGTCCGCGCCGATGACGGCGGGCGCGACCATCGGCAGGTCGGTGCCGAAGGTGTCGGACGAGCCGGTTCCCTGCAGATACGACGGCGTGGACGGGGTGTGCTCGGTGTCCGAACCCTGCCCACGGCCGGCGCCTGCCATGCCCGCGCCGCCCATGCCGCCTGCCATCGGCGTGCCTGCCGCGGCGGCGGGCGCGGCACCGGCCGCGAAACCCGCGACGGGCGCCGCGGCGCCTGCGGCCGGGGCCGGGGCCGGGCCCGGGGGAGCCGGAGCGAGTGGTGCGCTCGCCGAGGCGCCGCCGCCCGCAACGCCGCCTGCGCCACCGCCGCCGATGCCGCTTGCACCGCCCGCCGCGGATGCGGCACTCGTGTGTGCGGCCGCGCCGGAGCCGGATCCACCGGACGAGATGTCGGAGAGCGACGACTGACTCGACGCGAGCTGACCCACACCGTCGGTCACCGTCGAGACGAGTGGCTTGCCGACACCCTCGACGAGCTCGCTCGCGACCGCGAACGGCGAGGTGCCGCCCGCGGCCCCACCGGGCGCCGTCGGCACGGGGACCGGTGAGGCGAGGCCGTTCATGGTGAGCGTGTGCTCGTTGAGTTCGGTGCGCGTGCCGGTGACGATGGCGACGGCAGCCTTGAGATGCTCGGCGGCCGACGCGAGGAGCATCGACTGGCCGGGCGGGGTGAGCGCGACGGGTGCCGCGGCAACCGCGGTGGCCGCGAACGACTGCGCGACGGTCTCGAGGTTCGCATTGCCCCGCGCGACGGCCGCCGCGGCCGTCTGCGTCGTGGCACCGATCTGCTTGCCCTGATCGCTCAGTTCGCCACCGCTGGTCTGGGCCTGGCGGCCCTGATCCTGTGCGGCCTGGGCCGCGTTGCTCTGCCACACCTGGTCGAGTGCCTGGAGCCCGCTCATGCTCATCGACATGACCTGGTCGAGGACCTTGGAGGACGATTCGAGGATCGCGGTGGGATCGAACCCGCCGCCGCCCAGCGTGCCCGACCCGAACAGTCCGCCCAGCTGCGTGAGCGGCGCGAGGAGCTGGTCGATGCCGGGCAGACCGGCGAGGCCCTGCCCGGAGAAGAGCGCCTCGATCGGGTTGGGCGGGAGGGGAGGCAGCTGCGGGAGCGGTGGCAGTTCGCCGAGCGGAGTGTCCAGCAGTGAACCGAGCGGCGAACTCTCCAGCGCCTCCATCGGGCTGGCGGGCAGCGGGGCGGCCAGGAAGTCGCCGACCGGACCGCCGGCGAGCGCGTCCCCGACGGTCGCGGGTGCGGCGGGCTCGGGTGCGGGGCCGGTGCCGAGATCGATGTTCGCGGGTTCGAACGCGCTCACGCGAGGCCTCCCATGTCCGGCCCGAGACCGCCCAGTGCGGAACCGGTACCGGCGTCGGTGTCGTCGTACCCGTCCGCGCTGGCGTTCGCGGCGAGCGCGGTCTGCGTGTAGAAGTTCGCGAGCGAGGCGACCGCTTCGGCGTGCGTGCCCTGTGCGTGCGCGAACGCGGCCAGGAAATCGGCGCCGATGGGGCCGAGGACCGGCGTGAGTGCCGCGATGTTCGCTGCGAGATCGAAAGCGCCTGCGGCGGCGACCTGTTCGGCGGCCTGCGCTGTCGTGGCGCCGTAGGCGCGGATGCCGTCGGTGACGACCGAGACGTCGCTCATGATGGACTCCCCCCGGATGACGTGACGTTCGCACGGAACCTTAGCGCACGCGCTCGGGCGTGCACGACCGACACGGCCGCGTGGCGCCGCGGGGGAGCGATTGACACCGGTTCGAACCTGTGTTCGACTCTCGGTATGCGATGGAACGGTCAGCGGCTCGACGTCGACGACGGTGCGCTGCCGGGGCTCGAGCGATCGGGTGTGCTGCGGTCGGTACGCACACCGGAGTTCGACGGTGTCACCTTCCACGAGGTGTTGTGCAAGAGCGCGCTCAACAAGGTCCCGGAGGAATCGGCGCTGCCGTTCCGATACACCGTCAACGCCTTCCGGGGCTGTAGCCACGCGTGCCGCTACTGCTTCGCGCGCCCCTCGCACGAGTACCTGGAACTCGACGCGGGCGCCGACTTCGACTCGCAGGTGGTGGTCAAGCTCAACATCGCGGCGGTACTGCGCAAGGAACTTCGCCGCGCGTCCTGGCGCCGCGAAGCCGTCGCGCTCGGCACGAATACCGACCCCTACCAGCGTGCCGAGGGCAGATACCGGCTCATGCCCGGCATCATCGGGGCGCTCGCCGAATCCCGTACACCCTTCTCGATCCTCACCAAGGGCACACTGCTGCGACGCGACCTCCCGCTGCTACGCGGTGCTGCCGAGAGTGTGCCGGTGTCGATCGGCATCTCGCTCGCAGTGTTCGACGAGGAATTGCAGAAGCAGCTCGAGCCGGGCACCCCGTCGCCGCGGGCGCGGCTCGACCTCGTCCGCGCCGTCGCCGACGCGGGGTTCGACTGCCACGTCATGGTCGCACCTGTCATCCCCTTCCTCACCGACTCGGTCGACCACCTCGACGCGCTGTTCGGTGCGCTCTCCGCTGCCGGTGCCGCGGGGGTCACCGCGTTCCCGATGCATCTGCGAGGAAGTACCAAGGGGTGGTTCCTCGGGTGGCTCGCGCGCGAACATCCCGCCCTCGTGCGGCGCTACCGCGAGCTCTACGGCCGCGGTGCGTACGTGCCACCCGAGTACCGGCGGATGCTGGCCGAGCGGATCGCGCCGCTGCGCACGAGACACGGTTTCGATCATGCGTCGGGCCACCGCGACGCCGCGCCCGCCGAGCAGGTGGCTGCCGCGCCGCCGATCCGACGCTCGCCGGAGCCCACACTGTTCTGACGGCGGCCCCTACGATGCACACGCCGGAGGACACGGCGACGCCGCGGAAAGGACTGTCGTGCACATATCGAAGACGATTGCCGCGCTGGTGATGTCGCTGACGGCAGTGACCGTCGTCGGCTGCTCGTCGAGCGAGGGCGCAGGCGCAACGCGCGGAACCGAGACGCGCGCCGTCGAGACGCCCGGTGGCGTGGTCGACGTGCCGGTGGACCCGCAACGCATCGTCACGACCCACAACATCGGTACCCAGCCGCTGCTCGATCTCGGCATCGTGCCGGTAGGCGCTGCGTCGGTGCCGCCGTCGATCGTCGTGCCCGAGTACATGAGGCAGATCGCCGACGTTCCGGTCGTCACCGACGGCGAATCCGTCGACGTCGAGGAGATCGCTGCCCTCGAGCCCGACCTGATCTTCTCGCACAGCGGCACCGATCCGGCGGTGCTGGCACAACTGCGGGCGCTCGCCCCGGTCGTGCTGGTGCCCATCGAAGGCGAGTTGCGCAGTGATTGGCAGCGCCGCATCGACGTCGTCGCGGACGCGGTCGGCCGCACCGACCGCAAGGCGGATCTGGACGCGGACCTCGAGCGGCACGCGCGCGACGTCGCCACCCGTCACGCGGACGTGCTCGCGCGCGAGACCGTCAGCTTTCTCGATTCGTACGACGCGCAGGAGTTCTGGGCGTACGGCCCCGAGTCGATGGTCGGCGAGATCCTGACCTCGGCGGGTGCGCGGTTCGCGCCGTCGACGCGCGACATGACGCCCACCCGCGGGCCGGGCGAGCGACAGATGTCGCGTGAGGATCTCGGCGACTACGTCGACGGGTCGCTCGTGCTCTACAGCTCCACCATGAGCGACCCGGTGCAGCCGTTCGGTCAGGTGGGCTCGCTCGTCGCGTCGCCGCTGCTGACCGGGTCGCCCGCCGGGCAGGCCGGCCGGGTGCATCCCGGCGGCTACGCGCTCGTCAGCAACTACGGGCAGGCCGGCTACCTCCTCGACCGCTTCGACGACGCGCTCGCCGCCGCGAGCTGAGTCCGCTCACGGCCGGTCGAGGTCGGCCGCCGTATAGGTGTCGCATGCAGCCACGTCGCCCGTGCGGTAGCCCGCCTGGAACCACGACCGACGTTGCGCCGACGAGCCGTGCGTCCAGCTCTCCGGGTCGACGCGTCCGGTGGCGGAGCCCTGGATCCGGTCGTCGCCCACCGCCGACGCGGCGGACAGCGCGTCCTGCACGTCCGCGTCGGTCAGCGGTTCGAGCAGCGGCTCACCGCCGCCCGGTGCGGGGGTCGTGGCGGCATAGTGCGCCCACAGGCCGGCGTAGCAGTCGGCCTGCAGTTCGGTGCGCACCGAACCCGATTCGGCGCCGTGCGGGTCGGACTGGGCACGCCCGAGGTCGCCGAGCCGATTCTGGATGTGATGACCCACCTCGTGGGCAACGACGTACTCCTGCGCGAGGGGGCCGCCGCTCGACCCGAACCGGTCGACCAGCACCTGGAAGAAGCTCGTGTCGAAGTACGCGACCTGGTCCGCGGGGCAGTAGAAGGGGCCGACGTCGCTGGTCGCATTGCCGCAGCCGGTCGCGACGGACCCGGAGAACAGCACGACCTCGGGTGGCACGTACTCGACGCCCGTCTGGGCGGGGAGTTGAGCGGCCCACACGTCGTCGAGGCTCGTGGCCGTGCCGACGATGCGGCAGTCGACGTCGGTGTTCGCGGACGCGCCACTGGTGCAGTGCGCGAGATCGGCGCCGCCGCCGTCTCCGGTGGTTCCGGTGAAGTCGCCGAGCAGGCTGCCCGGGTCGCCGCCCAGCAGCAGCGCGACGACGAGTACGAGCAGTCCGCCCGCGCCGCCGCCGAGCGCGAGCTTGCCGCCCCGGCCCGGGCCGCCGCCGGAACGGACCCGGCCCGGATCGAGCCTCGCACCTTCGTCGAACGTCATTGCGGCGGAGTCCCTTCTGCGCGTGCATCCCGTGCCGTGTGGCGGAGCCACGAGCCCGGATGCGGGCATGCGTTTCGTCTCACACCGGCCCGCTCCGTAATATCGCAGGCAACGGACTATCCCGCCCGACTTTCCCCGAAAGGAATCCCGTGCTGCGCACCCATCTCGCCGGCTCGTTGCGAGCCGAGAACGTCGAGCAGACCGTCACCCTCACCGGGTGGGTCGCGAGGCGCCGTGATCACGGCGGGGTGATCTTCATCGATCTGCGCGACGCGTCCGGCGTCGCGCAGGTGGTCTTCCGCGAAGGCGAGGCGGCCGAGCAGTCGCACCGTCTGCGCGCCGAGTACTGCGTGAAGGTCACCGGAGTGGTCGAGGTGCGTCCGGAGGGCAACCAGAACTTCGACATCCCGACCGGTGCGATCGAGGTCAACGCGACCGAGCTCGAGGTCCTGTCGGAGAGCGCGCCGCTGCCCTTCCAGCTCGACGACCAGCCGGGCGAGGAAGCGCGCCTGAAGTACCGCTACCTGGATCTGCGCCGCCCGGGACCGGGCCACGCGCTGCGGTTGCGGTCCAGGGTCAACGCGGCGGCCCGTGACGTGCTGTCGACGCACGAGTTCGTCGAGGTCGAGACGCCGACGCTGACGCGGTCGACGCCGGAGGGCGCGCGCGACTTCCTCGTGCCGGCCCGCCTGCATCCGGGCGAGTTCTACGCACTGCCGCAAAGCCCGCAGCTGTTCAAGCAGCTGCTCATGGTGTCGGGCGTCGAGCGCTACTACCAGATCGCCCGGTGCTACCGAGACGAGGACTTCCGCGCCGATCGGCAGCCGGAGTTCACTCAGCTCGACATCGAGATGTCGTTCGTCACGCAGGAGGACGTGATCCTCCTCGCCGAGGAGATCCTCGTCTCGTTGTGGCGCCTGATCGGTCACGAGATCACCACGCCGATCCCGCAGATGACGTACGCCGACGCGATGCGGCGGTTCGGCACCGACAAGCCCGACCTGCGGTTCGGTCTCGAGCTCGTCGAGTGCACCGAGTTCTTCGCCGATACGCCCTTCCGTGTGTTCCAGGCGCCGTACGTCGGTGCGGTCGTCATGCCGGGCGGCGCGAGCCAGCCGCGTCGCCAACTCGACGCGTGGCAGGAGTGGGCGAAGCAGCGCGGAGCCAAGGGGCTCGCCTACGTGCTCGTCGGCGAGGACGGCACGCTCACCGGCCCGGTCGCGAAGAACATCAGCGACGCCGAGCGGGCGGGTATCGCCGCGCACGTCGGCGCGCAGCCGGGCGACTGCATCTTCTTCGCGGCGGGCGGAGTCAAGAGTTCGCGCGCCCTGCTCGGTGCGGCTCGCGGCGAGATCGCCCGCAAGCAGGACCTCATCGATCCGGACGCGTGGGCATTCGTGTGGGTCGTCGACGCCCCGCTGTTCGAGCCTGCCGAGGAGGCGACCGCGAGCGGTGACGTCGCTCTCGGGCACAGTGCGTGGACCGCGGTGCATCACGCGTTCACCTCGCCCAAGCCGGAGTCGATGGACACCTTCGACACCGATCCCGGTTCGGCTCTCGCGTACGCCTACGACATCGTGTGCAACGGCAACGAGATCGGCGGCGGCAGCATCCGCATCCACCGCAAGGACATCCAGGAGCGGGTGTTCAAGGTGATGGGTATCGCCGAGGACGAGGCGCAGGAGAAGTTCGGCTTCCTGCTCGACGCGTTCTCCTACGGCGCGCCGCCGCACGGCGGCATCGCCTTCGGCTGGGACCGCATCACCGCGCTGCTCGCGGGCGTCGATTCGATCCGCGAGGTCATTGCCTTCCCGAAGTCGGGCGGCGGTGTCGATCCACTGACCGACGCGCCCGCGCCGATCACGCCGCAGCAGCGCAAGGAATCGGGCATCGACGCGAAGCCGGTCGACAAGGGTGAGAAGGGCGAGAAGGGCGACAAGGGCACAGCCGACGCCAAGCCTGCCGAGTGACGTAGCCCGCGTCGGTTCGGGTCGTGACCGGGAGCTCGTCCATGGTCTCGGAATCGACAAGACTCGGCATGTGAGCGCCTGTTCACGGCGATCTGCAGGTAGGTTGGATCGTGATGACCGCGATACTGGCAGACCCCGTTTCAGAGGTAGTCGCCGCAGCCGAGAGGTTGCTCACGCGCCGAACCGGGGCAACGGTGACATTGGTGGATCCGATCGACCTCGGGGGGAGCGGCCGCACGATCGTGCTGCGCGTGCGTGTCGCGGAGAATCCTTTCTCGCTGCCACGCACCCTCGTGCTCAAGCAGTACGGGGCCGTCGAAGCGCAGGGGTCCGAGAACGCTTTCCTCCGCGAGGTCGTGAGCTACCAGTTCGCTACCGCGCTCGCCACCGAGAGCAGGCCGGGAGCCGAGTTGCTCGCATCCGATCTGCCGTCGCGGCTGCTGGTGCTCACCGACCTCGGCGACTCGACTCCGTTCGCGGAGCTCGTCGGCAAGTCCGACCACGACACGGTCACCAACACGCTGATGGCGATGGCGCAGGCGCTCGGCCGTATGCACGCAGCCACCGTGGGGCGTGAGGAGGACTTCACGGCGCTGCTGCGCCGCGCCGAGGTCGCGCACTACGACGACGCGATCGCGTCGCAGGTGGACGCCGCAGTCGAGTCGGTGCCGCAGCTGCTGTCCGACATGCTCGGCGTGACGGTGTCGGACGAGGTGCGCGCGGTCGCGTCGCGCGCGGCGAAGCTCTTCCGCAGCGGCGGCTTCCGTGCGTTCAGTTCGGCCGACCTGTGCCCGGACAACATCATCGTCAACGACGAGGGTGTCCGGTTCCTCGACTACGAGTGGGGCGGCTTCCGCGATGCGCTGCTCGACATCGCGTACGCGCGTGTCTCGTTCCCCGGGTGTCTGTGCAGCATCGAGCTGTCGCAGGAGCGGGCGGACGCGATGGCCGACGCGTGGCGCGCGGAGGTCGTCGGTATGTGGCCCGCGCTCGCCGACGACGACGTGCTCGCGGCGCGCCTGGCCGAAGCCGAGCTCATCTGGGTGTGGTTCAGCACGTGGATGTTCCTGCCCGGTGAGGGGGAGCGAGTCGCCGCGGTGCGCGACCACACGTTGTCGGTTCCGCGCATCGAGGCGCTGCAGCGCCGCTGGGCGCAGGTCGCGATGTCGGCCGAGCGTGCGGGCAACGCCGCCGTGGCGCATCACGCCACCGAGGTGGCGGCGCGGCTGGCGGACTGACCGGCGTCAGCCGAGGGGAGCGGCAGGCTCGACGCGTCCCGCGCCGCGGGGCACGCGCATGCTCGCCCCTACCCGCACGCCCGCCGCGGGGTCGGTCGGGTCGTCGACGAAGAACCAGTCCATCTGCGCGGCCTGCGCGGTCACCTCGAACACCCCGTAGCCGTGCGAGTCGAGTTCGGTCCAGCGGATGTGCCGGTTGACCGCGGTCACGGCGGCCTCGATACCCACCGAGGTGCTGCGCGGTGGTGTGCCGAGGATCTCGTCGAAATTCTTCGACGTCACCGACGTCACCACCATCTCGGTGCCGACCACCGGGCTCGCGGGATAGGCCGCGGGATCCAGGGGCAGGTCCGCGCACCAGCTCGAATGGATGTCGCCCGTGAGGAACACGGTGTCGGCGCGCCCGGCGCCCGCGAGGGCGTCGAACAAGCGGGCGCGGTCCGCGGCGTAGCCATCCCACTGGTCGGCGTTGACCGGTACGCCGTGCTCCGGGATCCCGGTCAGTTCGGTCAGGGCACGTGTCTCGTCGGGCTCGAGCGGAGGCAGCGCGAGCGGTGCGATCATCACCGGATTGCCGATCAGGTTCCACAGCGCGGACGTGGTCGTGACGGTGCCGATCAGCCATTCCATCTGCGCGGGGCCCGTGATCGACCGGTCCGGCGCGTCGACGAATGCGCCCGCGAGGGCGGGCACCTGCCGGTCGCGGTAGCTGCGCAGGTCGAGCATCGACAGTTCCGCGAGGTCGCCGAACCGGAACCGCCGGTACAGATGCACGTCGCCCGCGCTGCCCGCGGTCCGCACGGGCATCCACTCGAGATATGCCTGCAGTGCGGCCGCCCGGCGGTCCGCCCACGCGCCCTCGGTCGCCGGATCGTGGTTCTCCGCTCCACCCGCGTAGGCGTCGTTCGCGCTCTCGTGGTCGTCCCACGTCACGATCCACGGCACCCGTGCGTGCAGTGCCTGCAGGTCCGGATCGGTCTTGTACTGCGCGTGCCGGATGCGGTAGTCGGCCAGGCTCACGATCTCGTGGGCCGGCTCGTGTGGACGCACGGCACCGTGCCTGCCCGCGTAGCCGCCGCGCGCGTACTCGTACAGGTAGTCGCCCAGGTGGACGACGGCGTCGAGGTCGTCGCGCGCCGCGAGATGCCGGTAGGCGGCGAAGAATCCGGCTTCCCAGTTCGAACACGATGCGACTCCGAATCGCAGTCGTTCCGGAGTCGTGCCCGGCGCGGCCGTCGTCCTGGTCCGTCCGACCGCACTGACCGTGCCGCGGCACGCGAACCGGTAGAAGTACGTGGTGGCCGGTGCGAGCCCGTCGACGTCCACCGAGACGGTGTGATCGCGTGACGGACCCGCCGTGACGCGGCCGTTCGCGACGACCTCGGTGAACGCCTCGTCCCGCGAGACCGCCCACTCGACGTCGACCGCGTCGCCGCGGCCCGAGCCGGGGGTGGCGTCGGGCGACGGTGTCACGCGCGTCCACAGCACCACCGCGTCGGGCAGGGGATCGCCCGACGCGACACCGTGCGCGAACACCGGTTCGGCGGCATGCGCGAGTGCGGGGGCGGCCCACACGAGGGCACCGGTCAGAGTCGCCGAACGCAGCAGTGTGCGGCGGGACACGGCGGTGCGTGCGCGGACGGGAGACGGTGAGCGGGGCTGCGATGCGGGCACGTGTCGATCCGACCGTGTACCGGTCTTCTGTTCAAGCGTCCACGCCGCGAGCTTCGTACTGTTCATGCACCGTTCGCCGGTGCCGTACCCGTCGATGGGGTGCGTGTCACCGCGGCGGGACGTGTCGCGGCCTGCGGGTACCGTCGGACCGGTGAGCGAGTTGTTCGAAACCGAGTCGGCGGGCCTGTTCGAGACCGAATCGGCCGAGCCGGCGTCGTCGGCGCCGCCCGCCGCCCCCGACCGTGTCGACCCCCGTGCGCCGCTCGCGGTACGGATGCGGCCGCGCACGCTCGGCGAGGTGCTGGGCCAGTCGCATCTGCTCGGGCCGGGTGCGCCGCTGCGCCGCCTCGTCGAGGGTTCGGGCGCCGCGTCGGTGCTGCTGTACGGCCCGCCCGGCACCGGCAAGACGACCCTCGCCTCGCTGATCTCGGGTGCCACGGGCAGACGGTTCGAGGCGCTGTCGGCGCTGTCGGCGGGCGTCAAGGAAGTGCGCGGCGTCATCGAGCTCGCTCGGCGCCGTCTGCTCGGCGGCGAACAGACCGTGTTGTTCATCGACGAGGTCCACCGGTTCTCCAAGACTCAGCAGGACGCGCTGCTCGCGGCCGTCGAGAACCGGATCGTGCTGCTCGTCGCGGCCACCACCGAGAACCCGTCCTTCTCCGTGGTGTCCCCGTTGCTGTCGCGTTCGCTCGTGCTGCAGTTGCAGTCGCTCACGAGCGACGACATCCGCGAACTGCTGGGCCGCGCGTGCACGGACGAACGGGGCCTTGCCGGCACCGTCGTACTCGCCGACGACGCCCGTGAACACCTCGTCCGGCTCGCGGCGGGCGACGCGCGACGTGCGCTCACCGCGCTCGAGGCGGCGGCAGACGCCGCGCAGGGCGACCACGACGCCCCGGACCGGCCGGTCACGATCGATCTCGAAACGGTCGAGGCGAGCGTCGACAAGGCCGCGGTCCGCTACGACCGCGACGGCGACCAGCACTACGACGTCATCAGTGCGTTCATCAAGTCGATCCGCGGCTCGGATGTCGACGCCGCGCTGCACTACCTCGCCCGCATGATCACCGCGGGCGAGGATCCGCGGTTCATCGCGCGCAGGCTCGTCGTCCACGCGAGCGAGGACATCGGCATGGCCGATCCCACCGCATTGCAGACGGCGACGGCCGCGGCGCAGGCCGTGCAGCTGATCGGAATGCCCGAAGCGCGGCTCGCGCTCGCACAGGCGACGATCCATCTCGCGACCGCACCCAAATCGCCCGGCGTCGTGTCGGCGATCGGTGCCGCGATGGCCGACGTCGCAGCGGGCAAGGCCGGACTGGTTCCTCCGCATCTGCGCGACGGCCACTACTCGGGCGCGCAGCAACTCGGCAACGCCGTCGGCTACCGATACCCGCACGACCATCCCGACGGCGTGCTGCCGCAGCAGTACCCGCCCGACGAGCTCGTCGGCATCGACTACTACGAGCCCACGAACCACGGCGCCGAGCGTGGTATCCGCGAACGGCTCGGCAAACTGCGCGCCATCGTGCGGGGCCGGCGGTAGCGTCGCCACCAGGAGCCCGACGGTGTCGGGCGCGACTGTACGGGGGTGTGCGATGACCTCGCCCGAGCTCGCCGATCCCGTCGCGGCGTTCGTGGCGGGCGCGGACCTGCTGCTCGCCACGGCGCGACGGGTGCCCGACGACGCGTGGGAACGCCCCGGACTGGGGGAGTGGAGCGTGCGCTCGCTCGTCGGCCACGCGGGACGGTCGCTCACGACCGTCGTCGACTACGCTGCGACGGCCGCGCTCGAGGTGGACGTCGGCTCGGCCGCCGCCTACTACCGGGCGATCGCCACGGTGGCCCACAGCGCGGCCGCCACCGAGCGGGGGGTCGAGGCGGGGGTCGCGCTCGGCGCCGATCCCGTACGCACGCTCGAGGAGTATGCGCGCCGCGCGGCGACCCTCGTCACCGAACTCGACGGCGACCGCATCGTGCACACCCCCGCGGGCGGGATGCGGCTGTCCCGGTACCTGCCGACCCGCACGTTCGAGCTCGCGGTGCACTCGCTCGACCTCGGTGCGGCGATCGGCGTCGAGATCACCCTCCCTGAACCTGTCGCGGACACCGCGACGAACCTCGCGGTCCGGGTCGCCGCGCTCGGCGGTCACACGAACTCGCTGCTCCGAGCGCTCACGGGGCGTGCGCCGCTGCCCGCAGGCTTCTCGGTCGTGTGAGCCCGGCGACCGGCTCCGGTCGCACGCCGGCCGGACGGTTAAGCTTGACTACGGCGTGTCGTGCCGTGCCCACAATGCGGACAGGCGGCTGCACGCACGGAGTCCGCCGCGAGCCGACCCGCCCCGCGGGTCGCCGTTCACGACGCCTGCCGGCCACCCGCGAGACAGAACAGCCACCCACGAGACAGACAATAAGGATCATCGACGTGCAGACCCACGAGATTCGCAGGCGCTTCCTCGACCACTTCGTCAAGTCGGGGCACACCGAGGTGCCGAGCGCGTCGCTGATCCTCGACGATCCGAACCTGCTGTTCGTCAACGCGGGCATGGTCCAGTTCAAGCCGTACTTCCTCGGCCAGCAGACCCCGCCCTACGACACCGCGACGAGCGTGCAGAAGTGTGTGCGCACCGGTGACATCGAAAACGTCGGCGTCACGACCCGTCACAACACGTTCTTCCAGATGGCGGGCAACTTCAGCTTCGGCGACTACTTCAAGCAGGGCGCGATCGAGCACGCCTGGACGCTGCTGACGTCGTCCCAGGACGACGGCGGCTACGGCTTCGACCCGGAGCGGCTGTGGGTGACCGTGTACCTCGACGACGACGAGGCGCACGCCATCTGGCACGACGAGATCGGCATCCCCGAGGAGCGCATCCAGCGCCGCGGCATGGCCGACAACTACTGGTCGATGGGCATCCCCGGTCCGTGCGGTCCGTGCTCCGAGATCTACTACGACCGCGGCCCCGAGTACGGCGTCGACGGCGGCCCCGAGGCGGACGAGGACCGCTACCTGGAGATCTGGAATCTCGTCTTCATGCAGAACGAGCGCGGCGAGGGCACCGGCAAGGACAGCTTCGAGATCCTCGGCCCCCTGCCGAAGCAGAACATCGACACCGGACTCGGCATCGAGCGTGTCGCGTTCCTGTTGCAGGGCGTCGACAATGTGTACGAGACGGACCTCGTGCGTCCCGTGATCGCGAAGGCCGAGGAACTGTCCGGCCGCGCGTACGGCGCGAAGCACGAGGACGACGTGCGATTCCGTGTCATCGCCGATCACGCGCGCACCGCCGCGATGCTCATCGCCGACGGCGTCAACCCCGGCAACGACGGCCGCGGGTACGTGCTGCGGCGCCTGCTGCGCCGCATCGTGCGGTCCGCGAAGCTCCTCGGCGCCGATCGGCCCAGCATGCTCGAGTTCATGACCGTCGTGCGCGACACGATGGCGCAGTCGTATCCGGTCCTCGACACCGATTTCGCGCGCATCTCGAATGTCGCGGTCGGCGAGGAGACCGCCTTCCTCAAAACCCTGGCGTCGGGGTCGAAGCTGTTCGAGGGCGCGGCCGACGCGGTCAAGGCGTCGGGTGCCACGGTCATCGGCGGCACCGAGGCGTTCACTCTGCACGACACCTACGGGTTCCCGATCGACCTCACCCTCGAGATGGCAGCCGAGGCGGGGCTCACGGTCGACGAAGCGGGATTCCGAACGCTCATGGCCGAGCAGCGCAAGCGTGCGAAGGAAGACGCGCAGGCCCGCAAGCACGCGCACGCCGACCTCAGCATCTACAAGGAACTCGTCGACCGCGGCCCCACCGAGTTCACCGGTTTCGAAGAGTTCGTGAGCGAAGCCACCGTGCTGGCGCTCGTCAAGGGGGGCGTGCGGGTGCCCACCGCCGCAGCGGGCGAGGACGTCGAGGTCATCCTCGACCGCAGCCCCCTCTACGCCGAGGCGGGTGGCCAGATCGCCGACACCGGCACGATCACTGCGGCAGGCATGCGCGCGCGGGTGGGCGATGTGCAGAAGATCGCCAGGAAGCTGTGGGTGCACAAGGTGACCGTCGCCGAGGGGCAGATCACCGAGGGCGACACCGTCCTCGCTTCGGTCGACGCCGACTGGCGCAAGGGCGCGACACAGGGCCACTCGGGCACCCACATGGTGCACGCTGCCCTGCGTCAGGTGCTCGGACCCAATGCGGTCCAGGCGGGTTCGCTCAACAAGCCCGGCTACCTGCGCTTCGACTTCTCGTGGCAGGGCGCGCTCACCGAGCAGCAGAAGCAGGACATCGAGGTCGTCGCCAACGAGGCCGTCGCCGCGGACTACGCGGTCAACACCTTCGTCACCGACCTCGACAAGGCCAAGAAGATGGGCGCGATGGCCCTGTTCGGGGAGAACTACGGCGACGAGGTCCGTGTCGTCGAGATCGGCGGCCCGTTCTCGATGGAGTTGTGCGGCGGTACGCACGTCGGGTCGTCCGCACAGATCGGTCAGGTGACTCTCCTCGGCGAGCAGTCGGTCGGCTCGGGTGTGCGCCGTGTCGAGGCCTACGTCGGTCTCGACTCGTACAAGCACCTCGCGAAGGAACGCGCACTGCTCGCCGGCCTGTCGTCGTCGCTCAAGGTCCCCGCCGACGAGGTTCCCGCGCGCGTCGAGGCGCTCGTCGACCGGCTCCGGGTCGCCGAGAAGGAACTCGAACAGACCCGCGCGAAGGCCGTCCTGGCGGCGGCGAGCGAGTTCGCGAGCAAGGCGCAGCGCGTGGGTGCGGTGCGGCTCGTCGCCGACAAGGCACCCGCCGGCGTCGGTGTGGGCGACCTTCGTTCGCTCGTCGCGGACGTGCGCGGCAGGCTCGGTACCGACCCGGCCGTCGTGGTGCTGCTCGGTGACGCGGACGGCAAGGTGCCGTTCGTCGTCGCCGCGAACAAGGCCGCACAGGATCTCGGGGTCGAGGCCGGGGAGCTCGTGTCCGCATTCGGGCCCAAGATCGGTGGCCGCGGCGGCGGCAAGGGCGACATGGCGCAGGGCGCCGGGTCCGACCTCGGCGGCGTCGACGCCGCGCTCGACGCGGTGCGCGCGCGGGTCGCCGAGATCGCCGAGGGCCGCTGATCGTGGCGCACGCCGAGGTCGACCGCCCCGGCGAGAACGACCCGGGGCGTGGCCGCAGGCTCGCTGTCGACGTCGGCAGCGTCCGGATCGGCATCGCCTCGTCCGACCCGGACGGCATTCTCGCGACGCCCGTCGAAACGGTGCCGCGTGCGAAGGACCGGGGCCCCGACGCGCCCGATCTGCGGCGCATCGTCGCACTCGTGCACGAATACGAGGCTGTCGAGGTCGTCGTGGGTCTACCTCGCACTCTCACCGGTGAGCGCGGCAAGGCCGCCAGCACCGCCGCGGCCTTCGCCAAACGGCTGTCGCGAGCGATCGACCCGGTACCGGTACGGTTGGCCGACGAACGGTTCACTACGGTGACCGCGTCGCGTGCGTTGCGAGAGAGCGGCGTCGCGGCGAAAGGCCAGCGGGCGGTGATAGATCAAGCCGCTGCGGTGGCCATCTTGCAAGGTTGGCTCGACGAGCGAAGCGAGTCGACGGGGAAGTCGGAAGACGAGCGGAGCGAGTCGATGGGGCAGTCGGGAGCGGATCGGTGAACGCGGTGGCAGCAGGCGTCGGAGACCGAACTGTCGAAGTCCGGGTTCCCCGAGCGGGAGCCGCCCGTGGGTGATCACACCCGACGCGACGGGGGAGACGGCGGCCGGGCTCGCGGACGGCGGGCCCGCCGGGATCGAGACGATCGGGTGGACGGTGCCGCGGCGTGGGAGCCGGTGCGCCCTGCCGGCCGCCGTGACGTCACGGACACGGGAGGGTGGCGGCACTACCCGGTCGAGACGACACGCAACGCCCGTGACGAGAACATCGATTACGGGGACGCGCGCTACGACGACGCGCGCTACGAGGACGGTCGCTACGACGACGGTCGGTACGAGGACGTGGTGTCGGCGGGCCGGCACGAGTTCTCGGGCTTCGAGGCATATCCGGGCGACGCCCGCAGCGCGCGTGGCGCGCAGGACGATCCCCGCTACCCCGATGCCCGGTACGACGAACCGGGATACGACGGATACGACCGCTACGACGACGAATTCGCCTACGACGCTCACTACCGCGAGGTCGACGACGAATTCGACAGTGCTGACGCGACTTTCGGCGATCGGTCCGGATTTGCGGCGGACGAGGACGCCTACGAGACGACGGTGATCCCGGCGGTCGCGGCAGGCGACGAACGGCCTGCCCCGACTCGCGTGGGACGTCGACGCCGGGCCCCGGAGAAGCGTCCGCGCCGTCGGCGGGGGAGGATCCTCGCCGCGCTCGCGGTGCTCGTGGTTCTCGCGGTGGGCGCGCTCGTGGGTGGTCGGGCATTGCTCGGCGGCGGCAGCGCACCCGATTACGCGGGCCCGGGTGGGCCCGAGGTCGTGGTCGAGGTGCGGCCCGGCGACACCGCGGAGCAGATCGCCGAGGCGATGGCCGAACGCAATGTCGTGGCGAGCAGCGCCGCGTTCTACAACGCGGCCCTGGCCAGTGACGGCATGAACAGCATGCAGCCCGGCTTCTACAGTGTGCCCACGGAGATCTCGGGCACCGACGCTGTCGCGGCGCTGGTCGACCCCGGTTCGCGGGTCGGTCAGATGGTGGTGTCGGAGGGTCGCCAGCTGCACGACACGGTGGACGTCAACACCGGTGCCACGAAGAAGGGCATCTACACGCTCATCTCGGAAGCGAGTTGTATCGGCGAGCCCGGCGCGCAGTCCTGCATCACCTATCAGGATCTCGACGCCGCGGGCGCGGGCGACATGAGTGCACTCGGTGTCCCCGACTGGGCCCTCGACCGGGTCGCCTCCGTCCCCGACCGGGACCGCCAGCTCGAGGGGCTGATCGCCGCGGGCAGTTGGGATTTCGATCCCACCGCCACCCCCCTCGAGATCCTTCGCAAGCTCGTCACCGAGAGTGCTGCGAGCTACGAGAAGACCGGGATCCGCACCGCGGGTGCGGCGGTGGGGATGTCGCCCTACGAGATCCTCGTCGCCGCCTCGCTCGTCGAACGCGAAGCGCTGCCGGGCGATTTCGCGAAGGTCGCGCGGGTCATCGTCAACCGGCTCGAGGTCGGTCAGGCGCTGCAGTTCGATTCGACGGTCAACTACGCGCTCGACACCACCGAACTCGCGACCACCGACGCCGACCGCGCGGAGGTCACGCCGTGGAACACCTATGCGAGCCCCGGGCTGCCCGCGACACCGATCTCGTCGCCCAGCATCGCGGCGCTGCAGGCCGTCGAAGCGCCCGAGCCGGGCGACTGGCTGTACTTCGTGACGATCGACGACAAGGGCACGACGCTGTTCACGCGCGACTACCAGGAACACCTGTCGAACATCGAGTTCGCGCTCGACGCAGGCATTCTGCGTAGTGGCAGGTGAGGTGATGACAGCCCGCAAGGCCGCCGTGCTCGGCAGTCCCATCGCGCACTCGCGGTCGCCGCAGCTGCATCTCGCCGCGTACCGCGCGCTGGGTCTGGACGAGTGGACGTACGAGCGCATCGAGTGCACCGGCGACCGGTTGCCGAGCCTTGTCGACGGACTCGGCCCCGAATGGGTAGGCCTGTCGGTCACCATGCCCGGCAAGGTCGCCGCGCTCGACTACGCCACCGAACGCACCGAGCGTGCGGTGCTGATCGGCTCCGCGAACACGCTCGTGCGCGTCGATGGTGGGTGGCGCGCCGACTGCACCGACGTCGACGGTGTCGCGGGCGCGCTCGCCGACGCGGGTGTCGCGGCCGGGCTGGCCGGCACGTCCGCGATCGTCGTCGGTGCGGGCGGCACCGCGCGCCCGGCACTCGTCGCGCTCGCCGGTCTCGGCGTGCGCGCCGTCTCGGTCGTCGCGCGCGACGAAGGCCGCGCGCGGGCCACGCTCGACTGCGGTGAGTCGGTCGGCCTCGCCATCGATTTCGTTCCGTTCGAGGCGGTGGGTGTCGCCCGGGCCGCGGACTCGGCGGCTGTCGTCGTCAGCACGGTGCCCGCTGCCGCGGCGACGCCGGTGGCCGCCGCGCTCGCGCATGCACCCACCGTGCTGGACGCGATCTACGATCCGTGGCCCACCCCGCTCGCCGAGGCCGTCACGGCCGCACGCGGCACCGTGATCGGGGGCCTCGAGATGCTGCTCAACCAGGCGTACGGGCAGGTCGAACAGTTCACCGGCCTGCAGGCACCCCGCGACGCGATGCGCGCCGCCCTGGGCGATGTCCGGCCTCCACCGGCCTGATCTCCACAGGAGCGTGGTGTTCCACAGCTTGTTCCGGCGGCCGCCCGGCATGGCCTGACGGCGTGACCCCGGCGGTCATGCTCATGCGATGGACGGGGAATTCTGGGCGGCAGCAGGTGCGCTGGGTGGATGGCTCGCCGTCGGCGTCGCAGCCGGGTACGGCGTGCGCATGATCGTGGCCCGCTGGGCGGGTTCGTCGCCTGCGGGGCCGGGCGAAGCGCTGTGCGCGGCGGTTGCCGCCGCTGCGTGGTGGTGCGCCGACACGGTCGCGCTCGCGGCATGCGGTGCACTGCTCGGTTGGTGGTGTGTGTGCCTGTCCGTCGTCGACGCCCGGACGCGCCGACTACCGAACGCGCTCACTCTCGGCGGCTTCGGAGCGGTGGTCGCCGCCGCGGCCGCGTTCGACCGGACGGCGACGGCCCTCGCGGGGGCCGCGATGCTCGCGGTCCCGTATCTCGTCGTGCACCTCGCGGTACCCGCCGCGATGGGCGCGGGCGACGTCAAACTCGCGCTCGGCGTCGGTGCTGCGGCGACCGCGGCGGGAGCGCACGGTTGGCTCGCCGCGGCAGCTGCCGCGCCACTCGTCACCGCGCTCGTCGGCGTCGCGTCCGCGGTCCGGGCGTGGCATGTGCGCCGCGAACCCGCACGGCACGTCCCGCACGGGCCCGCGATGTGCGGGGCGACCGCGATCGCGGTCGCGGCCGCGTGGTGGTGACCGGCTTCCGACACGCACGGCCGAGCATGGAAAGATGAAGACGTGCTGCGCTGGACTACTGCCGGAGAATCCCACGGTCCTGCCCTCGTCGCCCTGCTCGAGGGCATGGTCGCGGGCGTGGACGTCACGAGCGACGACATCTCGACTCAACTCGCGCGGCGCCGGCTCGGCTACGGGCGCGGCGCGCGGATGAAGTTCGAGGCCGACAAGGTCACCGTCGTCGGCGGTGTCCGTCACGGCACGACCCTCGGCGGCCCCGTCGCGATCGAGATCGGCAACACCGAGTGGCCCAAGTGGGAGACCATCATGGCCGCCGACCCGGTCGACCCGGCGCTGCTGGCGGACCAGGCGCGCAATGCGCCGCTCACGCGGCCGCGTCCCGGCCACGCCGACTTCTCGGGCATGCTCAAGTACGGCTTCGACGACGCGCGCCCCGTGCTCGAGCGGGCGAGCGCGCGCGAGACGGCGGCCCGTGTCGCGGTCGGCACCGTGGCCCGCAACTTCCTGCGGCAGCTGTTCGGCGTCGAGGTGCTCTCGCATGTCGTGTCGATCGGCGGTTCCGCGCCGTATACCGGACCGGTCCCGGGCATCGGCGACATGGAGACCGTCGACGCGAGCCCGGTCCGCGCCTTCGACGCCGCGGCAGGTGCCGAGATGATCGCGGAGATCGACGCGGCCAAGAAGGACGGCGACACGCTCGGCGGTGTCGTCGAGGTCGTCGTGCACGGACTGCCGGTCGGTCTCGGGTCCTTCGTCAGCGGCGCGGAGCGTCTCGACTCGCGTCTCGCTGCCGCCCTGATGGGTATCCAGGCGATCAAGGGCGTCGAGGTGGGCGACGGTTTCGAGACTGCGCGCAGGCGCGGCAGCCTCGCGCACGACGAGATGGTCCCCGGCAGCGACGGCGTGTTGCGCTCGACCAATCGTGCGGGCGGTCTCGAGGGAGGCATGACCAACGGCGAGGCGCTGCGCGTGCGCGCCGCGATGAAGCCGATCTCGACCGTGCCGCGCGCATTGTCGACCGTCGACATGACGACGGGTGAGGAAGCCGTCGCGATCCATCAGCGTTCCGACGTGTGCGCGGTTCCCGCCGCGGGCGTCGTTGCGGAAGCGATGGTCGCCCTCGTCGTGGCGCAGGCCGCGCTCGAGAAGTTCGGCGGTGACTCGCTGGCCGAGACCACGTCCAACTTCCGTCGGTACGCCGAGACGATCGCGTCTCGGCCGCCGCGCTGACGGGCTGCGTCGTGGCGCCCCGCGCGGTGCTCATCGGGCCTCCCGGCGCCGGGAAGTCCACGATCGGTCGCCGGCTCGCGCATGCGCTCGACGTGCCGCTCTTCGACACCGACGTCGCGATCGAGGAGCGTCTCGGCGTCACGATCCCCGAGTACTTCGCGTCGCACGGCGAACCCGCATTCCGCGAGGTGGAGGAGGACGTCGTGGCACACGCGCTCGCCGAGCACTCGGGGGTCGTGTCGCTCGGCGGCGGCGCCGTCCTGTCGGAGCGCACGCGCGCACTGCTCGGCGAGCACGTCGTGGTGTACCTCGAGATCAGCGTCGCGGAGGGACTGCGCCGTACGAAGGGCAACACCGGGCGTCCGCTGCTGGCGGGCGGCGACCACGCCCGCAAGTACCACCAGTTGATGCGCATCCGCAGACCGCTCTACCGGGAAGTGGCGACGGTGCGGGTGCGCACCGATGCGCGTAGCCCCGCCCGGGTCGTGCAGCAGGTGCTGACGCGGCTCGAGGCCCTCGCCTCCGACACCGACCGACCCGGCAGCACCCCACCGAGCAACAGCCGACCGAGCGGCGATCGACCACAGCACACGAGCAACGAAGTGGAGCGCAAACAGTGACCGAACCCGTGCGAGTACAGGTGCAGACCGCGGCTCCGTACCCCGTCGTGATCGGCAAGGGCCTGCTCGACGACATCGTCGACGACCTCGCCGGCACCGCGACCGTCGCGATCTTCCACCAGCCGACGCTGGCCGCCACCGCGGACGTGGTGCGTGACGCGCTCATCGAGCGGGGCGTCGACGCGCATCGCATCGAGATCCCCGACGCCGAAGACGGCAAGGATCTCGCGGTCGCCGGGTTCTGCTGGGAGGTGCTCGGCCGCATCGGGCTCAACCGTCGCGACGCCGTCGTGAGTCTCGGCGGCGGAGCGGCCACCGACCTCGCGGGCTTCGTCGCTGCGACGTGGATGCGCGGCGTGCGCATCGTGCACGTGCCGACGACCCTGCTCGCGATGGTCGACGCGGCCGTCGGCGGAAAGACCGGCATCAACACCGAGGCGGGCAAGAATCTCGTGGGTGCTTTCCACGAACCGTCCGCGGTCTTCGTGGACCTCGCGACACTCGAAACATTGCCGCGCAACGAGATCGTGGCAGGCATGGCAGAGATCGTGAAGACCGGTTTCATCGCCGATCCGGTGATCCTGGACCTGATCGAGGCCGACCCGGAGGCGGCACTCGATCCCACCGGCAGCGTGCTGCCCGAGCTGATCCGCCGCTCGATCGAGGTCAAGGCGTCGGTCGTCGCGGCCGACCTGCGGGAGTCGGATCTGCGCGAGATCCTGAACTACGGTCACACGCTCGGCCACGCGATCGAGCGCCGTGAGCACTACCGTTGGCGGCACGGTGCCGCCGTGTCGGTCGGCCTCGTGTTCGCGGCCGAACTCGCCCGTCTCGCGGGCCGTCTCGACGACGCCACCGCCGATCGGCACCGCACGATCCTCGAATCGATCGGGTTGCCCACCACCTACGACGCAGACGCGTTCTCGGCGTTGTTGGAGGGCATGCAGACCGACAAGAAGAACCGGTCGGGGATGCTGCGGTTCGTCGTGCTCGAAGGTCTCGCGAAGCCCGGCAGGCTCGAGGGCCCCGACCCGTCGCTGCTCGCTGCCGCGTACTCCGCGGTGGGCCGCGATCCGGAGGCCGGGGGCGGAGCGATCCTGCTCTGAGCCTCCCGCGGGCGGGGACCGGCCTGCGGACGCAGGCCGGTCCGGGCCTCAGCGTCCGTCCGGGTCGCTCCACCGCGTGCCGTCGTGGTCGCCGTGCGGCGGCAGCGCCTCGAAGCGCGTCGTCTCGGCGTCGCTGTCGGCGTCTGCCGCATGCTGGGTGACGCCCGCGCGGGCCAACTCGGGGCGCTGTTCGTCCGAGTAGTGGGTCATCAGATAGTCGCTGTCCACGTACTCGGTGTCCTGCGTCTCGTCCGCCGCGGTGTGCATGTGCGTCGGGAGATCGCCGCGCTTGCGCGCTGCGCGCGTCAGCAGGATGCGGGTGACGGCGATCGCGACGACCGCAGGCACGAAGATCGCGAGGATCGTGAACGCGGCGCCCGACGTGATCTCGAAGAACAGGCCGTTCTGGGTGACGTGCAGGCCGGGGAGCAGGTCGAGGATCCAGCACGCGAGGCCCGCGACGACACCGCCGAGAACCGCGGCAGCCAGCCATCGCATGGTGAGATCGGCGCCGTGCTCGGGGTCCGGGTTCGCGGCGCGGTCGCCGCGCGCGTCGCGCCAGCCCCACACTGCGGCCGCCGCGAGCACCACGACCAGCGCGAACATCCGCATACCGCTGCCGTGCAGAGGCCACTGCAGAACGGCCATACCGAGCACCGTGCGGACGACGACGTGTATCAGGGCCATTCCGAGGCCGCGCACCACCCACGCATTCATGGGGGCCACCATACTGCCCCGCTGTGTCGTAGCACACAGCCGTGTCGGGTTTCGTCGCGAGAACGCCCCTCGTCCTTACCGCGCGGTAGGGACGTACCGGCGTGGCGTGCGGGCACTGCGCGGTAGGTTCGAGACATGCCTGCCGATCACTCCGCGCGCCGCGCCGCGCTGCGCCGTGAACTCGTGGCGCGTGAGCTCGACGCACTGCTCGTCACCGACCTGCTCAACATCCGCTACCTCACGGGATTCACCGGCTCGAACGCTGCGCTGCTGGTCACAGCCTCGGACACGCCCGGAAATGAGGATCGCACGGTCGTCTGCACCGACGGTCGGTACGTGACCCAGATCGCCGCGCAGGTCCCGGACCTGCGTGCCGACATCGACCGCGCCAGCGCCGCACATCTCGTCGACGTCGCCGCCCGTGCCGGCGGACGAGTCGGTTTCGAGAGCCACATGGTCACCGTCGAGCAGTGGGAGAGCTGGCGTCCGCAGCTCGGGGCGCACGACCTCGTTCCGGCGCCGCGGCTCGTCGAGACGCTGCGGATGATCAAGGACGAGTACGAGATCGGCTTGCTGCGCGAGGCGTGCGCGTGTGCCGACGCCGCGCTCGCCGACCTCGTGGCCCGCGGCGGGTTGCGTCCGGGGCGCACCGAGAAGGCCGTCGCCCGCGAACTCGAGAACCTGATGTTCGACCACGGCGCCGACGGCATCTCGTTCGAGACGATCGTCGCCGCGGGCGCGAACTCGGCGGTGCCGCACCATCGGCCCACCGGTGCGGTGCTCGCGTCGGGCGATTTCGTCAAACTCGACTTCGGCGCACAGGTCGGTGGTTACCACTCCGACATGACGCGCACCTATGTGCTCGGTTCGGCGGCGGAGTGGCAGCGCGACGTGTACGCGCTCGTGGCACGCGCCCAGGCCGCGGGTCGCGGAGCGCTGAACCCGGGCACCGCGGTCGCGGACGTCGACGCCGCGGCACGCGCGGTGATCGACGACGCCGGCCACGGCGAGCTGTTCCTGCACGGTCTCGGGCACGGGGTGGGGCTCGAGATCCACGAAGCGCCCGGAATCGGTCAGCGCGGCACCGGTACACTTTCGGTCGGTGAAACGGTGACGGTGGAGCCCGGGGTGTACTTCGCCGGCCGTGGTGGCGTCCGGATCGAGGACACACTCGTCGTTCGCGAGCACGAGCCCGAGCTGCTGACCCGCACCACGAAGGATCTCACGGTCGTGTGATCCGCCCGATCGACCGCCCGTAACGGATACGACCCTTATCGAGGAGACGCGAAGCAAGTGGCTTCCACCAGTGATTTCAAGAACGGCCTGGTTCTGCAGATCGACGGCCAGCTGTGGTCCATCATCGAGTTCCAGCACGTCAAGCCTGGCAAGGGGCCGGCGTTCGTTCGTACCAAGATCAAGAACGTCCTGTCGGGCAAGACCGTCGACAAGACGTTCAACGCGGGTGTGAAGGTCGAGACCGCCACCGTCGACCGTCGCGACATGACGTACCTGTACCACGACGGCACCGACTACATCTTCATGGACGGCGAGACGTTCGACCAGATCCCGCTGTCCGAGGAGACGGTGGGCTCCGGCGCGCGTTTCCTGCTCGAGAACATGCAGGTCCAGATCGCCACCCACGAGGGCACCCCGCTGTTCTGTGAACTGCCGGTCACCGTCGAGCTCGAGGTCAAGCACACCGATCCCGGTCTGCAGGGCGACCGGTCGACGGGTGGCACCAAGCCTGCGACGCTCGAGACGGGCGCCGAGATCCAGGTGCCGCTGTTCATCAACACGGGCGACAAGCTCAAGGTCGACTCGCGCGACGGCAACTACCTCGGGCGTGTGAATTCCTGAGTGTCCGCGACCCACAAGAAACTCGGCGCCCGGCACAAGGCCCGCAAGCGCGCCGTCGACCTGCTCTTCGAAGCCGAGGCGCGTGACGTCGACGTCGCCGACCTCGCCGAGGAGAGGCGCGATCTGGCGGCGAAGGACGAGTCCGTGGCGCCGGTCCCCGCATACACGGTGACTCTCGTGTCGGGTGTCGCCGAGGACCTCGACCGGCTCGACGCCACCATCGAGTCCTACCTGCACGAGTGGACCCTCGAACGTCTTCCCGCAGTCGACCGCGCGATCCTGCGGCTCGCGGTGTGGGAACTGTTCCACGCGACCGACGTACCGCCGGTCGTCGCGGTCGACGAGGCCGTCGAGCTCGCGAAGCAGCTCTCGACCGACGATTCGCCGGCGTTCGTCAACGGTGTGCTCGGTCAGGTCGTGCTCGTCGCGCCGCAGGTGCGCGCCGCGGCGGCCGCCACGTCGCAGCGCCCCGAGGGGCCCGCGGACGAGCCGGAGGACGACGAACCCCGGCGCTCCGAGTAAGCCCGAGACCTGACGCACCTTCCGACCGACGGCCCGGCGTGATCTTCTCTTCGCCCTGCGAAGCGAATGTCACACCGGGCCGTTGTCGATGGCGACTACCAGCGCTGATACGCTGACACACGTCAGGCATCCTTTAACGATCCGTCCAGTGAGGCGGAGAAGGAGGTCGTTGTATGCGCGTGCCCGAGGGCTCCCGCTCTGCCGATGGTTCGGCAGCTTCGCCACCCCCACCGTCCGCCGAGCGTGAACTGCTGTCCGCCGCGGACGTCGGACGCACCGTCGCCCGCATCGCCCACCAGATCATCGAGAAGACCGCGCTCGATTCGACCGGCGCGGGCGACGACACCCCGCGAGTCGTCCTGATCGGCATCCCGACGCGCGGCACCGTGCTCGCGTCCCGGCTCGCGGCCAAGATCGACGAATTCACGGGCGTGTGCCCGCCCACCGGCTCGCTCGACATCACGCTCTACCGCGACGACCTCCGCATCAAGCCGCATCGCCCGCTCGAACGCACGTCCGTTCCCGAGGGCGGGATCGACGACGCCCTCGTCGTGCTGGTCGACGACGTCCTGTTCTCCGGCCGCTCGGTGCGCTCGGCACTCGACGCCCTGCGCGATCTCGGTCGTCCCCGCGCGGTCCAGCTCGCGGTGCTCGTCGACCGCGGTCATCGCGAACTGCCGCTGCGCGCCGACTACGTCGGCAAGAACGTTCCCACCGCGCGGTCGGAGGACGTGCGCGTGCTGCTCACCGAGACCGACGGGCGCGACGCCGTGGTCATCTCCGGCGGAAAGGCCGGCGACAGGACCGCGGGGGAGGGCGACCGGTGAAGAACCTCCTGTCGATCGCCGACCTCGACCCCGACACCGCGACCGGCATCCTCGACGACGCCGAACGTTTCGAACAGGCCCTCCTCGGGCGTGAAGTCCGCAAGCTGCCGACGCTGCGCGGACGCACCGTGATGACGGTCTTCTTCGAAAACTCGACGCGCACCCGCGTGTCCTTCGAGGTCGCGGGCAAGTGGATGAGCGCCGACGTGATCAACGTGTCGGCGTCGAGCTCGTCGGTCAAGAAGGGCGAGTCGCTACGCGACACCGCGCTCACGCTGCACGCGGCCGGTGCCGACGCGCTGATCGTGCGGCATCCCGCGTCGGGCGCTGCGCACCGGATCGCGCACTGGACCCAGGGCCCCGACGGCAGCGGCCCGTCGGTCGTCAACGCGGGCGACGGCACGCACGAACATCCCACCCAGGCACTGCTCGACGCCCTCACGCTGCGTCAGCGACTCGGCTCGCTGGACGGCAGGCGCGTCGTGATCGTCGGCGACATCCTGCACAGCCGGGTCGCGCGGTCCAACGCGCTGCTGCTGTCGATGCTCGGCGCCGAGGTCGTCCTCGTGGCACCGCAGACGCTGCTGCCGATCGGTGTGCACGAGTGGCCCGTGCGGGTGTCGCACTCGCTCGACGCCGAACTGCCGGGCGCCGACGCGGTCATGATGCTGCGCGTGCAGGCCGAACGCATGAACGGCGGCTACTTCCCGTCGCCGCGGGAGTACTCGATCCGGTACGGACTGTCGGAGCGGCGCCTCGCCGCACTGGGCGACGACACCGTCGTGCTGCACCCGGGTCCGATGCTGCGCGGTATGGAGATCGCGAGTGCGGTCGCCGATTCGCCACGGAGCGCGGTGCTGCAGCAGGTCACGAACGGCGTGCACGTGCGCATGGCGGTGCTCTTCCGCCTGCTCGCGGCCGCCGACGAGGAAGTGGGCGCGCGATGAGCGTCCCGTCCCGCGACACCCTTCCCACCGAATCAGGAGAAACCGTGCTCATCACCGGTGTCCGCGTCTACGGCGAGGGCGAACCCACCAACGTGCTGATCGACGGCGACACGATCGCCGCGATCGGACCCGACGTGGTCGCACCCGACACCGACACCGAAGTCGTCGACGGCACCGGCCAGGTGCTGTTGCCCGGCTTCGTCGACCTGCACACGCACCTGCGTGAGCCGGGCCGCGAGGACACCGAGACCATCGAGTCGGGTTCGGCGGCGGCCGCGCTCGGCGGATACACCGCGGTGTTCGCGATGGCGAACACGTCCCCGGTCGCCGACTCCGTCGTCGTCACGGACCACGTGTGGCGCCGCGGCCAGGAGGTCGGGCTCGTCGACGTGCATCCGGTGGGCGCGGTCACGGTCGGGCTCGCGGGCGAGCAACTCGCCGAGATGGGCACGATGGCTGCGGGCGTGGGCCGGGTCCGGATGTTCTCGGACGACGGACACTGCGTTGCCGACCCGCTGGTCATGCGCCGCGCACTCGAGTACGCGCGCTCGCTCGACGTCCTGATCGCGCAGCATGCGGAGGAGCCGCGCCTCACGGTCGGCGCGGTCGCCCACGAGGGCCCCACCGCGGCTCGGCTCGGCCTCACCGGCTGGCCGCGCGCCGCCGAGGAGTCGATCGTCGCGCGCGACGCGCTGCTCGCCCGGGACGCGGGTGCGCGGGTGCACGTGTGCCACGCCTCGACCGCGGGCACCGTCGAGATCCTGCGGTGGGCCCGCGCACAGGGCATCGCGATCACCGCCGAGGTGACACCGCACCACCTGCTGCTCGACGACTCGCGGCTCGAGACGTACGACGCCGTCAATCGGGTCAACCCGCCCCTGCGCGAGCGCAGCGACGTCGAGGCGCTGCGCACGGCGCTCGCCGACGGCACGCTCGACTGCGTCGCGACCGATCACGCACCGCACGCGGAGCAGGACAAGTGTTGCGAGTTCTCGGTCGCCCGGCCCGGCATGCTCGGGCTCGAGACGGCGCTGTCGATCGTGGTCGACACGATGGTCCGGCCGGGGGTGCTCGACTGGCGCGGCGTCGCGCGGGTCATGAGCGAACGCCCCGCGGAGATCGCACGGCTCGACGACCAGGGCCGGCCGATCGAGGTGGGCGAGGTCGCCAACCTCACGCTCGTCGACCCGGACACCGAGTGGACCGTCGTGTCCGGGGATCTCGCGTCGATCGCACACAACAGCCCGTACGACGCGATGACCCTCCCGGCCCGCGTGACCACGACGGTGCTGCGCGGACGCGTCACGGTCCGCGACGGCGCCGTCGCGCCGCGGCAGGCGACGGTGGGAGAGAGGTAGACCCGTGGATCTCGAACGCACACTGTGGGTCGTTGGCTGCGTGCTCTTCTGGATCGCGGCGCTCGCACTCATGTACTGGGGCTGGCGTGGCCGCGCGAAGCGCCAGGCCGACCGCGTCGGTGCCTTGCCGCCGGTGCCGGCAACCCTCGGCGCACCGACCGTCCCGCCGGTCACCGGCCTGTACGTCGGCAGCACCCTCGCCCCGAGCTGGCAGGACCGTATCGCGGTGGGCGACCTCGGGTACCGGGCGGCGGGCGAGCTCACGCGCTTCGCGAGCGGCATCCTGCTGGATCGCGACGGCGCGTCGCCGATCTGGATTCCCGACGAGTCGATCCGCGCGATCCGTACCGAGCGGGGCCTCGCAGGCAAGGTCATGACGAAGGACGGCGTCCTCGTGATCCGGTGGGAGTTGCCCACCGGAACCGAGATCGACACCGGCTTCCGCGCAGACGACAAGAGCGCCTACCCGGGGTGGGTCGAGGGTGACCCGCGACGACGATCGGGACAGCCCGACGACTCGGCTGTCCCGGACGACACCGCGCCCGACAACACAGTGCCCTCGAACACCGAGACCGGCACACAGCAGAACGGAGACAAGCAATGAACGGCAGCGACCGCAGTAACGACCTCGCGGTCCTGGTCCTCGAGGACGGGCGGGTCTTCCGCGGCACCAGCTTCGGTGCCGTCGGCCAGACTCTCGGCGAGGCCGTCTTCAGCACCGGCATGACCGGCTACCAGGAGACGCTGACCGACCCCAGCTACCACCGTCAGATCGTGGTGTCGACGGCGCCGCAGATCGGCAACACCGGCTGGAACGACGAGGACGACGAGTCCGTCGGCCCGGACGGCGCCCGTGCCGGTGCACGCATCTGGGTCGCGGGTTATGTCGTCCGCGACCCGTCGCGACGCACCTCGAACTGGCGCGCCACCGGCTCGTTGCAGGATGCGCTGGTGCGTCAGGACGTCGTGGGGCTCGCGGGCATCGACACCCGTGCCCTCGTGCGGCACCTGCGCACCCGCGGCTCGATGCGCGCAGGCATCTTCTCGGGCAGCGCGCTCGCGTTCGCCGCGGACGGCTCGCTCGACACCGACGAGCTCGTGAGCCGCGTCCGCAACCAGCCGTCGATGCTCGGTGCCGACCTCGCGGGCGAAGTCACCACCACGAGCGGCTACACGATCGACCCCGACGGGGACCCGCTGTACACCGTGGCGGCGATCGACCTCGGCATCAAGACGAACACGCCGCGCATGTTCGCGCAGCGCGGTGTGCGCGTGCACGTGCTGCCGTCGAACGCGACGCTCGACGACATCCGCGCGGCGGGCGCCGACGGCGTCTTCCTGTCCAACGGCCCGGGCGACCCGGCCACCGCGGACGGCGCCGTCCAGCTCACCCGCGACGTGCTCGGCGAGGGGCTGCCGCTGTTCGGCATCTGCTTCGGCAACCAGATCCTCGGCCGCGCGCTGGGCCGTGGCACCTACAAGATGAAGTTCGGCCACCGGGGCATCAACATCCCGGTCGTCGAACACGAGACGGGGCGCATCGCGATCACGGCGCAGAACCACGGGTTCGCGCTCGAGGGCGAGGCCGGCGAGGAGTTCGACACCCCGTTCGGCCGCGCGGTGGTGAGCCACACCTGCGCCAACGACGGCACCGTCGAGGGCGTACGCCTGCTCGACGGATCGGCCTTCTCGGTGCAGTACCACCCCGAGGCCGCCGCGGGTCCGCACGACGCCGCGTACCTGTTCGACCGTTTCACCCGCCTGCTGTCCGCACGAACCGGAGTCACGAAGTAATGCCACGCCGCACAGATCTGTCCCACATCCTCGTGATCGGCTCGGGCCCGATCGTCATCGGTCAGGCCTGCGAGTTCGACTACTCGGGCACACAGGCGTGCCGTGTGCTGCGTGAGGAGGGCCTGCGCGTGTCGCTGGTCAACTCCAATCCGGCCACGATCATGACCGACCCCGAGTTCGCCGACTCGACCTACGTCGAGCCCATCACGCCCGAGTTCGTCGAGAAGGTCATCGCGCGCGAGGCCGAGCTCGGCCGTCCGATCGACGCGGTACTCGCGACGCTCGGCGGCCAGACGGCCCTCAACACCGCCGTCGGCCTGTACGAGAACGGTGTCCTCGACAAGTACGGCATCGAACTGATCGGTGCCGACTTCGACGCGATCCAGCGCGGCGAGGACCGCCAGAAGTTCAAGGACATCGTCGCGAAGGTCGGTGGCGAGTCGGCCCGCTCGGCGGTCTGTTACACGATGGACGAGGTCGAGTCGACCGTCGCCGAGCTCGGCTTCCCCGTGGTCGTGCGCCCGTCCTTCACGATGGGCGGCCTCGGCTCCGGCATGGCGTACGACGAGCACGACCTCGAGCGCATCGCGGGCGGTGGCCTCGCCGCGTCGCCCACCGCGAACGTCCTGATCGAGGAGTCGATCCTCGGCTGGAAGGAGTACGAGCTCGAGCTCATGCGCGACGGCCGCGACAATGTGGTGATCGTGTGCTCGATCGAGAACGTCGACCCGGTCGGCGTGCACACGGGTGACTCGGTCACCGTCGCTCCCGCGATGACGCTCACCGACCGCGAGTACCAGAAGATGCGCGACCTCTCGATCGACATCATCCGCGAGGTCGGCGTCGACACGGGCGGGTGCAACATCCAGTTCGCCCAGGACCCGGCCACCGGTCGACTCGTCGTGATCGAGATGAATCCGCGCGTGTCGCGGTCGTCGGCGCTCGCATCGAAGGCGACCGGCTATCCCATCGCGAAGATGGCCGCGAAGCTCGCGATCGGCTACAACCTCGACGAGATCGTCAACGACATCACCAAGGAGACGCCTGCCTGCTTCGAGCCGACGCTCGACTACGTCGTCGTCAAGGCGCCGCGGTTCGCGTTCGAGAAGTTCCCGGGCGCCGACGCGACGCTGACCACGACGATGAAGTCGGTCGGCGAGGCGATGTCGATCGGCCGCAACTTCACCGAGGCGCTCGGCAAGGTCATGCGGTCGCTGGAGACGAAGCGGGCCGGCTTCTGGACCGGGCCCGTCGTCGAGGGGGACTCCCTCGACGCGCTGCTCGACGAGCTGCGCACGCCGCACGACGGCCGCCTGTACGGCATCGAGAAGGCGTTCGCGCTCGGGGCGACGATCGAGCAGTTGTACGACGCGACCGGCGTCGACCCGTGGTTCCTCGACCAGATCCTGCAGGTCCACGAGCTCGGCGAGAAGCTCCGCGGGCTGGCGGAGCTCGACGAGCAGACGCTGCGCTTCGCGAAGCACACCGGTCTGTCCGACCGACAGATCGCGGCGCTGCGCCCCGAACTGGGCGACCAGGATGCGGTGCGGGCGCTGCGCGACGAGTGGAATGTGCACCCCGTGTACAAGACGGTCGACACGTGCGCCGCCGAGTTCGAGGCCAAGACGCCGTACCACTACTCGACCTACGAGCTCGATCCCGGCGCCGAGACCGAGGTCGCGCCGCAGACCGAGAAGCCGAAGGTGCTCATCCTCGGTTCGGGACCGAACCGCATCGGCCAGGGCATCGAGTTCGACTACTCGTGCGTGCACGCCGCGCAGACGCTGTCGGAAGCCGGCTACGAGACCGTCATGGTCAACTGCAATCCGGAGACCGTCTCGACCGACTACGACACGGCCGACCGCCTGTACTTCGAGCCCCTCACGTTCGAGGACGTACTCGAGGTGTACCGCTCGGAGACCCGGTCGGGCACCGTCGCGGGCGTCATCGTGCAACTCGGCGGGCAGACGCCGCTGAGTCTCGCGAACAAGCTCGAGCAGGCGGGTGTGCCGATCGTCGGAACCACCCCGGCCGCGATCGACCTCGCGGAGGATCGCGGCGAGTTCGGCAAGGTGCTCACCGCGGCAGGCCTGCCCGCACCGAAGTTCGGCACCGCGACGTCCTTCGAGGAGGCGCGCGCGACGGCCGACTCGATCGGGTACCCGGTGCTCGTGCGCCCGTCCTACGTGCTCGGCGGCCGCGGCATGGAGATCGTGTACGACGAGCCGTCGCTCGAGGACTACATCTCGCGCGCCACCGAGCTCACCCCCGAGCATCCGGTGCTCGTCGACCGTTTCCTCGAGGACGCGGTGGAGATCGACGTCGACGCGCTGTTCGACGGCGAGCAGGTGTACCTGGGCGGCGTGATGGAGCACATCGAGGAGGCGGGCATCCACTCGGGCGACTCGGCGTGTGCGCTGCCGCCGATCACGCTCGGCCGCGCCGACCTCGACAACGTGCGCCGCTCCACCGAGGCGCTCGCGCGCGGCATCGGCGTGCGGGGTCTGCTCAACGTGCAGTACGCGCTCAAGGACGACGTGCTGTACGTGCTCGAGGCGAACCCGCGTGCGAGCCGCACCGTGCCGTTCGTGTCGAAGGCGACTGCCGTGCAGCTCGCGAAGGCGTGCGCGCGCGTCATGCTGGGCGAGACGATCACCGAACTGCGGGCCGCGGGCATCCTGCCCGCGACCGGCGACGGCGGCGAGACGCCGATGACGGCACCCGTCGCGGTCAAGGAGGCGGTGCTGCCGTTCAACCGGTTCCGCCGCGCCGACGGCACCGGCATCGACACGCTGCTGAGCCCCGAGATGAAGTCGACGGGCGAGGTCATGGGCATCGACGCGGACTTCGGTACCGCATTCGCGAAGAGTCAGACCGCCGCGTACGGTTCGCTGCCGACGAGCGGCACGGTGTTCGTGTCGGTCGCCAACAAGGACAAGCGCGCCCTGATCTTCCCGGTCAAGCACCTGGCGGATCTCGGTTTCCGCATCCTTGCGACGGCGGGCACGGCCGACGTGCTGCAGCGCAACGGCATCACGTGCGAGCGCGTGCACAAGGCGTCGGGCGAGGAGCTCGGGGCGGACAGCCGGACGATCGTCGACCTGATCCGCGGCGGCGAGGTCGACATGATCATCAACACGCCGTACGGCAATGCCGGCCCGCGTGTCGACGGGTACGAGATCCGCAGTGCGGCGGTGTCCGTCAACATCCCGTGCATCACGACGGTCCAGGGGGCGTCGGCCGCGGTGCAGGGCATCGAGGCGGGCATCCGCGGCGAGATCGGTGTGCGGTCGCTGCAGGAGCTGCACGAGCACCTGCGCGAGTCGGCGTGAGCAGTTGGGGCGAGCGGCTGCGCGCGGCGGTAGCCGCGCGCGGCCGGCTGTGTGTGGGCATCGACCCTCATCCGACCCTGCTCGAGCGGTGGGGCCTGCCCGTGTCCGCCGCGGGCGTCGACGCATTCGCTCGGACATGCGTCGAGGCGTTCGCCGGCGAGGTCGCGGTGGTCAAGCCTCAGGTCGCGTTCTTCGAGGCGTACGGATCGGCGGGCTACGCGGCACTCGAGCGTGCGTTCGCGGCATTGCGGGACGCCGGGATCCTGGTCGTCGCGGATGCCAAGCGCGGCGACATCGGGTCGACGATGGCGGCCTATGCGGACGCGTGGCTCGGCGAGACGTCGCCGTTGCGGGCGGATGCCGTCACGGTGTCCCCGTACCTCGGCTTCGGCGCGCTCGAGCCCGCGCTGGACGCAGCGACGGCGTCGGGCGGGGGAGTGTTCGTGCTCGCCCGCACGTCGAACCCGGAGGGTGCGGGTCTGCAGACGGCGCGAGTGGAGTCGGGGCGGACCACCGCGCAGGAAGTCGTCGATGCCGCGGCGGCGCGGAACGAGGCCCAGCGCGACCTGGCCGGGTTGGTGGTGGGGGCGACCCGTGGTCACGGCCTCGACTTGTCGAATTTCACGGGGCCGATCCTGGCGCCGGGCCTCGGGGCACAGGGCGCCACCCCGGCGGATCTCGCTTCGGTGTTCGAGGGTGATCGGAAGTTGTTGTTGCCGAACGCTTCTCGTAGTGTGTTGCATGCGGGGCCCGAGGTCGGGGCGCTCCGCGACGCGGCAGCGACGCTCCGCGACGAGGTCGAGACCGCGCTCGCTTAACCCATCCGATTTCGCGATCACCTGCGGGGGGTCGGTTCGCAATCGTCGGCGGGGCTGAGTACGGTCGCTATCGCCGCTGGTTGACCGGCGGTTCGGACTGTTTGCCAACGATGAGACGGAGGAACCGTGGCCCTTCCCCAGTTGACTGACGAGCAGCGCGCCGCTGCTTTGGAGAAGGCGGCTGCTGCCCGTCGTGCCCGGGCGGAGCTCAAAGAGCGCCTCAAGCGCGGCGGCACCGACCTCAAGCAGGTGCTCGCCGACGCCGAGAACGACGAGATCCTGGGCAAGATGAAGGTCTCGGCGCTGCTCGAGGCACTGCCCAAGGTGGGCAAGGTCAAGGCGCAGGAGATCATGACCGAGCTCGAGATCGCGCCGACGCGGCGCCTCCGTGGCCTGGGCGACCGGCAGCGCAAGGCGCTGCTCGCTCGCTTCGATTTCGACGCCTGAGTGCGTCGGTGACTGCTGACGCACACGTGTCAGGGCGTGCGAACGCCGTGCGGAGGGGCCGGCTCGTGGTATTGGCCGGCCCCTCGGCCGTAGGCAAGTCGACCGTCGTGCGGGAGCTGCGCGAGCGGGTCCCGGACCTGATGTTCTCGGTGTCCGCCACCACGCGCGCGCCACGCCCGGGTGAGGTCGACGGTCGCGACTACCGCTTCATCGACACCGCCGAGTTCCGGCGCATGATCGACGACGGCGAGCTGCTCGAGTGGGCCGAGATCCACGGCGGACTGCAATTGTCCGGCACCCCCGCGGGGCCGGTGCAGGACGCCCTGGCCGCCGGGCACCCGGTGCTCGTCGAGGTCGATCTGGCGGGCGCGCGGGCCGTGCGTGCCGCGATGCCCGAGGCCACGCTCGTGTTCCTCGCGCCGCCCAGCTGGGACGTGCTGGTGGGTAGGCTCACCGGCCGCGGCACCGAGCCGCCGGAGATCGTGCAACGCCGTCTCGACACCGCGCGGGTCGAGCTCGCGGCACAGGACGAGTTCGACGTCGTCCTGATCAACGAGGACCTCGATGCGACGGTCGACGAGTTGGTACGATTGTTGGTCGGGCATCCCGGCGACGCCGACCATCCGGCCGACGCCCCCTGATCGTCCCGGGCCGATCCTCACCAGGGCCGGCACGTACACATCCGTTTTTCCGAACTTCAGGAGACAACCGAGTGAGCAGCTCCACTGCCGCGTCCACCATTCCCACGCCGGGCGAGGCCCCGGCGTACGACACTCCTCTCGGAATCACCAACCCGCCCATCGACGAGCTGCTCGAGCGCACGTCGTCGAAGTACGCGCTGGTCATCTACGCGGCCAAGCGCGCGCGGCAGATCAACGACTACTACAACCAGCTCGGCGACGGCATCCTCGAGTACGTCGGTCCGCTGGTCGAGCCGGGCCTGCAGGAGAAGCCGCTGTCGATCGCGATGCGCGAGATCCACTCCGACCTGCTCGAACACACCGAAGGCGAGTGACCGGGGGAGGGCGAGTGTCCGCATCGCCGCAGGCGCCGTCGGCGCAGGCGCAATCTGCCCCCGCAGTCCCACACAAGCGCATCGTCGTCGGTGTCGCGGGAGGCATCGCCGCGTACAAGGCGTGCACCCTCGTCCGGTACTTCACCGAGGCGGGCCATCACGTTCGTGTCGTGCCCACCGAGTCGGCCCTCGAATTCGTCGGCAAGGCCACGTTCGAGGCGCTGTCCGGCAATCCCGTGCACACCGGGGTGTTCTCCGACGTGCCGCAGGTGCCGCACGTGCGGCTCGGGCAGGACGCCGATCTCGTCGTGGTCGCACCCGCGACGGCCGACCTGATGGCGCGCGCCGTGTCCGGCCGCGCCGACGACCTGCTCACCGCGACCCTCCTCACCGCACGATGTCCCGTGGTGTTCGCGCCCGCGATGCACACCGAGATGTGGGAGCATCCCGCGACGGTCGCGAACGTCGCGACGCTGCGCAGCCGCGGCACCATCGTGCTCGAGCCCGCATCGGGCCGGCTCACCGGCAAGGACACCGGCGCGGGCCGACTTCCCGATCCCGACGAGATCGGGTTGCTCGCGACGCTGCTCCTCGAGCGCGCCGACGCGATGCCGCGCGACCTGGAAGGCGTGCGCGTGCTGGTGTCGGCAGGTGGCACGCGCGAACCGCTCGACCCGGTGCGTTTCCTGGGTAATCGCAGCTCGGGCAAACAGGGCTACGCGCTCGCCCGGCTGGCCGCGCAGCGAGGCGCGGATGTCGTGCTCGTCTCGGGTTACACCACGGGCCTCGCGGAGCCGGCAGGCGTCGACGTCGTGCACGTCAAGACCGCCGAGGACATGCAGTCGGCGGTCACGAAGCACGCGCCGCAGTGCGACGCGATCGTGATGGCCGCGGCGGTTGCCGATTTCCGGCCCACCACCACGGTCGCGAGCAAGATCAAGAAGGGCTCGGGCGAGCCCGATTCCGTCGCTCTCACCAAGAATCCGGACATCCTCGCGGGCATCGTCGAGTCGCGCCGGGCAGGGCGCATCCCCGCCTCGTCCGTCGTGGTCGGCTTCGCGGCCGAAACGGGCGACGCGCAGGGGGACGTCCTCACGTATGCGCGGGCGAAGCTCGAGCGCAAAGGCTGCGACCTGCTCGTCGTCAATGCGGTCGGGGAGGGCAAGGCGTTCGAGGTCGACCACAACGACGGCTGGCTGCTGGCCGCCGACGGGTCCGAGTCGGCGCTCGAGCACGGTTCGAAGTCGCTCATGGCGAGCCGCGTCCTGGATGCGGTCGCGCGTCTGGTGCATTCGGGACGCGAGTAGCGTTCCGAATGCCCGGTGGCCGCGCCGCGCCGAATCGCATGATTCGATGGGTGTCGGTCGTCGGGGAGAAGGGCTAATGTCTCGCCCGAAGAGGGCGCAAGGTTGTCGAGTCCGCCGAGATTGTCGAGTCCGCACTGTGGTCATAGTCCGCACCGGGCATGTCGAGAGGGAGTTCTGTGAGCCAGACCGGTAGTCGTCTTTTCACCAGCGAGTCCGTGACGGAAGGTCACCCGGACAAGATCTGTGATGCGATCAGCGACTCCGTTCTCGACGCGCTGCTCACCGAGGATCCTCGCGCGCGTGTCGCCGTCGAAACCCTCGTCACCACGGGGCAGGTGCACGTCGCGGGCGAGGTCACCACCACGGCGTACGCGGACATCCCGAGGATCGTGCGCGAGAAGGTCCTCGAGATCGGGTACGACTCGTCGGCCAAGGGCTTCGACGGCAACTCGTGCGGCGTCAACATCGCGATCGGCGCGCAGTCGCCCGAGATCGCGCAGGGTGTCGACACCTCCCACGAGGCGCGCACCGGCGGCCTCACGAACGACGAGATCGATCGGCAGGGCGCAGGCGATCAGGGCCTGATGTTCGGCTACGCCAACACCGACACGCCGGAGCTCATGCCGCTGCCGATCGCGCTCGCGCACCGGCTGTCGCGGCGGCTCACCGAGGTCCGCAAGTCGGGCGTCCTGCCCTACCTGCGGCCCGACGGCAAGACCCAGGTCACCATCGAGTACGACGGCGACACGCCGGTGCGTCTCGACACCGTCGTCATCTCGACTCAGCACGCCGCGGACATCGATCTCGACAACCTGCTCGCGCCGGACCTGCGCGACAAGGTGCTCGGTTCGGTGCTCGCCGAGATCGACGTGCCGGGCCTCGACACCTCCGACATCCGTCTCCTGGTCAATCCGACGGGCAAGTTCGTGCTCGGCGGCCCGATGGGCGACGCCGGCCTGACCGGCCGCAAGATCATCGTCGACACCTATGGCGGCATGGCCCGGCACGGCGGCGGCGCGTTCTCCGGCAAGGACCCGTCGAAGGTCGACCGCAGCGCGGCGTACGCGATGCGGTGGGTCGCCAAGAATGCGGTTGCGGCGGGCCTCGCCGACAAGCTCGAGGTGCAGGTCGCGTACGCGATCGGCAAGGCCGCCCCGGTCGGTCTGTTCGTCGAGACGTTCGGCACCGAGAAGACCGATCCGGCCCGCATCCAGCGAGCCATCGCCGAGGTCTTCGACCTGCGGCCCGGCGCGATCATCCGCGATCTCGACCTGCTGCGTCCCATCTACGCGCAGACCGCGGCGTACGGTCACTTCGGTCGCACCGACATCGACCTGCCGTGGGAGAACACCGACCGCGCCGACAAGCTGCGCGCCGCTGCCGGCCTCTAGGCCGCGCACGCGGCCCGCAGTCGCGCCGTGACAGACCGTGCACTGAGCGGCGAGGCGGAGATCGCCGCCTCGCCGGAGCTCCCGGTGGCCCGGGTGCTGCCGCTGTTGCCGGTCGCGCACCTGGACCGCGAGTTCGACTATCTCGTCCCACCGGAGCTCGACGATCAGGCGCAGCCGGGGGTGCGGGTGCGGGTGCGCTTCTCGGGGCGCCTGGTCGACGGGTTCCTGCTCGCCCGCCTCGCGTCGAGCGATCACGACGGCAAGCTCGGGCGGCTCGATCGGGTGGTGTCGTCGGAGCAGGTGCTCACACCCGAGATCGTCCGGCTCACCGAGCTGGTCGCGCAGCGGTACGCGGGCACGCGCGCCGACGTGCTGCGTCTCGCGATCCCGCCGCGGCACGCCCGCGTCGAGGACGAGCCCCCGCCGGCCCCGGCGGAGCCGGCGGCGGTTCCTGATCCTGCCCCGCAGCCAGATCTGTCGAGCTGGGCGCGCTACACACACGGGAGCAACTTCGTCGACGCGCTCGAGGCCGGGCGTGGGCCGCGCGCGGTGTGGCAGTGCGCGCCGGGAGACGACTGGGCGCACCGCCTCGCGGATCTCGCGTCGGTCGTCGTCGCCCGTGGCCGCAGCGCGGTTCTCGTCGTCCCCGACCAGAAGGATCTCGATCGTCTGCACGCCGCGTGCAGCGAGGTTGCGGGCGCGGAGGCCGTCGTGGCCCTCGCCGCGGGGCTGGGCCCTGCGGTGCGATACCGCCGGTGGCTCGCGGCGCTGCGCGGCACGGCGCGGATCGTGGTCGGGACACGCAGCACGATCTTCGCGCCGACACCCGATCTCGGTCTCGTTGCAGTGTGGGACGACGGCGACGACTCGCTCGCCGAGCCGCGCGCACCGTATCCGCACGCGCGTGAGGTGGCGGCGCTGCGCGCGTACGCGTCGGAATGCGCCTTCGTGCTCGGCGGCTATGCGCGCAGTGCGGAGGGGCAGCTGCTGGTGGAGACGGGCTGGGCGCACGATCTGGTGGCGCCTCGCGACGTGGTGCGCGCCGGGGCGCCGAAGGTGACGGCGCTGGCCGACAGCGACCAGGCCCTCGCACGCGATCCACTCGCGCGTGCCGCACGCATACCCGCGGTCGCGTTCGCGGCGGCGCGCGACGCCCTCGCCGCGCAGCGGCCTGTCCTCGTCCAGGTGCCCCGGCGCGGCTACGTCCCGAGCCTCGCGTGCGCCAAATGCCGTGCGCCCGCACGGTGCAGACGGTGCAACGGCCCGCTCGCGCTCCCCGAGACGTCCGCCGCCGACGCCGCTGCCGCACCGTCGTGCCGTTGGTGCGGCAGTGGCGACGCGGCGCACCGCTGCCACGCGTGCGGTGCACGTGCGCTGCGTGCGGTCGTGATCGGCGCGGGCCGCACGGCCGAAGAGCTCGGCCGGGCGTTTCCCGGTGTCCCGGTGCGTGGTTCGAGTGGCGACGCCGTCCTCACCTCGGTGCCGACAGGCCCGGCGATCGTGGTCGCGACGGTCGGCGCCGAACCGGTCGTCGACGGTGGGTACGGGGCCGCGCTGCTCCTCGACGGCTGGGCGTTGCTCGGCCGTCCCGATCTCCGCGCGGCCGAGGAAGCGCTGCGGCGCTGGATGGGCGCGGCGGCGCTGGTCCGGCCGGCGGCCGGCGGAGGCAGCGTCGTCGTCGTTGCGGACGCGGGCGTCCGCACCGTGCAGGCCCTGGTCCGCTGGGATCCGGTCGGGCATGCGCGACTGCAACTCGGCGAACGCGACGAGGTCGGTTTTCCGCCCGCGGTGCACATGGCCGCTCTCGACGGTCCGGAAGAGGCCGTGGGCGATCTCGTGAACGCTGCCGACCTGCCCGCCTCGGCCGAGGTGCTCGGGCCGGTGCCGCTGCCCGCGTCGTCGCGGGTTCCGGGCTCGGACGACGCCGAGCCGGCGCGGATGCTCGTGCGTGTGCCCAGGCTCGAGGGCTACGCCCTCGCCGACGCATTGCGGGCTGCGCAGTCGGTGCGCAGCGCACGCAAGAACGCGGGCTCGGTGCGCGTCCAGATGGACCCACTGCACATCGGGTGAGTCGATGCACACCCGAATGCACCCTTGCCGTGTTGCAAATGCCGATATATCGTTGATCTATCAGCGATACACGAAAGGAGGCTGATCATGGAACACTTCCATGCCTTCCACAACGAACATTCGTTCCACAACGAACCCTTCCCGTCGGGCGCTCAGTCCGGTCCGGGCGTCGATCCGCGACAGCAACGCCGCGGGGGACCGCCGCGGCGCGGACCGGGTCACGGTGGCCCGCACGGGCCGGGGCGGGGCCGGCCGCACGGTCGCGGCGGGGGCTTCGGTCCCGAATTCGGGCCCGGTGTCGACCCGCGCTTCGGGCCACGCTTCGGGCGGGAATTCGGCCGCGGCCGAGGCCGTGGCGGTCGAGGCAGGCGCGGTGACGTCCGTGCCGCGATCCTCGTGCTGCTCGCGGAATCTCCGATGCACGGTTACGAGCTCATCCAGCAGATCACCGAACGCAGCGACGGCGTGTGGCGGCCGAGCCCCGGCTCGATCTACCCGGCGCTGTCGCAACTCGAGGACGAGGGGCTCGTCGTGATCGAGAAGGTCGCAGGCCGCAAGACCGCGCGGCTCACCGAGGCGGGCGAGACGTACGTCGAGACCAACGCCACCGAATTGGGCACACCGTGGGACGAGGTGCGCGGCGGTGTCCCCGGACGACACCACGACCTGCGGGCGCTGCTCGGTACGCTCACCGGCGCGGTCGGTCAGGTCGCTGCCGTCGGCTCCGAGGACCAGCTCACGCGTGCGGCGCAGGTGCTCACCGACGCACGTAAGTCGGTGTACCGGATCCTCGCGGAGGACGAGTCCGGCACCGAGGACAGCGGTGAGGCCGGGGACAGCGACGGAGCGGGGCCCGCTGCACAATCGTGATGCACTCGTACTGACCGCTTGACTCGAAGTTCTTCGGGCTCTGGGGAATCGGCGGACAGTCGGAACCATGAGGTGCGGGCGTGCGACACGGTGGTCGGTCACGGTGGCGACCTGCGTCCTCGCCGTGGTCGCCGCATCGGCGGGGCCCGCGTCCGCGTCCGAGTGGCGGGTACCGACCGAGGCGGGCCCGCCGCAGGCGGCACGGACCGATGCCTTCCACTACGCGCGGGCGCATCCGGGCGCCGCACCGGCAGGCGCGAACGATTTCGCGTGCGTGCCGACCGGAGAGCATCCGGAACCGGTGATCCTCGTCCACGGCACGGATTCGAGCGCCTACGACGACTGGGCGGCCCTGTCGCCGATGCTCGCGGCCGACGGCTGGTGCGTGTTCGCACTCGACTACGGTGGCGCCGCGGAGGCCGAGTCCGGCACCTCCGGCTCGCTGGGCGATGCGCCGCCCGGTGCCCGATCGTTCGGCACCGAAGACCTGTACGACAGCGTGGACCAGCTCGCGGAGTTCACGCGACGCGTCCTTGCCGCGACAGGGGCCGACCGCGTGAACTACGTCGGGTACTCGCAGGGGGCGACGGTGAGCCGTTACTACGTCAACGAGCGGGGCGGGGCAGCGCACACGGACCGCTGGGTCGGGCTGGCGTCGCCCACCTACGGCGGCACGATGTACGGCATCGTCGATCTGCTCAATGCGCTGCCGGGCGGGCTCGACCTGGCCGAGCAGTTGACGTCGCGCGCGGTGCGCCAGCAGATGCGCGGCTCGCCGTTCCTCACCGAGCTCAACGCGGGTGGCGACACCGTTCCCGGAGTGCACTACACGACCGTCGGATCGCGATACGACGAGATGATCCAGCCGTACACGGACATCGCACTGCGCGATCCCGGCGCGACCAATGTGCTGGTGCAGGACGCGTGCCCGGCCGACGCGTCCGGCCACTTCCTTGCCCCCTACGATCCCTATGCGCTCGACCTCGTGCGCACCGCGCTGGACCCGGACGCGGAGCCGCACGGCGAGTGCGTCCCGGTTCCCCTCGGAACCGGCATCCTGCGGGTGATCCTCGATTCGAACTCGTCGTGACGTCGCGCCCGCCGGGCGCGCCGCGTCGGGGGATCCTTAGACTCGGACCGGGCGGGACGGGCACGACCGTGCCGGACGGACGGGCCGGACCGGGCGCCGTCGTGCGTGAGCAGCGAGGGGCGAGAGCCCGGATGGAGAGTGCCGATCGTGGCCATCGACGTGGTGACAGTCCGTGCGTGGAGGTTGTGCTGACGTGCGGATCGTGTTCGCCGGAACCCCCGAGCCCGCAGTGCCGTCGCTGCGCAGGTTGCTCGACTCCACCCGTCACGAGGTCGTCGCGGTGCTCACGCGTCCCGACGCGGCGTCCGGTCGAGGCAGGCGCACCGCCCGCTCACCCGTCGCGGCGCTCGCCGACGAGCACGGCATCGAGGTTCTGACGCCGGGCAGGCCGGCCGACCCGGACTTCGTCGACCGGCTGACCGAGCTCTCGCCCGACTGCTGTCCTGTCGTCGCGTACGGCGCGCTCGTGCCGCAGCACGTGCTCGACGTGCCGCGCATCGGGTGGCTCAACCTGCACTTCTCGTTGCTGCCTGCATGGCGCGGTGCCGCACCCGTGCAGGCGGCGATCGCCGCGGGCGACGAGGTCACCGGAGCCAGCGTCTTCCACCTCGAGGCCGGTCTCGACACCGGGCCCGTGTACGGCGTCACCACCGAGACGATTCGCGCCACCGACACCGCGGGGGCGCTGCTGGACCGGCTCGCACACAGCGGCGCCGTCCTGCTGGACTCGGTCCTCGACGCCCTCGAGGACGGCAGCGTGCACGCCGTCCCGCAGCCCGACGACGGCGTGTCCTATGCGCCGAAGATCACCGTCGAGTCCGCTCGCGTGCGCTGGGACGAGCCCGCGTATGCCGTCGACCGGCACATCCGATCCGTCACGCCCGCGCCGGGCGCGTGGACCGAGATCGGCGACCTCCGCGTCAAACTCGGGCCCGTGCGGGTGACCGACCGCGCTCTCGCGCCCGGGCAACTGGACGTCGGCAAGAAGGAAGTACTCGTGGGTACCGCGACCACTGCGGTCGCGCTGGACCGCGTGCAGCCGCAAGGCAAGAAGGACATGGCGGCGGCCGACTGGGCCCGCGGAGCACGACTGGGCAACGAGGTGAGCGCACGATGACCGAGTCCCGACGCCCCGCCCGGCGCGGCAGCACCGGCCCGCGCCGCCGTCGACCGCCGCAGGCCCAGCGCCCCGACACGTCCGGCCTCGACCAGCCGCGGCTCGCGGCACGCGACGTGCTGCGCGCGGTGCGCGAACGGGACGCCTACGCGAATCTCGTGCTGCCCGCGCTGCTGCGCGAACGCCGGATCGACGGGCGCGACGCCGCCCTCGCCACCGAACTCGCCTACGGCGCGTCCCGTGCGCAGGGTCTGCTGGACGCGGTCGTCGCGAGCGCCGCAGGCAGGCCCGTCGAGGACATCGACGGGCCGCTGCTCGACGTGCTCCGCCTCGGCACCTATCAGCTGCTGCGCACCCGTATCGCGCCGCACGCGGCTGTCGCGACCTCCGTCGACCTCGTCCGTGCGGAAGCGGGGAAGGGCAAGGCCGGCTTCGTCAACGCCGTGCTGCGCCGGGTGTCGGAGAAGACCGAGGTGCAGTGGGTCGACGCGCTCGCGCCGCCGGCCGACCGCGATCCGGTCGGGCACCTCGCGTTCGAGTACGCGCACCCGAAGTGGATCGCGCAGGCGTTCGCCGATGCACTCGGTCCCGCGGCGGGCGAACTCGAGGACGTGCTGCGCGCCGACGACGCCCGGCCCGTGGTGCATCTCGTCGCGCGGCCGGGCGAGATGAGTGCCGAGGAGCTTGCACTCGTCGTCGGCGGCGAGGAAGGTCGCTGGTCGCCGTACGCGGTGTACCTCGACAGCGGCGACCCCGGATCGCTCGAGCCGGTCCGCGACGGTCTCGCCGCAGTACAGGACGAGGGCAGCCAGCTCGTCGCCCGCGCCCTCACTCTCGCGCCGCTCGACGGGCCCGACGGCGGGCGCTGGCTCGACCTGTGCGCAGGGCCGGGTGGCAAGTCGGCGCTGATCGGCGCGATCGCCGACATCGACGGCGCCCGGGTCGATGCCGTCGAACCCGCCGAGCATCGCGCGGAACTGGTGCGCACGGCCACCCGGGGACTGCCGGTCGACGTGCACGTCACCGACGGTCGCGACAGTGGCCTGACGCCCGGCTACGACCGGATCCTCGTGGACGCACCGTGCACGGGTCTCGGTGCACTGCGGCGCAGGCCCGAAGCCCGCTGGCGTCGCACGCCCGCCGACGTCCAGCCGCTCGCGGCGCTGCAGCGCGAGCTGCTCGCCGCGGCGATCGCGCTGTTGCGGCCGGGCGGGGTCGTCGTGTACTCGACATGCTCGCCGCACCTGCCCGAGACGGTGGCGGTCGCGTCCGATGCGGTGCGGCGGCACGGCGTCGTCGCGCTCGACACGCGCGAGCTGCTCCCGGGTGTGCCCGACGTGGGCGACGGGCCGGCTGCGCAGCTGTGGCCGCACCGGCACGGTACCGACGCGATGTTCCTCGCCGCGCTGCGCAAGCCGGTGTAGGGCGACTTCAGTCGTCCGCGTAGGCACCGCGGAATTCGTCGCTGGGCGGGATGGGCGAGATGACGTCGAGTAGTACGCCGTCGGGGCCTGCCACGATGAAGTGACGCTGCCCGAAGTCCTCGTCGCGGAGGGGGAGCACCGGTTCGAGACCGCCTTCGCCGGTCAGCCGGGCGTGGACCTCGTCGACGTCGTCGACCTCCACGTTGACGATCACGCCGCCGGGAGGCATCCGGTACCCCTCGGGAACGGTCGGGTGGTCGTAGGCGAGTAGTGCGAGTTCGAACGTGCCGCGCCGGAGACTCACGTACCAGTCGGTCTCGAAGGAGACCGCGAAGTCGAGAGCGGAGCGGTAGAACGACGCCGCCGCGCCGACGTCGCGCGACATCAGGACGGGATAGAAGCTGGTGAGGGACATCGACAACTCCTTTACGTACACTGCGTATGTATCAAGAGTGAGAATACATACACCGCGTACGTAAAGGAACGGATTCATGCCTCGCGCTTCCGCCGCTGCTGCCGCCGAGACTGCTCGTCGAATCCTCGACTCCGCGTCGGACCTGTTCGCCGCCAACGGATTCGCCGACATCTCGGTCGACGACGTGGCCCGGGAGGCGGGCGTCACGCGTGGCGCGGTCTACCATCACTACCGCAACAAGCAGGGCCTGTTCGGCGCCGTCGTCGCGCGCCTGCAGGCGCGAATCGCCGCGGACGTGGTGGATGCAGCCACGGCAGTGGACGGACCGCAGGAGCAGCTGCGCGCGGGATCGCACGCCTTCCTCGACGCGATCACCGCTGCCCCCGCGGTGCGTGTCCTGCTCGTCGACGGCCCGGCGGTGGTCGGCTGGCGACGCTGGCGCGAACTCGACGCCCGGAACTCGGCAGCACACCTGCGCGACGCCCTGCGTGACGCGGGTGTGGCCGAGTCCCTTGTCGATGCGACGACGGCGCAACTGTCCGGGGCGATGAACGAGGCCGCGCTGTGGATCGCGCAGCACCGCGAGCCCGCAGCCGCACGCGAGCAGGCACATGCGGTACTCGACAGGATCTTGGCCGCCGCTCTGCCCTAAGGCCGAGCGCCACGAGCCGATCCGGGGCAGACTCTCGGCTATGAGTGCCTTCTCACGCACGGCGAAAGTGTTCAACGCCGCCGTCGTCCCACTCCTCGGAGTCCCCGTCGTCGGCAGAACCCTCGGCAAAGGGATGGTCGTGCTCGCGTACACGGGGCGCCGCTCCGGCACCCGGGTCGAACTCCCCGTCTCGTACCGGCGCCGAGGCGACCAGGTGCAGGTCGGCGTCGCGATGCCCGACCAGAAGACGTGGTGGCGCAACTTCACCGGCGACGGCGGACCGGTCGAGGTGCACCTCCAGGAGGGAACCCGCACCGGGCACGCGGTAGCCCGCCGCGACGAGAAGGGCGCGGTCACCGTCGCCATCACCCTCGGCGCACAGCGATAGGCACGGGCATCGACGAGGTGTCCGGCCCAGGGCGTCCGCCGACGGGATCGATAGGCTGACGCAATGCGTGGTGAGCCCTGATGCGTGGTGAGTACAAGGTCCCGGGCGGCAAGCTCGTGGTCGTCGACGTGGAGGTCGAGGACGGGCGGCTGTCGCAGGTGTCGCTGTCGGGCGACTTCTTCCTCGAGCCCGACGAGGCGCTCGGCGACATCACGGCTGCGGTGACGGGCATGCCGACGAGCGCGGACGCGGCGCAGCTCGGGCACGCGATCACCGGTGCGCTCGACGACGGGGCGTCGCTGATCGGGTTCACGCCGGAGTCGGTGGGCGTCGCGATCCGCCGCGCGCTCGGGCACGCGACCGGCTGGTACGACCACACCTTCGACGTGATCGAGCCGGTGATTCTCGACCCGGCTGTGCATGTCGCACTCGACGAGGTGATCACGCGCGAGGTCGCGACGGGCGAGCGGCCGCCGACCTTGCGGTTCTGGGACTGGGATTCGCCGCTCGTCGTGATCGGGTCGTTCCAGTCGGTGCGCAACGAGGTCGACGAGGACGCGGCCGCCCGGCACGGGTTCGGCATCGTGCGGCGCATCTCCGGCGGCGGCGCGATGTTCATGGAACCGGGCAACTGCATCACCTACTCGCTTGCGGTGCCCACCTCGCTCGTCGACGGACTCACCTTCGAGCAGTCCTACTCGTTTCTCGACCAGTGGGTGATGGGGGCGCTCGCCGACGTCGGGATCACCGCGCGCTACGTGCCGCTCAACGACATCACGTCCGAGCAGGGCAAGATCGGCGGCGCCGCGCAGAAGCGGTTCGCCGCGGGCGCAGTCCTGCACCACGCGACGATGTCCTACGACATCGACGCCGACAAGATGACCGAAGTCCTGCGGGTCGGCCGGGAGAAGATCTCCGACAAGGGCATCACGAGCTCCGGCAAACGCGTCGACCCGATGCGGTCGCAGACCGGCATGTCCCGGGCCGCCGTCATCGACGCCTTCCTCGCACACTTCCGGGCCCGCTACGACACCCGCACCAGCACCTACACGGACGCAGAGCTGGCCGCGGCCAGGGAACTGGTCGAGACCAAGTTCACGAACCCGGAGTGGACGAACCGCGTGCCGTGAGGCTCGGTGCCACCGGTGCGACCGGTGGCCTGCACGACCGCTGTCGTGGGGCGGGGCACTAAGCTGGCGGCTGTGGCACACCCGATGATCGCTCCGTCCATCCTGTCCGCCGATTTCGCTCGGCTCGCCGACGAGGCCTCGGCCGTCGAGGGCTCCGAGTGGCTGCACGTCGACGTCATGGACGCGCACTTCGTGCCGAATCTCACCCTCGGGCTGCCCGTCGTGCAGAGCCTGCTGGCCGCCACCGACATCCCGCTCGACTGCCACCTGATGATCGACGATCCGGGCCGCTGGGCGCCGGGCTACGCCGAGGCGGGCGCCTACAACGTCACGATCCACGCGGAAGCCACGGACGACCCGCGCGCCGTCGCACGGGACATCCGCGCGGCGGGCGCGAAGGCCGGGCTGAGCGTCAAGCCCGGCACCCCGATCGAGCCGTATCTCGAGATCCTGAAGGACTTCGACACGCTGCTGGTGATGAGCGTCGAACCGGGCTTCGGTGGCCAGAAGTTCATCCCCGACGTCCTCGGAAAGGCGAAAGCCGTACGCCGCCTTGTCGATTCCGGCGAGCTCACGCTCGTCGTCGAGATCGACGGCGGCATCAACGCCGACACGATCGAGGCCGCCGCGGAGGCCGGTGTCGACTGCTTCGTCGCGGGATCGGCGGTGTACGGCGCGGACGACCCCGCGCACGCCGTGCGGGCCCTGCGCGAGGCGGCTGCTGCCGTGTCGCCCCACCTCACGCTCGCGCACTGAGCGCGGCCGTGCCCGCGCAACCCGCCGGATCGCGGCTCGAGGCCGCGGACATCGACGCAGCGATGCTCATCGCGATCGGTGCCGCGGAGTCGGCACGTGGTTTCACGTCCCCCAATCCGCCCGTCGGGGCCGTCGTGCTCGACGCGCAGGGCCGGATCGCGGGCGTCGGCATGACCCAGCCGCCGGGCGGCCCGCATGCGGAGGTCGTCGCGCTCGCGGAAGCGGGCCGAGACGCGCGTGGCGGCACCGCGATCGTCACGCTCGAACCGTGCAATCACCACGGCCGCACCGGTCCGTGCTCGCAGGCGCTGCTCGACGCGGGGATCCGCGAGGTGCACTATGCGGTCGGCGACCCCAACCCGGCGGCCGCCGGGGGAGCGGAGACCCTCGTCCGTGGCGGCGTCCACGTGTCGTCGGGCGTGCGCGCCGCCGACGTCGAACGCGGTTCGCTGCGCGCATGGCTGCACCGCCAGCGCACCGGCCGCCCGCACGTGACGTGGAAGTACGCGGCGTCGCTCGACGGCCGCAGCGCCGCCGCCGACGGCACGAGCAAATGGATCACGGGCTCGCAGGCGCGGGCGCGCGTGCACGAGGAGCGCGCGAAGCTCGACGCGGTCGTCGTCGGTACCGGCACGGTCCTCGCGGACGATCCGTGGCTCACCGCGCGGGTGCCGGACGGCACCCTCGCCGCGCACCAGCCCACCCGCGTCGTCGTCGGGCTCACACCGATCCCGGAGAGCGCACGCGTGCTCGACGACTCCGCTCCCACGCTCGTGCTGCCCACCCGCGACATGAACGAGGTCGCGGAGGCGCTCGCCGAGTTCACCGACGTGCTCGTCGAGGGCGGCCCGCGGCTCGCGGGCGCCTTCCTCGCGGCGGGCATGGTCGACCGGATCCAGGCGTTCGTCGCACCGCTCGTGCTGGGGGCAGGCGCGAGCACCGCCGTCGACGCAGGCGTGGACACCCTGGCCGCGGCGCACCGTTTCACCACGGAGTCCGTGGAAACAATCGGTCCGGACGTCTTGTTGAGTCTTGTCGGACGCGATCGGCACGAGCCGGTCGCCCACGACCCGGGGGCGGCCGCGCCGCAGCGGGTCCGAAAGGAGATCTGAGCAGTGTTCACGGGGATCGTCGAAGAGCTCGGCGAGATCGTCGCGAAGGACGAGTCGACCGACGCGGCACGGTTCACCGTGCAGGGCCCGGTCGTGACCTCCGACGCACGGCACGGCGACTCGATCGCCGTGAACGGGGTGTGCCTCACCGTCGTCGACGTCCTGCCCGAGGGCAGGTTCACCGCCGACGTGATGCAGGAGACGCTCGTGCGCTCGAGTCTGCGCGCGCTCGACGTCGGCGCCCGCGTCAACCTCGAGCGCGCCGCGGCCGTGCAGAGCCGCCTCGGCGGCCACATCGTGCAGGGCCATGTCGACGGCACGGGCCACGTGCTGGCGCGCACGCCCTCGGAGAACTGGGAGGTCGTGCGCATCTCGCTGCCCGGCACGATTGCGCGCTACGTCGTCGAGAAGGGGTCGATCACCGTCGACGGCGTCTCGCTCACGGTGTCCGCGCTCGGGCAGGACTCGACGGACAGCACCCCGGACGGCGGACACTGGTTCGAGATCTCGCTGATCCCGACCACCCTCGAGCTCACGACACTCGGCCGCGCCGCCGTCGGCACGCCGGTCAACCTCGAGGTCGACGTGATCGCCAAGTACGTGGAGCGCCTGCAGTCCTTCCGTTAGCGAGACGTACTGTGGGACGAGGCGTTTTCGAATGAGAATTTTCCGAGTGACAGGGCACACGAAGTGACAAGGTTCGACAGCATCGAGCGCGCGGTCGCGGACATCGCGGCGGGCAAAGCGGTGGTCGTCGTGGACGACGAGGACCGCGAGAACGAGGGCGACCTCATCTTCGCCGCCGAGAAGGCGACGCCGGAGCTGGTGGCCTTCATGGTCCGCTACACGTCGGGCTATCTGTGCGTCCCACTCGACGGCGCCGACTGCGACCGGCTCGGGCTGCCCCCGATGTACGCGACGAACCAGGACAAGCACGGCACCGCGTACACCGTCACCGTCGACGCCCGAGAGGGCATCGGCACCGGCATCTCCGCGTCCGATCGCGCGACCACGATGCTCAAGCTGGCCGATCCCACCACCGGTGCGCAGGACTTCACCCGGCCCGGTCACGTCGTCCCGCTGCGCGCGAAGGAGGGCGGCGTGCTGCGCAGGCCCGGTCACACCGAGGCCGCGGTCGACCTCGCGCGTATGGCAGACCTGCGGCCTGCGGGCGTCATCTGCGAGATCGTGAGCCAGAAGGACGAAGGCGCGATGGCCCAGACCGACGAGTTGCGCGTGTTCGCCGACGACCACGGCCTCGCACTCATCTCGATCGCCGACCTCATCGCGTGGCGTCGCAAGCACGAGAAGCAGGTGGTGCGGGTCGCGTCGGCGCGGATCCCGACGCGGCACGGCGAGTTCACCGCGGTCGGTTACAAGAGCATCTACGACGACATCGAGCACGTCGCCCTCGTGCGCGGCGACATCGCGGGTCCCGATGGCGACGGCAGCGACGTCCTCGTGCGGGTGCACTCCGAGTGCCTCACCGGCGACGTGTTCGGCTCGCTGCGCTGCGACTGCGGCCCGCAGCTCGACGCGGCGCTCGACATGGTCGCGCAGGAAGGCCGCGGCGTCGTGCTGTACATGCGTGGCCACGAGGGCCGCGGCATCGGCTTGATGCACAAGCTGCAGGCGTACCAGCTGCAGGACGCGGGTTCCGACACCGTCGACGCGAACCTCGAACTGGGCCTGCCTGCCGACGCCCGCGACTACGGCACCGGTGCGCAGATCCTCGTCGACCTCGGCATCAGCTCGATGCGTCTGCTCACGAACAACCCGGCCAAGCGCGTCGGCCTCGACGGCTACGGCCTCGAGATCACCGAGCGCGTGTCGATGCCGCTGCGCGCGAATGCCGAGAACCTGACCTACCTGCGCACCAAGCGCGACCGCATGGGTCACGATCTCGTGGGACTCGACGAGTTCGACGCGGGCGACAGCGCGACGGGCGAGGCCGCCACCGAGGAAGCCCAGTGAGCGGCGAGGGCGTACCCGCGCTGCGGGTCGACGACGCGAAGGGCCTCACGCTCGCGATCGTCGCGGGCCGCTGGCACACCCAGATCTGCGAGGCCCTGCTCGCGGGCGCACAGCGGGTCGCGGCCGAGGCCGGTCTCGAAGACGTCACCGTCGCGCGTGTCGCGGGAGCCGTCGAACTGCCGGTCGTCGCGCAGCAACTCGCCCGCACGCACGATGCCGTCGTCGCGCTCGGGGTTGTGATCCGCGGTGGCACACCGCATTTCGACTACGTGTGCGACTCCGTCACCGCCGGCCTCACCCGCGTCGCGCTCGACGAGAGCACGCCGGTCGGCAACGGCGTGCTCACCACCGACACCGAACAGCAGGCCCTCGACCGCGCGGGCCTGCCCGGGTCGGCCGAGGACAAGGGCGCCGACGCGTGCGCGGCCGCGCTCGACACCGCGCTCACGCTGCGCTCGCTGCGCCAGCCCTGGACCGAAGAGAGTTTCTGATCCCATGAGCAAGACGTCCCGCGACGACACCGCGACCGCGTGGGAGACCGTGGCGCAGCCGCACAAGACCGGCCGGTACGCGGTGCTCGTCGCGGCGGTGCTGGCCGTCGTGCACATCGTGTTGGCCCTGCTGCTGGGCGGCGACGGCACCGGTGTGTACTTCCGCGCGGCCGACCAGTTCGCGCTCGCGGGCATCGGCCTCGTCCTCGCGCTCGCCGTGCTCACGCTCGCGAGGCCGCGGCTGAAGGTGTCCGAGCGCGGCGTCATGGTGCGCAATCCGTTCACCGAACGCGTGTTCACGTGGAGTGACGTGCGGGGGCTCGGCTTCCCGGACGGCGCCGCGTGGGCCCGTATCGAACTGCCGGACGACGAGTACATGTCGGTGCTCGCGCTGCAGGCGAACGATCGCGAACGTGCGGTCGAGTCGGTGCGCCGCTTCCGCGCGGCGCAGGCCCGGTTCGCGCGCGACTGACGTCACACCGGTCCGCAGGAGCTGCTGCACACGGCGTCGCCGCGGGGGAGCGGTCGGTGCAGGCTACTACGGTGGAGGGCGTGCCCGATCCCTCGACCTATCGTCCGCCCACCGGCTCGATTCCCACCGAACCGGGCGTCTACAAGTTCCGTGATCCGCACGGCCGGGTCATCTACGTCGGTAAGGCCAAGAGCCTCCGGTCCCGGCTGAACTCGTACTTCGCGGACGTCGCGGGCCTGCACCCGCGTACACGGCAGATGGTCACGTCGGCGGGCAGCGTCGAGTGGACGGTCGTCACCACCGAGGTGGAGGCCCTCCAGCTCGAGTACAACTGGATCAAGGAGTTCGACCCGCGGTTCAACGTCCGCTACCGCGACGACAAGACCTATCCGGTGCTCGCGGTCACGCTCAACGAGGAGTATCCACGACTGTTCGTGTACCGGGGCCCGCGCCGCAAGGGAGTGCGCTACTTCGGCCCGTACTCGCACGCATGGGCCATCCGCGAGACCCTGGACCTGCTGCTGCGTGTCTTTCCGGCGCGCACGTGCTCGGCGGGCGTGTTCAAGAGGCACTCGCAGATCGGGCGGCCGTGCCTGCTCGGCTACATCGACAAGTGTTCTGCGCCGTGCGTCGGGCGCGTGTCGGCTGCCGAGCACCGCGAGATCGTCGAGGACTTCTGTGATTTCCTGTCCGGCAAGACGGACAAGCTCATCCGCGAACTCGAACGCCGTATGCAGCACGCGTCCGAGGAGCTCGACTTCGAGACCGCCGCGCGGTTGCGCGACGACGTGAGCGCCCTCAAGCGAGCGCTCGAGAAGCAGGCCGTCGTGTTGGGCGACGGCACCGACGCGGACATCGTCGCGTTCGCGACCGACGAGCTCGAGGCGGCGGTGCAGGTCTTCCACGTGCGCGGCGGGCGCGTGCGGGGCCAGCGCGGGTGGGTCGTCGAGAAGGCTGGCGACGTGATCGACCCTGCCGACATCGTGTCGGGGCCGGGGGGCCGCACGGGTGGCGGAGCCGAGTCCGCCGCGACGAGCAGCGAGCTGTCACTGCTCGTCGAACAGTTCCTCACTCAGTTCTACGGCGAGCAGGCTGCGCTCGCGGGCGGTGAACGCGACGACGCGGGTGGCTCGGTAGCGGTGCCGCGCGAGGTGCTCGTCCCGACGCTGCCGCCCGATGTCGACCAGATCCAGGACTGGCTGTCGACGCTGCGCGGCACGAAGGTCCGTGTGCGCGTCCCGCAGCGCGGCGACAAGAAGGCACTCGCCGACACCGTGCAGCGCAATGCCGGCGAAGCCCTCACCCAGCACAAGCTCAAGCGCGCGGGCGACTTCACGTCCCGCTCGGCCGCGCTGCAGGAGATCCAGGAAGCGCTCGACCTCGACTCGGCGCCGCTGCGCATCGAGTGCGTCGACATCAGTCACGTGCAGGGCACCGACGTCGTCGCGTCCCTGGTCGTGTTCGAGGACGGCCTTCCGCGTAAGTCCGACTACCGGCACTACGCGATCAAGGAAGCCGCGGGCGACGGGCGCTCCGACGACGTCGCGAGCATCGCCGAGGTCACCCGGCGCCGCTTCCTGCGGCACAACAAGGACCTGCTCACCTTGCGTCGCGAGACCGGCCTCGACGCGACGCCCGACGCGGCCGACCTCCAGGGTGGTGGTGACCTGCCGGGTGGGGACATGGCAGGCGGCGAGGGCGGCGATCTCGCGCCCGAAGCCGCGATCGACCCCAGGACCGGCAGGCCGCGCAGGTTCGCGTACCCACCGAATCTGTACGTCGTCGACGGCGGTGCCCCGCAGGTGGCGGCCGCGGCCGCGGTGCTCGACGAGCTCGAGGTCACCGACGTCGCCGTCGTCGGCCTCGCGAAGCGGCTCGAAGAGGTGTGGGTGCCGGGCGAGGAGGACCCGGTGATCCTGCCCCGCACGAGCGAGGCGCTGTTCCTGCTGCAGCGGGTACGCGACGAAGCGCACCGGTTCGCGATCAGTTTCCACCGCAGCAAGCGGTCGCGGCGCATGACGGCGTCCGCGCTGGACTCGGTGCGCGGGCTCGGCGAGACCCGCCGCAAGGCACTCGTGCGGCACTTCGGGTCGGTCGCGCGTATCCGTGAGGCGTCCGTCGACGAGATCACCGAGGTCCCCGGGATCGGCCGCACGACGGCGCAATCCGTGCTGGCCGCGCTCGCGGGGGATGCGGCAGGCAACGGCGCGCCGGTGCCCGAAGCCGACACACCCGAACCCGACACGCCCGGACTCGCTGCACCCGACGACACGGTGCCGAACGACGAAGTCGTGGCGGCATCGGAGCCTTCGCGTGCGACACCCACCGACGTCATGCGCGATGATGAGTCGGGCGTTCCTGGTAGTCCCGCCATTTCCGACAGCGATGTGGAGCAGCGAGTCGAGTGACGAATCAGCAGACAGAGCCGCGCGTCGCGCGCAACGGCCCGCCGATGGACTTCCTGTTGGTCACCGGGCTGTCCGGTGCCGGGCTGCAGACCACCGCGAAGGTCCTCGAAGACCTCGGCTGGTACGTCGCCGACAATCTCCCGCCCGAGTTGCTCACGCGCATGGTCGACCTGAGCCTCGAGTCCGACTCCCGGATCGGCAGGCTCGCCGCGGTCGTCGACGTGCGCAGCAGGCTGTTCACCGGCGACCTCGGCTCGGTACTCGTCGAGCTCGAGAACAAGCCGGTGCACACTCGCGTGTTGTACCTGGACGCTGCGGACGACGTCCTCGTGCGCCGGTTCGAGCAGGTGCGCCGCACCCACCCACTGCAGTACGACGGTCTGGACGGCACGCTCTCGGAGGGCATCGCCGCCGAACGCAGCCAGCTCGCGACGGTCAAGGCTGCGGCCGACCTCGTGATCGACACGTCCGAACTGAGTGCGGGCCAGTTGCGGCAGCGGCTCGAGAACGTCTTCGGCACCGACTCCGATCTGTCGGTCAAGATCACGGTCCAGTCGTTCGGGTTCAAGTACGGGCTGCCGATCGACGTCGACGGGCTGTGCGACGTCCGATTCCTGCCCAATCCGCACTGGATTCCGGAGCTGCGGCCGCTCACCGGCCTCACCGACGAGGTCCGGGACTACGTGTTGTCCCAGGACGGCGCGCAGGACTATCTGACGACCTATCATCACCTCCTGGGTCTCACCATCGCGGGCTACCGTCGGGAGGGCAAGCGCTACATGACCATTGCTGTCGGATGTACCGGTGGAAAGCACCGCAGCGTCGCCATGGCCGAGGCGCTCGCGGCGCGGCTCGCGGGCGACGCGGGTGTCGGGGTCCGTGTCGTGCACCGGGATCTGGGGCGCGAATGACGGCGCGCGACGATCACCATCCGGCCGGCGGGCACGGCGCAGGCGCGCCGCGCATCGTCGCCTTCGGCGGTGGGCACGGGCTGTACGCGACGCTCAGCGCGGCGCGCAGGCTCACCCGCGACGTCACGGCCGTCGTCACGGTCGCCGACGACGGCGGCTCGTCGGGGCGGCTGCGCGCCGAACTCGGTGTCATCCCGCCCGGCGACCTGCGCATGGCGCTCGCCGCCCTCGCAGGCGACGAACCGTGCGCGGCCGACTGGAAGCGCACCGTGCAGCACCGGTTCGGGGGCACGGGGGCGCTCGCAGGCCACTCGGTCGGCAACCTGATCCTCGCGGGCCTCACGGAGGTCCTCGGCGACCCGGTGCGCGCGCTCGACGAGCTCGGTCGCGTGCTGCGGGTCGAGGGCCGGGTGCTTCCGATGTCGCCCGTCGCGCTCGACATCGAGGCGGACGTGCAGGGCCTGGAAGCCGATCCGCGGGTCAGCCGCTGCATCCGCGGCCAGGTCGCGGTCGCCACCACACCCGGCAAGGTGCGGCGCGTGCGTCTGCTGCCCGACGACCCGCCCGCCTCCCCGGAGGCGCTGGCCGCGGTGCGCGAGGCCGACATGGTGGCCCTCGGCCCCGGTTCGTGGTTCTCGAGTGTCATCCCGCACGTGCTGGTGCCCGAACTGCTCGCGACGTTGTCCACCTCGGCCGCGCAGAAGGTGCTGATCCTGAACCTGGCGCCGGAGCCGGGGGAGACCGCGGGTTTCTCGGCGGAACGCCACCTGCACGTACTGTCGCAGCACGCACCCGGTTTCGGTGTCGACGTGGTCGTGGTCGACTCGGGGTCGGTCCCGCCGGGCCGCGAGCGCGAGCACCTCGCGCGCGCTGCGGGCCTGTTCGGTGCCCGGGTCGTGTACGCGGACGTCGCGGAACCGGGCCGGCACGTCCACGACCCGCGCAAGCTCGCAGAGGTGCTCGGCGAGCTCGCGCGCAGCAGCGAGGCAGGACACGACAGGGTCGGCGCCGGGTGGGAGACGGTCGGCGCGCGGCACGAGAAGGCAGTGGAGAGGGAGAACGCTTCGTGGCAATGACGGCGGAGGTCAAGGACGAGCTGAGCCGGCTGGTCGTCACCCAGGTGAGCTGCCGCAAGGCGGAGGTCGCGGCATTGCTGCGCTTCGCGGGCGGCCTGCACATCGTGGGTGGCCGGGTGGTGGTCGAAGCCGAGGTCGACCTCGGCTCGATCGCGCGGCGGCTGCGCAAGGAGGTCTTCGACCTGTTCGGCTACTCGGCCGACGTGCACGTGCTCAGCGCGGGCGGACTGCGCAAGTCGGCACGCTATGTCGTGCGGGTCGCGAAGGACGGCGAGGGCCTCGCGCGGCAGACCGGGCTGCTCGACATGCGTGGCCGGCCGGTCCGCGGGCTACCGGCCCAGGTCGTCGGCGGCACGGTCGCCGACGCCGAAGCGGCGTGGCGCGGTGCCTTCCTCGCGCACGGCTCGCTCACCGAGCCCGGCCGGTCGTCGGCCCTCGAAGTCAGCTGCCCGGGCCCGGAGGCCGCGCTCGCGCTCGTGGGGGCCGCGCGCAGGCTCGCCATCACGGCCAAGGCGCGCGAGGTCCGGGGCACCGACCGAGTCGTCATCCGCGACGGCGAGGCCATCGGCGCTCTGCTGACCCGCATGGGGGCCCAGGACACCCGGCTCGTGTGGGAGGAAAGGCGCATGCGCCGCGAGGTGCGTGCCACAGCGAACCGCCTCGCCAACTTCGACGATGCGAACCTGCGCCGCTCGGCGCGCGCGGCGGTCGCAGCCGCGGCGCGGGTCGCACGGGCACTCGAGATCCTGGGCGAGGACGTGCCCGACCATCTCGCCGCGGCAGGCCATCTGCGGGTCGAGCACCGGCAGGCGTCCCTCGAGGAACTCGGCCAGCTCGCCGACCCGGCGATGACCAAGGACGCCGTCGCCGGACGCATCCGCCGGCTGCTCTCGATGGCCGACCGCAAGGCGAAGGAACTCGGTATCCCGGATACCGAATCGGCCGTCACCGCGGAGCTGCTGGACGAGGCATGACCCGCTGCTCGGGGGAGGCCGACCCGCTGCCCGGGGAGGCCCGGCCGTGATGCTCGGGTAGGCGTCACGGCCGTGAACTGCGCCCACTAGGGTGGAGGGTGCATCGACACCGATGTGACCCGCAGGCGTCGCCGGACCCCGACGTCGCACTGCTCACCCCACACCACTGCACATCAGGGCAGCATCAAGAACTCGCAAAGGAGCCAATTGTGACGATCCGGGTAGGCGTGAACGGATTCGGCCGTATCGGACGTAACTTCTTCAGGGCCCTGGATGCGCAGAAGGCTCTGGGCACCTCGGACCTCGAGATCGTCGCGGTCAACGACCTCACCGACAACAAGACGCTGGCACACCTGCTCAAGTACGACTCGATCACCGGCCGCCTGCCGTACGAGGTCTCGGTCGACGGCGACGACATCGTCGTGGGCGACACCAAGATCCGCGGCCTCTCGATCAAGGAAGGCCCGGCAGCGCTGCCGTGGGGCGACCTCGGCGTCGATGTCGTGATCGAGTCCACCGGCATCTTCACCGATGCCGAGAAGGCCAAGGGCCACCTCGAGGCAGGCGCGAAGAAGGTCGTCGTCTCGGCGCCCGCCAAGAACGAGGACATCACGATCGTGATGGGCGTCAACGACGACAAGTACGACGGCAGCCAGAACATCATCTCGAACGCGTCGTGCACCACCAACTGCCTCGCGCCCGTCGCGAAGGTCCTCGACGACACCTTCGGCATCGAGCACGGCCTGATGACGACGGTCCACGCGTACACCGCCGACCAGAACCTGCAGGACGGCCCGCACAAGGATCTGCGTCGCGCCCGCGCCGCCGCGCTCAACATCGTGCCGACCGGCACCGGTGCGGCCAAGGCCGTCTCGCTCGTGCTCCCGCAGCTCAAGGGCAAGCTCGACGGCTACGCGCTGCGGGTTCCGATCCCCACCGGCTCGGTCACCGACCTCACCGTGACGCTCGGCAAGTCGGCCTCGGTCGACGACGTCAACGCCGCGATGAAGGCCGCCGCCGAGGGTCCGCTGAAGGGCCTCCTCAAGTACACCGAGGACGAGATCGTGTCGAGCGACATCGTCACCGATCCGCACTCGGCGATCTTCGACGCGAAGCTCACCAAGGTCGTCGGCGGCGAGGTCAAGGTCGTCGCGTGGTACGACAACGAGTGGGGCTACTCGAACCGCCTCGTCGATCTCGCCGGTCTCGTCGGCAAGTCCCTCTGATCCGGTAACCCGACGCCCGGCCCGCCCGGGTGGTCCGATTGACAAGGAACCTCCGAAACAGTGTCTGTTCCCACGATTGAAGACCTGCTCGCGGCGGGCGTCGAAGGTCGGGGCGTACTCGTGCGCTCCGACCTCAACGTGCCGCTCGACGGCGACACGATCACCGACCCGGGTCGCATCCTGGCGTCGGCCCCCACCATCGCGGCGCTCGCCGACGCGGGGGCGAAGGTCGTCGTCACCGCCCACCTGGGCCGGCCGAAGGGCGAGCCGGACCCACAGTTCTCGCTCGCGCCGGTCGCGGCGAAGCTGGGCGAGGTGCTCGGCCGCAATGTGCAGCTCGCGGGCGATGTGGTCGGCCAGGACGCGCTCGCGCGTGCGGAAGGCCTGACGGACGGCGACGTGCTGCTGCTCGAGAACGTGCGCTTCGACGCCCGTGAGACGAGCAAGGTCGACGCCGAGCGTGAGGCGCTCGCGAAGGCATTCGTCGAACTCGTCGGCGACGACGGCGCGTTCGTGTCCGACGGCTTCGGTGTCGTGCATCGCAAGCAGGCGTCGGTGTACGACGTCGCGAAGCTGCTGCCGCACTACGCAGGCTATCTCGTCGAGAAGGAGGTGTCGGTCCTCGAGAAGCTCACGAAGGAACCGGCACGTCCCTATGCCGTCGTGCTCGGCGGCTCGAAGGTGTCCGACAAGCTCGCCGTGATCGAGGCGCTCGCGCCCAAGGTCGACACTCTCGTCATCGGCGGGGGCATGTTCTACACCTTCCTCGCCGCGCAGGGGCTGTCGGTCGGCAACTCGCTGTGCGAGGAGTCGATGATCGACACCTGCAAGGACCTGCTCGACCGGTACGCCGACGTCATCCACCTCCCGCAGGACGTCGTGGTGGCCGATTCCTTCTCTGCAGAAGCCGACTCGAAGACGGTGCCCGCCAACGAGATTCCCGACGGCTGGATGGGTCTCGACATCGGCCCGTCGTCGGTGCGTCGGTTCGCGGCCACTCTCACGAGTGCCCGCACCGTGTTCTGGAACGGGCCGATGGGCGTGTTCGAGTTCGCGAAGTTCTCCGAGGGCACCAAGGGGGTCGCCGAGGCGATCGTCGAGGCCACGTCGAAGGGCGCGTTCTCGGTCGTCGGCGGCGGCGACTCCGCGGCCGCTGTCCGTCGGCTCGGGGTGGGCGGGCCCGACGGCGAAGAGGGGTTCTCGCACATCTCGACCGGCGGTGGCGCGTCGCTCGAGTATCTCGAGGGCAAGACCCTCCCGGGACTGGAGGTGCTCGTCGATGGCGCGTAAGCCACTCATCGCAGGCAACTGGAAGATGAATCAGAACCATCTCGAAGCCATCGCGCTGGTTCAGAAGATCGCATTCGCGTTGCCCGCGAAGTACTTCGACAAGGTGGACGTCACGGTCATCCCGCCGTTCACGGACATCCGCAGCGTTCAGACGCTCGTCGAGGGCGACAAGCTGCTGCTCACCTTCGGTGCGCAGGATGTCTCGCAGCACGAGTCGGGCGCCTACACCGGCGAGGTCAGCGCCGCGATGCTCGCGAAGTTGTCGTGCACGTATGTCGTCGTGGGGCATTCCGAGCGCCGCTCGCTGCATGCCGAGACCGACGACATCGTGCTCGCGAAGGCGAAGGCCGCGCTGAAGCACGGCCTCACGCCCATCGTGTGCATCGGCGAAGGTCTCGACGTCCGCGAGGCGGGCGAGCACGTGTCGTTCTGCGTCGATCAGCTCCGCGCGTCCCTCGCGGGCCTGTCCGCCGACGAGCTGGCCGAGATCGTCGTCGCGTACGAGCCGGTGTGGGCGATCGGCACCGGCCGCGTCGCGAGCGCGGCCGACGCACAGGAGGTGTGCGCCGCGGTGCGTGCCACCATCGCCGAACTCGCGTCGGACGACGTCGCGGCCGGGGTGCGGGTGCTCTACGGCGGCAGCGTCAACGCGAAGAATGTCGGCGAGATCGTCGGGCAAGCCGACGTCGACGGCGCGCTCGTGGGTGGCGCGTCGCTCAAGGCGGAGGAGTTCGCCACCCTGTCGGCGATCGCGGCAGGCGGGCCGCTGCCGTGATCGTGGCAGGCGTGCCGCTGCCGTGACACGGCGGAATCGTTGAGCCCGCCCCTCCCACCGCGCCCGCGGTGGGAGGGGCGGTTCGGGTTCTACCGCACTACCGGTAGGGTGGTACCCGGCCTCGCCGCGCCGCCCACATGTCGATCGAGTGGGAGCGCTGCTCCGGAGTTCGTTGCGCAAAGGACGTCAGAAGGCGGATATGTCACTGTTCCTGGATATCGTGCTGGTGGTCACCAGCTTGCTGCTCATCCTGCTGGTGCTGTTGCACCGCGGCAAGGGCGGCGGTTTGTCCAGCTTGTTCGGCGGCGGCGTCCAGTCCAACCTCTCGGGTTCGACGGTGGCCGAAAAGAACCTCGACCGCCTCACCGTCTTCACCGCCCTCATCTGGCTCATCGCGATCATCGGCATCGGTCTCGAGATCAAATTCGGCTGACTCCGCAGGCACACCCTGACTCGGGAGGCGCCGCCCGGTAGGCCTGCCTCGGCCGTCATCACCCTGCACGCGTCGCGTGCGGCACCGATACTGGGTGCATGGACGACACGGACGATCCCACCCAGCCGCTGCGTGACGACATCCGACTGCTCGGCGGAATCCTCGGCGACATCGTCCGTGACCAGGCGGGGCAGACGGTCTTCGACCTGGTCGAGCGTGCGCGCGTCGAATCGTTCCGGGTGCGCCGCTCGGAACTGGGGCGAGACGAACTCGCGGCACGCTTCACGCAGATCCCCAGCGACGAGGCGATCGAGATCGTGCGGGCCTTCAGTCACTTCGCGCTGCTCGCGAACGTCGCGGAGGACGTACACCGCGAGCGCAGGCGTACCGTCCACGTCGCCGCAGGCGAGGCCCCGCCGGACAGCACACTCGCCGCGACATGGGACAAGCTCGACGCCGCACAGCTCACCGCCGACACCGTCGAACACGCCCTGCGGGGCGCACTCGTCGCACCCGTCATCACCGCGCACCCCACCGAGACGCGTCGCCGCACGATCTTCGACACCCAGGCGCGCATCTCGGATCTGATGCGCTTCCTCGACCGCACGTCGTTGTCCCCGGAGGAGACCCGCGACGTGGAGCGCAAACTGCAACGGCACATCCTGACGCTGTGGGACACCGCGCTCATCCGGCTCGAACGCCTCCGTATCCAGGACGAGATCGACGTCGGACTGCGCTACTATCCGGCCGCGCTGTTCGAGGCCGTTCCCGAAGTGAGTGCCCAGGTGCGGGCCGCGCTGCTCGAACGGTGGCCCGGCACCGACGTGCTGCCCGCGCCGATCGTGCAGATGGGGTCGTGGATCGGCGGGGACAGGGACGGCAACCCCAATGTGACGGCGGCGGTCGTGCACCGGGCGACCAGGAGCGCGGCCCGTCTCGCGCTCGAACACCATCTCGAACAGCTCGCCGAACTCGAACAGCATCTGTCGATGTCGGCGCGCATCGTGGGGACACCGCCGGACCTCGCGGCCCTCGCCGCCGTGGACGACGCGCCAGCGCGGCGCGACGAACCGTTCCGGCGGGCACTGCGCGGCATCCGCGGTCGGCTGACCGCGACGGCGATCGCGGTCCTGGGAACGGCCCCGCAACACGCCCTCGACGAGGGGCGTGAGGCCTACGGCGGCCCGGACGACCTTCTCGCCGACCTCGCGGTCGTCGAGGACGCCTTGCGTGCGTGCGGGGCAGGCATCATCGCCGACGACCTCCCGGTCCGATTGCGGGAATCGGTGGCGACCTTCGGCTTCCACCTGTCGAGCCTCGACATGAGACAGAACTCCGACGTGCACGAGCAGGTGGTCGCGGAGTTGCTCGCGTGGGCGGGCGTCGCATCCGACTATCTCGACCTGGAGGAGGACGACCGTGTGCGGCTGCTCGCTGCCGAACTGGCGACCCGCCGCCCGCTGACCTCGCCCGAGGCACGGTTCGGCGAGCAGACCACCAAGGAACTCGCGATCGTGCGTGCCGCCGCGGACGCCGTGCGCACGCTCGGTCCACGCGCAGTGCCGAACTACGTGATCAGCATGTGCACCTCGGTCAGCGACCTGCTCGAGGTCGCCGTCCTGCTCAAGGAGGTCGGCCTGTTCGATCCCGGTGACCCGGCAGCGGGCACCGGCCCGACCTGCCCCGTCGGGATCGTGCCCCTGTTCGAGACGATCGACGACCTGCGTCACGGTGCGGCCACCCTGGACGCCGCCCTGCAGCTGCCCGTCTACCGCGACCTCGTCGCGTCGCGCGGGCATTCGCAGGAGGTGATGCTCGGCTACTCCGATTCGAACAAGGACGGCGGCTATCTCGCCGCGAACTGGGCGCTCTACCGCGCGGAACTCGACCTCGTCGAGTGTGCGCGCCGAAACGACCTGCGGCTGCGCCTGTTCCACGGCCGCGGCGGCACGGTCGGCCGCGGCGGCGGACCCAGCTACGACGCGATCCTCGCGCAGCCACCCGGTGCCGTTCAGGGCTCGCTCCGGATCACCGAGCAGGGTGAGATCATCGCCGCGAAGTACGCCGACCCCGCCCTCGCGCGACGCAACCTCGAGACTCTCGTCGCCGCGACACTCGAGTCCACCCTCCTCGACGTCGAGGGGCTCGGCGACGACGCGGCCGACGCGTACGCCCTGTTCGACGAACTCGCGACCCTCGCGCGCGGGGCCTACAGCGACCTCGTCCACGACACCGAAGGGTTCGTCGAGTACTTCGAGGTGTCCACCCCCGTCGGTGAGATCGGCGACCTCAACATCGGCAGCCGCCCCGTCTCCCGCAAGCCGACCAAGGAGATCTCCGACCTCCGCGCGATCCCGTGGGTCCTCGCGTGGACCCAGTCGCGCGTCATGCTCCCCGGCTGGTACGGCGTAGGCACCGCATTCGAGCAGTGGGTCGGCGACGACGAGAGTCGACTGGCGCGCCTCGGCGAGCTGTACCGGCAGTGGCCGTTCTTCCGTACCGTGCTGTCGAACATGGCAATGGTGATGTCCAAGTCCGACATGGGTATCGCCGAGATGTACTCGCGGCTCGTGCCCGACGAAAGGCTGCGCACGCGCGTGTTCGGGCGCATCGCCCACGAGCACGAACGCACCCTGCGCATGTACCGACGGATCACCGGAAACGACACCCTCACCGCGGGCAATCCCGCGCTCGAACGATCGGTGCACAATCGCTTCCCGTACCTCGAGCCGCTCAACCTGCTGCAGGTCGAGCTGCTGCGGAGGTACCGCTCGGGAGACGACAGCGATCGCGTGCAACGCGGAATCCTGCTCACGATGAACGGCCTCGCCACCGCACTGCGTAACAGCGGCTGAAGGTCGGCCGAAACTGCGGCCGAAATTTGTTCGCCGGGAAGGGAACCGTTTGCCGTCGCGTGCGTCGAACAAGGTAGAGGCACAGATGTGTTCACCACGACCGGCCACGGGCCCGGTCCGGCGAATCGAGGCACGGATGAGCAGTGCTGCAGACCGAGCAGGCGACGGCGGCGGCCGATACCACGGACCCGGTGGCTACGGCCGAGGCCTGCGGGCACCGTCGCGGGGCGGACGGGTGATGTGGCCGTGCGTGGCCACCCGCGTGCGCACCGAGGACGCGACGGACGACGACGAACAGCCGCTCGTCTGAGGGCCCGCCCTCAGTTCTCGGGCAGTGCGCCCGCGGCGGCCGTGTCGAGGAACCAGCGAGTCTCCGCCGAGCCGACCGCGCCCGCGGCCGGGATGTCGTCGGGATCCGCGCCGCCCACCGCCGCCGCGACGGCATCGGCCTTCTCCGCTCCCGCCGCGAGCAGCCACACCTCGCGCGCCGCCCGCACCGCGGGCAGTGTCAGGGTGACGCGCACGGCCGGCGGCTTCGGCGAATCGAGCACGGCGACGACCGGAGCGTGACGCTCGCGCACCGCGTCGGTGTGCGGGAACAGCGAGTTCACGTGGCCTTCGCCGCCGATGCCGAGCAGGTGCACGTCGAATTCCGGAACCGGCTGTCCGTGCCGGGAGAGAACCCCGGCGTAGGCGCGGGCCGCGGCGTCGGCGTCGTCGGCGAATTCGCCGCCGACCGCTGCGATCGGGTGCACCCGTGCCGGGTCGACGTCGACATGGTCGAGCAGTGCCTCCCGCGCCTGCAGCTCGTTGCGTTCGGGATCGTCGGGCGCGACGAAACGTTCGTCGCCCCAGTAGATGTCGATCGAGCGCCAGTCGATCGCCGCGCCGTCGGCGTGCTCCGCGAGGCGACGGAGCGCGCGCAATGTGCCGATGCCCGCGCCGCCACCGGTGAGCACGATCGACGCCGACCCGCGCTGTGCCTGTGCGGCGATCAGGGTGTCGGCGAGTCGACGCGCCGCGGCGGTCGTGAGCGCATCCAGGTCGTCGTACACGTCGATGTGGACGGTCATTCGTAGATCACCTTCTCGAGTCCGGCCAGGGCGGCGGCGTAGACCTCGTCGGCGTCCAGGCGCCGGAGTTCCTCCGCGAGGCAGTCGTGCGTGGGCCTGCGGCCGAGCGCGACGAGCGAATCGGGGAAACCGCTCCGCACGAGCGTCGCGGTGGTGCCGGTCTGCGGCCTGCTGATCGTGAGCGACGAGCCGTCGTCCAGCACGAGCTCGACGAACAACGGTCCGCTCGTGCGCCGCACCGGGACGTCGACACGACTCGCGAGCCATCCCGCGAGCATGTCGACGGCGGGCTCCTCCTCGAGCCCCGACACCGTGGCCGAGACGATCGCCGCGTGCGGCGGCTGGTCGAGCGACGACACCAGCAGCGCCCGCCACGACGTGATGCGGCTCCACGCGAGATCGGTGTCGCCGGGGGAGTAGGCGGCAAGCCTGCTGCGGATCTCGGCGCGCGGATTCTCGTGCCCCGTCGCGTCGGTGATGCGCCGGATCGCGAGGCGGCCCACAGGATCGCGCGCCGGCTCGGACGGCGCGTCGTGCGGCCACCATGCCACCACCGGGGTGTCGGGCAGCAGGAACGGCACGACGACGCTGCTCTCGTGCTCGCCGAGTTCGCCGGACAGCCGAAGCACGACGACCTCCGACGCGCCCGCGTCGCCGCCGACCCGAATCTGCGCGTCGAGTCGCGGCTGTGCGTCGACGTCGCCGCGTTCGAGCACGATCACGCGGCACGGATGCTCGCGGCTCGCCTCGTTGGCGGCAGTGATCACGTCCTCCGCCGTGCTCACGCCGTCGCCGGTGCCGCCGTCGACGGCACTGCTCTCGCCGCGGATCGACACGACGAGGGTGAGCACGCGACCGAGGGTCACCGCGCCGCCCGTCTTGCGGATCGCGACCAGCCGCTTGCTGACGTCGCGCGTGGTGGTGTCCGGCATGTCGACGATCACGGTCGCCTCCATTCGCGGCCGGTGCGGGCCATCATCTCGTCGGCGGACGCGGGACCCCACGTGCCCGCCTCGTACTCGTCGGGACGCCCGTGCGACGCCCAGTAGTCGAGCACCGGATCGAGGATCGACCAGGAGAGCTCCACCTCGTCGTTGACGGGGAACAGCGACGGCTCGCCGAGCAGCATGTCCAGGATCAGCCGCTCGTACGCCTCGGGCGACGACGTGGTGAACGCCTGCCCGTAGCTGAAGTCCATGCTGACGTCGCGCACTTCCATACTCGACCCCGGCACCTTCGAGCCGAACCGCATCGTGACGCCCTCGTCCGGCTGCACCCGGATCACGAGCGCGTTCTGCCCGAGCTCCTCGGTCATCGTCTGGTCGAACGGCAAGCGCGGAACCCTCTTGAACACGACCGCGATCTCCGTGACCCGACGTCCGAGCCGTTTGCCCGTACGGAGATAGAACGGCACCCCGGCCCACCGGCGGGTGTCGACTTCGAGGGTGATCGCCGCGAACGTCTCGGTGCCCGAGTCGTGCGCGAAACCCTCCTCCTCGAGCAACCCGACGGCCGGAATCTCGCCCTGCCAGCCGCGCGTGTACTGCCCGCGCGAGGTGGTCAGTTCGAGCGGTTCGACGAGCCGCGTCGACTTGAACACCTTGATCTTCTCGGCCTGCAGTTCGGCGGGCTCGAAGCTGACCGGCTCCTCCATCGCGGTGAACGCGAGCAGTTGCAGCAGGTGGTTCTGGATGACGTCGCGCGCGGCCCCGATGCCGTCGTAGTAGCCGGCGCGCCCGCCGAGACCGATGTCCTCGGCCATCGTGATCTGCACGTGGTCGACGTAGTGGGCGTTCCACAGCGGATCGAAGAACTGGTTCGCGAAGCGCAGCGCGAGGATGTTCTGCACCGTCTCCTTGCCGAGATAGTGGTCGATGCGGAAGACCGTGTCCTCGGGAAAGACGGTGTTGACCAGTGTGTTCAGCTCGCGCGCGCTCTCCAGGTCGTGCCCGAACGGCTTCTCGATGACGACGCGTGCCCAGTGGTCGTCGTTGTGCTGTGCGAGACCGGACGCCGAGAGCCGTTCGAGGACGACCGGGAACAGATTGGGCGGAATCGCCAGGTAGAACCCGTGATTGCCGCCGGTGCCGCGTTCGCGTTCGAGCGTGTGCAGGGTGTCGGCCAGCGCGTCGTACGCGTCCGGATCGTCGAAGGTGCCCTGCACGAACCGCAGCCCCTCGGCGAGCCGATCCCACACGTCCTCGCGGAAGGGTGTGCGAGCGTTCGCGCGCACCGCGTCGTGCACGATGCGCGTGAAATCCTCGTCGGCCCACTCGCGGCGCGCGAAACCGACCAACGCGAAACCGGGCGGCAGCAGCCCCCGGTTCGCGAGGTCGTAGATCGCGGGCATCAGCTTGCGCCGCGCGAGATCGCCCGTCACCCCGAAGATGACGAGCGCACACGGCCCCGCGACCCGCGGGAGCCGTTTGTCCCGCGAGTCGCGCAGTGGGTTGTGGTAGGCGTCCGGCGATGCCGTTGCGCTCACGTGTCAGCCCTTCGGGGCCGCTTCGCGCAGCTGCTCCGCCGTGGCGTCGAGCAGCTGCCCCCACGCCACCTCGAACTTCTCGACGCCCTCCCGCTCGAGGACGTCGAACACGTCCGGCAGGTCGATGCCGACCGCGGACAGCGCGTCGAACACCTCCTGCGACGCGGCAGCCGTGCCGGACACCGTGTCGCCGTGGACGGCGCCGTGATCGGCGACGGCGTCGAGGGTCGCCTCGGGCATCGTGTTGACGGTGCCCGGTGCGACGAGGTCGGTGACGTACATCGTGTCCGGGTAGTCAGGGTTCTTGACGCCGGTCGACGCCCACAACGGACGCTGCGGTCGCGCTCCCTGCTCGGCGAGCGTGGGGAACCACGGCTGGATCTCGAAGACCTGCTCGTACGCCGCGTACGCGAGACGGGCGTTCGCGAGGCCCGCCTTGCCGCGCAGCGCGAGCGCTTCGGGCGTGCCGATCGCGTCGAGCCGCTTGTCGATCTCGGTGTCGACACGCGAGACGAAGAACGACGCGACCGAGTGGATCGTCGACAGATCGTGTCCGGCCTTCTTCGCGGCCGACAGTCCGTCGAGGTATGCGGACATGACCATCTCGTAGCGCTCGACCGAGAAGATGAGCGTGACGTTGACGCTCACGCCCTCGCCGAGGACCTTCGCGATCGCGGGGACGCCCGCCTCGGTGGCGGGGATCTTCACGAACAGATTGGGTCGGTCGACGATCTTCCACAGTTCGACGGCCTGGGCGACCGTCTTGTCGGCGTCGTGCGCGATGCGCGGGTCCACCTCGATCGACACACGACCGTCCACGCCGCCGGTCGCCTCGTACACCGGTGCGAGGACGTCGCACGCCGCGCGCACGTCGTCGGTGGTGACGGTGCGCACCGTGGCGTCGACGTCGGCGCCTCGCGCGGCGAGCTCGCGCACCTGCGCGTCGTACGCGTGCCCCTTGCTGAGCGCCGACTGGAAGATCGCCGGATTGGTGGTGACCCCGACGACCGATCGGGTGGCGATCAGGTCTGCGAGGTTGCCCGACTCGATGCGCTCGCGCGACAGGTCGTCGAGCCAGACCGACACCCCTGCGTCGGACAGTGCCTTCAGGTTCTCGTTCTGGGTCATGTCAGTCATCCCTTCACTCGGCCGAGCGAGCGCTGCGCGGCTTCGGTCACGGTCTCGGCGGTGATACCGAACTTGCTGAACAGGGTCTTGTAGTCGGCGGACGCGCCGAAGTGCTCGATCGACACGATCTCGCCGTTGTCGCCGACATAGCGGTACCACGGCATCGAGATGCCTGCCTCGACCGCGACGCGGGCCTTGACGGTGGGCGGCAGCACGCTGTCGCGGTACGCCTCCTCCTGTTCCTGGAACCACTCGACACACGGCATCGACACGACGCGGGTCGGGATGCCGTCGCGCTCGAGGGTGTCGCGCGCGGCCACCGCGAGCTGGACCTCGGAGCCGGTGCCGATGAGGACGACCTCGGGGACGCCGGTCGACGCCTCGGCGAGCACGTAGCCGCCGCGCGTGACGCCCTCGTAGCTCGTGCCCTCGAGCACCGGCACGTTCTGCCGCGTGAGCGCGAGCGCCGCAGGCCCACGGGTGGCCTCGTGCGCGCCGCGCTCGAGCACCGCGCGCCACGCGTGGACGGTCTCGTTGCCGTCGGCCGGACGCACGACCGACAGCCCCGGGATGCCGCGGAGCGCCGCGAGGTGCTCGATCGGCTGGTGCGTCGGGCCGTCCTCGCCGAGACCGATCGAGTCGTGCGTCCACACGTAGGTGACCGGCGTCTTCATCAGCGCCGCGAGGCGTACGGCGGGCCGCATGTAGTCGCTGAAGACGAGGAAGGTGCCGCCGTACGGACGCGTCGGTCCGTGCAGGGCGATGCCGTTGAGGATCGAGCCCATCGCGTGCTCGCGCACGCCGAAGTGCAGCGTCCGGCCGTACGGCTGTGCGCGCCACATGTCGGTCGCGATCGACTCGGGGCCGAACGAGTCGGCACCCTTGATGGTCGTGTTGTTCGATTCCGCGAGATCCGCGGAGCCGCCCCACAATTCGGGGAGCACCTGGCCCGCGGCCGCCAGGAACGCACCCGACGCCTTGCGGGTCGCGACACCGCCCGGGTCGGTCTCGTAGCTCGGCAGGCCCTCGGCCCAGCCGTCGGGCAGGCCGCGACCCGTGAGCCGGTCGAGCAGCGCCTTGTTCTCCGCGTTGCCTTCGGCCCATGCGTCGAAGCTCGACTGCCACTCGCGGTGCGCCTGCGCGCCACGGTCGAGCGCCTTGCGGGTGTGGGCGAGCACCTTGTCGTCGACCTCGAAGGTCTTCTCGGGATCGAAGCCGAGGACCTCCTTCGTCTTCGCGACCTCGTCGGCGCCCAGTGCGGCGCCGTGGGCCGCCCCGGTGTTCATCTTGTCGGGTGCGGGGAAGCCGATGATCGTGCGCAGTAGGACCAGCGACGGCTTGTCGGTGACCTCGCGCGCCGCCTGCAGCGCAGCCTCGATCGCGACGACGTCCTCGCCGCCCTCGACGACCTGCACGTGCCACCCGTACGCGGCGTAGCGCGCCGCGGTGTCCTCGGTGAGCGCGATCGTGGTGTCGTCCTCGATCGAGATCTTGTTGTCGTCGTAGATCAGCGTCAGGTTGCCGAGCTGCTGGGTGCCAGCGAGCGACGACGCCTCCGACGTGACACCCTCCTCGATGTCGCCGTCCGACGCGAGCACGTAGACGTGGTGGTCGAAGGGGCTCTCGCCCGGCGCCGCGTCGGGGTCGAACAGGCCGCGCTCGCGGCGCGCCGCCATCGCCATACCCACCGCCGACGCGAGGCCCTGACCGAGCGGGCCCGTCGTGATCTCGACACCTCGGGTGTGCCCGTGCTCGGGATGGCCCGGAGTCTTCGAGCCCCAGGTACGCAGTTCCTTCAGGTCTTCGAGCTCGAGCCCGTAACCCGCGAGGAACAACTGGATGTACAGCGTGAGGCTCGAGTGACCGCACGAGAGGACGAACCGGTCGCGGCCGATCCAGTCGGCGTCGCTCGGGTCGTGGCGCATGACCCGCTGGAACAGCGTGTAGGCGAGCGGCGCGAGGCTCATGGCCGTGCCGGGGTGCCCGTTGCCGGCCTTCTGGACGGCGTCCGCGGCGAGCACGCGCACGGTGTCGACGGCGCGGGTGTCCAGATCGGTCCAGTCGGCAGGGTGCACTGCCGTGGTGAGGTCGCGGATCTCGTCTGTGGTCGACACGAGAAGAAGTCTCCTGACATGGGTCTACGGTGAGTCGGGATGTACGAACGGGTGAGTCGGGACATACGACAGCAACGCTGTGCCTCCCTAGACTAGACCCACGGCTCGAGCCGATCCGGGGCGATTCGGGTTCCACGCGCGAGTCCGTCTACCATCGGATGTAGTAGTTCGGCAGTGACACCCCGATGGACATTGCGATGCGTCGACAGATGGTGTGAATACGCGTGGTGCGAGGAGAGAACGTGCGGACAGGGCAGACGCCGACCGGACACGGATTCGGTAGCCCGGCAGCAGCTCCGAGTACCCGTCGACCGGACACGCTCGTGGGCCGGGCCACTGCCCGGGTACTCGCGTACATCGCGCTCACCAAGCCCCGGGTCATCGAGCTCCTGCTGGTGGCGACCATCCCCGCGATGCTGCTCGCGGATCGCGGCGCGGTCGACATCGTCCTGATCCTCAGCACGCTCTTCGGCGGCTGGATGGGCGCCGCGAGCGCCAACTCGCTCAACTGCGTCGTCGACGCCGACATCGACAAGGTGATGAAGCGCACCGAGCGCCGCCCGCTCGCCCGCGACGCCGTCCCGACCCGCAATGCGTTCGTGTTCGGCGTCGTGCTCGGCGTCGCGTCGTTCGCGTGGCTGTGGTGGCGTGCCAACCTGCTCGCCGGTGTGCTCGTCGTGCTCACCATCGCGTTCTACGTACTCGTCTACACGATGGTGCTCAAGCGGCGCACGTGGCAGAACGTCATCTGGGGCGGCGCGGCCGGGTGCATGCCCGCTCTCGTCGGCTGGGCCGCGGTCACCGGCTCGCTGTCGTGGGAACCCGTCGTACTGTTCCTCGTCGTGTTCTTCTGGACGCCGCCGCACACCTGGGCGCTCGCGATGCGCTACAAGGACGACTACCAGGCGGCGGGTGTGCCGATGCTCCCCGTCATCGCCACCGAAGAGCACGTCACGAAGCAGATCCTGCTGTACACGTGGGCCACGGTCGTCACGACGCTCGTCCTCGTGCCCGCCGCGGGCCTCGTCTATGCCGCCGTCGCGCTGGTCGCGGGCGTGTGGTTCCTGGTGATGGCGCACCAGCTGTACCGCAGCGTGCGGGGCGGCGGGTCGGTCAAGCCGCTCCGGCTGTTCCTGCAGTCGAACAACTACCTCGCGATCGTGTTCGTCGGCCTGTCGATCGACTCGGTCCTCGGTCTGCAGACGGTGTCGCAGCTCCTCGGCTGACGACCCTTCCGCATCAGGGGATCAACACGATCGATCCCGTGGTGGCGCGTGCCTCGAGATCGCGGTGCGCGCGGGCCGCGTCCGCGAGCGGATAACGCGCCCCCACCCGCAGCGACAGCTCGCCCGATGCGAGCGCAGACAGCACGTCGCCCGCGCGCCACTCGAGTTCCGCGCGATCGCGCACATGATGCGCGAGCGTCGGCCGGGTGAGGAACAACGATCCGGCCGGATTGAGCCGCTGCGGATCGAAGGGCGGAACGGGCCCGCTCGAGGCGCCGAACAGCGCGAGAGTGCCCCGCACCCGCAGCGACGCGAGGCTCGCCTCGAAGGTGTCCTTGCCGACGCCGTCGTACACGGCTGCGGCACCTTCGCCGCCGGTCACCTCGCGCACGCGGGCCGCGAGGTCGTCGTCGTAGCGCAGGACGACGTCCGCGCCGGCGCCGCGCGACAGTTCCTCCTTCGCGTCGGTCGACACCGTCGTCACGACGCGCGCCCCGAGCCTCTTCGCCATCTGCGTCAGCAGCAGTCCCACACCGCCGGCACCCGCATGCACGACGACGGTGTCGCCGGGCTGCACCGGGTACGTCGAGTGCGCGAGATAGTGCGCGGTCATGCCCTGCAGCAGCGCCGATGCCGCCTGGTCCGCGGGCACGTCGCCGGGCACCCGGACCGCGACGCGGGCCGGTACCGAGACGAGCTCGGCATAGCTGCCGGGCGCCGCGCACCACGCGACGCGATCGCCGACCGCGACATCGGTCACGTCCGCGCCGACGACCTCGACGACACCGGTGGCCTCGTCGCCCGGAACATACGGCAGGGCGCGCTCGTACTGTCCGGTGCGGAAGTACGTGTCGATGTAGTTGACGCCGATCGCCTCGGTGCGCACGAGCAGGTCGGCGGCCCCGATCTGCGGATCGGGTAGCTCGGTGGGCTGCAGAACATCCGGACCGCCGTGCCGGGACACCTCGAGTGCGCGCATGCAGAGTGTTCTAACACGGCGGCCGATCCGACCCGCGCCCCGCGGCCGACACGCCCCCGCGGCACAGTATTCTTCGAGTCATGAGCACCGACACCGCACAGCCCACTGCCACGGCACCCGAGCGCGTCGTGAAGGCCGTCGACGAGTTCGTGTCCACGCACGGCGGTTCCGCGAACGCGGTACTCCAGCCGGTCGCCGTCGGGCGCGTGCGCATCACGCTCGTGGGTCAGGACGGGGTCCTCGGCGACCAGGTGGTCCGGGACCTGCCCACTGCGCGCGCCGTCGTCGACGCTGCGGCGAATGTCACACTCGCCGAGGGCTGGGGGCGTGAGCTCACGAGCGTCGTGACGCCCGCGCCCGGCCATTGGAAGAAGATGGCGGGTTGGGTCGCACACCAGACACGATTCCCCAAGGCGCGCAACGAGCGCTGAGCGCAGCGCGACGAACCGGTAGGGACAGACGAGGGCCCGGTCGCCGACCGGGCCCTCGTCGTGTCCGGCTACAGAAGGGGAGGGCGCGTCACGCGCCGACCGGCACCGAATGCGGTACCCGCTCGCGGGTGCGCCCCGCGGCCCACAATGCCGCGGTGGCGGCGGTGCACGCGCCTGCGCCCGCGACGTGGACCGCCACGAGCGCGGCGGGCACGTCCGTGAAGTACTGCACGATGCCGACACAGGCCTGGGCGCACACGAGTGCGACGACCGCGACGAAACGCTTGCGCACCGCGACCGTCATGCCGACCGCCGCGAGCCCGAAACCGAGGCCCACGAGCAGCGCGAGATATGCGACGAGGGTTTCGGCGTGCAGGTGCACGAGCGTGACGATCTCGATCTCGAGGCGCGGCACCGGCTTGTCGATGCTCTTGTCGCCCGCGTGCGGACCCGCGCCGGTGACCATCGTCCCCGCGACCAGCGTCGCGGCCAGGGCGACCCCGGACAGCGCTGTGAGCATCCGCAGTGGAGTCGGGACGGACTGCACGGTCTCGGCGGCCTCGTCCGGCTCGGAAACCTTCGCGAACAGCAGCGTCGCCACCCACACCATGAGCATCGACGCCAGCAGGTGCACGGCGACTGTCCACCATACGAGGCCGGTGAGCACCGTGACACCGCCGATCACGGCCTGCAGCACGGTGCCTGCGGGCATGAGCCATGCGTACACGAGCACTTCCTTGCGGCGCCGCGCACGCGTCACCGCGAGCACGATCGCGGCCGCGGCCAGCACGACGACGAACGTGAGCAGGCGGTTGCCGAACTCGACGACCTGGTGCAGCACGGCGACCTCGCCGTGACCGACCGGCACGAAGCTGCCGGGAAAGCACTGAGGCCACGTGGGGCAACCGAGCCCGGACGCGGTGACGCGCACCACCGCCCCGGTGACGGCGATACCGCCCTGCGTGAGGATGACCACGAACGCAAGGATTCGTTGGACCCGCAGAGACGGAAGGGGGAGTCGGTCGACCAGGCTCACGAAGCCGCGATACAGCACATCACGATGGTACGGGGCACCCAACTACAGGCTGTAGTTGGGTGCCCCGCGAAAGTAGCCGGAACGGGTGATCGGGTCAGGACAGGAACTCGGCCGCGATCGTGCGGACCCACTCCTCGGCCTGCGCCTTCGGCTTGACGTCGCCCGAGCTGTCGTGGCGTGCGTGCTCGCCGACCTGTTCGGCGCCGAGCGAGGTGAGCTTGCCTGCCATGATCTCGCCGCCGCGGTTGAACGTGTCGTACACGCTGTCGCCGAGACCGAACAGCGCGAACTGCACGCCGCTCAGGTCCGGTTCGTCGTCTTCGAGCGCCTCGAAGAACGGTTCGGCACCGGTCGGCAGCTCACCGTCGCCGTACGTCGAGCACACCACGATGTGGAAATCGCTGGTCTCCATGTCGCCCGGGTCGTACTCCATCATGTCGTAGAGCGACACGTCCTGGTCCGACAGGACGTCGACCATGTGCTCGGCCACCTGCTCGGCGGTACCGGCTTCGCTGCCGTAGAGGATCACCACTGCCATTGTGTTCTCGTTCTCCTGGATCGCTGGGTTCGTCGAATCGGACGGGTCGGGGTGTGACGGCTCAGTACACGTCGCGGGCGTAGCGCTTGGTCGACCGCAGCTCGGCGACGACCTCGGTGGCGTCGTCGGGGGAGAGCCCGCGGTGTTCGGCGAGTGCGTGGCGCAGCGCGGCGTCGACTGCGGCGCCCATCGCGATCGACCCGCACACGTACATGTGCGCGCCGCGGTCGATCCATTGCGCGAGATCGTGCCCGTGTGCGCGCAGGACGTGCTGGACGTACGTCTTCTCGTTGCCGGAGCCGTCGCGGGAGAACGCGGTGTCGAGGCGGTCCACCGTGCCGTCGCGGAGGAACTCGTCGAGTTCGTCGCGATACAGGAAGTCGTGCTCGCGATGACGCTCGCCGAACACGAGCCACGCCGCACCCGACGCGCCCTGCGCGCGGCGGTGCTGCAGGAACGCGCGGAAGGGCGCGATGCCGGTACCTGCACCGATCATGACGATCGGCACGTCGGGCTCGGGCAGGCGGAACGACTTGTTCTTCACGAGGAACACACCCGCGGCGCCGTCGTTGCCGACCCGGTCGGCGAGATACGCCGAACACGCGCCGCTGCGCATGCGGGTGTCACGGCGACGCACGGTGGTCGCGGTGAGGTGGATGCGGCCCGGGTGCACGAGCGGGCTGGACGCGATCGAGTACGTGCGGTGCTTGAGTGGGGTGAGCGCAGCGACCGCGGCGGCGGGGTCCACCGGACCGTCGACCGCTTCGAGTACATCGAGGACGTCCCGCCCCCACGCCCACGACGCGAAATCGGGGGACCGGACGAGCTCGCGGAATGTGCCGTCGCAGGGAAGGCTCGCCGCGAACTCCGCAAAGTCGGCGGTCGCGGTGTGCAATTCGACACTGTGGGTGAGCAGATCGGCCAGCGGACGTTCGAATCCGTCGAGCACGCTGTCGGGCGCGACGCCGAGGCGGTCGAGTACGGCGTCGACGAGCGCCGGATGGTTGACCGGATGCACACCGAGACCGTCGCCCGGGTCGTACTCGATACCGCTGTCGCCGAGGTCGAGTGCGTAGTGCCGCACTTCCTTCGTCGAACCCTCGCCATTGAGGATGCGGTTGTCCACGAGCCGTGCACGGTACGGATTCTTCCGGTTCCACGGCGTCCGTGCGGTGCGCGGGCCGCGGGCGGTCGTACTCGCGTTCACTCGCTCGCATCCTCCTGTCGGTGTCGGACGATCGGTGTCGGGCTGTCGGCGTGACGACTGGGTGCCGGCCCGCTGTGCGCGCACGCCCGGCGTGGTGGTCCCGCCGTGGTGGTGCGATGCCGCGCGGGCGGCCGTGGACGTCGGGTCCGAGGGCGCCGTGCACACGCGAAACAGGGACCTTAGCGGGGCCTTACTCTGCGGTGCAACACGCTCGGCGCCGATCGGTGACGTCGAACAATGCCGCGATGCCGACAGCACCCGCTCCTGTGAACCCGGACAAGTCTCAGGTGAACCGGAACAGGCGCGACGCGAGGATCCCCGCGACGAGCGCCCATGCCGCGAGCACGACCATGCTCAGGGCGTCGATCGACCCGGCGAGTGCGGAGTCCAACGCATGCGCGAGCGCTCCCGACGGGATCAGGCGCGCTGCGGTCGTCCACCCGGTCGCGACGTCGCCGCGCATGAACAGCACGCTGCCGATCGCCGTCATCACGAACCACAGGATGTTCGCGAGCGCGAGCACGATCTCCGCGCGGAGGGTGCCGCCGAGCAGCAGGCCCATCGCCGCGAACGTGACGGTCCCGAGCGCGAGGACGACGGCGCCGAGTGCGAGTCCGGTGAGTTCGGGCCGCCACCCCAGTGCGAATCCGATCGCACCGAGCAACAGCGACTGCATCGCGACGACGATCACCACGGCGGCGCTTTTGCCCGCGATGATGCCCCAGCGTGGCAGCGGCGTCGCGCCGAGCCGCTTGAGCGCGCCGTACCGGCGGTCGAAGCCGACGGCGATTGCCTGACCGGTGAACGCCGTGGACATCACCGCGACCATCATCACGGCGGGCAGCACGGTGTCGACGCGCGTGTCGCCGAGATCGCCGAGCGGGATCTTGGTCAGGCCGATGAGCAGCGTGATCGGAATGAACAGCGTGAGCAGCAGCTGTTCGCCGTTGCGCAACAGCAGGGTCAGCTCGAGCCGCGTCTGTGCGCGCAACATCGACAACGCGGGCGCGGGCTGCGGTCGCGGCGCGAACGTGCCGGGAGCGAACCGGTTCGCAGGCCCGTCGACATGGGTGTTCATGGTCATCCCCTCAAGTCCCTGCCGGTCAGTTCGAGGAACACGTCCTGGAGGCTGCGCTGGTCCACCTGGATGTCCCGCACGAGTGTGTCCTGATCGGCGGCCCACGTCGCGACGGTGGTGACGGTCGCCGGCGCGATCGCGCCCTCGACGAGATAACGGCCCGGCGTGCTCTCACGCACCGCGAACCCCGAGGGGAGAGCAGCGCGCAGCGCGGCGACGTCGAGCCCGGGTGCCGCGTCGACGTGCAATTGCCCCTCCGCACCGCGACGGGTCACCTCACGTGGTGTGCCTGCCGCAACCACCGTGCCGTGGTCGATGATGACCAGCTGGTCGGCGAGTTCCTCGGCTTCGTCCATCAGGTGCGTGGTGAGCAGGACGGACACCCCGTCGCGGCGCAGCGCGTCGATCAGCTCCCACACGAGCAGCCGGGCCTGCGCGTCGAGGCCCGCGGTCGGTTCGTCGAGGAACACCAGTTCGGGCCTGCCGACGAGTGCGCATGCCAGCGACAACCGCTGCTGCTGACCGCCCGACAGGCGGCGGTAGGGCGTGCGCCGCGCCTCCTCGAGGCCCAGCGATCGCAGCAGCCACGCCGGGTCGAGCGGGTCGGCGCTGTACGACGCGACGAGGTCGAGCATCTCGCCCGCCTTCGATCCGGGATACGCGCCGCCGCCCTGGAGCATGACGCCGATGCGGGGCCGTAGGGCGGCCGACTCACGGATCGGGTCGAGGCCGAGTACGCGGACCTGGCCCGCGTCGGGTGCGAGGAAGCCCTCGCACATTTCCACGGTGGTGGTCTTGCCTGCGCCGTTGGGGCCGAGAAGTGCGAGTACCTGGGCGCGTTCGACGGTGAGATCGAGACCGTCGACGGCGGCGACCCCGTCGAACAGTTTCCGCACCCCGGTGAGTGCGACCGCGGGTGGGGCAGAACCGGGAGATCGGGAGGTCACGGGGATTCAGCGTAAGCCCCGGACGACGACGCTCCGCCGGGTGCCCCGGCTTTGCCCGCTCCGGACGAGCCGGGAGGGTCGTCGCCGTCACTCGCGGTCATGCGCCACGGCAGCCGGTTGCGGGTCAGGACGATCAGGATGCCCACCGTGAAAACCGTCGCGATCGCGGCCTGCACGATGACGAACGGCTGGTATTCGCCGCCGTTCGGCATCAGGATCACGCTCACGATCGACGAGAACGCGACCGCCGGGATACGGAACGCGGGCCCGGTGGCCCACGCTGCGAGGGGGAGCACCGCCCAGAGCAGGTACCACGGCTGTACCACGGGGAACAGCAGCACGATCGCGCCGAGCGACACGCCGAGTGCGCCGACCGCGTGGATGCGTCCGACGAGGACGGCGACGAGCATGCGCACCGTGACGTATGCCGCCACGAGCGAGGCGATCGGACGGGTCAGGGACAGGACGGCGGTCGTGTGATCGCCGAGGCCGAGCAGCACGCCGCCGAGCCCGGTGCCGAGTCCGAGGAGGGTCGGAATCGACATCCAGCTGCGCACGGCGTTCGCAGTGCCGAGCGTGTGGATCCAGCCGATGCCGAGCCCGGACGCGACGCTCACACCGACGGTGACCACCACCGTGACGGCGCCGAGCAGCAGTGCCGACTGGATCACCGATCGCACGCTCGGCCCCCAGCGTCTGGCGAGTGCCATGCCGACGAAGCCGAGTGCCGCGAGCGACGGGATCTTGATCGTCGAGGACAGTGCGACCAGCGCGACTCCCGACAGCAGCAACAGCAGGGAGGTGCCCCGTAGCGGCGCGTTCCTTTCGATCGCCCGCAACGCGAGTTCGACTCCCGCGAGCATGAGGCCCAGCATGAGGGCTTCGTTGTGGATGCCCGCGACGAGATGGAACAGCACGAGGGGGTTCGCGGCGCCGAGCCACAGTGCACTCACGGCGGACACACCGCATCGACGGGCGAGCCGGGGCAGCGCCCACACGATCATCGCGACGCCCGCGAGTGCGAGCACGCGGTGCAGCAGGATCCCGGCGACGATGTTCTCACCGGTGAGCCAGGTGATGCCCTTGCCCATCCACAGGAACAGTGGGCCGTACGGCGCCGGGGTGTCGCGCCAGATGTTCGGGACGGTGCGGGTGAGTACGTGGTCGACGCCGAGCGCACCCGCCGGCCCGATCTCGTAGGGATCGAGGCCGCGTGCCGCGATTTCGCTCTGTGCGAGGTAGGAGTACACGTCCTTGCTGAACATCGGCGGCGCGACCGACAGCGGCAGGATCCACAGCAGCAGCGTGCGATCGAGCTGCGAGCGACTGAGCCGGCGTCGCACCGAATCGGCGTGCACCCCACCGATCGTGAATCGGCCGAGCAGGAGCCACGCGCACACCACCATGACGGTGCCGCACATCGTGAGAGCCAGCGCCGCGCTCGGGATGCGGCTCGGCAGGCCGAGCAGGCGCAGGCCCTGTACCGGGTTCTGCAGCACGGGCTGGGCGCCCGCACCGAGCGCGCCCAGCGCCATGAGCACCGCGCCCGTCGCACCGAACCGGCGGATACCCGCGAGTTGGCGCACCTCGGTCTCGTCGAGCCCGGGCGCGGTCTTCTCGTGGCTCTCCATACCGCCCGCGTGCAGCGTGTCGGTGACCCGGTGGGCGGCGGGGGTGTCGTCGAGGCCCAGCGCACGACGGCCGCCGCGCCGGGCGGTGTCGACGAGCCGGGCGCGGAGCGGGCGGGCGGCGGCGGTTTCGTCCGCGGCGTCGGTCGGCGTCGGCACATGCAAAGGGTAGCGGCGACGCACCACCGCCCCGGTGCGCGCCCACCAACCCGTCCCGGTGAGCGCCCACCGCTCCGCTCCCGTGCGCGCGCGCCGTGGCCCCGCGTTGTCGCAGGTGTAAGGCAGGTAACCCTTAGTAGACCGAGCCGCGTAATTACGTCACACTGGTGTTGTGAAAACGGACGACGCTGCACACGTGGACGGGGCCGCCGGGCCCGTCGCGGGCGACGCGCGTCCCGGTACGGCAGGCGCCGAGCGCTCGGGATCCACGCACGACGGCGACACGCGCGCCGCGGTCGTCGAGCTCCTGCTGCAGGAAGGCCCCGTCACGGCGGGCGAGATCGGTGCGCGCCTCGGACTCAGCGCGGCGGGGGTACGTCGCCACCTCGACGCGCTGCTCGACGCGGGCGAAGCGCGGGAGGTCACGAGCCGGACGCGGCGTCGTGGCCGCGGTCGACCCGCCAAGCATTTCCAGATCACCGCGCAGGGCCGCAGGCGACTCGGCCACGCGTACGACGACCTCGCCGGCGCGGCGCTGCGTCAGTTGCGCGAGGTCGGCGGAGACGCCGCGATCGAGGAGTTCGCGCGCAGGCGCGTGCAGTCGATCGTGTCGTCGGTCCCTCGTGCACGCGCCGACGCGTCCGACGTCGCCGACAAGGCGGAGGCGGTCGCGACCGCGTTCAACGACGCGGGCTTCGCCGCGTCCACACGGCCGGTCGGGCACGGTGTGCAGATCTGCCAGCACCACTGCCCGGTCTCGCACGTCGCCGAGGAGTTCCCCGAGTTGTGCGAAGCCGAGCGTGCTGCGCTCACCGAGATCCTCGGCACCCACGTGCAACAGCTCGCGACCATCGCGAACGGCGACGTCGCGTGCACCACCCACGTCCCGCTCGCCGTCCACCCGCCGCCGCCACGATGAGGGCCTGCAGGTCCGCGTCACGGAACAAACACCACCCCGACAACGTTGTCCTCTACCGGCGACCAGCCCTCGCCGGACTCGTACCACGCCTCCGGAAGGAGCCCGCATGACCGTCACATCAGACCAGGTGACACCCCCGAACGAGCCGTTGACGCAGGAAGAGACGATCGCGTCGCTCGGGCACTACGGCTACGGCTGGGCCGATTCCGACGCGGCGGGCGCCGCGGCGCAGCGTGGTCTGTCGGAAGCGGTCGTCCGGGACATCTCGACGAAGAAGAACGAGCCCGAGTGGATGCTCGAGAGTCGGCTGCGCGCGCTGCGCACCTTCGACAAGAAGCCGATGCCGAGCTGGGGCAGCAACCTCGAGGGCATCGACTTCGACAACATCAAGTACTTCGTGCGGTCGACCGAGAAGCAGGCGCAGTCCTGGGAAGAGCTGCCCGAGGACATCAAGAACACGTACGACAAGCTCGGTATCCCGGAGGCGGAGAAGCAGCGCCTCGTCGCGGGTGTCGCGGCACAGTACGAGTCCGAGGTGGTCTACCACCAGATCCGCGAGGACCTGGAGAGTCAGGGCGTCCTCTTCCTCGACACCGACTCCGGGCTGCGTGAGCATCCCGAACTGTTCCAGGAATACTTCGGCACCGTCATTCCGGCGGGAGACAACAAATTCTCCGCGCTCAACACCGCGGTGTGGTCGGGCGGCTCGTTCATCTACGTGCCGCCGGGCGTGCACGTCGACATCCCGCTGCAGGCCTACTTCCGGATCAACACCGAGAACATGGGCCAGTTCGAGCGCACGCTCATCATCGTCGACGAGGGCGCCTCGGTGCACTACGTCGAGGGCTGCACCGCGCCGATCTACAAGACCGACTCGCTGCACTCCGCGGTCGTCGAGATCATCGTGAAGAAGGGCGGTCACTGCCGCTACACCACGATCCAGAACTGGTCGAACAATGTCTACAACCTCGTCACCAAGCGCAGCAAGGTCGAGGCCGGCGGTTCGATGGAGTGGATCGACGGCAACATCGGCTCCAAGGTGACGATGAAGTACCCGGCCGTGTGGATGACCGGTGAGCACGCTCGCGGCGAGGTGCTGTCGGTGGCGTTCGCCGGTGAGGGCCAGCATCAGGACACCGGCTCCAAGATGCTGCACCTCGCGCCGCACACGTCGTCCACGATCGTGTCCAAGTCCGTTGCTCGCGGCGGCGGCCGTGCGTCCTACCGTGGTCTGGTCCAGGTCAACAAGGGCGCTCACGGCTCCAAGTCGACCGTCAAGTGCGACGCGCTGCTGGTGGACACGATCAGCCGCTCCGACACCTATCCGTACGTCGACATCCGCGAGGACGACGTGACGATGGGCCACGAGGCGACTGTCTCCAAGGTCAGCGACGACCAACTGTTCTACCTCATGAGCCGCGGTCTGACCGAGGACGAGGCGATGGCGACCGTCGTGCGCGGTTTCGTCGAGCCCATCGCGAAGGAACTCCCGATGGAATACGCCCTCGAGCTCAACCGCCTGATCGAACTGCAGATGGAAGGGGCCGTGGGCTAAGTGGCCGGCGAAGCGACGCAAGAAATGACTCGAAGCACGTCCGTGGGAGTGAAGGGCGCCGTCTCCGGCGAGAACGTCGTGCCGGCGTCGAACAAGGGCGAGGTCTTCACGTCGTTCGACGTCGACGCGTTCGAGATCCCCGGCGGCCGCGACGAGGAGTGGCGGTTCACGCCGCTGCGCCGCCTCCGCGGCCTGCACAACGGTACGGCCCCGGCCACGGGGGCCGCCACGATCGTGGCCGAGGCGCCGGACGGCGTCACGGTCGAGACGGTGGGACGCGACGACGCGCGGCTCGGCACCGGTGGTGTCCCGTCCGACCGCATCGCCGCGCAGGCGTACTCGAGCTTCGACACCGCCACCGTCGTCACGGTGCCCGCCGAGTTCGCCGGCGACGAGCGCATCCTGGTGCGGGTCACCGGGCCGGGCGAGGGGCAGACCGCCTACGGGCACATCCAGGTTCGGCTCGGGGCGTTCGCCAAGGCCGTCGTCGTACTCGACCAGGTCGGTAGCGGCACCTACGCGGAGAACGTCGAGTTCGTGCTCGGCGACTCGTCGCACCTGACGGTCGTCGCGGTGCAGGACTGGGCCGACGACACCGTGCACGTCGCACAGCATCACGTGCGTGTGGGCCGCGACGCCGTGCTGCGGCACACCGCGGTGAGCCTCGGCGGCGACCTCGTGCGGCTCACGGGCACCGTCAAGTACGACGGCCCCGGCGGCGACGCCGAACTGCTCGGCCTCTACTTCGCCGACGACGGCCAGCATCTCGAGCAGCGTCTGCTCGTCGACCACTCGCAACCGCACTGCAAGTCGAATGTCGTCTACAAGGGGGCGCTGCAAGGCGACCCGGCGTCGGACAAGCCGGACGCCCATACGGTGTGGATCGGCGACGTGCTGATCCGCGCCGAGGCCGAGGGCACCGACACCTTCGAGCTCAACCGGAATCTCGTGCTCACCGACGGCGCGCGCGCCGACTCGGTGCCGAATCTCGAGATCGAGACCGGCGAGATCGTCGGCGCGGGGCACGCGAGCGCGACCGGCCGCTTCGACGACGAGCAGCTGTTCTACCTCCGCGCCCGCGGCATCCCCGAGGACCAGGCACGGCGTCTCGTCGTGCGCGGCTTCTTCCACGAGATCATCCAGAAGATCGGCGTGCCCGACGTGCGCGAACGGCTCGAAGCGGCCGTCGAAGCGGAACTCGCCGCGGTCGGCGCCTGACCGCACGCCCGGCCCCCACTCTCCACAGCCCAGAAGGAAATCCTCATGTCCGACCAGACCCCGTCCGTTCTCGAGATCAAGGACCTGCACGTCGACGTCGCGCAGTCCGACGAGAACGCCGAACCGATCCACATCCTCAAGGGCGTGAACCTCACGGTGCGCTCCGGTGAGACGCACGCGATCATGGGCCCCAACGGGTCCGGCAAGTCGACCTTGTCGTACGCGATCGCGGGGCACCCGAAGTACGTCGTGACGTCGGGCTCGATCACCCTCGACGGCGAGAACGTGCTCGAGATGAGCGTCGACGAGCGTGCCCGCGCCGGCCTGTTCCTCGCGATGCAGTACCCGGTCGAGGTGCCGGGTGTGTCGATGTCGAACTTCCTGCGTACCGCAGCCACCGCGGTCCGCGGCGAGGCCCCGAAGCTGCGGCACTGGGTCAAGGAAGTCAAGACCGCCATGACCGAACTCGACATCGATCCCGCGTTCGGCGAGCGCAGCGTCAACGAGGGCTTCTCGGGCGGCGAGAAGAAGCGCCACGAGATCCTCCAGCTGGGCCTGCTCCAGCCGAAGATCGCGATCCTCGACGAGACCGACTCGGGCCTCGACGTCGACGCGCTGCGTGTCGTGTCGGAGGGTGTCAACAAGTACAAGGAGCGCGAGAACGGCGGAATCCTGCTGATCACGCACTACACGCGCATCCTGCGCTACATCCACCCCGAGTTCGTGCACGTGTTCGTCGACGGTCGTGTCGTCGAGTCGGGCGGCCCCGAGCTCGCCGACGAGCTCGAGGAGAACGGTTACAACCGGTTCACGCAGGCAGCAGCACAGCTCACCCGGTAACAGAAGCAGGGAGCGTAATGACGACGGTGCAGGGACTCGCACGCGGACTGGACGTCGCCGAGATCCGCAAGGATTTCCCGATCCTCTCGCGGACGGTGCGCGACGACAAACCCCTCGTGTACCTCGACTCGGGCGCGACATCGCAGCGTCCGGTGCAGGTGCTCGACGCCGAGCGCGAGTTCCTCACCACGTGCAACGCCGCCGTGCACCGCGGGGCGCATCAGCTGGCCGAGGAAGCCACCGACGCCTACGAGGGTGCGCGTGCGGCGATCGCGCGGTTCGTGGGTGCGGATGCGGACGAGCTCGTGTTCACGAAGAACGCGACCGAATCGCTCAACCTGGTCACCTACGTGCTCGGCGACGCCCGCTTCGAGCGGGCGCTCGGTCCGGGCGACGAGATCGTCGTCACCGAGCTCGAGCACCACGCGAACCTCGTGCCGTGGCAGGAGCTCGCCCGCCGCACCGGCGCGACACTGCGCTGGTACGGGGTCACCGACAGCGGCCGGATCGATCTCGACTCGCTCGAGTTGTCGGATGCGGTCAAGGTCGTCGCGTTCACGCACCAGTCGAATGTCACCGGTGCTGTCGCGCCCGTCGAGGAACTGGTGCGCCGGGCCCATGCGGTCGGTGCGCTCGTCGTGCTCGACGCGTGCCAGTCGGTGCCGCACATGCCCGTCGACTTCCACGAGCTGGGCGTCGACTACGCGGCGTTCTCGGGACACAAGATGCTCGGCCCCTCGGGCGTCGGCGTGCTCTACGGCACGCGTGACCTGCTCACCGCGATGCCCCCGTTCGTGACGGGCGGCTCGATGATCGAGACCGTCACGATGGAGGCGACGACGTACGCGCTCCCGCCGCAACGCTTCGAGGCGGGCGTGCCGATGACGTCGCAGGTGGTGGGCCTCGGCGCCGCTGTCGAGTATCTCGAGACGATCGGGATGCCCGCGGTCGCGATGCACGAGCACGAACTGACGGCTGCCGCGCTCGAGCAGCTCGGCGCGCTCGACGGGGTCCGCATCATCGGGCCGTCGACCGCCGACGCACGCGGCGGTGCGGTGTCCTTCGTGGTGGACGGCATCCACGCGCACGATCTCGGACAGATCCTCGACGACGACGGCGTCGCGATCCGCGTCGGTCATCACTGCGCGTGGCCGCTGCACCGCCGCTTCGGGGTTGCCGCCACCGCACGTGCCTCGTTCGCCGTGTACAACACGCTCGACGAGGTGACGGCGCTCGCGAACGGTATTCGCCGGGCGCAGGAATTCTTCGGCGTAGTGGAAGGCTGACACCCACGTGCGAATGGAACAGATGTACCAGGAAGTGATCCTGGACCACTACAAGCACCCGCATGCCCGCGGGCTGCGTGACCCGTACGGTGCGGAGGTGCACCACGTGAACCCGACCTGCGGGGACGAGGTCACGCTGCGCGTGCACATCGCGCCCGACGGCACGGTCACCGACGTGTCCTACGACGGGCAGGGCTGCTCGATCAGCCAGGCGTCGACGTCCGTGCTCACCGACCAGGTCATCGGGCAGAACGTCGGCGACGCGCTCGCCACCGTCGCCGCGTTCAACGAGATGGTGTCGAGCCGCGGCACCGTCGAGGGCGACGAGGACGTCCTGGGCGACGGCATCGCGTTCGCGGGCGTCGCGAAGTACCCGGCACGCGTCAAATGCGCGCTGCTCGGCTGGCTCGCATTCAAGGACGCCGTCGCGCAGGCCGTGTCCGACACCGCGGATTCGCCTGCCACCGAGGGCACCGCCGACCACAACGAACCTTCCCGGACCGGAGGACAGGCATGAGTGAGACCACATCCCAGACCGAGACGCCCGAGCAGGGCGCACCCGAGCAGACCGAGAACGCGTACCTCACCGCGGGCACCGTGCCGGACGGGCAGCGACTCGACGACCTGGAAGAGGCGATGCGCGACGTCGTCGACCCGGAACTCGGCATCAACGTCGTCGACCTCGGCCTCGTCTACAAGATCACCGAGGACGACGACATCGTGACGGTCGACATGACTCTCACGTCGGCGGCGTGCCCGCTCACCGATGTGATCGAGGACCAGTCCCGCAACGCCCTCGTGCGCAGTGGGCTCACCGACGAGCTGCGTATCAACTGGGTGTGGATGCCCCCGTGGGGCCCTGACAAGATCACCGAGGACGGCCGCGAGCAGCTGCGCGCCCTCGGCTTCACCGTGTAGCGGCACCCGCCGCCGTGTGGCCCCGGATCCGCCCGGATCCGGGGCCACACCTGTGTTCGGCAGGCGGTGTCGAGCTAGGTGGTGCGGCGCGGGATCGCGATCACGAGGGCGATCGTGACGACGGTGAGCGCCAGCACGAGCACTCCGACGGCCACGAGTCCCGAGGTCGTGCCCGCGCCGCTCGTCGCGGCGTGCGCGAGCATCATCGTCGCGACCGACGTGCCGACACCCTGGCCGACGGTCCGTACCACCGTGTTCGTTCCGGTCGCCTCGCTCGTGTTCTCCTGCGGCACGGCCTCGACGACGAGATTGGGCAACGCGGTGTAGGCGAACGCGGTGGCGATCGACCCCACCACGATCATCGCGGACATGACGGCGAGCGAGTCGTGGCCGACGAGCAGCATCACTGTGCTGACCGCGAACAGGGCACTGCCGAGCAGCATCGCCGTGCGCGCACCGGTTGCTCCCGAGATCCGACCGCTGAGCGGTGTGCACGCGAAGCCGACGAGGGCACCGAGAAACGAGATCCAGCCCGCGTGGGTGGGGGACAGGCCGAGGCCGAAACCGTCGGGATCCGACGTCTGCAGTACGAGCGGGATGATCATCGTGACGATGCCGAGCGGGCCCGCCGAGATCGCGACCGTCGCGATCATCGTGATCGCGAACTTGCGTTGCGCGAACAGCCGCAGGTTGACGATCGGGTTCGGGATGCGCAGCTCGCGCACCACGAGCAGACCGAGCGCGGCGAGTCCGCCCACCACGAGCGCGGCCACGCGTGCGTCGGTCCAGCCCCACGACTGCGCTTTGTTGACGCCGAGAAGTATTGCAGCGACCGCGGCGGCGAGGGTCACGGCACCGAGATGGTCGATACGTTCCCGGGTGTGGCCGCCCGGGCCGTCGGGCCGGGGCCGCCAGGGCAGGACGAACACGACGAGGGCGAGCGCACCGAATGCATAGATCGCGGTGACGACGAAGATCATGTGCCAGCTCGCGTGGTCGATCAGCGCGCCTGCGACGAGCAGCGACGCGGCTCCTGCCGCGACCGCGGAGCCCGACACGAGCGACACCGCGACCGGCACCCGGGACGCCGGTAGGTGTTCGCGTGCGAGCCCGATGCACAGCGGCAGGATCGCGCCCGCGGCGCCTTGGATCGTGCGCCCCGCGATGATCGCGCCGAGGCTGTCGCCGAGCGCGCTCACCAGCGACCCGATCGCTGCCGCGGCGAGCACGACGACCAGGACCCGTTCGCGCCCGTACATGTCGCCGAGCCGGCCGCACACCGCGGCCGAGGCCGCCGCGACGAGCAGGAAGGACGTCACCGCCCAGCCTGCGGTCGCGGCGTCGGTGTCGAACTCGACGATCAGGGTGGGCATCGCGGCGTACATCATCGACGTCTCGAACGCGCTGATGATCTCGACGAATACGAGCACCGTCACGACGACCCACGCGGGTCGAGTGCGCCGGTACCGGGCGGGCAACGGGGTGGACGACGCGGCCGAGTCGGGAGGACTCGGACGGAGCGCCTGGCGGTCGTGGGCATTCGACATTCCCCGAGCAGTACCGGCGCACTTTTCGCGCTCCGCCGCGCCGTCTCGCTGAGCGGGACGTGTGCGAGTCGTGTGCGGCGCGGTTTTGTGCTGCGCGACACATGCATTAACATGCGGCACATAAGTTAACGGAGATTCGCTCGGCGCATCGTGCGGATTCGCTTCGCGCGCATCCGCAGACGATTCGCACGGACCGCTGAGGAGGAGTAGGTGCTCGAGGTTCAGGGGCTGGTGGCCGAACGGCCCAACGGACCGTCGCGGCTGTCCGCCCTGCAGATCGGGCCGTTACGCGCCGACGAGGTGCTGGTGCGTATCGCGGGCGTCGGCATCTGCCACACCGACCTCACCGCACTCGCGGGCGCCGTCCCGTTCCCGTTCCCCGCGGTGCTCGGCCACGAGGGGTCCGGCGTCGTCGTCGAGGTCGGCAGCGCGGTCACGACCCTCACTCCGCGCGACCCCGTCGTGCTCACCTTCGACGCGTGCGGCGAGTGCCGCACGTGTCGCTCGGGCCGCCCTGCGTACTGCGAGGTTTTCCACGCGCTCAACCGCTCCGGCACCCGCGCCGACGGCTCGACGGCCCTGCGGGACGCGCAGGGAGCCGTACACGGCGGCTGGTTCGGCCAGTCGTCGTTCGCGTCCTACGCAGTGGCGACCGAGCGCAACGCCGTGCGGGTTCCCCACGACGTGCCGATCGAACTCGTCGGCCCGCTCGGGTGTGGCCTGCTCACCGGTGCGGGCACCGTCGTCAATGTGCTGCGCCCCGAATCCGGCTCGCACGCTGCGGTCGTCGGCTGCGGCGCGGTCGGGCTCGCGGCCGTCATGGCGTTCGCGACGGCGGGCTGCGCGCACATCGTCGCGGTCGACACCCGCGCCGACCGCCGGGCCCTGGCCGTCGAACTCGGCGCCACCGAGGCGATCGACCCGGCCGTCACGCCGATCAAGGGCGCGCTGCGCGCTGTCGGCGGTGTCGACCACGTCGTCGACACCGTGAGCACCGCCGAGGTACTCGACGCCGCGGTGCGGGGTCTGCGGGCGCCCGGCACCGTCGCGACGGTCGGCCTGCGTGGCCCGCGCAATCCCGTCACGCTCGACCAGACCCTCCTGCTGGGCGGACGCACCGTCACCGGAGTGATCGAGGGCGACGCACGGCCGCACGATCTCGTCCCCGAGCTCGTCGAACAATGGCGCGCCGGCCGGTTCCCGTTCGACAAGATGATCACGACCTTTCCCGTCGACGCTCACGCGGATGCCTTCGACGCCGCCGCCACGGGCCGCGTCGTCAAACCGGTTCTCACGTTCGACCAGACCCCGAAGGAGCACTCATGACCGCGACGCTCGACTTCCACTCCCTCACCCGCGCCACGGGTCATGTCGATCCGCGCGAACTCGACGCGGTGTGGGCCGGTCTGAAGCCGGCACACCTCGAGCAGCTCACCGGCCTGTGGAAGGGCGGCGCATTCGACACCGGCCATCGCGCGGGCGCGCTGCTCGACACCCTGCGCTGGTACGGCAAGCGGTTCGACGGCCCGCGTGACGTCGACCCTCTCGTGTGCGTCGGCGAGGACGGCCAGTTGGTATCGAATCTGGAAGCGGGCAAAGGCCGCGCCACGCTGTGGAACGTCGAGTTCCGCGGGGAGACGACCGCGACCATGGTCTACGACGGCATGCCCGTCTTCGACCACTTCAAGCGCGTCGACGACGACACGGTGATGGGCATCATGAACGGCAAGGGCATCGCGCTCGACGACGGCGAGCACTTCTACTTCTGGCTCGAACGCGTTCGTTCCTGACCGCGCGGGTCACGCGCGTTTGCGGGCCGGTGTCTTCTTGCCCCGGCCTCCGGAGGAGCCGGACCTGCCGCTCGACTTCTCTGCACTCGACTTGCCCGGGCTCGACTTGCCTGGGCTCGCCTTCTTCGCGGGGGCCTTCCGGGTACGCGTCTTGTCGCCGGTCTTGCCCTCCGACCCGGACTTGCCTGCGGCCTCGACGCTCCGTTGCAGTGCCGCCACGAGGTCGACCACCTCGGCGTCCTGCTCGGGCTCGGCCGCGTCCTCCGACGCGATCACCTTCTTGCCGCCGTTCTCGATCATCTCGTCGAGCAGCGCCCGTAGTTGCACCTGGTACTCGTCGGTGAACTCGTCGGGGTGGAAGTCGTCGGCCATGCTGTCGACGAGGGTCTCGGCCATCTTCAGCTCTTTGTCCTGCGGCTTCGCCGCACCCTCGAGCGACGGGAATGCCGCCTCGCGTACCTCGTCCGGCCACAGGAGGGTCTGGATGGTGAGGACGCCGTCGCGGGACCGCATCGCGGCGAGGCGGGTGCGCTGACGCAGTGTGAAGTGCACGAGCGCCGTGCGGTCGGTGCGTTCGAGGGTCGTCGCGAGCAGTACGTAGGCCTTGGGGGAGTTGCCGTCGGGTTCGAGGTAGTAGCTCTTCTCGAACATGATCGGGTCGATCTGCTCGGTGGGCACGAACTGCAGTACCGGGATCTCTCGGGACTCGGCTGCGGGTAGCTTCGCGAAGTCCTCGTCGGTGAGAATCACCCGCACGCCGTCGTCGGACTCGTAGGCCTTGTCGATGTCGGCGTACTGGACGGTCTCGCCGTCGATCGAACACACACGGCTGTAGCGGATCCGGCCGCCGTCCGCGGCGTGCACCTGATGGAATCGGATGTCGTGGTCCTCGGTCGCGGAGTAGACCTTGACCGGGACGTTGACGAGCCCGAACGCGATGGAACCTTTCCATATCGACCGCATGCCTCCATCATGCTGTCCCTGGCGCGAACATGTGGGACGACCGGCCGTTTCCTGCGGTACCGACGCCATGGCCGGGGAGTGGGCGGCGTAGGATTCAGCAGCCGGCGGCACGAGTCGCGACCGTCCACCTCAGGCTCGGCGACACGGCGCGGAAGACGCCTGCCATCGCGGCGACGGTTCCCCGAATGTCCGCGTGCCCCGACAGGTATGCGGCCTGGCGCGAGGCCGGGAGCTCGAAGAACGCCTCGAAGAAGTCTCGGTTCGCGTCCGCGTCGAGCGCCAGGAGGGTCCTGAGTCCGGCGCGCCGCAGTCCGTGCACCACGCGTTCTGTGCGAACCGACGGGGGAGTGCCGCCCGACGTGAGGGCGAGCGCGTAACCGTCGGCGGCTCGGAGGGCGGCCGCGAGGCTGAATCCGGAGCCCGGATGCATCATCGGGCCCCGCGCGCCGAAAGGGAGAACGCCCGATCCCCGTGCACCGCGGGATTCGACGGCGAAGGACACGCGTTCGGTCGGCTCGGTTCCGTCCGGTTCGACGCCACGCGCGGCAAGCCGCGCGCGCAACCGCGTCGCGAGTGTGGCGATCGGCAGCGGCGGACGTCCGACGAGGCACGTCTCCTCGAGCAGCGTGGCATCGCCGCCTACCGGCATCGCGTACAGGAAACTCGCCTGCTCGTCCGGGCCGGCGCCGTTGTCTTCACGCCAGTCCATGAACCACGCGTCGGCGCCGGCGAGCGCGGGGCTCGCGGTCGCAGTCGGGAGGACGAGGCCGAAGGCGGTCTGCCGGGCGGTGCCGGGGAGTGCGAGGGCGCCCCGTGCGTCGACGACGCGGCGGCCGCGCACCGACGTACCGTCCTCGAGGAGCACGCCGTCCCGCTGCACGTTGACGGCTCTACCTGCGTAGATCTGGCAGTTGCCGATATCGAGCAATGATTGCAGTCGTGCTGTATCCAATACGGTGTAGCTGCGCGCGAGCGTGTGGCGCGTGCGGGCGAAGGCGCTCGGGACGACCGTCGCCGCGCGTGCATCGGGCGGGAGCCAGTCGGGGAGTTCGTTCGTCCACGCGGCGTAGGTCGCCCGCCACACCGCGTGGGGCAGGGGATCGACCGCCGCGACGCGCGCGCCGAGTGCGCTGCACCGCGCGGCCAACGCACGCCCCGCAGGGCCGAGGCCCACGACCACCACGTCGAAGCAGCGCATGTGCCGAGGATCCCACGCCGAGAAACACGCTCCGGTCGGATCCCCCCGGATGCTCCGACCATGTCGAGTCCGGGGCGGACGGAACCGCAGGAAAAGCCGAATATCGAACCGAATGAGCCCGAGCACGCATCGATGTGAGTCCGACCTCACCGAAATGCCGGTCGTGGCGGAAAACAGCCACCGGTAGAATGGAGTGTTCGTGCGTGTGGCGGCCGGCGGTCGCCCGCTCGTCACCGGCCGGTCCGTCCCGGCCCACTCGTTGCCAACCCAGAGGAGTAGTCGTTGATCACCGCCACCGACCTGGAAGTGCGCGCCGGAGCGCGGACCTTGCTGTCCGCGCCGGGATCGGCTCTGCGCGTTCAGGCCGGCGACCGGATCGGTCTCGTCGGCCGCAACGGCGCGGGCAAGACCACCACGCTCCGGATCCTCGCGGGCGAGGGGGAGCCGTACGCGGGTGCGGTGATCCGCTCGGGCGACCTGGGCTACCTGCCGCAGGATCCGAAGGAAGGCGACCTCGCGGTGCTCGCGAAGGATCGTGTGCTGTCGGCGCGCGGCCTCGACGAGATCGTCCGCAACATGGAGAAGCAACAGGCGATCATGGCCGAGGCCGTCGACGATGCGAAGCGTGACAAGGCGGTGCGCAAGTACGGGACGCTCGAAGAGCGGTTCGGCGCACTGGGCGGATACGTCGCCGAGTCCGAGGCGTCGCGTATCTGCCACAGCCTCGGCCTGCCCGATCGCATTCTCGACCAGCCGCTGTCCACCTTGTCGGGTGGGCAGCGACGTCGCGTCGAACTCGCGCGGATCCTGTTCGCGGCATCCGACGGGTCGGGCGGAAAATCCGACACGACGCTGCTGCTCGACGAGCCCACCAACCACCTCGACGCCGACTCGATCACGTGGCTGCGTGGCTTCCTGCAGAACCACGACGGCGGGCTCGTCGTCATCAGCCACGACGTCGACCTGCTCGCGGACGTCGTGAACAAGGTGTGGTTCCTCGACGCGGTGCGCGGCGAAGCGGACCTCTACAACATGGGATGGAAGAAGTACCTGGACGCCCGCGCGACCGACGAGGCGCGGCGCAGGCGCGAGCGTGCCAACGCCGAGAAGAAGGCGAGTGCGCTGCGTGCGCAGGCCGCCAAGCTGGGGGCGAAGGCCACCAAGGCCACCGCGGCACAGAACATGGCCAAGCGCGCCGACAAGCTCATGAACGAGCTCGACGACGTGCGTGTCGCCGACAAGACCGCCAAGATTCGGTTCCCCACGCCCGCCGCATGCGGCAAGACGCCGCTGATGGCGCGCGAGTTGACGAAGGTGTACGGCTCGCTGGAGATCTTCACCGGCGTGGACCTCGCAATCGACCGGGGCTCGCGCGTCGTGATCCTCGGGCTCAACGGCGCGGGCAAGACGACGCTGCTGCGGCTTCTCGCCGGCGCCGAGAAGCCCGACCTCGGCGAGCTCGTGCCAGGGCACGGACTGAAGGTCGGGTATTTCGCTCAGGAGCACGACACGATCGACGACAACTCGAGCGTGTGGGAGAACATCCGGCATGCCGCGCCCGATGCCGGCGAGCAGGACCTGCGGGGCCTCCTCGGCGCGTTCATGTTCACCGGTCCGCAGCTCGAGCAGCCGGCCGGCACCCTGTCGGGCGGCGAGAAGACCCGCCTCGCGCTCGCCGGGCTGGTGTCGTCGGCGGCCAACGTGCTGCTCCTCGACGAGCCGACGAACAACCTCGACCCCGTGTCGCGCGAACAGGTGCTCGACGCGTTGCGCAGCTACGAGGGCGCCGTCGTCCTGGTCACGCACGACCCCGGCGCGGCCGAGGCGTTGAACCCCGAGCGGGTCATCATGCTGCCGGACGGCACCGAGGACCACTGGTCGCAGGACTACCTGGATCTCATCTCGCTGGCCTGACCAGGGGACGTAGCGCGCAAGCCCGGTCCTTCAGGGCCGGGTTGGTGCATCAATCATGTCGGTGGTAGTGGCTATGGTCCTGCTGTGCAGTTGCGATACCAGTACCGTGTCTATCCGACGCCGGGCCAGCAGGACTTGCTGGCGCGGTCGTTCGGGTGTGCGCGGGTGGTGTTCAACGATGCGCTGCGTGCCCGGCAGGATGCGTATGCGGCCGGGGTGACGCTCTCGGATACCGACGTGCAGAAGCAGGTAGTCACCGCAGCGAAGAAGGCCCCGGAGCGGGTGTGGCTTTCCGAGGTGGCGTCGGTGGTGTTGGTGCAGGCGTGCCAGGACGCTCGGCGCGCGTACCGGAACTGGTTCGACTCGATGTCGGGGAAGCGGAAGGGCCGCAAGGTCGGGGCGCCGCGGTTCCGGTCTCGCAAGGACAACCGGCAGGCGATCCGGCTCACTCGCAACGGCTGCTCGATCCGCCCGAACCGGAAGCTGTATGTCGCGAAGGTCGGCGAGTTGAAGGTGGCATGGTCGAGGTATCTGCCGTCCGACCCGTCGTCGGTGACGATCATCAAAGACGCTGCCGGCCGGTACTTCGCCTCGTTCGTCGTCGAGGTCGACCAACAACCGCTGCCCGAAGTCGATTCCGAAGTGGGTATCGACTTGGGTCTGACCACGTTTGCGGTGCTCTCGGCCGGGAGGGTCGTCGACTCGCCGAGGTTTCTGCGGCGCGCGGAGCGCACGCTTCGCAAGGCGCAGCAGACCCTCTCCCGCAAGGAGGAGGGCAGCAACAACCGGGCCAAGGCGCGCCTGCGGGTCGCCAAGGCGCACGCCAAGGTGGCCGATTCGCGTCGCAACTTCGCGCACCAGCAGTCCACGGTGATCATCCGCGACAACCAAGCGGTGTATGTCGAGGACTTGGCGGTGTCCGGGTTGGTGCGAACACGGTTGGCGAAGTCGGTACACGACGCCGGGTGGGGCATGTTCACCCGGATGCTCGAGGAGAAAGCCCGCAGATACGGGCGGGCGTTCGTGAAGATCGACCGCTGGTTTCCCTCGTCGCAGCTGTGCTCGGCGTGTGGAGTGGTCGACGGGCCGAAGCCGCTCTCGATTCGCGAGTGGACGTGCCCGTGTGGCGCGGTCCACGACCGCGACCTGAACGCTGCAATCAACATTCTCGCCGCAGGACGTGCGGAGAGGTTAAACGCCTGTGGAGGGACCGTAAGTCCTGCCGCGTAGCGGAAGGCAGGTCCCGGTGAAACAGGAACCCACCGAAGCGGCACGACGTGCCGCTGTAGGAATCCCGGTCGTTCACGGCCGGAAGGACGTCAACGGACCGGGGAACCACCTGGACTGGCCCGTCGTGAGGCGGGCGGGGCAGGATGGCGGTATGACGACCGTCGATCCACTCACCACCCTCGCCAACCTCCGCGACGTCGCGAGCGCGCACCCGTCGCTCGCCACCGGAGTGTTCCTGCGTTCGGACGCGCCGCTGGCCACCGACCGCCACGACGGCTACCCGGTGGTGTGGCCGCCGCGCACCGTTCTCGATCTTCGCGACGCGGGTGAGCAGGGCAACGACGTGCATCCGCTGGCCGCGCACTGCGACGTCGTGCCGCTTCCACTGCTACGTGGCGCCGCATACGACGTCGACGGCCTGCCGCCGACGCTGGGCGCGCTGTATCTGACCATGCTCGACTCGGCACACGACATGCTCGTCGACGTCGTCCGGTTGGTCGCCACGGCACCCGGGCCGGTGCTCGTGCACTGTGCGGCAGGCAAGGACCGCACCGGAGTCGCGGTCGCGTTGGTGCTGAGCCTGCTCGGCACGTCGCGTGAGTCGATCGTCGCCGACTACACGGCCACCGATGCCAACATGGCGGGGGTCAACGCCCGGATGCTGCAGTCGAATCACGTCGTGGCCCGCGTCGCCGACATCGACCTCGAGGCGCTGCCCGCCGACCTGAGCCGGGCACCCGTCGACGCGATCGCGGCCGTGCTGGACGCCCTGGAGACCCACCCCGACGGTGCGGAAGGCTGGTATCTGGCGCGCGGGGGAGACGCAGACACCCTGAGCCGGCTGCGTAGCCGCTTCCTCGGCTGACGCCGCCGGACGGAGTCCTCAGTCACGCCGCCGGACGGAGTCCTCAGTCACGCCGCCGGACGGAGTCCTCGACGAGATCGAGTACCGCGGGCAGATTGCCGCTCGTGTTACCCGTAGCAAGGTGGGCGATGAGGCCGTCGAGGATCAGGTCCAGATACTCCACGAGGACGTCCGTCGGGACGTCGTCGCGCAGCCGACCCGCTTCCTTCTGGGCCGACAATCGCGCGATCGTCGCTTCGGTCAGTTCGACCGAGCGCTGCGACCAGCTGGCCCGGAAATCGGGGTCGGTGCGCAACCGGCGGGCGATCTCGAGGCGCGTACCCAGCCAGTCGAAGTCCTCGGGCCGCGCGAGCATGTCGCGCATGACCTGTACCAGACCACCTTCGGCGACGACGTCGGCCATGCGTGTCGCATCCTCGTGTGCGAGGGCGAGGAACAGGCCGTCCTTGTCCTTGAAGTGGTGGAAGATCGCGCCCCGCGACAGGCCGGTGGCCTCCTCGAGTCGGCGCACGGTCGCGCCGTCGTACCCGAACTCGGCGAAGCACCGGCGGGCGCCGTCGAGAATCTGACTGCGCCGTGCCGCGAGATGGTCCTCACTGACCTTCGGCACCTTCGTCGCTCCTTCGTCGCTCGTGAGCACTCTGCGAGTCCAGGTACGCGCATGTCACTCACGGAACGGATTACCTGCTGGTGTGGAAAGAACGCACGGCGGACCCGGCATGAGCCGGATCCGCCGTGCGCGAGAGCTCACTTCGCAGAGATCACTTCGCGGAGATCATGTTGCGGAGCACGTACTGCAGGATGCCGCCGTTGCGGTAGTAGTCCGCCTCGCCGGGGGTGTCGATGCGCACGACCGCGTCGAACTCGACCTTGCTGCCGTCGTCCTTCGTCGCGGTCACCTTGACGGTCTTCGGGGTCTTGCCCTCGTTGAGCGTCTCGATGCCCGCGATGTCGTAGACCTCGGTGCCGTCCAGGTGCAGGCTGTCGGCCGACTCGCCCTCCGGGAACTGCAGCGGGACGACACCCATGCCGATCAGGTTCGAACGGTGGATGCGCTCGAACGATTCGGTGATGACGGCGCGCACGCCCAGCAGACGCGTCCCCTTGGCGGCCCAGTCGCGCGAGCTGCCCGAGCCGTACTCCTTGCCGCCGAGCACGACGAGCGGGATGTCCTGCGCTGCGTAGTTCTGCGCTGCGTCGTAGATGAACGCCTGGGGGCCGCCGTCCTGCGTGAAGTCGCGGGTGTAGCCGCCCGAGACGTCGTCGAGGAGTTGGTTGCGCAGACGGATGTTCGCGAAGGTGCCGCGGATCATCACCTCGTGGTTGCCGCGACGCGAGCCGTAGGAGTTGTAGTCCTTGCGCTCGATGCCGTGCGCGTCGAGGTACTGCGACGCGGGCGTGCCGACCTTGATGTTGCCCGCGGGGGAGATGTGGTCGGTCGTGACCGAGTCGCCCAACTTCGCGAGCACGCGCGCACCCTTGATGTCGGAGACGGGCTCCGGCGTCTTCGGCATGCCGTCGAAGTACGGAGGCTTGCGCACATAGGTGGACTCGGCGTCCCACTCGAAGGTCTTGCCCTCGGGAGTGGGGATGTTGCGCCAACGCTCGTCGCCCTTGAAGACGTCCGCGTAGCCCTTCGTGTACATGTCCTGGTTGATCGAGGACGAGATGGTGTCCTGGATCTCCTTCGCCGAAGGCCAGATGTCCTTCAGGTACACGTCGTTGCCCTCGGTGTCCTTGCCGAGTGCGTCGTGCTCGAAGTCGAAGTCCATCGTGCCCGCGAGCGCGTACGCGATGACGAGCGGCGGCGACGCCAGGTAGTTCATCTTGACGTCGGGCGAGATGCGACCCTCGAAGTTGCGGTTACCGGACAGGACGGCCGTCGCGGTGAGGTCGTTGTCCTGGATCGCCTTGCTGATCGCCTCGTCGAGCGGACCCGAGTTGCCGATGCAGGTGGCGCAGCCGTAGCCGGCGAGGTAGAAGCCGAGCTTCTCGAGGTACGGCGTGAGACCGGCCTTGTTGTAGTAGTCGGTGACGACCTGCGAACCCGGCGCGAGCGACGTCTTGACCCACGGCTTCGACGACAGGCCCTTGTCGACCGCATTGCGCGCGAGCAGCGCGGCGCCGAGCATGACCGACGGGTTCGAGGTGTTGGTGCACGACGTGATCGACGCGATCGCGACGGCGCCGTGATCGAGGACGAACTCGCCCTTCTCGTCCGAGTGCACCTTGACCGGCTTGGTCGGACGGCCTTCCGAGCCGTTCGCGGCGGACTGCACGTCGACGGCACCGTCGTCCGCGAACGACAGTGCGGCGGGATCGCTCGCGGGGAAGGACTCCTCGATCGCCTCGTCGAGCTCGGTGTTCGGCGTCGGGTAGTGCTCTTCCACGTAGTTGTGGATGTCCTTGCGGAACGCCGTCTTCGCGTCCGACAGCAGGATGCGGTCCTGCGGACGCTTGGGGCCCGCGATGGACGGGACGACCGTCGACAGGTCGAGCTCCATGTACTCCGAGTAGGAGGGCTCGTGCGCGGGGTCGTGCCACAGACCCTGCTCCTTGGCGTACGCCTCGATGAGCGCGAGGTGCTCGTCGGTGCGGCCGGTGAGGCGCAGGTAGTTGATGGTCTCCTCGTCGATCGGGAAGATCGCGGCCGTCGAACCGAACTCGGGGCTCATGTTGCCGAGCGTCGCGCGGTTCGCGAGCGGCACCTCGGCGACGCCGTTGCCGTAGAACTCGACGAACTTGCCGACGACGCCGTGCTGGCGCAGCATCTCGGTGACGGTCAGGACGACGTCCGTCGCGGTGACACCGGGCTGGATCTCGCCGGTCAGCTTGAAGCCGACCACACGCGGGATGAGCATCGACACCGGCTGGCCGAGCATCGCGGCCTCGGCCTCGATGCCGCCGACGCCCCAGCCGAGCACGCCGAGCCCGTTGACCATCGTGGTGTGCGAGTCGGTGCCGACACACGTGTCGGGGTAGGCCTGACCGTTGCGGACCATCACCGTGCGCGCGAGGTGCTCGATGTTGACCTGGTGGACGATGCCGGTGCCGGGCGGGACGACCTTGAAGTCGTCGAAGGCGCCCTGGCCCCAGCGCAGGAACTGGTAGCGCTCGCCGTTGCGCTGGTATTCGATCTCGACGTTGCGCTCGAACGCGTCGGGGCGGCCCGCGACCTCGAGGATCACCGAGTGGTCGATGACCATCTCTGCCGGGGAGAGGGGGTTGACCTTCTCCGGGTCGCCGCCGAGCGTGGCGACGGCCTCACGCATCGTCGCGAGGTCGACGATGCAGGGCACACCGGTGAAGTCCTGCATGATCACGCGGGCAGGCGTGAACTGGATCTCGACGCTCGGATCGGCGCTGGGGTCCCAGTTCGCGATCGCGTTGATGTGGTCCTTGGTGATGTTCGCACCGTCTTCGGTGCGGAGCAGGTTCTCCGCGAGAACCTTCAGTGCGTAGGGCAGCTTCTCGGTGCCGGGCACGGCCGAGAGGCGGAAGATCTCGTAGGAGTTCTCACCGACCTCGAGCGTGCCCTTGGCGCCGAACGAATCAGTAGTCGTGCTCACGTCAACTCCACTCGTCCTTGAGAGCGCCGTCGACCGGGCTGTGTCGACGGCGGCGGGTGCGGCGGCGTGCCGTGGTGGCCCCCTCGGGGACGTGCCCAGGCTGTAGGCGCGTCGGGGACGCGGTCGGCATCCGCAACCTCCACTCACTCTAACAGTACGCTTGTCCTGTGAAAGAGCGGGGCCCGGGCGTGAAGCGTCCGGTCACGCGTCTTCGCAGTCGCCGCGCACCCCACCAGCGTCCCGCACCGGGCGACCCGGCCGCAACGAAGTGGACACGGACGAGCCGAAAACGGGCGCGCGCGCCCGGTGTGCGTCCGGTCCTCACGTAATGTGCGTGCTGCGCCCGATCGGGTGCGCCGGCTCGTGCCGGCCGGTTGCTTTCGATTCGACGGATGAGAGATGTCTGTGTCCCACCTTCCCGTCCTCTCCGACGGTGTCCTCGTTCCGGGTGACGTGGCGTCCCTCGCCGCGGCGCCGGTCGCTCACCTGCAGCCCGTGCGCACGGACCTCCCGGACGACGCGGACCCCGACGAGATAGTCGCGGACGTCGAGCGCGACGGGCTCTCGGCACCCGGCTCGGACGCCGACGAGACGGAGGAGCTGCACGAGGTCGTCGATCTCGCGGCAGAGCACGGCATCGACCTCAAGATCGTCGTCCTCGGCGAGAACGCCGACAAGGATTCGGAACTGCGCGATCTCGCGACCGACGTCGGGGCGCACGAGGGCGGCACCGTGCTCGTGCTCAGCCCGAACCAGGTCGGCACCTTCAGTGATTCGGTGAGCCGCGTCGCGCTCGAGGCAGGGCAGGATCACGCCTACAACGGCGACCCCGTCGTCGCGTCGAAGGGATTCGTCGACGAACTCGTCGGACATTCGAACCCCTGGACACCGCTGACGCTCGTCGTACTCGTGGTGATGGTCGCCGCGGTGGTCGGCGTCGTGGTCGCGAAGGTGCGTCGTGCGTCCCCGGCGGACGGGCCGGGCCGGTCGGGCGAGACGGAAGAGCGCGCCTCCGCAGTCGGCACCGGATCCGAGTCTCCCCGCATTTCCTGACTGGCAACCTTCTGGCAACCATCGCGGCTACCGATCGTCGGGGAATGCCGCAGCCTGCGTTCCCTCCGTCGTCCTGCTCCGATGCGGATCGCGGCGAATTCGTGCGTGTGCACGGTTTTCGAACCACATCGATGTAGTTCGTACGCTCCGCAATCTGTGGTGCGTGAGTCCGCGAGGGGCAATTGTGGCTATCGAGCCCACTGCGCTGCCGAGTGTCGTACGGTGCTGAAGGTGGCCTTTGGGGAAGAAGGCCAGCACTCGGACGGGTGATGCGCTCGTGTCGGCAACCATCCGGCGTCGTGTGGCGCCGTGGCGCACCCGCGTCGCTTCAGTGCGGCCTCTTCCCGACGCACCGGCAGCTCGAATGTCGATGCGGTGACGTCGAGGAGGGGCTTGTGAAGCACCCAGCGCAACGCCGTGTGAAGCACCCGGGGAGCAGTTCGGTCGGCGGGCGCGTGGCACGCGCCCGCGCCGTGCGGGTCCTGCTCGGTCTCGGAATGGTCGCGGCCCTGGTCGTCGGAGCGTCGGGCACGGCGCTGTCCGTCCCTCCGCCGCCGGTCAACCCGAGCGACGACGAGATCGCGGGGGCGCAGGCACAGGTCGAAAGTGGAATCGGGCTGGTCGGCACCCTCATCAATCAGGTCGCCGACGCCGATCAGCAGCTCGCGCGGCTCGACGACGAGGTCGCGACGCGTCGTGAGGACGTCAACAAGGCGCTGGTGGACCTGCAGGCCGCGCGCTCTGCGGCGGATGCGGCCGCCGCAGCCGTCGAGGCCTCCCGTGCCGCGCTGCGGGACGCCGGGGCGGCGATCGACCTGGCGCAGTCGGACTTCGACGCGTACGCGCGGTCGAGCTACATGCACGGCACCAATGTGTCGTCGCTCTCGGCGTACCTGGGGGCCGACGGTCCGGACGCGGTCCTCGACCGGGCGCAGGTCCTGCAGATCCTGTCGGTGAGCCGGGGCGCGGTACTCGACCAGTTGCAGCGGGCGCGTACGGAAGAGGCGAACCGGGACTCGCACGCGCGCGCCGCGAAGGCCGACGCCGACGCGGCGGCCGCCGAGGCGGAGAACAAACGTGCCGCTGCGGAGCAGGCCATCGCGACGGCGCGCGCGGCGCTCGACGCCCAGGCGACGCGTCGCGCGGAGATCGCCGCGTCGCGCGCACAGGCCCAGGAGCAGCTCGACAGCGCGCGTGCGTCGGCTGCCGGTCTCGACGGGCAGCGCCAGGCGTACCGGACGTGGGACGAGCAGCGGCAGGCGGAGGAAGCCGCGCAGGCCGCGGCCGCCGCCGCGGCTCGGCAAGCAGCCGAGCAGGCTGCATCCCGCGTCGCGGCGGACGCGGCCGCGCGCGAACTCGCGGCCCAGCTGGCGCAGACGCAGAACTCGCACACGGATCTCGACACGTACACGCCGACCCCCAAGACCTCGACCACGAAACCGACACCGACGGTCACCGGCAGCGAGGCGATCGAAACGGTCGTCGACCGCGGCATGTCGCAGATCGGGGTGGAGTACGCATGGGGCGGCGGCGACGAGAACGGGCCGACCAAGGGCATCCGCGACGGCGGCGTGGCCGACAGCTACGGAGACTTCGACAAGATCGGCTTCGACTGCTCGGGCCTGATGATCTACGCCTTCGCGGGCATCGGCATCTCGCTGCCGCACTACACCGGCTACCAGTACACCGCGGGCGAGCAGGTGCCGTCCGCCGAGATGCGCCGCGGCGACATGATCTTCTACGGGCCGAATGCGAGCCAGCACGTCGCGCTGTATCTCGGCGACGGCGAGATGCTCGAGGCGCCGCAATCGGGGTCGACGGTGCGGGTCTCACCGGTGCGATGGGAAGGCATGACGCCCTACGCTGTGCGTATGGTCGAGTGACCCGGCCCACGGCCGTGGCCGCACCTCCGTGCACGGGTCGGCGCACATCCACGCGGCGGCGGTGACGCCCTCGCGGCGACACGGTCGCGGCTGCCATAGTGGTCCGGGCACGGCATAGTGGGACGCACGGTCGGATCGATTCGGTGAAAGCGGTGGATTGTTGGTGACCTCGAAGGATGGTGCAGTGACCGGGGGAGCAGGTGCTCGCAACGATGCGGGAGCGAACGGTGCGGGAGCGAAAGACGGCGCGCGCACGGACGGACCGGTGAAAGAGCCCGCCGCGTCGCAGGCGCAGCCGGGCAGTGCCCTCGCGTCGGACGTGCAGACGCTCGAGCGGGCCGTCTTCGAGGTCAAGCGTGTCATCGTGGGTCAGGACCGGCTGGTCGAACGCATCCTCGTGGGTCTGCTCGCGAAAGGGCACGTCCTGCTCGAAGGTGTTCCCGGCGTGGCGAAAACGCTTGCCGTCGAGACGTTCGCGACGGTCGTCGGTGGGTCGTTCTCCCGCGTCCAGTTCACGCCCGACCTCGTCCCCACCGACCTCGTGGGCACTCGCATCTATCGCCAGGGCAAGGAACAGTTCGACACCGAACTCGGGCCGGTCGTGGCGAACTTCGTCCTCGCGGACGAGATCAACCGCGCCCCCGCGAAGGTCCAGTCGGCACTGCTCGAGGTGATGGCCGAACGGCACGTCACGATCGGTGGCAAGCGCTACGACATGCCCGAACCGTTCCTGGTGCTCGCGACGCAGAACCCGATCGAGAACGAGGGCGTCTACCCGCTGCCCGAGGCGCAACGCGACCGATTCCTGTTCAAGGTCCTCGTCGACTATCCGACCGTCGAAGAGGAACGCGAGATCGTCTACCGCATGGGTGTCGCGGCGCCCGAGCCGCACCAGGTGCTCGGGCCCGAGGAGCTCATCCGGCTGCAGAAGGTCGCGAGCGAGGTGTTCGTGCACCACGCACTCGTGGACTACGTCGTGCGGGTCATCGCGGCCACGCGCGCACCGTCGCAGTGGGGTCTCACCGACGTCGACGGCTGGATCGCGTACGGCGCGTCGCCGCGCGCCACGCTCGGCATCATCGCCGCGGCACGGGCCCTGGCGCTGCTACGCGGGCGCGACTACGTGGTGCCGCAGGACGTCCTGGAGATCGTCCCCGACGTCCTGCGGCACCGGTTGGTGCTGTCCTACGACGCACTCGCCGACGAGGTGTCGCCGGACGACGTCATCTCTCGGGTGCTGCAGACGGTGGGGCTGCCGCAGATCGCGCCGCAGCCGGTCGCGTCCACGGCCCAGCCCGGAGCGCCCGCCACACCGCAGCCTGCCGGTGTCACGGCCCCGCCGCAGCAGGCCGCCGCGGCGCCGGTGCCCGCGCAGGGCGGCGGTCCTGCAGGCGCGGCCGAGTCGAACACGCCGAGCCGCCCGCAGTGACTGCCGGTACCGAGGGGCCCGCGCCTGCGGCGGGCGCGCCCCCGTCGTTCCGGTCCGGCGACCTGCGCGATCCACAACTCGCGGCCGCGCTGCGCACCCTCGAGCTCACCGTCCGCCGCAGGCTCGACGGCGTTCTGCACGGCGACCACATCGGTCTGATCCCGGGCCCCGGCTCCGAATCGGGCGACGCCCGCGAATACCAGCCCGGCGACGACGTGCGGCAGATGGACTGGTCCGTCACCGCCCGCACGACGCACCCGCACGTACGCCAGACCGTCGCCGACCGCGAACTCGAGACGTGGCTCGCGATCGACCTGTCGTCGAGCCTCGATTTCGGTACGGCGGCCTGCGAGAAGCGCGACCTCGCGGTCGCCGCCGCAGCGGCCTTCACGTACCTCACGCTCGGCGGCGGCAACCGCATCGGCGCCGTCGTCACCACGGGTGCCGACACCGTGCGGATCCCGCCCGCGGGCGGCCGCGTGCACGCGCAGGCGATGCTGCGCCGCATCGCGACGACGCCGCACGCCCCGGAAGGCGTACGCGGCGATCTGCGCGGCGCGCTCGAGGCGCTGCGTCGACCGGAACGGCGCCGCGGCCTCGTCGTCGTGGTCAGCGACTTTCTGGGCCCCATCGACTGGGAACGCGCGCTGCGGGCACTGTCCGGCAGGCACGATCTCGTCGGCATCGAGGTGCTCGACCCGCGTGATCTCGCACTACCCGACGTCGGCGACGTCGTCCTGCACGATCCGGAATCCGGTGCCACGCGGGAGTTCTCGGTCACGCCGCAACTGCGCGCCGATTTCGCGCGCGCGGCCGCCGAGCACCGGGAGCAGGTCGGGACGGCGCTGCGTCGCGCCGGGGCACCGCGTCTCGCCCTCTCGACCGACCGCGACTGGATCGCCGATGTCGTGCGGTTCGTCGCGGCGCGCAAGCGCAGCCAAGGGTCCGCATTCGCCGTGGGGGCCCGCCGGTGAGCCTGACCCAGATGCAGAACCCGTGGTGGCTGCTGTTCCTCGCCGTGCCCGCCGCCCTGGCCGTCGGTTACGTGCTCGCGGCGCGGCGCAAACAGCGCAACACGCTCAAGTTCACCAACTTCGCGCTCCTCGAATCGGTGGCACCTGCACAACCCGGGCGCTGGCGGCACGTGCCGATCGCGTTGCTCGTCGTGTCCCTCGTGTGCTTCACGGTCGCGCTGACCGGCCCGACGAAGGAACAGAAGGTGCCGCGCAACCGGGCGACGGTGATGCTCGCGATCGACGTGTCGCTGTCGATGAAGGCGACCGATGTCGAACCCAGTCGGCTTGCGGCGGCGCAGGAGGCGGCGAAGTCGTTCGCCGACAACCTCACTCCGGGCATCAACCTGGGCTTGGTCGCGTTCGCGGGCACCGCGTCGGTGCTGGTGTCGCCCACCACCAATCGTGACGCGACGAAGGCGGCGATCGACAACCTGCAGCTGAGCGAACGCACCGCGACCGGCGAGGCGATCTTCACCTCGCTGCAGTCGATCTCGACACTCGCGGCCGTCCTCGGCGGTGGCGACCAGGCACCGCCTGCGCGCGTCGTGCTCCTCTCGGACGGCAAACAGACCGTGCCCGAGAGTCCCGACGACCCGCGCGGCGGGTTCACCGCAGCCCGGCAGGCGAAGGACCAGGGCGTCCCGGTGTCGACGATCTCGTTCGGCACCAGCTACGGCACCGTCGAGATCGAGAACGACCGCATCCCGGTCCCCGTCGACGACCCGTCGTTGCGCGAGATCGCCGAGTTGTCGGGTGGCAGCTTCTTCACGGCGTCGAGCCTCGAAGAGCTACGCGCGGTGTACGACACGCTCGAGGAACAGATCGGGTACGAGACGACGCGCGGCGACGCGAGCCGCCCGTGGATGATCCTCGGTGTCGTATTCCTCACCGCAGGCCTCGCGGTCGCGCTCCTACGACGTCAACGGCTGCCGTGAGGTGTCACAGGACGTGAGACCGCTTGTCGGTGCGGCCCGCTCGGGACGATAGGTTGGTCGCCATGTCTAACACCTCTGCTCCCGACAGCGACGCCTCGGTGCCGGCCGCACGTCCCGCCGCCACCCCACGATCGGTTCTCGTCACGGGCGGCAACCGCGGTATCGGACTCGCCGTGGCCCAGCGCCTCGCGGCGGACGGACACAAGGTCGCGGTCACGCACCGTGGATCGGGCGCACCCGAGGGTCTGCTCGGTGTGCAGTGCGATGTCACCGACGCCGACTCGATCGACCGGGCGTTCACCGAGGTCGAACAGCAGCAGGGGCCGGTCGAGGTGCTCGTCGCGAATGCGGGTGTCACCGACGACACGCTGCTCATGCGCATGACCGAGGATCAGTTCACCCGCGTCGTCGACGCGAACCTCACCGGCGCCTTCCGGTGTGCCAAGCGCGCCAACCGGGCGATGCTGCGCGGTCGTTGGGGCCGGATGATCTTCCTCGGCTCGGTCGTCGGGCTCGCCGGGCAGGCCGGTCAGATCAACTACGCGGCGTCGAAGGCGGGCGTGATCGGTCTGGCGCGTTCGGTCACCCGCGAACTCGGGTCGCGGTCGATCACCGCGAACGTGGTGGCGCCCGGCTTCATCGAGACCGACATGACGGCCGAGCTGTCCGACGACCTGCGCGACATGGCGAAGAAGTTCATTCCGTTGCAGCGGCTCGGCAAGCCGGAGGACGTGGCCGCGGTCGTGAGCTTCCTGGCCTCGGACGACTCCGCCTACGTGTCCGGCGCGGTCATCCCGGTCGACGGCGGCATGGGCATGGGCCACTAGTCCGGAACCCGCTTCCCTTCCACTCGATTCTTCAGGAGCACAACACATGGGCGGACTGCTCGAAGGCAAGACCATCCTCGTCACGGGGATCATCACCGACGCGTCGATCGCGTTCCACGCGGCGGCCAAGGCGCAGGAGCAGGGCGCGAAGGTCGTCATCACCGGAATCCCGGAGCGGTTGCGACTGATCGACCGCATCGCGAAGCGTCTGCCGCAGGAGGTGCCGCCCGCGATCGGCCTCGACATCACGAGCGAGGACGACCTCGCGAGCCTCGCCGAGCGTGTGCGCGAACACGCGCCGGAGGGCATCGACGGCGTACTGCACTCGATCGCGTTCGCGCCCAAGACACTGATGGGCCCCGATGCGAAGCCGTTCCTCGACGGCCCGGGCCCGGACGCCGCGAAGGCGTTCGAGATCTCCGCGTGGAGCTATGCGTCGCTCGCCCGCGCGGTGCTGCCCGTCATGAACGAGGGCGGTTCGATCGTCGGCATGGATTTCGACCCGCGGACCGCGATGCCGTACTACAACTGGATGGGTGTCGCCAAGGCAGCACTCGAGTCCGTCAACCGATACGTCGCGCGCGAAGTCGGCGAGGCGAAGCGGATCCGATCGAATCTCGTTGCGGCGGGCCCGATCAAGACGCTCGCGGCCAAGGCCATCGCGGGCACCGCGACCGACGACGCGGCCAAGATGAACCAGCTCAACGTGTACTGGGACGGTGCGTCGCCCATCGGCTGGAACTACGAGGACCCCACCGCGGTCGCGAAGTCGATCGTCGCGCTGCTGTCCGACTGGCTGCCCGCGACGACCGGCTCGATCGTGTACGTCGACGGCGGCGCGAGCCACAACACGTGGCTGCCCGAGAACTTCGCGATGTAGGGACGCCATGAACCACCCGCAGCCCGCCCCGTCCGAGCACGGAGAACCGCCTTTCGACGCACTGCTCGTGCTGTCGTTCGGCGGTCCCGAGCGGCCCGAGGACGTGCGGCCGTTCCTCGAGAACGTCACACGGGGGCGGGGTGTGCCGCCCGAACGCCTCGACGCCGTGGTCGAGCACTATCTGCATTTCGGCGGTGTGTCGCCCATCAACGAACTCAACCGCGACATCATCGCCCGACTGCGGCACGATCTCGCGGCCACGGGCGTCGATCTGCCGGTGTACTTCGGCAATCGAAACTGGCACCCGATGGCCGAGGCGACCGTCGAGCGCATGCGCGAGGACGGCGTCACGAACGCGCTCGTGTTCGCCACCTCGGCGTGGGCAGGGTATTCGGGGTGCCGTCAGTACCACGAGGACATCGAACGGGCGCGTGCAGCGGTCGGCGAGGGCGCACCCCATCTGCGTAAGTTGCGGCAGTTCTACGACCACCCCCTGATGGTCGCGGCGTTCGCGGACGCCGTCCGCGGCGCTGCGGCACGCTTGCCGGACGAGACACGCGAGGGTGCGCGCCTCGTCTTCACGGCCCACTCGGTGCCGACGGCCGCCGACGCGAACGCCGGCCCCGCCGCCGCCGGAGGTCGGCTCTACAGCAGGCAGGTCGCCGAGGCGGCACGGCTCGTCGCCGCCGAGGCAGGCGCCGACGACTACGACCTGGTGTGGCAGTCGCGGTCGGGCCCGCCGCATGTGCCGTGGCTCGAGCCCGACATCGTCGACCACATCGACGTGCTCGCCGAGCGGGGCGTGCCCGCGGTGATCGTGTGTCCTGTCGGTTTCGTGTCCGACCATCTCGAGGTCGTGTGGGATCTCGACACCGAAGCGGTCGACGCCGCCCGCCGCCACGGGATGGACTTCGTGCGTGCCGCCACGCCGGGCACCGATCCGCGCTTCACCCGGATGATCGTCGAGCTCGTCGCGGAGGTGCGCGACGGCGTACCGGCGCGGCGGCTCGGCATCGAACCGCTGTGGGGCGCGGCGACGGACGGGCGCCCGTGCGCCGACCAGTGTTGCCTCCCGGTGCGCCGGCCCGGCCGCTGAGCGAGCTGCGCCTGTCGTTGCTGCGCCGGAGGCGTATTCGTCACCGTGCGGGAAACACCCGCGAGTCCGCGTTGATCGCTGCGGCGCGAGCGGTGCGCACCGCGGTGCGCAGCGGACGCAGTTGACGTTCGAGCGCGACTGCCGAGGCGTTGTCCACCGGGCCCGCGAGGTCGCGCGCCGCAGTGAGGATCGCGTCGACGTGGTCGGCGGAGTCGAGAATGCGCAGTGCGCGGGGCGGCAGTGAGTCCGGATAGGTGTGCGCCGCAGCCGAGGAGAGGGCGTCCGCGACCGCGCGCTGCGCCGCCGTGGCGGATCCGGCCACGAGTGAGAGTTCGGAGACCGCGGCGGCCGCATCGCGGACTGCCTCGCGCATCGCGAGTTCGGCCTCACCCAAGCCGGTCGCGTGATAGCCGAGCGGGATCTCCGGTACGTCGTGCACCGTCCAGCGCACCACGTCCGGTCCCTCGACGGTGGCGACGACACCGATGCCGGGGTGGCCCGGCGGTCCGACCGACACGCCGCCGCCGGCGTCGAGGGCCGCGGCCGCGAATTCGGTACCCGCGGGCAGCCCACGCACATCGCCCGCCGCGGGGAGTACGAGCAGGACCTCTGCGTCGGCACCGCCGGCACCCGCGTCCGCACGGCCCGTCGCCGCGCGCCGTAGAGCCTGCAGCAGCGCGGTCGGTCCCGGGTCGGCAGGCTCGGGGTAGGGCAGCCCGGCACGCCCGGCGGAGACCGCGTCGTGGGCGAACACGAGATGCATCGGCGCCCACCGGAGGAGGGCGTCGACGAGGTCGTCGGGCGCGCTCGCGCCACGCAGCCAGGAGCCCGCCCAGGCGGCGAGCGTGGTACTTGCAGAGGTCACGACAATCCAGCATATGTCGGCGTGCCGCGCACCGCCCACGTCGTGCGTCGCCTAGCGTCGGACGCCGTGAACAGGTACGGCGACATCTTCTCGGGACACCCACGCACGCGCAGGAAGGCGGTACCGACGGTCGTCGCCGAACGTGATCTCGTCGTCGAGGATGCGGCCGACGGGTTCTGCGGCGCCGTCGTCGGCTTCGAACGCACCTACGACGGCGAGTTCGTGCGGCTCGAGGACGCGAAGGGGCGCACCCGGCTGTTCGCGATGCGGGAGGCGGCGTTCCTGGTGGACGGAAAGCCGGTGACCCTGGTGCGGGCCGCACCGTCGTCTTCTGTGCGTCCCGCGCGCAGCGCGTCCGGCTCCACGAAGGTCGAGGGCCTGCGCGCGCGGACGGCACGCGCGAGCCGGATCTGGGTCGAGGGCGTGCACGACGCGGCGCTCGTCGAACGGGTGTGGGGGCACGATCTCCGGGTCGAGGGTGTCGTGGTCGAGCAGCTGGAGGGTCTCGACAATCTCGGCGCGCGGCTCGCGGAGTTCGGTCCCGGCCCGGGCAGGCGTGTCGGAGTGCTCGTCGATCATCTCGTCGACGGATCCAAGGAGAGTCGTCTGACCACCGGCCTCGGGCCGCACGTCCTGGTCACCGGGCATCCGTACATCGACGTATGGCAGGCAGTGCGGCCGGATACGGTCGGTATCGCCGCGTGGCCCGACGTTCCTCGCGGCGAGGACTGGAAGACCGGGGTGTGTGCGCGGCTCGGGTGGGGCACGCCGCAGGACGGTTGGCGCCGCGTGTACGGCGCGGTGTCCGGTTTCCGCGATCTCGAGGCGCCATTGCTCGGTGCGGTGGAGCGGCTGGTCGACTTCGTCACGGAAGATCCGGACCAAGCGCCCGTATCGGGCGTGTGACCGACGTCTCGACGTGTCTGGTTAGATGGAGACGTGGCTGCTCTGATCTGGCTTGTAGCGAGTGTGCTGCTCGCCGGGGCCGAGGCGCTCACCGGCGAGCTGTTCTTGCTCATGCTCGCGGGAGGCGCGCTCGCGACCGCGGGGTTCAGCGCGCTGACGGATTTCCCGGTGTGGCTCGACGCGGTCGTCTTCGGCGTGGTGTCGATTGCACTCATCGTGGGCGTGCGGCCCACATTGATGCGCCGGTTCGCGACGCCGCCGCCCACCCCGACCGGCATCGATGCGCTGCCGGGCAGGCAGGCGCTCGTACTCGAGGACGTGGGGGAGCACTCGGGGCGGGTCAAGCTCGCGGGTGACGAGTGGACGGCCCGTCCGCTCGACACCACCGAGGTGTATCCCGCGGGCACCACAGTCACAGTGATGGAGATCGACGGTGCGACCGCCGTCGTCTGGAGGGGACCGTAGGTGCCGGCGTGACCGGCATCGGGAGGAGACAGTAGATGGCTGCATTGATCGCCTTGGTCGTGATCGTGCTGTTCGTGGTGGTGCTCGTCGCGAAGTCGGTGGCCCTGGTGCCGCAAGCCGATGCCGCGGTGATCGAGCGACTCGGCCGGTACCAGCGCACGGTGTCGGGTCAGTTGACCTTTCTCGTGCCGTTCATCGACCGCATCCGCGCGAAGGTGGACCTGCGCGAACGCGTCGTGTCGTTCCCGCCGCAGCCGGTCATCACCGAGGACAACCTGACGCTGAGCATCGACACGGTCGTCTACTTCCAGGTGACCAATCCGCAGGCTGCGGTGTACGAGATCAACAACTACATCGTCGGTGTCGAACAACTCACCACCACGACGCTGCGCAATGTGGTCGGCGGTATGACGCTCGAACAGACCCTCACGTCACGCGACTCGATCAACCGTCAGTTGCGCGGGGTGCTCGACGAAGCCACCGGACGGTGGGGTCTGCGGGTGGCCCGCGTCGAACTCAAGAGCATCGATCCGCCGCCGTCGATTCAGGAGTCGATGGAGAAGCAGATGAAGGCCGACCGCGAGAAGCGGGCGATGATCCTCACTGCGGAGGGCAACCGTGAATCGGCCGTCAAGACGGCCGAGGGGGCGAAGCAGGCGGCGATCCTCGACGCCGAAGGTGCGAAGCAGGCGGCGATCCTCGACGCGGAGGGTGAGCGGCAGGCGCGCATTCTCCGTGCCCAGGGTGATCGTGCTGCGAAGTACCTCGAGGCACAGGGCGAGGCGAAGTCGATCGAGAAGGTGTTCGCGGCCATCAAGGCGGGCAAGCCCACACCCGAGGTGCTCGCCTACCAGTACCTGCAGACGCTGCCGGAGATGGCTCAGGGAGACGCGAACAAGACGTGGATCGTGCCGAGCCAGTTCGGCGATGCACTCGAGACCTTCGCCCGCAAGCTCGGCACCCCGGGCGAGGACGGCGTGTTCCGGTTCGAGCCGTCGCCGCACGACGACACCGAGTCGAAGCCGGCCGAGGACTCGGACGACGTGTCCGAGTGGTTCGAGACGAAGTCCGATCCCGCGATCATGAAGGCGGTGCGTCAGGCCGAGGTCGAGGCGCGCAAGCCGGTCGACGATCCCACCCAGGCGGGCCTGCTCCGCTCGCGTGGACGCGGCGAAGGGGACGGTGCGGACGCCGCGGCCGAACTCCAGGCGGGCGAGGTGCCGCCCGAGCCGCCCACCGGGCCGGAAGGCGCCTGACCCCGATCGGGTACCGTCGCTGGCGCACGTCGTGCGTTCGGCGGCGGTGGGTGGTGCCCGGTGAGTGGGGACCCGAGGTACACGAAGGTGGGGCAGGGGAGCAGTGAGCGAAGCGAGCCAGAAGGTGACCGTCGTCGTCCCGACGTACGACGAGCGCGACAACCTGCCCAAGCTGGTCGACCAGCTCGCGGCGCAGGGAATCGACGGTCTGCACGTGCTCGTGGTCGACGACAACTCGCCCGACGGCACGGGTGAGGTCGCGGAGAAGCTCGCGGTCGACGGCCCGGTGCCGCTGTCGGTGCTGCACCGCACCGCGAAGAACGGCCTCGGCCGCGCCTATGTCGACGGCATGACCCGCGCCCTCGACGAGGGGGCGGACGTCGTGATCCAGATGGACGCCGACCTCTCTCACCCCGCGGAGGCGATCCGCGACATGCTCGACGTGCTCGCACACACCGATGCGGCCGTCGTGCTCGGTTCGCGCTATGTGCCGGGCGGTGCGACGGCGAGCGACTGGCCGTGGCACCGCAAGGCGCTGTCGGCCTTCGCCAACCGATACGTCAACACGATCCTGCGACTCGGCGTCAAGGACGCGACGGCCGGATTCAAGGCGTGGCGTGCGTCGACGCTGCGGGCGATCGACGTCGCGTCGGTCGAGTCGAACGGTTACTCGTTCCAGGTGGAGATGAACTACCGCGTCACCGAGCGCGGCATGCGCATCGCCGAGGTGCCGATCCGCTTCGAGGAGCGCAGTGAGGGCGTGTCGAAGATGAGCTTCGCGGTGCAGCTCGAATCTGCGCTCGTGCCGTGGCGGCTGCGGTTTGCGAAGAGCCGCCGCTGACGCACGCCCCCGGCCGGTCCTCCCGGCTCAGCTGCTCAGATCAGCAGGCCGCGGCCGATTCCTGCCACCGCGAGTGCCCACAGCACGCTCGTGAAGGTGCCGATGATGAACTGTTCCGATGCGACGAACTGTCGGTCCTCGTTGGGCACCCGCAGTTCGGGATAGCGGGCGAGGCCTTTCACGGCGAGCACGATCGCGATGCCTTCGGGCCACCCGCTCAGCACGGCCGCGGCCACCGCGGCGCGCTCGAGCCAGCCGATCACCCGTCCGCCGCGCAGCGGTCCGGGCTCGGTGAGCGGCCCGGCGTCGGGCTGACGGCGTGCGAACCGGAAGACCGCGATGACGAGCGGCCCGCCGCCTGCTGCTGCGGCGAGCACCGTGAGGACGAATGTCGCGGCCAGCGCTACTCCGTGCACGGGGGCGACGCGGCCGGACGCGGCCCACGCCACGAGCAGGGCGACGGCCGACAGGGCTCCGGCCGCCCATGCAGGCACGCGGCGGACGAGCGCGAGCGGCGCGGCGGCAGCGGCGACGGCGAGGGCGATCAGCGTCAGCGCGGTCACGTGTCGGCATCCTCCAGGAGTCGTTCGGCGAGGGTGCGGCCCGCCGCCTCGAGCGACCAGCCTGCGGTCTGCAACCGCTGCGAGACCGCCTGTTTGCTGATGCCGAGCCGCCGGGCGGTCTCGGCCTGACTGTGGCCGGCCCGCTGATGGGCTACGGCCTCGTGGCCTTCGGGACTGCGCCGCGCGACGAGGGAGGCGACGAGTGCGAGTGCGATGTCGGCGTTCTCGGCGGCGGCAGCGGCGGCATCGGAGCCGGCAACTGCGATGCGGCCCGGTGCGTGTTTGGCGCGTTCGACGGCCACGCGTGCGGATTCGAAGGCAGGTCCGCGGCCTGCGCGTGTCTCGCGGGGAAGTGGGGTCTCGACCGTTCCGATTCCGATGCCGACACTCCATCGGCCGAGTTCGACGCACGCGAGTGCGACGTCGACCACGACGCCCGCATCGTCGAGGACGCCCTGGAGTTCGTCGCCCGCTGTGCGCATGAACGGCCGGACGGTGGGGACGTCGCGCAGTCGGTCCAGTGCCGAGCCCACGCGGTCGACATCGCGGCGGCTGCCGCGCTGGTCGATCGTGAGGACGAACACCCGTCAAGACTAGAAGGGTGACTGCGGCATATCAAGGAATGAAGCTTGATTTTAGGAAATCAAGGCTGTGAGCTTGATTCGATGCTGTCGGGATTCGTTGTCGTGCGGCCGCGACGGGCATCCAGTAACAGTCCCGCGATGCCGAGTGCGACGCAGGCCGCCGACACCACCACGAGGCGCGGATCCGTGCCGCCTGTGAGGGCATCGCCGAGAACGACCACCGCCACGGTGCCAGGCAGGATCCCGACGATCGTGGCGAGCGTGTAGGGCAGCGCACGGATCGACGACACCCCGCACACGTAGTTGACCACCGAGAACGGCGCGAACGCGATCAGCCGCAGTGACCCCACCGCGAGCCACCCGCTCGCCGCGACGCGTTCGTCGACACGACGGATCGCGGGATGCGAGATGTGCTGCCACACGAGATCGCGGCCGATCCATCGCACACCCCCGAACGCGACGAGCGCGCTCACCGTGCTGGCGGCGACCGCGAGCGTGATCCCGGTGAACGGGCCGAACAGCAGACCGGCGCACAAGGTGAACACCGTGCGCGGCACCGGAGCGACCGTGACCAGAGCATGCAGGACGAAGAACGCCAGCGGCAGTGCCGCACCCGCCGACTCGGACCATTCCCGCACCGCCGACACCGACGGGTGCGGCGCGAGCAGTGCGATCGCGACGAGAGCCGCCGCGAGGGCACCCGCCGTCACGACGCGGCGGTCGCGCACCGCGAGCACGCGCGCACCGAGGGTGCGTAGTCGACTGATCACGAACGTCGAGGTTACCGTCCGGCGGTCGGCGGATCCCACGGTGGAAACGTGTGGCGGGCGGCGAACCCGGACGGTCGCTCGGCGGGGGCACGAAGGGGACGTCGACAGCAGTGTGAACCGGGCCTCATGATAGGCATATCCGTGATGCGCACAGCATCACGAGCGAGGCGCCGACCGGTGTCGGCGTCGCCTTTACCCGAGAGGAAGTCGCTACGGTGTCACAAGCTCCCGCCGCCGGGGACACCGCCTACGAGGCGTGGCAGAGATCTGTCGCCGGCGTACTCGCGAAGGCGCGTCGGGTCGACGCGGACGAACTGGGCCCGCAGCCGCAGTCGCTGCTCGACACGACGACCTACGACGGCGTCGTCGTGCGGCCGTTGTACTCGACGCGCGACGAACGCCCCGAACTGCCGCTGCCCGGCACCTACCCCTACACGCGCGGCGGCGACGCCCTCCGTGACGTCAACACGGGGTGGCAGGTCGCGGCACAGTTCGACGGCGACGACGCCGCGAAGGTCGGCGACGAGATCCTCGCGGGTCTCGAGAACGGTGTGAGCGCGATCTGGCTGCGGGTTCGCGAAGGCGGCATCACGCCGCAGGGCCTCGCCCGCGCTCTCGAAGACGTCCTGCTCGACCTCGCGCCCGTCGCGCTCGACGCGGGTGACGAGGTCTACGGCGCCGCGCATGCGCTTCTCGCGCTGCTCGATTCGCGTGCCGCCTCCACCGCCGACCGCGGCGCCGTGCACGTGCACTTCGGTACCTCCCCACTCACCAGCCGGTTCGCGGGTCGTCCGGACGCGGAACCGGCCACCGCCTTCGATCTCGCGGAGATTGCCGCGGCACGACCCGAGACCGTGCGCGCGTTCACCGTCGACGGCACCGCGTTCCACGACGCGGGAGCATCCGACGCGGAAGAGCTCGGTGCGGCGGTCGCCGCGGGCCTCGAGTACCTGCGCGGGCTGCTCTCGCGTTCGCTCACCGTCGAACAGGCGCTGGGACAGGTCACCTTCCGCTTCGCCGTCACCGACGACCAGTTCCAGTCGATCGGGAAGCTGCGCGCCGGCCGTCGGCTGTGGGCGCGCGTCGCGCAGGTGTGCGGCGCGCCCGATGCCGGCCGCGCGCACCAGCACGCGGTCACGTCCGCCGCGATGATGGCGCAGCGCGACCCGTGGGTGAACATGCTGCGCACCACGCTCGCCGCGTTCGGTGCGGGCATCGGCGGTGCCGATTCCGTCACGGTACGGCCGTTCGACTACGCCTTGCCGGCCGACGCGCGCACCACCTCGCCCACCTTCTCGGCTCGTATCGCCCGCAACACCCAGCTGCTGCTGCTCGAGGAGTCGAACCTCGGCCGAGTCCTCGATCCGGCGGCCGGCTCGTGGTACGTCGAGGAGCTCACCGACGAGATCGCCGCGAAGGCATGGGAATTCGTGCAGGAGATCGAGCGTGCGGGCGGCTTCAGCGCGGCACTGGACTCCGGTCTCGTGCGCGAGCGGATCGACGCCACCCGCGTGCAGCGCGAGTCGGACATCGCGCACCGCCGCACTCCGGTCACGGGCGTCAACGAATTCCCCAACCTGGCGGAAGCCCCGATCCCTGCGGGGGAGACGGCCACCGACTCGGTCGCGCGGTACGCCGCGGGCTTCGAGGCGCTGCGCGACCGGTCCGACGCGGCCCTCGCCGCGCACGGCGCCCGGCCCGCCGCCGTCATGATCCCGCTCGGTCCGATCGCCGAGCACAACGTGCGCACCACGTTCACGGCGAACCTTCTCGCCTCGGGCGGCATCGAGACCGTCGATCCGGGGCCGCTCGCACTCGGCACCGGCGAGATCGCGCGCGCGGTCGAGTCGGCGGGCACCACGGTCGCCGTGGTCTGCGGCACCGACAAGCGGTACGCAGCGGAGGCATCCGCCGCGATCGACGAAGCCCGCGCCGCGGGCGCCACGACGGTGCTGCTCGCGGGCCCGGAGAAGGCCCTCGCCGACGCCGACGGTGCGCGCCCCGACGGCTACCTCACCGCCCGCATCGATGCGGTCGCGGCGTTGACCGACCTGCTCGACACCTTCGAGAACCCAGACACCCTCGAGAAGCGCTCAGGCAGCCTCGAGACGAACTTCGGGAGCAGCAAGTGACCACCCACGACGTGCACCACGTGATCGGCAGCTTCGCCGACGTGCCGTTGACCGATCCGGACACCCCCACGTCCGCCGCGCCCACCGCGGACGAGACGGAGGCGTTCGTCGAGCGCGGTGCGGAAGCCAACAACTACACGCGCGATCAGGTCGTCTGGTCCACGCCCGAGGGCATCGACGTCAAGCCGGTGTACACCAAGGCCGATCGCGACGCCGCGGTCGACGAGGGCTACCCGCTCGGCAGCTACCCGGGCGCGGCCCCCTTCCTGCGCGGGCCGTACCCCACGATGTACGTGAACCAGCCGTGGACCATCCGCCAGTACGCGGGCTTCTCCACCGCGGCCGAATCCAACGCCTTCTACCGCCGCAACCTCGCGGCAGGCCAGAAGGGCCTGTCGGTGGCCTTCGACCTCGCGACGCACCGCGGTTACGACTCGGACCATCCCCGTGTGCAGGGCGATGTCGGCATGGCGGGCGTCGCGATCGACTCGATCCTCGACATGCGGCAACTCTTCGACGGCATCGACCTGTCGTCGGTGTCGGTGTCGATGACGATGAACGGCGCGGTGCTGCCGATCCTCGCGCTGTACGTCGTCGCGGCGGAAGAGCAGGGAGTCACGCCCGAGCAGCTGGCCGGAACGATTCAGAACGACATTCTGAAGGAGTTCATGGTCCGCAACACCTACATCTATCCGCCGAAGCCGTCGATGCGGATCATCTCCGACATCTTCGCGTACACGAGCGCGAAGATGCCGCGATTCAACTCGATCTCCATCTCCGGGTACCACATCCAGGAGGCGGGGGCGACCGCGGACCTCGAGCTCGCGTACACGCTCGCCGACGGCATCGAGTACATCCGGGCCGGTCTCGACGCGGGCATGGACGTCGACAAGTTCGCGCCGCGCCTGTCGTTCTTCTGGGCGATCGGCATGAACTTCTACATGGAGGTCGCGAAGCTGCGCGCGGGCCGGCTGCTGTGGAACGAGCTGGTGAGCACGTTCGAGCCGAAGAACCCGAAATCTCTGTCGCTGCGCACCCACTCGCAGACGTCGGGCTGGTCGCTCACGGCGCAGGACGTGTTCAACAATGTCGCGCGCACGTGCATCGAAGCGATGGCCGCGACCCAGGGACACACCCAGTCGCTGCACACCAACGCGCTCGACGAGGCACTCGCGCTACCCACCGACTTCTCGGCCCGCATCGCCCGCAACACGCAGTTGCTGCTGCAGCAGGAGTCGGGCACGACGCGGCCGATCGACCCGTGGGGCGGCTCGTACTACGTCGAGTGGCTCACCCACGAGCTCGCCAAGCGCGCTCGCGCGCACATCGCCGAGGTCGAAGAGGCCGGCGGCATGGCGCAGGCGATCTCCGAGGGCATCCCGAAGCTGCGCATCGAGGAGGCCGCGGCCCGCACGCAGGCGCGCATCGACTCGGGCCGTCAGCCGGTCATCGGCGTCAACAAGTACCGGGTCGAAGAGAAGGACGACATCGAGGTTCTCAAGGTCGAGAACTCGCGCGTCCGCAAGGAACAGCTCGACAAGCTCGAAAGGCTGCGTGCCGAACGCGATTCCGAGGCAGTCGAGTCGGCGCTCGCGGCGCTCACCCGCGCCGCCGCGAGCAACGAGAGCGGCATGGAGAACAACCTCCTCGCGCTCGCGGTGGACGCGGCACGCGCGAAGGCCACCGTCGGCGAGATCTCGGATGCGCTGGAGAAGGTCTACGGGCGTCACCAGGCCGAGATCCGTACGATCAGCGGCGTGTACCGCGACGAGGCAGGCAAGTCCGACGACATCACGGATGCAAGCGATCTCGTCGACAAGTTCGCCGAGGCGGAAGGCCGTCGTCCGCGCGTGCTCATCGCCAAGATGGGCCAGGACGGGCACGACCGCGGGCAGAAGGTGATCGCCACCGCGTTCGCCGACCTCGGCTTCGACGTCGACGTCGGACCGCTGTTCCAGACTCCCGAGGAGGTCGCCGCGCAGGCGGCCGACAACGACGTGCACGTCGTCGGCGTGTCGTCGTTGGCCGCGGGTCACCTGACGCTGGTGCCCGCCTTGCGGGAGGCGCTCGCCGCGGTGGGCCGCCCCGACATCATGATCGTGGTCGGCGGTGTCATCCCGCCCGGCGATTTCGACGAGCTCTACGAGGCGGGTGCCGCCGCGATCTTCCCGCCCGGCACCGTCATCGCGGAGGCCGCCGTGGGACTGCTGCGCAATCTCGCCGAGCAGCTCGGGCACGATCTGTCCTGATGGCCGCCTCGACCCGCGTTCTGCCCGACGTCGACGCCCTCGCAAAGGCCGTGCGCGCCAACCAGCGCGCCGGCCTCGCGCGGGCGATCACCCTCGTCGAATCGACCCGCGACGACCACCGTGCGCTCGCGCAGCAGCTGCTGCTCGAGGTCCTTCCCGACGCGGGGGGCGCACATCGCGTCGGGATCACCGGTGTACCGGGCGTCGGCAAGTCCACCTTCATCGACGCGCTCGGCATGTACCTGCTCGAACGGGGACATCGCGTCGCGGTGCTCGCCGTCGACCCGTCCTCGACGCGCACGGGCGGTTCGATCCTCGGCGACAAGACGCGCATGGCGCGGCTGTCCACGCAGCCCGACGCGTACATCCGGCCGTCGCCCACCGCGGGCACGCTCGGCGGCGTCGCGAAGGCGACCCGGGAGACGATCGTGTTGCTCGAAGCCGCCGGCTTCGACGTGATCCTCGTCGAGACCGTCGGCGTCGGCCAGTCCGAGGTCACGGTCGCGAACATGGTGGACTGCTTCACCTTCCTCACCCTCGCGCGCACCGGCGACCAGTTGCAGGGCATCAAGAAGGGCGTGCTCGAGCTCGCGGATCTCGTCGCGGTCAACAAGGCCGACGGCAAACACGAGCGCGACGCGAAGAATGCCGCCCGCGAGCTGTCCGGCGCACTGCACATGATCTATCCGCACGACGCGGTGTGGACGCCGCCGGTCATCACGATGAGCGGGCTCGAAGGCAGCGGCCTCGACACATTCTGGGACACCGTGCAGCGGCACCGCGAGGTGCTCACGGAGGCAGGCGCATTCGCGGAGAACCGCCGCCGTCAGCAGGTCGACTGGATGTGGACGATGGTCCGCGACGGGGTGTTGCGCACGCTCGAACAGAACCCGGAGGTCACGGCGATCCGGGCGGACGTCGAGCAGCGGGTGCGCGACGGCTCGCTCACCGCAGCCCTCGCCGCCGAACGGATCCTCGGTGCGTTCGGCCTCGGGAGCGCCCGACCCGAGTGACGCCGGGCCGGTCGCACCGCACGGGTCCGCGTGTCACACCGGACAGGAGTCGGCGGCGAGGCCACCGATCCGGTCCACGAGCTCCTCGAACACCGCGACCGGATCGGTCGCGGTCACCACGTCGACGTTGAACGGTCTGCCCCAGTGGCCCACCCAGTCGGCCACCGTCATGCCGCGCGTGAGGGTGCCGGCGAGTTCGACGTCCACGGTCGCGGGCCGCACCGTCACCGGGACCCGGCCGAGCGCGACCGCCGCGGCGAACGGGTCGTGCATGTGTGCGAGATAGCCCTGATCGTGCGCGTGGTGGAACTCCATGTAGAAGCGCACCGCATCGGTGAGGTGCCGCACGACCGGATTCGATGCCCGCGAGCGCGCGGTTGCGAGATCGCCGGGCGAGAGCAGCTCGTCGGGGGTGCTACCCGCGCGGCGGCCGAGGGCACGCAGGTGCTCGGGGCGCATCTCGATCGTCTCGGTGACGTTCAGGCCGCACAACACCGGCCTGCGGCCGGGCGGCAGATCCGAGAACGCGTGCAGCACTTCACGTGCCGCCTCGGGATCGACCGCGATGTTCCACTCGGTCGTCGGCGTCGTGTTGCCGGGGTGGCCGAATGCGCCGCCCATCACGACGAGCCTGCCGAGCAGCCGCGGCAGATCGGGTTCGCGGCGGACCGCGAGGGCCAAGCTCGTCAGCGGCCCCGTCACGAGGCCGGTCACCTGGCCCGGCCGCGCGCGGACGGACTCGATCCACAGGTCGACGCCGTCGCGAGGCGAGACCGCGACGTCGCCCCGAGGAAGTTGCGCGTACCCGACTCCCTGCGGGCCGTGCGTGTCCTCGGTGGTGCGCAGCGGAATCGACAGCGGCGTCCGCGCGCCCACCGCGACCTCGATCCGCCGTGCGGAATGCTCGGGTGGCAGCAGCCCGAGCCATGCGGCGGTGTTACGCGCGACCTGCGCGGCAGCCACATTGCCCGCGGTCGCGACGATTCCGACCGGCTGCGCCTCCGGCGAGCCGAGCAGATACAGCAGCGCGAGCGAGTCGTCGATCCCGGTGTCGACGTCGAGCAGCACGGGGATTCTGTTCACGCGTGGCCGTCCCCGCGCACGAAGAGCGTCGGCTCGTGGCGGACCGGGACCGTCAGGGAGTGCGAGTGGGTCGGCACGGGTGTGTGTCTACCATGAGCGCATGTGGCGCGAGATCGTTCGGACCGTGACCCGCACGCGTGTCTCGCGCGCGGCGACAGGCACGTTCGTCGGAGTGGCCCTCGTGCATCTCGGTGCGCACGTCGCGGCCCTCGGCAGCGACGACGGATCCCTCGCGCGGCGCTGCGCCGACGGCTCGCAGTGGCTGCTCATGCCCGCGCTCGCCGCGGTGGTGGCATCGGCCACCGGCTCGCCCCGGTCGCGGCTCGTACGGGCGACGCTCGCGGCGCTCGCGCTGTCCTGGCTCGGCGACAGCGCACCCGACGTCGTGGGCGGGGACGCGGCTTTCCTCGTGATGATCGGGTTCTTCCTCCTCGCCCAGATCGCGTATGTCGTCGCCTTCGTGCCGTACCGGCAGGACAGCGTCGCGTACCGCAGTCGCGGGGCGCTCGCGGCCTACGTCCTCGCGGTCGCGGCGCTCGTGGCGGCGTGCGCACCCGGCGCCGGTGTCCTGCTGGCACCGGCACTCGTGTACGGAATCGTGTTGGGCGCGAGTGCGGTTCTCGCGACGGGCGTGAACGCCGTCGCGGGCTGGGGCGGTGCATTGTTCCTGGTGTCCGACGCGATGATCGCGCTCGGCGAGTTCACCGACTGGTTCGACTTCACCGGCCACGGGCTCGCGGTCATGGCGACCTACCTTGCGGGCCAGGCGCTCCTCGCCTGCGGTGTGTTGCGTCGCGATCAGTGCGACGAGGCGGCGTACGCGAGTACACGCTGACATTCCGCCGACAGGCGGCCCCGGAGCACTGCGCCGCGTTCGGCGAGCGCGAGCTGCTCCCGCGCGTAGTCGGCGCGGCCCCCCGGGGTCTCGACCGGGACGGGGGAGTAGCCGTACGCGCGCAGGTCGTACGGGCTCGCGCGCATGTCGAGCTCGCGCGCGTCGCGGGCATGCACGAAACAGTCGAGCACGAGCGTCGAGTCGATCAGCGGCACCAGCTTGTGGCTCCACTTGTACAGGTCCATGCCCGCGTGCAGGCAGCCCGGCTGCTCGTGGTCGATCTGCGCGCCCCGGGTGAGCTCGGTGCGATTGCGCGGGGCGGCGTCGGGAGTGAAGAAGCGGAAGGCGTCGTAGTGCGTGCACCGCAACGGCATCGACTCGACGACCGCGTCGGTGCCGGCGTCGCCGAGGCGGAGCGGCACGGACGAGTGCCGCACGCCTGTGCCCGCCCGGTACACCATCGCCCACTCGTGCAACCCGAAGCACCCGAGCTGCGGCGGACGCCCCGCCGTCGCCGCCAGCAGGTCCGCGACGAACGCGACAGTCGACCGCCGCTTACGCAGGATCGCGGCGCCGACGGACACCGCGTCGGCGCCGTCGTGCACACGCTCGTAGCCCGAGAATTCGAGGTACTCGGCGGCGTCGTCGAGCGCCGTCCCGACACCGGGGTGCCAGCGGCGCAGTTGTCCGGGCGAGAAGCTGTAGTAGGTGAACAGGAAGTCCTCGACGGGGTGCGTCTCACCTGCCGCCCGCCGAGCCCGGTGTGCGGCGGTCAGTTCGTCGGCCCGTTCCTCGTGCCGTGCGCGGGCCGCATGCCACTGCTCACGAGGTAGCACGCGTTCGGCCGGCACCGTCACCGCGGGCCGCCGCCCGGCCGCTCGTCGTCGACACGATGGGTGCCGTCCCGCACGGTGCCCACGTACTCCTCGACGAGATCCTCGAGCGCGACGATCCCGGTGACGGTGCCCGACGCGTCGACCGTCGCGCCGAGATGCGCGCCTGCCCGCCTCAGTACCGCGAGTGCCCCCGCGAGGGGAGTCGCCTCGGGCACCGCGGGCAGCCGGCGGATGTCGCCGCGGGGAATCACCGTGCCCGGACCCGCAGCGGCGTCGGCCACGAGGTCCAGCACGTCCTTCAGGTGCAGGTAGCCCGTGAGCGCGCCGTCGGCCGCGCGTACCGGATAGCGCGAGTACCCCGTCTCGACCACCGCTTCCTCGACGGCACCGAGGGTCGTTCCGCCGCGCGGCCCCGCCGCGACACTGCGCATCCGCTCGAGGGGGATGCGGACCTCCGCGACGGTGCGGTCGGCCGTCTCGAGTGCCTGCCGCAGCCGCCGATGCTCCTCCTCGTCCATCAGGCCCTCGGAGTGCGACTCACCGATCAGCTCCGACAACTCGACCGCCGAGACGGTGACCTCGAGTTCGTCCTTCGGCTCGATCCGCAGCAGCCGTAGCGTCCAGTTCGCGCACAGGTTGTAGAACGCGATGAGCGGGCGCGCGAGGCGGATGAACAGCAGGTGCGGCGGCACCAACAGCATCGCCGCGCGCTCGGGCCCCGCGAGGGCGATGTTCTTCGGCACCATCTCGCCGAGCACGATGTGCAGCACCACGACGATCGACATCGCGACCACGAATGCGACGGGATGCAGCATCGAATGCGGCAGGCCGACCAGGTCGAGCGGCGTCTCGAGCAGGTGCGCGATGGCCGGCTCGGCGACCTTGCCGAGCAGGATCGAGCAGATCGTGATGCCCAGCTGCGACCCGGCGAGCATGAGCGACAAATGCTCGCCTGCGTCGATGACGGTCGCGGCGCGCTTCTTACCCTGCGCGACGAGCGTCTCGAGCCGGTCGCGGCGGGCGGAGATGAGCGCGAACTCGGCGCCGACGAAGAACGCGTTGCCGAGCAGCAGGACGACGGTGAGCAGCACGCCGTACATGTCGTTCATCGGTCGCCCCCGTCGTCCGTCGCAGGCGCCGCAGGCACCGGCGTGAGGATCACGCGGTCGATGCGGCGTCCGTCCATGCGGGTGACCGTCGCCCGCCAGTTGCCCGAGTCGTCCGACGCCGGCAACTCGACCTGATCACCCTCGGCGGGGATGCGGTCGAGGCTCGCGAGCACGAGACCACCGAGCGTGTCGTAGTCGCCGTCGGGTGCGCTGTAGCCCGTCGCGTCCGCGACCTCGTCGATGCGGAGCAGGCCCGAGCACGACCAGCTGATGCCCACGCGCTGTACGTCGACCTCCGGCTCGTCGTGCTCGTCGCGCACGTCGCCCAGGATCTCCTCGATCAGGTCCTCCATCGTGACCATGCCCGCGGTGCCGCCGTACTCGTCGACCACGAGCGCCATCTGCATGCCGTCCGCGCGGATGCGCTCCATGAGCGCGTCGCCGTCGAGAGTCGACGGCACGACCGGCACCTTCTGCGCGATCGTGCGCACCGTCGTCGACGTCCGTTCGCCTGCCGGCACCGCGAACGCGTGCTTGATGTGGACGACTCCGAGGGTGTCGTCGAGATCGCCGTCGACCACCGGGAAACGCGAGTACCCGGTGCGCGACGCGCACGCGACGAGATCGGCGACGGTGTCGGTGGCCTCGAGCGTCTCCACCGTGACCCGCGGCGTCATGAGCTCTTCCGCCGTGCGCTCGCCGAACCGCAGCGACCGGTTGACCAGGAGCGCCGTGCCGGCGTCGAGCGCCCCCGCCTCCGCGGACGTGCTCACCAGCGAACCGATCTCCTGCAACGACCGGGCCGATCGCAGCTCGTCGGTCGGCTCGATACCGAGCCGGCGCACGAGCCGGTTGGCCGAGCCGTTGAGGCCGCGGATCGCCCAGCGCAGCACGAGCGAGAACGCCGCGAGCGGGCCGGCCGTGGCCCGGGCCGTCGCAAGGGGATGTGCGATCGCGAGGTTCTTCGGCACGAGTTCGCCGAACACCATCGAGAACGACGTCGCGAGAATCAGCGCGAGGACGAGGGACGTCGTCGACGAGACGCGGTCACTGGCACCGAGCGCGGACAGGATCGGTGACAGGAAGCGCGCGAGGACCGGCTCGGCGAGATAGCCGGTGACGAGCGTCGTGATGGTGATGCCCAGCTGCGCCCCGGACAGTTGGAACGACAGCGTGTGATGCGCGCGCTGCACCTGTCGCGCGCGCCGGTCGCCGTCACGGGCGTGGGAGTCGACGGTGCTGCGCTCGAGAGCGGTGAGGGAGAACTCGGCCGCGACGAACAGCGCGGTGCCCGCGGTGAGCGCGACGAACAGCACGAGGCTGAACACGGTGAGTGCGATGTCCACAGGTCACCGCCCCCGATGCAGGTGCGACAGGGGGACCGCGCGGACAGGGCGCGAGAAGAGGCCGCCGGGTTTGTCACCCGGCTCGGTAGAGGAACCCTCCGGGCTCGCGTCGGGCGGCGTGTCCGATGCGGGTGCGCCGACCGGCGGCACCGGCGACACGGGACGAGGAGAGGGGGACACGTCGTGCGTGTGCAGTGAGGGTGCCGCGGGCACCGGATTCCTTTCGTTCGACTCGCGGACCGGACCGGTGCGAGAAGCGGGAGCGTGACCGGTCCATGCTACCGGCGGGTCTCCGGTGGCCGCGATCGGTGCCCGGCATGTCCGGATCCGGAGTCGTCGCCGACTCCTGTGCGCGAAAAGGGAGTACGGGGACTCGCAGAGTGCGCACGGCGGGTCACCAGCCGGCGGGCAGCGGCCTTCCCTCCGCGAAGCCCGCCGCCGACTGGACCCCGACCACCGCGCGCTCGTGCAACTGCTCGATCGTGCGCGCCCCGGCGTAGGTGCACGTGCTGCGCACACCCGAGCAGATGTGGTCGATCAGGTCCTCGACGCCGGGCCGTTCCGGGTCGAGTCGCATCCGCGAGCTCGAGATGCCCTCCTCGAACAGCGCCTTTCGGGCCCGGTCGAATGCCGTGTTCGTCGACGTGCGGGCCGCGACCGCACGCTTGGACGCCATGCCGAAGCTTTCCTTGTACGCATTGCCGGCCTGGTCGACGAGCAGGTCGCCCGGCGACTCGTAGGTGCCGGCGAACCACGAGCCGATCATGACGTTCGACGCGCCCGCCGCGAGCGCGAGCGCGACGTCCCGCGGATGCCGCACACCGCCGTCGGCCCACACGTGGGCACCGAGATCGCGTGCCATCGCGGCGCATTCGCGCACCGCCGAGAACTGCGGCCGTCCGACACCGGTCATCATGCGCGTGGTGCACATCGCGCCCGGTCCGACGCCCACCTTCACGATGTCGGCCCCCGCCGCGATCAGATCCCGCGTGCCGGCCTCGCTCACGACATTGCCGGCCACGAGCGGCACGCCGAGATCGAGGGCGCGCACGGCGGACAGTGCGTCGATCATCTTCTGCTGGTGTCCGTGTGCGGTGTCGAGGACGAGGACGTCCGCGCCCGCGTCGACGAGATCCTTCGCCTTGGCGGCGACGTCGCCGTTGACGCCGACGGCGGCCGCGACGCGCAGCCGCCCGCGCGAGTCCACGGCGGGCCGGTAGATGTCGGCGCGCAGCGCGCCCGTGCGGGTGAGCACACCCGCGAGCGTGCCGTCGTCGTGCACGAGCACCGCGACGTCCTCGTGCTGGTGGTCGAGTAGATCGAACACGTCGCGCGGCGCGGTGGCGACGGGCGCGGTGACGAAGGTGGTGGCCATCACCTCACGCAGTCGCGTGAACCGGTCGACGTCCGCGCATCCCGCCTCGGTGACGATGCCGACCGCGCGGCCGTCCTCGACGACGACGACCGCACCGTGCGCACGCTTGGCGACGAGCGCGAGTGCGTCGGACACCGCGTCGTTCGGGCCGAGCGTGACCGGGGTGTCGGCGATCAGGTGGCGGCTCTTGACGAAGTCGACCGTCTCGGCGAC